>JBIKYX010000022.1:0-46640 GCA_044355035.1 Pseudanabaena sp. | reverse complement strand
ATTGTCAGTTCGATTTTTATTTTTGTGCCTTCTACACTTATTACCTTTGCCGACATTTTCTTTCTTGCCTCCTTCTTTATTCTCTCATTATCCTGCTATCTTCGTATTAAGTCAAGGTCGCACCCCTCTCAGAGAACCACTAATTACCACCTATCCCGTGATTACAGAAACTAGTACAAGCTGGCTGAAGTAACAAAACGTGAAGATTATGAGAACAACAAGCCAAAACAAGGGATAATATAAAGAGAGTGAGTAGGAGGAAAAAGAGATGACAGCCCCGAAAACAATAGAGATTAAAGTCAGCGAACAGCAGAAAGCAGTTCTTGAAGAGATAAGTAAGAGTCGAACGAAAGCCGCTAGACTGGTAGAACGGGCAAAAATCATTTTGCTTGGTTCAGAGCAGGTAAGTGGCAAAGAAATAAGCGAGAAGCTTGAGTTGAGCCGTAGCCAAGTGTGGGTATGGCGAAAACGATGGTCGGAGGCGCAAGGAGAGCTAGAGAAACAAGAACAAGAAGGTCTGAGTGCCAAAGAAGAATCCAAACGGATTGAGGGAATACTTGATGACCGAGCGAGGGCAGGATGCCCTGCCAAATTTGAAGTAGAAACAATCCTGAAGATTTTACTGGTAGCGCAGGAAGAACCCGAAGAAAGTGGAAGACCAGTGAGCCATTGAGCCAAAATCAAGTTCCTGAAGTTATTCAAGGTGGGGCGAATGTATTTGAAGATTTAGGTTTTGCGCCTGAAGAGGCTCTTAATCTCAAAATTCGGGCTGACTTGATGTTGAATATTAAGCGGTTTATTCAGTCTCAAGGATGGACGCAAAAGCAAGCTGCTTTGTTTTTTGGTGAAACTCAACCTCGGATTAGTGACTTGATGAATGGTGATATTGAGAGATTTAGTATTGATAAGTTGGTGATGATCTTAGTGCGTGCTGGTATGGATGTAAGATTTGAGGTAAATTAACTCAAGATGATTGTTGTATCATAGTGAATAAGAACTATGTAAAAGTTTCTAAATCAAGACAAGAATCAATATGTTGTAAGTCTTCAATAACAAGAGGTTTAAACTATGACTGAATTACTTGAGCGTGTGATTGAGCAATTAAAAGTACTTCCTGCGGATGAACAAGATGAGATCGCTACTCGGTTTCTTGCAGAAATAGAAGAAGAACGGGCTTGGAAGATTAGTTTTGCTTCGACAACTAATGATCAATGGGACAATTTAGCCGCTATGGTGCGTCAAGAAATTACTGCTGAAGATATTAATCAAAAATTGTTTTCATGATGTTCTTCCATCACTGACAATAAAAATTCACGCAATTTGTCACGTCCTAAACCTCGATAAACATTCACTTCACAGCAAATATTTTGAGGCTTCTCGGCTTTGGCAAAGCGGACAATCCCTTTTGATGGTTCATCGGCATAGATTAATGGAAGTTCTGCTTTTCTGAGAATTGCTGCTTTTTTACGATCTGCTTCTTGGCGATCGGGTAAGTCATGATATGGACTCTGGCGTTCAATTGCAATTACAGGTAGAGAAGACATGGCTTCATGGCGACAAATGAGAATGTCGAGAGAGCTACAACTCTTGATAAATCTCTGTAATTCATAATGAAGACTTGCTTCTAGTCCATTTCTCTGAACTATACGCGCAAGGGAAACTTCAGGAAATAAACGGTATTGAGTTTTATCTTGCAAAACCCCTTCAATCAATTCCATTAAACAAATTTGTCCCTGATGAAGAAAAGATTTTCCTTCTTGAACTTTGTTCATGTACATAGTAAATCCTCTATTAGTTATAGTTCGTTTTGCCACTTAAAAATCATCATCATAAGCTTCTGGTTCAGGCTTGACGATTTTAAATTCTTTAAATGAATTTTCAGGCTTCTCCCCATTTGAACGAAAGAAAGTTTCAATATTAACTTTTAGCTCAGATAGAAAGCTTGTAAGGTGTGAAAGATCAGACAGTGCTATTCTAGAAGTTGACGGAAAGCGTTGATCTGTAGTCAGCTCAAAGCAAATATTCTGTTCGAGCATATCTTTAAGTACTGGAGCATGTCTAGAATCGGGCAACTCAAATGAAAAAGAATTTTCAGTAGAATATAAATTTTCTTCAAAAATGGATACACCTTGAGCTTCCATTACTTCAGTCAACCTACCAACAAAATCAGATTTCTCTGATACTGGAATATATAATTCTCTACTTACTGTCCCGCTTTCATATTCATCCCATTCATACCAATAAAATATGACTTGATGCCCACTCCATATTTTTTCATGAATAGACAAAACAAGTTCTGACTGTTGCTGCACAACATAGATGGCGACTTTTGGACGCTTAGAATCTGTTTTAGGAATAATTGTTGCGTACTGTTTACGATATCGAACTTCGTATAAATCCTTTAAACCAAGCTCATCTAATATCGCAATTACTGTCTCGATAGTCGGTATGCCAGAAGAATTAACTCCTGTATTTGTTGTTGAAGATAACTCTTCCTGATGGAGCAAATCACTGATACCCAATAAAGACTGGAGATGCTTGATATCCCAAGCGATCTTTTGAGTACCATCGTCAAGCGTTAGTAGCTCAACATTTAGGGGTTGCCTGTTTACGATCCTCATTTATTTTACCCTAATTTAAACTGCTTGGGTAATACCATAACATATTAAATCCGATTTTGTACATGAATTTGGGTGATTGGGTGAAATTATTCCCGACCGTTTTGGAGCTAAAGCTACAAGTACCCTCTAACCCGAAGTCACCCGTGTGTGATTTACTTGCTTTACTTGGCTAACAACAGATTATTAAATAAATATTTTCTTAGTTGCTGTTTTATATGTCATAGAGACTACAAAAATACGCTTTCGGGATCTGTGCAGACAACTAACAAAAGCGCGATCGCCCCAAAACTTAAACTTGACTGACAACTGGCACTCTCAACTTAACCAAAGACTTGTGTAACACACTCGGCTTAACACTCAACCAAACTTGATTGCGATCTTGTTACTGAGATGGTTATCTAATGCAACGCTGCGATCGGGACTATTTGACCCAATATATCGCCTAAATTTTTTTTTGCTTCCATCAACTCATAGGCATAATGTAGCCGCAAAAAATAACCATCCGACAACCCAAAATAGCGACATAACCGCAAATCCACATCCGCAGTCATCGGAGCCTTACCCTGAATAATTTGCTGAATAATCAAATATGGCAACCGCAAACTATCAGCCAAACTATTTGCACTAATATCTAACTCATCTAAAAACTCATATTGCAAGATTTCGCCAACATAAGGATTACGCAGTAAAGTATTTTCCATTGCTTTTGCTCCTAATGATAATCAACAATCTCAACATCATAAGCATTTCCATTTTCCCAAACAAAACACAATCGCCACTGCTTAGTGATACGAATGCTGTATTTTCCAAGGCGATCGCTAGTAACCATTTTCTCAGCAAGTTAAACTAGATATTATTTGCCGACTAACCTGATGTCATACAGTGAATTTAAGACGATCGCACAAGTACAGGAAAAATTTAACTTGACGATAAAAGAATCAGAAAATTTATTTGTGGATATTCAGCCATTAGAGATTGGCGACTATCTGCAACAAACCCTCAAACGCAATCTCTCCATTGCCAATGCCATTAATACCGAAAAAGCGCGATCGGAACTGCTCATTGCTCCTATCCTGCTAGAAATTCGGCAAATATTCGATCAAAAAGTGGGATTCTTTTCTGGGACAGAATTTAACGTTGATGTAGAATCTGGCTTAAATGGATTTTGTGATTTTCTCTTGACTGCCTCCAGTGAAATCTATGAAATATCTTGTCCAGTAATTACCCTTGTCGAAGCGAAAAACGAAAATATTAAAGGAGGATTAGGGCAATGTATTGCAGAAATGGTCGCCGCCCAACGTTTTAATGCCAGAAGCGAAAACAGTCGCCCTATTTATGGTGTTGTAACAACAGGCATGATTTGGAAATTTTTGCGCCTCGAAGATAAAATTCTCTGGATTGATCAAGAAGATTATTTCATCAAGGAAATTGGTAAATTACTCGGTATTTTATCTAACCCTTTCCAATCCTATTTTTCGTGAGGAATCGGTAACTCGATAGGCGATCTAATGCAATGCTGCGATCGCAATGTAAAGAAATCATAGCTTGAAACTTTTACTATAAATTTTTCGTCATATGTCCTTTATACGAACTTGACTACAGATATATGAAAAGATATATACAAACCTTGAGCGACAAGCTAGAAAATTCACAACTTGCCAATTTATTTAGTCAAAAAGTTCGACATTATTGGAAATTTGCGATCGCCTCACTCATATCTTTATCATTAGCGATAACGGTCAATCCCTTTGTGGCTAATGCGTTTGATTTTTCTGACCTGTTTCGAGTTTTACCTTCAGCCATCCAAATATTTCAGCTTTCTAATCTTGGTGATAATGACGAAGTGGCTCTCGGTAAGCAAATCGATGGTCAAATTCAGCAAGAAGTCAGAATTAGTCAAGATCGTAACGCAAATGCATTGGTGAGGCGGTTAGGACAAATATTAGTGCCAACTAGCGATCGCCCCAATATTCCTTACACATTTCGCGTGGTTGATGATAAAAATCTCAATGCCTTTGCCACGATGGGTGGCTTTGTGTACATTAATACTGGTACTATCGCCGCCGCCGACAATGTGGCGCAGTTAGCCAGTGTAATTGGTCACGAAATGGGACATATTGCGGGTCGTCATGCTTTGGAGCAGATGAAACAAATGGCGATCGCCCAAGGTATCGCCACGATTGCAGGTGTTGCTGACGATCGCTTAGTTGGTATCGGTGTCAATCTTGCCTTACGTTTACCGAATAGCCGTGAAGCCGAATTTGACGCTGATCGCCGAGGTCTGCTAAATATTACCAAGTCAGGGTTTGCGGCAAGAGCCATGCCAGCATTTATGCAAAAGTTGGCTAGTGCAGGTGGTGGTAATGCTCCTGCATTTTTGAGTAGTCATCCCGCCACAGGTGATCGCATTAATGCCCTAAATCAGACTATTAGAGCCAATAACCTCAATTCTTCAGGCGGCTTAAATGATGGTGAATACCAAAGGATTTGGCGATCGCGCTTTCGTTAAATATAATCACTCCGCCAAGGAGTTAAATATAATCACTCCGCCAAGGAGTTAAATATAATCACTCCGCCAAGGAATAGAGATGCGCGGCAAAGCCGCGCATCTCTATTTAATTGCATCAAAAAAATAGCTTGACATTAGCTACATAGCTAGGCTAGGATAATATGCTTATGTCTTGAATCAAAACTAGACATATACTCCGCCCACTAAAACTGCAGTCATTAGTGCATGAATAAGCCTACTCTTGTTACTCCTGCCTTCGTTCTACCAGATCTTGTAGAAATCCAGCGGGAGAGTTTTCGATGGTTCCTAGAAGAAGGACTTATTGAAGAGCTTGAGAGTTTCTCACCGATTACAGATTATACGGGCAAAATGGAACTCCATTTCATTGCCAAAGATTATAAACTCAAGCGTCCAAAATACAGTGTTGATGAGTCCAAACGTCGGGATGCCACCTATGCCGTACAGATGTACGTTCCCACAAGGCTTATCAATAAAGAAACAGGAGAGATAAAAGAGCAAGAAGTATTTATCGGCGATCTGCCCCTGATGACAGATCGTGGAACCTTCATTATCAACGGCGCTGAGCGAGTCATCGTCAATCAGATCGTCCGAAGCCCTGGGGTTTACTACAAGCAAGAAATTGATAAAAACGGTCGCCGTACCTACAACGCCAGCCTCATTCCTAACCGAGGCGCTTGGTTAAAGTTTGAAACCGATAAGAACGATCTTGTCTGGGTTCGTATTGACAAAACCCGCAAACTTTCAGCGCAGGTATTGCTCAAAGCGATCGGCTTGAGTGATGCTGAAATTCTTGATGCGCTTACTCACCGTGAGTATTTCCAGAAAACAATTGATAAAGAAGGTCAGTTTGACGAAGACGAAGCCCTCAAAGAGCTTTATCGTAAACTGCGCCCCGGTGAACCTCCTACAGAGTCTGGTGGTCGTGAACTATTGCGATCGCGCTTTTTTGACCCCAAACGTTATGACCTCGGAAAGGTTGGACGTTATAAGCTCAACAAGAAATTGCGCTTAAATACTCCCGACACAATGCGGGTATTGACCGAGAAAGATATTCTCACTGCGATCAATTACTTGATCAACCTGAAATTCGACATCGGTGAAATTGACGACATTGACCACTTGGGCAACCGTCGCGTCAGGTCAGTCGGTGAACTGCTACAAAACCAAGTTCGTGTTGGCTTAAACCGTCTAGAGCGGATCATTCGCGAACGGATGACTGTCTCTGATGTTGATGCCCTCACTCCAGCGTCCTTGGTTAATCCCAAACCTTTAGTAGCCGCAATCAAAGAATTCTTTGGTTCCAGCCAACTATCGCAGTTTATGGATCAAACCAATCCTCTTGCTGAGTTGACCCACAAACGCCGTCTCAGCGCCCTTGGACCTGGTGGTCTGACCCGTGAACGCGCAGGTTTTGCGGTTCGCGATATTCACCCCAGTCATTACGGTCGCATCTGCCCCATTGAAACTCCTGAAGGACCTAACGCGGGACTAATCGGTTCCTTGGCAACCCACGCTCGCGTTAATCAGTATGGCTTCATTGAGACTCCTTACTATGCGGTCGAAAATGGCAAAGTTCTGAAAAATCAAGAGCCTGTCTATATGACGGCTGATGAAGAAGATGAATTTCGAGTTGCTCCTGGTGACGTAGCCACCAACGATGAAGGCTATATCTTCCTTGAAATTGTGCCGATTCGCTACCGCCAAGAATGGGGTACGGCAAGTCCCGAAGAGATCGATTATGTCGCGGTTTCACCCGTACAGATTATCTCGGTGGCAACATCGCTGATTCCGTTCCTTGAGCATGATGATGCTAACCGCGCCCTGATGGGATCGAACATGCAACGTCAAGCGGTTCCCCTATTACGTCCTGAGCGTCCTCTAGTTGGGACTGGGCTAGAAGCTCAAGCCGCCCGTGACTCAGGGATGGTCATCGTCTCGCGAGTTACAGGAGAAGTATCCTATGTCTCTGCTGACGAAATTCGGGTTAGGGCTGATGATACAGGGCTGGAGAGCATTTATCGTCTCCAAAAGTATCAGCGATCGAACCAAGACACTTGCTTAAATCAGCGTCCTCTGGTTTGGGTTGGCGATACGGTCGTCTCAGGACAAGTGCTGGCTGATGGTTCTGCAACTGAAGGGGGTGAAATTGCCCTTGGTCAGAACATTCTCGTTGCCTACATGCCTTGGGAAGGCTACAACTACGAAGACGCGATCTTGATCAATGAGCGCCTCGTAATTGATGATGTCTACACTTCGATTCACGTTGAAAAATACGAAATTGAAGCAAGACAAACCAAACTAGGTCCTGAAGAAATCACTCGCGAAATCCCGAACGTTGGTGAAGATTCGCTCCGTAACCTTGATGAACAAGGTATTATCCGCATTGGTGCTTGGGTAAGTTCTGGTGAAATCCTTGTTGGTAAAGTGACTCCAAAGGGTGAATCCGATCAACCACCTGAAGAAAAACTCTTGAGAGCAATCTTCGGTGAAAAGGCTCGTGATGTTCGTGATAACTCCTTGCGTGTACCTAACGGTGAAAAAGGTCGCGTCGTTGATGTGCGCGTATTTACTCGTGAACAAGGTGACGAGCTTCCCCCTGGAGCAAACATGGTCGTCCGTGTTTATGTCGCTCAAAAACGCAAGATTCAAGTCGGCGACAAGATGGCGGGTCGTCACGGTAACAAGGGAATTATTTCTCGGATTTTACCGAAAGAAGATATGCCTTTCTTGCCCGACGGTACTCCTCTCGACATCGTGTTGAACCCTCTGGGTGTGCCTTCACGGATGAACGTCGGACAGGTGTTTGAGTGCTTGCTCGGTTGGGCTGCGGAAAACTTGAATGCTCGCTTTAAGATCGTGCCTTTCGATGAAATGTACGGCGAAGAAGCCTCTCGCGAGTTGATCAATGGTCAACTTTCCCATGCGCGTGAACACACTGGTCGAGACTGGATCTTCAATGATGAATTCCCTGGAAAGTTGACAGTGTATGACGGTCGGACTGGTGAGCCGTTCGATCAACCCGTGACCGTTGGTAAGGCATATATGCTGAAACTCGTTCACCTTGTCGATGACAAGATCCATGCGCGATCGACTGGTCCTTACTCACTAGTTACGCAGCAGCCTCTAGGTGGTAAAGCCCAGCAGGGTGGTCAGCGCTTCGGAGAAATGGAAGTATGGGCGTTGGAAGCATTTGGTGCAGCCTATATTCTCCAAGAGTTGCTCACGGTCAAGTCTGACGATATGACGGGACGTAACGAAGCGCTCAATGCGATCGTTAAGGGACATGCAATTCCTCGTCCTGGTACTCCTGAGTCCTTTAAGGTGTTGGTGCGCGAGCTTCAATCTCTCTGCTTGGATGTGTCCGTTCACAAACTATCTGAAGATGGCAGTAACCAAGACACTGAAGTTGATCTGATGGTTGATACAGGCTCTCGCCGTACCCCAAGTCGCCCAACCTATGAGTCGGTCTATCGAGGTGATATTAACTTTGATGAAGATGATGACTAACTTGAGATAATTCGTAATTCGTAATTTGTAGTTGATAATTACGAATTACGAATTACGAATTTGTTGATATCTAGCTAAAGAATTTATAAATAGTCGATTTACTAAGGACGTTGTAACGTATGGCGAAAGTGGAACAGCGATTTGACTATGTCAAGATTGGCTTGGCATCACCCGATCGCATTCGTAAGTGGGGCGAGCGCGTTTTACCAAATGGCAGTTTGGTGGGCGAGGTCACGAAACCTGAAACAATTAATTACCGCACATTGAAGCCCGAAATGGATGGCTTGTTCTGTGAGCGGATTTTTGGTCCTGCCAAGGATTGGGAATGCCATTGCGGTAAGTATAAGCGTGTGCGCCATCGTGGTATTGTCTGCGAACGCTGCGGTGTAGAGGTCACGGAGTCGCGAGTACGCCGTCATCGCATGGGCTTTATTAAGCTAGCTGCCTCAGTTACCCATGTGTGGTATCTCAAGGGTATTCCTAGTTATATGGCGACTTTGCTCGATATGCCTTTACGCGATGTGGAGCAAATTGTCTATTTCAATGCCTATGTTGTTCTTAATCCTGGGATTGAATCTGAAGTCGAAGGTGAAGTTACTGTAGTTAATAGTCGTGAAATTCGGATTCGCGGTATTGATGGTGTTGAACGCGCCTATCATTTACATCCTAAACACACACCAGATGTATCCGAAGGGAAAATTGTAGAAGCGGGGCAAGTAATCGCTAGTGCCTACAATTTGTCTTATAAGCAATTATTGTCTGAGGATCAATGGATCGATCTTGAAGATCAAATCTATGCTGAAGATCCTGTTTTGGACGGAATTGAGGTAGGTATTGGTGCAGAGGCAATTAAGCAATTACTGCAAAATATCAATCTTGAGAAAGAAGCTGAAAGGTTACGCACGGAGATTGAAAACTCGAAGGGACAAAAACGCGCCAAACTAATCAAGCGTTTGCGTGTGGTTGATAACTTTGTGGCAACGGGTTCTAGACCTGACTGGATGGTGTTGGATGTAATTCCTGTAATTCCTCCTGATTTGCGTCCGATGGTGCAGCTTGATGGTGGACGCTTTGCTACGAGCGACTTAAACGATCTCTATCGCCGTGTCATCAACCGTAACAACCGCTTAGCCCGTTTGCAGGAAATTCTTGCCCCTGAAATTATTGTCCGCAACGAAAAGCGGATGTTGCAAGAAGCCGTTGATGCGTTAATCGATAACGGTCGGCGCGGTCGGACTGTGGTTGGAGCAAATAATCGGCCCCTCAAGTCTCTATCAGACATTATCGAAGGTAAGCAAGGTCGTTTCCGTCAAAACTTGCTCGGTAAACGGGTTGACTACTCTGGTCGTTCGGTCATCGTGGTTGGTCCTAACCTCAAGATTCACCAATGTGGTCTGCCCAAGGAAATGGCGATCGAGCTATTTCAACCCTTTGTGATTCATCGCTTGATTAAAACGGGCTTGGTGAATAACATCAAGGCGGCGAAAAAGCTAATTCAGCGCAATGATCCTGCTATTTGGGATGTTTTAGAGGATGTGATTCGCGATCACCCCGTCATGCTTAACCGCGCTCCCACACTTCACCGTTTGGGTATTCAAGCCTTTGAACCATTGTTAGTCAGTGGGCGGGCGATTCAACTCCACCCCCTCGTATGTCCTGCGTTTAACGCCGACTTCGACGGTGACCAAATGGCGGTTCACGTCCCCTTATCTATTGAGGCGCAAGCTGAAGCTCGCCTGTTGATGCTTGCCTCGAATAACATTCTTTCGCCTGCAACGGGTCGCCCGATTGTTACACCTAGCCAAGACATGGTTTTGGGTTGTTATTACCTCACCACTGAAAATCCTTACAAACAAAAGGGATTGGGGCGTTACTTCTCCAACTTCAATGATGTCGTCATGGCTTATGAACAGCATGAAATTGATATTCATGCCAATGTTTGGGTGCGCTTTGAAGGAATCCTTGAAGGGCAAGGAGAAGAAAAGGAAAACGAGGAGCCGAAAGTCACAATTCTGGAAGACGGTTCTAAGGTAAAGGAATTTGATTTCCGCCGTATTCGTGAAGATGCTGAAGGTGGATTGATTTCTCAATACATCAAAACCACTCCAGGAAGGGTGATTTTTAATCAAGCGATTTATGCGGCTCTGGCTAAATAAACGTTAGTAAAGCAGTACTTTGTGCTGCTTTACTAAACACCTTGGCTTAATTAATTGTTGATAGTGGAACAGGCTTCTAGCCTGTTGACGGGCAAGATGCCCATCCCACTCCTAGCTACTCAACCATAAAATTTGAACTAATTATCAAGATTATTTAATAGCGTAATATCATGGCAGATTTCACGATTAACAGCACGGATTCGCCTGAAGAAACAAAGCCCCAGCGCTTTATCAACCGCACCATTGACAAGGGGCAGTTGAAAAAACTGATTGCATGGGCGTTTACACATTACGGAACCACTAGCGCCGCTAATGTCGCTGACCAACTTAAGGCTTTAGGATTTCGCTATGCAACTCAGGCTGGCGTATCGATTAGTATTGAAGATTTACAGGTTCCCGCCAGTAAGAAGGCTTTGCTAGCGGCGGCGGAATTAGAAATCGAGGAGACCGCTAGCCGTTATGTGCGTGGTGAGATCACCGAAGTGGAGCGGTTCCAGAAGGTAATTGACACTTGGAACGTTGCCAATGAAAACTTGAAAGAGGAGGTGGTGAAAAACTTTAAGAGTAATAATCCTCTCAATTCCGTTTATATGATGGCGTTCTCTGGTGCGCGGGGAAATATTTCACAGGTGCGTCAGTTGGTGGGTATGCGCGGCTTGATGGCTGATCCGCAAGGGGAAATCATCGATTTACCGATTAAAACTAATTTCCGCGAAGGGCTAACGGTAACTGAGTATATTATTTCTTCATACGGAGCGCGTAAAGGGCTGGTAGACACAGCGCTGCGTACTGCCGACTCTGGATACCTCACCCGTCGTCTAGTAGACGTATCACAAGACGTGATCGTGCGTGAAAATGATTGTGGTACAACCCGTGGCATTCGACTAAAAGCAATGAAAGATGGTGAGAAGACGCTGATCAAACTTTCCGATCGCCTATTTGGTCGTGTGGCTGCCGAGGCGATTGTTGATCCGAAAACAGGTGAAGTAATTGTTGCAGCAAACCAAGAAATTTCCGAAGACTTGTCTCTAGCGGTTGCTAAGGCTGGTGTAGAAGAAGTTTGTGTACGTTCAGCCTTTACTTGCGAATCGACCCGTGCAGTTTGCCAGATGTGCTACGGATGGAGTCTCGCGCATTTAGAATTGGTGAACATTGGCGAAGCGGTGGGGATTATCGCCGCGCAGTCGATCGGTGAACCAGGAACCCAGTTAACCATGCGTACCTTCCACACGGGTGGTGTATTTACGGGGGAAGTTGCGGAACAGCAACGCGCTCCCTATGTTGGTACGGTCAAATATAGTAAAAAGCTTAAAGTTCGCCCCATGCGTACCCGCCATGGTGAAGATGCCTTCATCGTCGAGTCCAATGGTGACTTTACCCTTGAGAGTTCTGAGGGTAAGCAAGTCTATGCGATTACCCAAGGTTCGACATTGTTGGTGCGTGATGGTCAGAAGGTAACGCCGAACCAGTTAATGGCTGAGGTTTCGATCACAGGTAAGACTTCGCGCAAAACTACCGAAAAAGCAACCAAGGCTTTAAATACTGGGCTTGCGGGTGAGGTGATGTTCTCGGATCTAGCGATCGAAGAGAAGAAAGACCGTCAAGGTAACACCAGTTATGTCGCTCGTGGTGAAAAAGGTCGGGTTTGGGTACTGGCTGGTGAAGTTTATAACTTGCCGCCTGGGGCTGAGCCAACTGTCAAAAACGAATCTCAGGTACATGAAGGTGATGTGCTTGCGGAAACTCGTTTGATCACTGAGCATGGTGGTGTGGTGCGTCTTAGTGAAGAAGATAGCCGTCATAACCGCGAAGTAGAAATTATCACTGCCTCGGTGGTGCTGGATCAGGCGATCGTTAAAGAAGAAAGCTACCAAGGTCGCGAGCATTATATTCTCGAAACTCAGGGTGGTCAAAGCTTCTCGCTGAAGGCTTCTCCAGGCACGAAGCTGACTAATAATCATGTGGTTGCTGAACTGATTGATGATACTTACCATACTAAGAGTGGCGGTATTATCAAGTTTGCTGGTGTGGAAGTTGCTAAGCGCAGCAAGGGCAAACAGGGCTATGAAGTCGTTAAGGGCGGCACTTTGCTTTGGGTTCCTGAAGAAACCCATGAAGTTAACAAGGATGCTTCGTTGTTGATGGTCGAAGAAAATCAGTTTATTGAAGCTGGTACAGAAGTTGTTAAGGATATCTTCAGCCAAACCGCAGGGGTTGTCGAAGTGTTCCAAAAGAACGACATTTTGCGCGAAATCGTGATCAAGCCAGGGGATTTACACTTGGTGGACGATCCTCAAACGGCGATGCAAAAGAATGGCTCCTTGGCTTATCCTGGCACAGAAATTATGCCTGGGTTAACTTCACCCGAACTTCGCTATGTGGAATATTTGGATTCAACCGAAGGACCTGCATTATTGCTGCGTCCTGTGGAAGAATACCAAGTTCCTGATGTGCCTACAGTGCCTAGCCAAGAATCTGTTAATCAAGAGGGACGATCAATTGGGTTACGCGCTGTCCAACGTATTCCTTACAAAGACGGCGATCGCGTTAAGGCCATTGATAGTGTTGAGCTACTCAAGACCCAACTGCTACTAGAAGTTGACACCGATGCGCCCCAATTGGCTGCTGATATTGAGTTCATCCCCAATGACAGCGATCCTGGTAGTTTGCGCTTGCAACTGGTCATCCTCGAATCCTTGGTAATTCGTCAAGACAATACTGGTGATCCCGCCCATAGTAACTCGCGGACTCGTCTGCTCGTAGATGACGGCGATCGCATTGAACCAGGTGCAGTTGTCGCTCGGACAGAAATTCTTTGTAAGAAAGCTGGACGGATTCGTGGTATTCGCCAAGGTTCGGAAGTAGTTCGCCGCTTGTTGGTTGTCACTGAAGCCGATTGTATTACCACCACCTGCCCCAATCCCACAGTGAAAGCTGGTGATCTATTGCGATCGGGCGATGAAATTGGCGAAGGCGTGATTACCGAAGAATCGGGACAAGTCCTTACCGTTGAAGATGGCAAAGTCGTTTTCCGTATCGGTCGTCCTTATCTTGTTTCCCCTGGTGCTTTGCTGCAAATTCATGACGCTGATTTGGTTCAGCGTGGTGACAACATCGCCTTGCTGGTATTTGAACGGGCGAAAACAGGAGACATTATCCAAGGTTTGCCTCGGATTGAAGAGTTACTTGAAGCGCGTAAACCCAAGGAAATGTGTGTTCTGGCGCGGATCTCTGGTACGGCTCAGGTCACATACGACTCCGATGATAATCCTGAAGTTCAGATTATTGGTGAGGATGGCAAGATTGATGACGACTATTCGTTTAATGCGGGTCAGGGCGTAATCATTTCTGATGGTCAGAAGCTATCGGCAGGTGAAGCAATCACCGATGGTCCCGCCAATCCCCATGACATTCTCGATATCTATTTCCATGCTTACAAGGAATCGCTGGGTGTCAGACAAGCTGCACTCATTGGTTTGCAAAAGGTACAAGAGTTCTTAATGAACGAAGTGCAGTCAGTTTACCAATCGCAAGGTGTAGATATTTCCGATAAGCACATTGAGGTAATCGTCAAGCAGATGACCTCGAAGGTACGGATCGAAGATGGTGGTGATACTACTCGTTTACCTGGAGAACTTGTCGAACTTCATCAAGTTGAACAAATCAACGAAGCGATGGAAATTACTGGTGGCGCACCTGCGGACTACACGCCTGTGTTGATGGGTATCACCAAGGCAAGTTTGAATACCGACAGCTTTATCTCGGCGGCAAGTTTCCAAGAGACGACTCGTGTTCTCACAGAAGCAGCGATCGAAGGTAAGTCTGACTGGTTGCGTGGCTTGAAAGAGAATGTAATTATCGGTCGCTTGATTCCTGCGGGTACGGGCTTCAATGCTTACGATACGCCAATTGTTGAAGTTGATAATGGCTATGAGCCAGACCTTGGCTATGACGAAGAAGCGGATGATGTAATCATTGATGACAATACTGCTCGTAATTATCAAATCATTGAGCCTCGCATCGAACCAATCCGTGTCATTGATAAACCTCGCAGTCGTCGTAGTTTTGACGATGAACTAGTCGATGATGATGTGGAGTTTGAGGATGAAGACGAAGATGATGATGACGATGATTTTGATGATGAAGACTAATTAGTCGTGAAAAGAGGCTCGCTAAGCGAGCCTCTTTTCGTGATTTAGACATTAATGATCCTATGGGGTGATGCAAATTACGGGGTATTGGCATAGCTTTAAGGTGACTTGAATTTTTTCATTCTTTCAGAGCTAGCCAAACTTAATCTTGATGCAAACTACTCTTTCCAAAAAACAAGAAAAGCAAGAATCTCGCCAGCCCAAAAGCGTTTGGAAAAAGCCTTGGATGATTGTGATTTTAGTCGTTGTTTTGCTAGGCGGCGGATATACGGTCTTCCGCGCCTTAACTAATGCCAGTCAAAATTCAACAACTGCTAACGATAAGACAGAATTAGTTGAATCTAAGTCTCTATCCATCAAAATTAAATCTAGCGGCTCCGTTGTGCCTGTTGAAACCGTTAACCTCAGTCCTAAGCAAGCTGGCAAATTGATGGAATTATTAGTTGAGCAAGGGGCGCGAGTATCGAAAGGACAGATAATTGCTCGCATGGATAATGCCAATTTGATTCCCCAACTCTATCAGGCTCAAGCGAGTGCGGCGGCTAGTGAGGCGAATTTAGCGAAATTACGCAATGGTAATCGTCCTGAAGATATTGCGGCGGCTCAGGCAAGAGTCGAATCGGCAAGGGGAAGAATGGAATCAGCCCGATCGCGTTTAGCCTTGAATAGTAGCAGGACTTCCCGTTATCGTAGTTTACAGGCTGAGGGGGCTATTTCTCGCGATCGCCTTGATGAAGTATTAACCGATGATCAGACTACGCAAGCGGATTTATTAACTGCTGAAGCTAATTTTGCGGAGGCAAGTCGTCTCTTGGATGAGTCCCGCAATGGTAGCCGTGTGGAAGATATTGCCCAAGCCGAGGCTCAACTTGCTCAAGCGATCGCAGGTATTAGAGCCATCGAAGTTCAAATCGAAGATACGATTATTCGCGCTCCCTTTGCTGGAATCATCACTCAAAAATACGCTAATGCAGGAGCCTTTGTCACCCCAACTACAACTGCTTCCGCTAGTAATTCATCATCTTCTACTTCAATTGTCGCGATCGCTAATGGTTTAGAAATTATTGCCAAGGTTCCTGAAGTCGATATTTCTCAAATCAAGATTGGACAAGAAGTAGAAATCGTTGCCGATGCTTTTCCAACGGAAGTTTTTAAAGGGAAAGTGCGGTTAATTGCGCCTGAAGCGATTATTGAGCAGAATGTGACTTCGTTTCAGGTGCGCGTTACCTTAGAAACTGGGAAGGAAAAACTACAATCAGGAATGAATACGGATTTACGCTTTATCGGTCAAAAAATTGATAATGCCCTAGTCGTGCCAACGGTGGCGATCGTCACTCAAGAAGGTAAAACAGGCTTACTGATCGCTGACGAAAAAGGCAAACCCCAATTCCGTCCTGTGACTATTGGTACAACTGTGGACAATCAAACTCAAATTTTAGGTGGTGCGAACGTAGGCGATCGGGTATTTGTGAAACTGCCTGATGCAAAAGCAAAACCATAAATACTCCCTACCCCGCGCTATGAGAAAACTATATTTTTTACTTCCAGGAACGACAGATAAATTCGCTTGTGGGGGACTGTGGGCGGAATTAAAAACTCTAAAACTGGCGCAGCAAATTTGTGCTGCCGAAGTGGTTACTTATCGTCAGCGCGAACAAGGCACTCTATGGCTAGATGATTTATTGAGTTCCGATGATAATTTTCGTGGTTTAGAGGATGTAATTTTTGTGATGAGTTGGGGCTTTGATGTTGCTAAACTTGCCCCGAAGTTAAGAGATTTTAATGCGATTTACCATGCTCATAGTGCGGGTTATGGATTTAATCTGTCGGCGGCTGTGCCAATTGTCACGGTCAGTCGCAATACGCTTGGTTATTGGGGACAGCGATCGCCACATTCTTTGCTTTACTATTTACCTAATGAGATTTCTGATAAGTTCAATGATTTGAATCCAAATAATTGGCGCGATCGCGATATTGATGTATTAATCCAAGTGCGAAAATCTTCTAGTTATTTAATCAAACAATTAATTCCCGCTTTACAAGAACGTTGTCGCGTCGAAGTGATTAGTAGTTATGTAGAAGATCTCGAAAGTTTATTTAATCGTGCTAAAGTCTATTTATACGATTCCGCAGAGTATTGGGCTGTGCAGGGGGTAAGCGAAGGATTTGGACTGCAACCAATGGAGGCGATGGCTTGTGGTTGCACTGTTTTCTCTAGCATTAATCATGGACTATCTGATTATTTAGATCCCGCTTTTAACTGTTACAAAATCGCAGGATATTCCCAAGCATTTGATCTACAACGGATTTTAAACGTGATTCATAACGAAAAGAAACTAGTTTTAGCGCCTAGTATTTTGGAAGACTATCGTGCTGAAAATGTTACTAATCGTCTACGCATAATTTTAGAAGACTTAAACGAATTTTTTGATCATAAACAAATTTATCAGGGCGATATTCCCGATTTGAATTATTGGCAAATTATGAAACTGCGATCGCACAAAATATTTGCAAAGTTACAAAAATACTCTAAGAAAGCTAAATAGAGCCGAAGTACTTACAGCAATTTGTGGCAGGTTTGATCGAGCAAATTGCGGTGATGCTCAAATCTGATAATGCTCAAATCTGATAGGCAGTTCAACAGAAAAAACACTGCCCACTCCAAGATTGCTATTCACAATAACTCGACCACCGTGAAGATCGACAATTTGCTTCACGATCGCTAGACCAATGCCAATTCCTTCATATTGACGATTGAGATTGCCATCCACTTGAGTGAATGGCTGAAATAGTTTTAGCAAATCTTCGGGAGCAATCCCAATTCCCCTATCTGTGACCGTAAATCTCAGCCAGTCATGATACATCTCGAAATTATTAGGCTTGTTATGAGTACTGACATCAACTTTTACTAAGCTATTGTCTGAAGAAAACTTCACCGCATTGCTGATTAAATGGGCTAATACTTGCTGTATTCGATTTTGATCAATGGTCAATTCAGGTAAGTTTTCTGAAATATTCAATTCAATTTGAATTTGTTTGGCTTCAATAAATTTTTGAACTAATTCCAGAGATGACTGACAAAGATGATTAATGTTCGTGGGACGGAGATTCAATACTAATCTTCCCGCCGCAATATTTGTGAAATCGAGAATATTCTCAATAAGTCCTAACAAATCGCTACTACTGCGATCGATAGTTTCAATAGCATCCAACTGTTGGACATTAATCGAACCAAATACTTCTTCTTTTAATAAATCTGTCATCCCGATAATTGCGTTAAGAGGAGTTCGCAATTCATGACTGATCGTTGAGAGAAACTCATCCTTAAGTCGATTAGCACGAGCAAGTTCTTGATTAGAAATGGCAAGTTGTTCATTGCTGGCTTTTAACTGAGTTTCCGCTTCTCGGCGCTGACTTATATCTCTCACTATCAGTAGCGCTTCTTCGCTATTAATCGCTATAATCCGAATTTCTTCATAAACCATGCGATCGCCATGAAAAAATTCATGCTCGTAAACTTGCAGTTCTCCTGTGGTGATTGCCTTATGAATAGCATTTAACTGTTTTTGTAATAAATCTGGCGGCAAAACTTCAGAAATATTTGTCTCGATGGGTATCGATTGATCGGTTGCTAGAGTTGAGGCAATATATTCTATGCAAGTTCCATCTGGCTTTACCCTAAGCAATAAATCGGGGATCGCCTCAACAATTGCGCGGTTATGAGCCTCACTTGCCTGAAGTTTGGCTGTACGCTCTTTAACTTTAGCTTCTAAGGATTGGTTTAGCTCTTGTAATGCTAGTTCAGCCTGTTTGCGATCGCTTTCACTCTGGTGCAAAGCTATTTCTGCTGCTGTGCGAATTCTATCACTAGCAATATCTTTTGAATTTTCATTTGAATTATCGCTGGGGTTGAGGGAAGAAATCATCGCAGGTGATTTTTGATTAGGTTAAAAAGGTTTGAATTTTCTGAGATAGGACTTGCAGTCTAACAGGTTTGGTAATGTATTCATTAGCACCCGAATCCAAACATTTTTGCCGATCGCTTTCCATTGCTAAGGCTGTGAGGGCAATAATTGGTGTATTACCAAAATTTGGTTCGAGGCGAATTTGTTTAATTGCATCAAGCCCATTCATGACTGGCATCTGAATATCCATCAAAATCAAATCAGGTTGATATTCCTTGGCGAAGGCGATCGCCTCTAGCCCATCTCTAGCCACATAGATGCGATATCCCTTCGCTTCTAAATAACTATACATTGAACTAATGTTGGTTTCATTATCCTCAGCTAACAAAATTAACGGCGATCGCGATGAATCGAGCTTGCTAGATAACGGATTATCAGACAAATTATCTTGTCCATTCACTTTAGGAAAAGGTTTGAGAATGTATTTATCCCGAATTAGATCGCGAACTAGATGCTCCTCTACTTCCTCCAGTATGGATAGAGCAGGATTATTGATTGGGAATTCCACTGTAAAACAGCTACCTACGCCCAGTTCACTCATCAGTTCCACCCTACCACTATGAAGTTCGACTATTTGCTTAACTAGGGCTAGCCCTAAGCCTGTTCCTTCATACTTGCGATTTAAGGCGCTATCAATTTGGATAAAGGGTTTAAAGAGTTTATCGATATTTTCGGGGGCGATGCCAATACCTGTATCCGTGACTTTGATTTGCACATATTCTTGATTCGACTCAAGCGTAAGCAGCATGACTTCTAAACGAACATGACCGCCATCTGGGGTGAATTTGACAGCATTATTGAGGAGATTGATTAAGACCTGTCGAATTCGACGTTCATCGACCTGAATCGTGGGTAGTTGGGGGGGGATGATCATGTGAAGCTGGATCTGTTTTTTTAAAGCTTGCTGCTTCACAAAGGAAAGGCTAGATTGGCAGAGTTGAGGGATTGATGTTGGCGCATACTCCAGTTTAATCTGCCCCGATTCAATTTTAGCGAGATCGAGAATGTCGTTGATTAGTTCTAATAAATGATTACCACTACTTTCTATCGTTTTTAGACATTTAAGTTGTCGCTCATTAAGATCCCCATAAACTTGCGCTTGTAATCCTTCCGTCATACCAAGAATCGCATTAAGCGGCGTGCGAAGTTCATGACTCATATTAGCGAGAAATTCATCTTTGAGGCGTGTAGCCCGAACTAATTCTTCATTTGCTAGTTGGAGATTAGTTTCCGCCTTTTTGCGATCGCTAATATCGAAGTTAACACCAATCATACTTTGAGGATTGCCTTCGGCATTTTTGACTACTATTCCATAGGCTTTGATGTAATGAACCGAGGCATCAGGATGAACAATCCGAAATTCCGTATCGTATTCCGCAAGTCCTAACACCGTGTCTTGGAGTAAATTCATTACATAATCTCGATCTTCGGGATGGAGTGATCTTGGTAAAATATCACAATTAGTGAGCGGGTCGTCTGGAATAGCTACACCATATAACTCGTACATGCGTTCATCCCACAGGGATGTATTCTGTTCAATATCCCAATCCCAACAGCCGATCGCCCCAGATTTTAAAGCTATGGCAAGGCGATCGGACAATTTTTGTAGTTCGACTTCTCGTTTTAGGAGTTTTGCTGTGCGCTCTTGAATTTTTTGTTCTAAGCTTTGATTTAGTTCTTGAAGTTGTTGTTCAAACTGCTTCTGTTCAGTAACATCGCGAACAATAGTTAAAACTTCTCGGTCATTAAGTCGAGCAAGGCGAACTTCTTCAATTCGGCGATCGCCCTCAATCTCAATTTCCTGCTCGTAGATTTGCATCTCCCCACTCTCTACCGCTTTATGGGCGTAGTAAAGACGTTGTTCAACCAATTTTGACGACATGAAATCATTGAGTGTAAACTCAGTTAATTTCTTAAATGGACGTTTAACTCGAACGCTTGCACCTCCAGTGATACTGAGATAGCGACCATCCAAATCCATCTGAATCACCAGATCTGGCATACTTTCCATGATGATCCGTTTTGTAAGCTCGCTCTGTTGTAAAGCATTTGATGATTGCTCCAGTTCAAGCACTTGATCCTTTAATATTTGCTTGGATTTAGATTGCTCAAGAGCTAATATCCGACTAACTTTAATACAAAATATTGTCGCGATCAGGATCGAAAAAACTAAACCAGCAATATAAATTTGGATGCGAGTTATCTTAGCT
Source organism: Pseudanabaena sp. (assembly GCA_044355035.1). Taxonomy (GTDB): domain Bacteria; phylum Cyanobacteriota; class Cyanobacteriia; order Pseudanabaenales; family Pseudanabaenaceae; genus Pseudanabaena. Next base: position 25,500 of record JBIKYX010000022.1, on the reverse strand, counting down.
TCAGTTAGAACTATGTCAACTTCTTTCTCGCGTTGATCCAGTATTTGTGAAAACGGCAATAAGCGATCAGGAAACTCAATAAATTTAACAAAACTCTTGTTTTTAACCAGTTGCAGTAACTGTGATTCGGCTTGGGGTAGAGTATTGGGCGAGCTTGTCAGTGGAGTTATTTGAGCAATCAGTTGCTGAGCTTCCGTTCTAAACTGCCTAACAAATGTCTCATATTCCGCTAGTTTAGTTTGTAAATCCTTGGAGGTAAATGTTTTTTCTGAAGAACGAACTGATTCTCTGGTTGATTCTCTGGCTGTTTCTAGATGAGCTAATATGCGATCAATGCGATCAAGAAACTTGTCACTCTCTCTCTGAAACGCGATCGGATCACTTAAGTAAGGGGATAATTGCTTTGCGGGACGATTATGTAAAATATCTAACTGGAGTTTGCTTAGGAATCGGCGCTCTTGAGACACGGCTTGAGTCTGTTCTAACGCTTGTTGATGAATCGAATTTCCCCACAACAATCCAGCCAAAGATCCAAAAAAGGTAAAACCTAAGGCGATCGCATATACATAAATGATTTTTTTGCTTAGATTCATTACTAGAAAAAGTAAATAAATAATAAATAAACAATATTTTTAAAAAATTAAGCAAAATGGCGTAAAGGTAAATCTAACAAGATCTTAGCATAAGATAACATGAGACTGTTCGCAAAAACTTTATATCTGTGCAATCCCCCCACTGCTTAACAGACAAGTTATATATTTTCTTATTTAGATCTATCTTAACTAAAAATTAGGGCAATCACACAGATTTTTTAACAAGATAGTCAAATTTATAAATAAAAGCCACACCAATTTTTAAAAGCCACACCAATTTTTAAAAGCTTTAATTTATACGTTGTCTGCACTATAGATTTTAATTCCCAAGTTTAATTCTAATTATTCCCACTTTCTGCGAAAAATAATTGCAAACTTGACAAAGTCTGGTAATGTTTGTCTTGTAAAAATACCTCGGTATTGTTCAGTATTATAAAAGTGAGGTTCTCCGTGAGTGATTTGAAGCCTAAAGCAACACTACGAGAGGTTTTGATTTCGGCGACACCAGTTAATGAAGAGGATGATCTTGATAGCCTCTTTGCTGACGTGAAGCCACAAGACAAAGCGATCGCTAAGATTACCAATTTGTTTTTAGGAAATCTTGATGATGTCAACCGTGATGATGTGAACCTTGATGATATTGATAAATTTGCGGTTGAGGCTTTTGGCGACGATTGGCTCACGAATGAAAGCACGCCAAATGATCCTGAAGATACACCAAAAGTTTTAGGGGCGCATGAATTAGGGGACAAACCTGCTCACCAAGATTTGACAGAAAAGCTTCAAAAAGAGTTAGATGCATTGCGATCGCAACATGAGTTTGAATGTGAATATGTTGATCAGCTAGAACAAGAGATTATTAGTATTACCCATGATCGCGATCGGCAAGTCCAAGAACTCACAGCGCAACTAGAAACGCTCCAAAATCAACTCCAAAATCACCAGCTAGCACAATCAGCTAGTCCGATTGGATCTGATGATCGCGATCTAAGCGATCGCCTTGCTATTCATGTTTTGCAACTGGAGGAAGAATTTAAACATCGTTTAGCGATCGGCTTAGAAATTGAATCCCAAAAAATTGCTTCTCAATATCTGCAAGAAATCACCAGAAAAGATGAAGTAATGCATCAACTCCAAAATGATAATCATGCACTCGAAATCTCGCAACAGGCTCTGACAGAAGAGTTAGAAAATACTCACCGTCTGCTCCAAGAATGTACTAAAACTGCTGATATAGCTCAATCAAAGCTAATCGAAGTCACGGCTCATCGCGACCAGATTGAAGAAGAACTCATTCAACATTTTGCTAATCAAGCCCAATTACATCAATCTTTGCGCGGATTAGAAAATGAATACGTCAATGATCTGACGCGAGTACAATATTCAGAACAGCAAATTGAAGAACTGCAAGAACAAGTTTTGCGCCAAGCATCAAAGGCTGCGGAATATGAAGCCGCAATCCAACATTGGAAAGAACAATCAGTTCGCCATCAACATCACTCTCTCCAACTAAGCGCCGCCCTAGATCGCTTACTAGCTGAAAAACCGCTTAAACACTTAACGGAGGATTCTATCCAGCCCCAAAAGCAAACTCTGTATGAATCATCTGAATCAGTTCTAGACTTGAGTTCTGAAAAAAGCTCAGCGCGATCGCTCCGTCCCAATTCAAAAGTAGATTTACCCGCTTTTCTGGTCAGAAATCGTTAAAGGGTGCAAGTATCTTTGTGAAAGCGCGATCGGCTTGATCTGAATCAAATTTCATCAGGGTTAATTCCCAGCGCTCGCAAATAAGTAGCCAATTTTTCTTTCTGATTACGTTCTTGCTCAGCGATCGCTTCAGCTTGTTCTTTAGCTAGACGTTCTTGATTGGCGATTAAACGTTCTTGAGTAGCGATCGCTTCAGCTTGCACCTGTTTTTGCTCAGCTTGCACCGCTCTCTCGTCACCTGTCAGTAACAAATTTCCCGCATCATCCCACCAGCGCAACCAAGCTACACCATTCTCAAATTTCAGCCCCAATTCCACACCCATCGGCGCAATGAGATAATGACCACGTTCGTTAGGCTGCATCTTGGTATAGTGACTATCGACTAAGTGATATGCCTCAAGGCTATCTTTCCATGTATCAAAAATCGCATAAAAAGGAATACGAATAGCTTGTTCATAAACCCAGAACTTTCCAGCTTTTTCGGTTCCACTAGGCGGGGTAGCATCTCTTTCTTCTTTGCCACTGCCAGATACAAATTCGATCGCGATTAAAGGTGCGACAAATTCTTTCCACAAAACATAGGAACGTCGATATTCTCCATCTAGAAGTGGTTCCACATTCGGGACATAGAACCAGTCAGGGGCTTCGGCTCCTTTTTCGGGTGGTTCCATCATTCGCCAGTAGATACCGCTATCTTGACCGATGCAGTAACGTCCGTCAGGATGTAATTTTTCTAAGACTGGGGCGATCGAGCTGGTTAAAACAATGCTTTGTGGGTGTTCCTGAAAATTTTTCACAAAGGTTCCGTCTGATTCGGGTAGCTGTTTATGGTCAGGTAGATTAATTGGTTTTGCCCCAACCAATGGAGGAGAGGGTGCTGTGGACTTAATTGGGGCTTCGGTGGTTTGCATAGTAGCTCTGAGAGATACATTGGGTTGATTTTAGCATAAATTTTTTCTTCTTGGCTCTATGACATGGGGATCAACACCGTACCTTTTGGCAGCTTCTACCATTTTAATTTGTAATACATCTGCATCTTTTAGAATAATTTCTTCAGATGGTGGGCTGATCTTCTCGCCTAAGACCTTTAGCAGTTGAGCAGCCACGGCTCTGGCTAATAATGGTGGGACAGAATTGCCAATCTGACGAAATCCATGCCATTTGGTATTGTGAAAACGGAACCAATCTGGATAAGAATGTAATCTAGCTGCCTCACGGACGGTGATACAACGTGGTTGTTCGGGATGAATTGGACGGGGTGCGGTGAATGCTCCGCGATTGCTAGGAGTACCAGCCCTCAAAGTATTACAAATTCCATCAGGATCGAGTTTTAGAAATCTACTAATTTTCTCAACTTCTCCGTTCGGGGTATCTCGAAAACGAGCGATCGAGGTTTCGCTATGGACAGTGGCAATACTTGAAGTCAGCAATTTGGAATCATATTTGCGGGGATAGGCGAGATTATGAGGTTCGAGTTTTAAATTGCGTAAATATTCACCGTAAACACTTTTCGGGTTTCGATAGGTGGCTATACACCAATCCAGATCGCTTAATTCTTTGTATTTAGTCACATCAGGCAAATCCGCGATCGCATCTTTTACGGTCGGACTATCTGGCAAATTCACAAGCTCTTTATGAATCCGTTTGGCTTTAGCGGGCTTTGTAATCGGTGATGGATAATTGGGAAGCGGTAAACCTTGACGACAACCGATGAGAAATAATCTTTCGCGATGTTGAGGCACACCAAAATGAGAAGCATCAAGAACTTGGAAAGGAGCAAGAATGTCATAGCCATTTTGTTTAAAATCCTCAATCACTTCATCTAAAAACTGTCGATGATTGCCTAGTGTCAAACCTTTGACATTTTCCATTACAAAATATTTAGCGTTAAGTTCTTTGACTAAACGCATAAAATGAGAAACCAATTGATTACGCGGATCGTCAAAGGCGCGTTTTCCCATTAATGAAAAACCTTGGCAGGGAGGACCGCCAAATACGATATCCACTTCGCGATCGCCTATTTGTGATTTTTCACGAATCTCCTTGCCTGATATTTCCGTAACACTGGCACAGATCGCTTTCCACATTGGGAAATTATATTCATGAGTCGCACAGTGGATCGGGTCAATTTCTACTGAAGCAAGTACATCAAACCCTGCTTGCTCAAAGCCCAAGGTCATTCCGCCCACACCTGCAAATAAATCGACAGCGATCGGTCGTTGATTTCCCATAGTCTATAAAGCATCTTGATATCAGGATTAGTTCTCCATCCTATAGTCATTTGAACCGATAATCAAAGTGTAAACGGAGCTTTTGCCCTGCTCTGATTGATGGGTTTAGTTAAATGCAGCATTGGCGAAAATTTCAAGCAGCACTAATTTTTTATACTTGTTTGCCTCTGCGATCGCAGGAAACATTAGATTTTCGAGGGATTGCCCTCTATGCTCCCTTGATCGGTATTTTCATCGGTAGCGCGATCGCCTCTATTGACTTTGGTTTGGAACTAATAAAACCCGCACCAGAATTTATTTATTTGCGATCGCTACTTGCGATTTTATTAGGATTATTAATCACAGGCGGTTTACATCTGGATGGGGCGATGGATACTGCCGATGGGCTGGCGGTCACTGATCCCAATCGTCGCCTTGAGGTGATGGCGGATAGTAATATGGGTGCTTTTGGGGCGATCGCAGGGATTGTGATTTTGTTATTAAAAGTTATCGCTCTCGCCGCGATTACAGATCACCGATTTTGGATTCTGACTAGCATTTGGGCTTGGGCAAGGTGGGGACAGTTATGCGCCATTATGGCTTATCCCTATCTCAGGGCGATCGGTAAGGGCAAGTTTCATCAAGAGGATTTGCATCATTGGCAAGTCTGGCTAGTGGCAATTTTGTTAGCTATCGGTAATTTGGCGATCACCTATATTCATCAATCTATTTATTTAGGAATTGGCTTAACGGTAATCGGCTTTAGCTTTGCTTGGCTAATCGGTGCATGGTTTAACCGTCAACTTGGTGGACATACTGGCGATACTTACGGAGCGATCGTGGAGTGGACTGAGGCTTTGAGTTTAGTAGCGATCGCTTACCTGTAAAATAAAGTAGGAATCTAATTCAATATTTGACCTCAACCGCCAAACAGATGTTAACTAAACTCAAAGTTCAACACTATAAGAGCCTCTTTGATACCGAAATCGACCTCGAACCACTAACAATTTTTATCGGACCAAATGGCTCTGGCAAATCAAATATTTGTGAATCGCTATTTGTATTTTCTAATTGTTTACAAAGACTAATAAACATATCGAGCAATAATCTGGTCAAAGATTTTTTCTCTCAATCATTAGAAAGTATAAGTAAAAAACAACTGAATATTGAGTCTAAGTTTTGGCATGGAAGTCTAGATCATATTTGCTTTATGATCAGTACGACATTAGAAAAAAATATTGATTTACCAAGGTTTTCTGAACTTGTAGCAAGTTTTAACTATCACCAGCAAAGCTTTAGCATAGATACTTTTCAAAATATGGTAGTTGGTTCTGACAATATAACCGATGACATTCGTTGTTCAGATAAATGGACAGAACCCTTAAGAACATTTTTGGTTTCTAATAATTATCAATCTTCTCCTATAGCTAGCGCTCTGCGTAAGATTTGTATTTATGATTTCGCACCGTTAAGTTTGTCAGACGAAGTGCCATCATTTAGCAACATGGAAAGAACAGGAGAGGGGATTTCTTATGCTTTAGCCGACATTTTATTTAGTAATCGCAAAAGCTTTGATGAATTAGAAGAACGTCTAAGAGTACTAGTTCCTAATATTCAAAGAATCTCATTACTGCGAGGTAAAGATCAAACTTTCTCATTACAATTAGTAGATAAATATTCAGAAACTCCTATTCCTGCTTCTGATATATCTGATGGGACATTAAGAATTTTAGCTTTTCTGACAGCGTTATACCAAGAAGATACTCCGAGTATTATTTGTTTTGAAGAAATCGAAAATGGCGTGCATCCTTGGTTACTGCATAAAATGATGGAATTATTAAAACTTGTTTCCACAGAAGGAATTACAGGTAAACCAGTTCAAGTATTGATTACGACTCATTCTCCAACATTACTAAACTATGTCGAACCTTACCAAGTCCGTGCTGTAGAACTCGACAACGAAGGCAAAACTCAAGTTCATAAATTGCCTACCGATTCTGTTCGCTTTCAAAAAGCACTAGAAGCCTATGATGGCTCTCTCGGTGAGCTTTGGTTTACCAACCAATTTGGAGGAAATCCCGAATGATTCGTTCGATTCGGATTGGGCTAATTGCTGAAGGCGAAGCAGAACTCGGTGCAAGTATTCCATACATCAACCCAGAAGATGGTGGCAAAGTTATTGAAAGAAGTAGAGAAGGAGCTTTGCATACTTTGATTAGACGAGAGATTCAAAGTATTGGTTTAGATTGTGACTTTGTGCAACGACATCCAACAAATCATGAAAGTGGTCTTTTCAAGAGGCGGACTGGACACTCGATTTTACAACCCAAATATCTCGCTCAAGTCGTCATCGCTTGGAAACCTGAAGAAGTCGATATGATTTTGATTGTGGCTGATGCTGATGACATTTTGCCTAAGAGACAACGTGATTTAGAACTTGCTTTAGCTAAAATTCGTAGTAATCATTTGGATGCTGATGAACAGGAAATTAGCGATCGCAGTGCGGGTGGATTAGCAATTAGAAATTTTGAAACATGGTTACTTGCCGATACTCAGACTGTTTCAGAGATTTTAGGTGTAGAGATTGAAAAGCTGGAAAATTTAGAAGATTTAGAAAATTCAAAAGCAATTTTGGAAAGTGCGATCGCCGAATCCACCTATCTTGACGAAAATACCAGTAATCAACGCCCACTTCAGATTCGCTGGAATTTGGCTCATGACATAGATTTAGCAGTTATAAAAACTCATTGCCCAAGTGGATATGCAGTCTTTACTCAAAACCTAATGAGCGCGGTAAAAGCAGTTGATGTAATAGACTGAATCGTTAAGTTTATGTGCGATCGCTTACTTGTAAAATAGAAATAAATATTACCTGCATTCAGTTATGCCTCAAACGAAAATCTACGGAAATGCTAATTTCATTCAACAAAATCGCGAAACTCTATCGACTACAATTCATTCCTGTGTTGTGGATGCGTTGAATTATTCCCTCGAAAAGAAATTTCAGAGATTCTTTCCATTACAACCTGAAGACTTTGAATATCCTAGCGATCGCACTGAGCAATATATCATCATCGAAATCCTGATGTTTGCAGGACGTTCAGTGGAAGTGAAAAAACATCTATACCGTTTGCTATTTGAACGACTCAAAGACAATTTGAGCATAGAGCCATTAGATATTGAAATTATTTTGATTGAGACACCGAACTATAACTGGGGAATTCGTGGTGTAGCTGGGGATGAATACTGCGATACATCGCGATCGCTTGACTTTTAGATAGACTATGAATGGTGATAGCGGCTAATAGCGCCATCATAAGTAATAAGTCCAAAAAAATCACAAAAAATCAAGCTTACTTTAAGCAGAGGCAGTCAATGGCGGTAATAGAGGTAAAGCTTTTTGGGGAAGAGTTAACCCAAGCTCAAATAAGTTTGCAGCGTTTAGGGCTATATGATGGCGAAGTTGATGGTCTCTATGGTCGATTAACTGAAACTGCTTTTGATCAATTTGCCAATGCCCTTAGCCTCGATACGATTTTGGATGCAAATTCCCAAGCAATTACCAATAACCTATTACAGATCCCTGCGGTAGTTAGGCATTTGCAGCAAGTTACAGGGGATGGCGATCGCCTATTTCAGAAATTCATGAATGCACAGCGAATTTTTGTGAACATGGGACAAGCCGACGAAAATCATTTAGGTTTTCTTGATCGCGGCTTCAAGGGTTGCGTCGCAGGAACAATGAATAGCCTGCCCAGTCGTAATTTTGCGCCATCGCCATTTGTCAACCATATTCAGTCCTATCCTGATCGCCTTGCTGGTCTGCCCGATGGGGTAAATGTCGTTTCCTATGGCGAAGTTGCTATGCTAGCTGGATCGCAAGTGCGTGTGCGTTTTCGCCCGTACCCCAGACTTGGAGAAATTCCGAATATTGAAAATATTGGTTTAGAATTTCTTGACAGCCACATCCAAGAAGCTTGTATTTGTATCGGTAGTGTGGTTAATGGACAAATGCTGACCCGTTGGATCGGGCGCAATCCTTTGCGAAATGTCCAGTTTTGGAGTTCCACGAAAATATTGCCGTTGTTATATACCATCTGCAAGGCAAATCAAGTTAACCCCAATCAAGCGATCGCCTCCTGCATAATTGCAGATTCCCAAAATACTCGCTCATATCGTACATTTGCAGCGATGGCTCAGCGCATTTGTGATTATGATGAAGCTGATAGTATGTCTTCTAACGCTTTAGCCGCGATGTTTAAGCAGTTTGCGTCTCCCTTGGAGTTACAAGATTGGTTACAGGGAATCACAGGTAATCAAGATCTCAGTTTTCAAGGACGTTATGGCGAAAAGCCATTTATCGAAAAGCCGCTATTGCTTGACTCGGTTGGTAATCCGATCTTTGATTTCTCCAAAGAACCTCATCGTGGTGAAAATTTAATTTCCGCCTATGATCTCACAAGAATTATTTCACAAATATCTTGGCATCGTCATATACCACCAAGCGATCGCCTACCTGCGGCGCAGTGGCACAGCTTAAGTACCTTGATTACGTCAATGGGACAGGACACAGCGAGGTATGTAGATGCAGCGATCGCGGCTCTGGGTTTGCAATATTTTATTGGTGATCCTGTAGTCATATCCAAAATGGGATTTGGCTACAGTGATCAGCGTAAATGCACAGAATTGACCTATACGGCTTGTATTCAATTTGTCGATCGCCTTGCTCAGACCCATGATCAATCATTACCAAAACTTCGTTCTGTGAATATGACCCTCCGCGCTGTTCTCGATCTCAAAAATCCCGATCGCGAAGCCCTAGAAATTGATGTCATAATGGCTGCTACGGTCGCAGAAATTTTGCGTAGGATTGTCACAGAAGAGTTAATTTAGATGCAACAGCAACGCCCTTTATCGAGTGTCGGTCTTTGGTGGCGGTGGGTACTTGCCACAATAGTAGGGGCTGCGATCGGCAACATTTTTGGCGTGGCGGCTTGTCTGGCGGGGGTGCATTATTTAAGCGATCGCCTGATCGCATTGGGGATTTGCCATACGGGTCTTGGTAGCCTGAATTGTCCCGTCGCGACTGGTATTGTCGGTGGTGCGATTTTTGTGGGGGCATTTGTGGGCTTGTTACAATACTTGGTTTTGCGCCGCTTTCTTAAATCTGCGACATGGTGGATTTTAGCAAGCACCTTTGGCTGGCTTTGGATTGGGTTTACCGCGACAAATTTAGCCTATACTTCCCAATTTGGTTTTGTACTTAATACTGATGGGTCTTTTGCTGAAAGTACTATTCTTGATCGCATTCCCTTATTGCTGACTAATTCACTTTGGCTGTTGTTATCGGGAGTCTTGATTGGTGTTTTACAATGGTTAGTAATCTGGAACGGACAAGGTGCGAAAGCGATTAATCGACGTTCTTTTTTATGGATTGGCGTGAATATAATTTTAGCTATATTTATGGCGATCGCGATTATATTGGTTTTTCGCGGTTTGGGCAGTTTATATGGAATTCTCTTGTTTTTTCTGGGATTTACCCCATTTTATGGCACAATTACCGCCGCCACCCTTGCCAAAATGCATTTACATCGATTCAAGAACTAATTAACAGCTAATGTCGAATTTACCCATTGAAGTTTCTAACCTACGATCGCAATTAACAGAAACAACTTCCATTGCGATCGCCGATCAAATCCAGTTTTGTCTTGTTTCAACTTCCTTTACTAGTGAACTAATTTTAACCAGCTATGTCTGTGATGGTAGCCCAAAAAATCAAAGCGATCCACCAATTTTGCTATTGCATGGTTTTGATAGCTCCCTGTTTGAATTTCGGCGGCTATTACCGCAACTTGCTAATTCTTATCAAACTTGGGCGATCGATTTATTTGGCTTTGGACTGACCGAACGACTTACCAATGTCCGAGTTACCACAGAAACGATTAAAGAGCATCTTTATAGTTTTTGGAAGACAATGATCGCTAAACCCGTAATTTTAGTGGGTGCGTCAATGGGTGGGGCGGCGGCGATCGATTTTACGCTCACCTATCCCGACTTGGTACAGAAATTAGTTGTAATCGATAGTGCGGGAATGCGAAAAGGTTCGTTAGCGGGGAAATTTCTCAGACCGCCATTGGATCGGATGGCAACTGATTTTCTCCGCAGTCCCAAAGTTCGCCGTGAAGTTAGCCTCAAAGCTTATGCCGATCCGCGTTTTGTCACTGCCGATGCGGAAGTTTGTGCGTCATTCCATTTAGCAAGTCCATTTTGGAGTGAATCACTAATTTCCTTTACTCAAAGTGGTGGTTACGGCTCCTTTGAGAAGCAGTTAAAATATTTGCAGCAAGATACGTTAATTCTATGGGGCGATCGCGATCGCATTCTCGGTACAAAGGATGCACTTAAGTTCCAATCTACAATTCCTAACAACAAACTAGTTTGGATCAAAAATAGTGGTCATGTTCCCCATCTCGAATGCCCCGAAATCACGGCTCAAGAGATAATGGCATTTTCAAATTAATAACTGATGTTACGTGGAACGCAGATGATGAATCTCTTGCTGCTAGCGTAACAGGGCAAGCACGGGCTTTTTAAGGGATTGAGGGGGATCATTAGCAACTAACGGTATGGCTGATGACTTGTGTGTACAAGGTAAGTAGCTTTTTGAGAGATGGGTTTAGTGACGTTTAGTGACTTAAGCGATCGCAATTCCTGACCACTGAATTTGTGGCGCTCTCGGTTGGGGATTGGGATTGTTTAAAAAGTAGCGGCGATAGGAAAAGAATATTTCTTCGCTTTGAAGAGTGCAGTAGGGCGCGATCGCTATATGCTCAGGAGACATTCCTAATTCTTGGAGTTGTTGCAATTGCACCTGACGCAAATCTAATTTGACTCGTTCAGGATGATCATCAGGAATAAGTCCTACTGGCTCTTTAATAGTTGCTGTCACCTGTTGCGCGACTTCTTTTGATACCTGATACACTTCCCCTGAAATTGCGGGTCCCAAAGCTACTCGTAAATTTTTTAATTCACTACCTTGATCGCACAATGTCGCGATCGCCTTGGTCACAATTCCTGCCGCCGTGCCGCGCCAACCTGCATGAACTGCGGCGACTGAACCCGATGCGCGATCGCCAATGAGTACAGGCACACAGTCGGCTGTACAGACCCATACCGAATGATTTTTATGATGCTCATTAGCGGTAATCCAGACTCCATCAGCTTCGGGTAGGGGGGCTGTTGATTCGAGATTAATTTGATCAGCATGAACTAAGTGATTACCATGTACCTGTTTAGCACGATAGGCTTTTCCCTCAGGGGCAAAGTGAGCATGGAGATCGGGCGGCAGTTTAGGAAAGTGCGATCGGGTAAAAAATCCATGCCGCCAGTCAGACAGCAATTCGCAAGTTAGGACATCGCCGCGCCATTGCCATTGATTTGCATTCATTGATTTAGGGTTCGCATTCTGCAAAAGATCGATAAGTCGAGAATTTAGTTACATCATATCAGTATCTCACCTTCTTTTTGGTTGCTACCCTGTACACACAAGTTATCAGCTATATCGTTAGTTACTAAAGATCCCCCTCAATCCCCCTTAAAAAGGGGGAAGAAGAAAATAAATTAATTCTCGCCCCTTTTTAAGGGGGGCTGGGGGGATCTACACCCTGAAACGTAGACAGAGAGACCTATGTGTAGAAGGGAGACAGGCTATGGGTGAGGGTTTTATGTTCTCGGTTGATGGCAGGTGATGCAATGAAATGCGCCGCCGCCTAGAAGAATATGTTTAGCAGAAAGCCCGATCGCTTTGCGGTCAGGAAAATGTTTGCCAATTGCGTCCACTGCGAGTTCATCATTAGCAGAACCATAGATCGGAATGATCACGCTGTCGTTGGATATATAGAAGTTGAGATAACTCGCGGGCATGATTTCACCTTCGGCATCGAGAACGAGGTTTGGTGATGGAATTTTGACGACTTCGAGTTGACGACCTTTAGCGTCAGTCATCGATTCTAGTTGGGATATAATGTCATTGAGAACTTGATAATTAGGATCATCTTGATTGTTAGGTTGCATACACATTACCGTATGGGGAGCGATAAATCTGGCGATCGTATCGATATGTCCATCGGTGTGATCATTGAGAAGTCCCTCTTCAATCCAGAGGATTTTTTCTACTCCCAAGGCGGTTTTCAATCCAGATTCGATCGCTTGTTGATCCATTTGAGGATTGCGATTGGGATTGAGCAGACATTGCTTAGTGGTAAGACAGGTTCCCTCGCCATCGACTTCGATCGCACCGCCTTCGAGTACCCAGTCAAATTCAAATTTAGGTATATCGAGAGCTTTGAGGATACGATTTGCGACTTGATCATCATGTTCGAGAAAATATTTACCGCCCCATCCGTTCCATTGGAAATGCAAAGCCGCCAGTTCTCCATTCGTGTTTTTGATGTAAATGGGTGTAATATCACGCATCCAAATATCGCCAAAGGGAATGAGATGGAATCGCGCCTGTACATCACTTAACAGTTGTTTGGCAAGTTCCGCCGTATCTTCGAGGACTAATATCTCAAGCTGTTCGGATTGGGCGATCGCTTTAGCAAGGGCAACAAATTCGGCTTGGACGATATCAAGATCTTCTAACCAGAGGTCACGATGGCTGGGAAAAGCTAACCAACAGGCGCTATGAGGTTGCCATTCGGCGGGTTGACTGTAGCCTTTAAGTTGGCTGGAGGCTGTGGTGGTTGGGTGATCCATGATATTTGCGGCTTGTAGTTATCTAGTAGTTATCTATAATTTGGGGAGATTATTGCAAATCCTATCTTTAATTTTGGGCGATCGCGTAAAATATGGGTAGGTTCGTTGATTTGTGAGAATTTACGGCTTTTAGTCTAATCCCCCAAAAACTTAGAAAACTGTGCTGAAAAGTATTATTCTATAGGCTAGTCGGTACAGTTGTTTTGGCTTTAGTTTAGTTTTATTTATACATTTTTAGGTTAAAGATTCTCAATATGAATACAGCAGTTTATACAGAAATCCGTTTGCTTCTCACCCTTTGGAACCTTGGGGAAGGAAAGGGTTTGGTGAAGAGAAGTGTACTTTTGCGCTCTACTTGTAAGGGTAAAGAGAAGGCAACGATTCATAATGACTTTTTGTTGAAGTTACAAGAAGATGGTGCGATCGCGATTACTGATGAGAAGGTGGTGAAGGTATCTTTGACAGATGCTGGTTTGCAAAGATTGGCGGCTGGAATGCTAGCGGATGATTTTGCGTTTGAGGGGCAGTTGGTAGGCAGTCGGTTGGCAAATGCTGGTTTGAAGTGGTTCCGTCAGAATCATGGGCTAGTTGTTGATGAGAATGTAGTAACTGAGAATGTAACTGAGGCGATCGCATCTGAAACTTCTACGGATGAGGCTGTGGTGGCTGAAGGTTAGGATTTATGGATTTGGGAATATGGCGATCGCATAGAGTATTGCTAAAATATCTGGTAAATTCAATATTTCAGTGTGTCGGTTGGAGGATTTGTGTATGCTAACTAAACAAAGACTTGAACTATTAGATGCGATCGAGCAAACTCCTGAAGAATACATTCCTGAGTTGTTAAATTTTGTGCGTGTTTCGCTCTAATGAGTCAGATCATCTTTTTGGAATCTACGCCCGTTGGATTAATTACGAACCCAAAAGCGACTCCTTTGGCTTTGCAGTGTCAGCGATGGTTCGATAGTCTCCTATCGGAAATCATTGATTATGGAGTATGTATAATAAATTTAAACCAATAAACTAAACAAAATATCCATACCACAAAATTTTAAATAGCTTTTAACCAAACTTAGAATTACTAGCAATAACAACTATGACTAGCAGCTATTTCTTTTTGCAAGCCCAGAATAAGACATCTAACTCAGATTTTTCTGATTTTATCAAAGCAGTTGAAGAATACTCTGTAACTCAAAGAAAGCAGTTTTACATTATTGATAGACCTTTGGGTGATAGTAAATATTCTTATTCAGATACAAATCACCTAATTCTTTTGACCCCAAACTGCAAGATAATTTTGATCGACTTTGGTTTGTCAAGTGACACATTTAATGAGTTTTACGAAGATTTTATTGAAGATCTTGCTGCAATTGCAGATAAGTACAAGTACAAGGGAATTATAGGAAGGGCTAGATATTGGAAAGATCAGCTTATTGCGAAATATAAATATGTAGCAGATATGCTTGATCTTGACATATTTATTTCTGAGAACTCAGTTACAGATAGTCGAGAAAAACGAAATCTTGAGCTTCTTATATCTCTATTAACTGGCAGTATTAATGATGTAGAGAAGGTAAAGGAAGATGTTCCTAATAACATTCTTGATAAGGTTAAACAAAAAATAGTGCTTTTTGATGGTGATCAGACTCGGTTTATCTATACAAAACCAAATAAAAAAAGAATCTTGATTCAGGGACTATCTGGTACTGGAAAGACGGAGTTGCTTCTTCACAAGCTGCGGGATTTATACACTGAAAACAAGGAAAATAGAATTATTTTTACTTGCCATACCGAAATACTTGCTGATAAATTGAGTAGTCGTATTCCTGATTTCTTTGATTTCATGAAAGTCGAAGAACAAATTCAATGGGATAAAAGGTTATGGTGTGTCCGTGCTTGGGGTTCTGGTTCTTATACTAAAGCAAATTCAGGAGCATATAGATATATTTGTAAGTACTATGATATTCCCTTTCTTTCTTTCTCAAGAGTTCAGACATTTGATTATGTCTGTAAGCAAGCTATATCTATATTGAAAGAAATTAATATAGATGAATTTGGCTATGCTTTCGATTATATGCTCATCGACGAAAGTCAAGATTTTCCAGAATCATTCTTTGAGCTATGTGAAATGGTCACTAAAGAATCTGTCTATGTAGCTGGTGACATCTTTCAAACTATTTTTGATAGTCCAGTTATTTCTGATATAACTCCAGATTATCTTCTAAGCAAATGTTATAGAACAGATCCTAGAACACTTATGTTTGCTCATGCAGTTGGTATGGGTTTATTTGAGCCTTCCAAACTTAGATGGCTGGAAGACGAAGAATTGGATGCCTGTGGTTACAATGTCGATCATAATCTAGAGCATAGTATGATTACTTTAACTAGAGAGCCTTTACGCAGATTTGAAGATCTTGAGCAAGAGAGCATTCCGAGCGTTTCGATTGTAAAAACGGGAGAGCGAAATTCTAATAGTGAAGTTAAATCAATAATCAAAATACTTAAAGAAATTAGAGAAGGAAATCCTACAGTATTACCAAATGATATTGGCATCCTTTTCATTGAGCGTAGTACACAGACTTATTCAACAGCAGATAGTTTAGAGCGTATAATCCCTAGAGAATTTGGATGGGAAGTTAATAAAGCCTATGAGACAAAACAAGCTTCACAGGATGCAGTATTTGTCAGCAATCGTAACAATGTAAAAGGTCTAGAATTTCCTTTCGTTATCTGCGTAACGAGTAAAATCACTAGTGATCTAGGCTATCGAAATTCACTTTATATGATGCTTACTCGATCATTTATTCATTCATATCTACTTGTTTCTGGTGAACTAAATGAACCTAGTTTTCTTCAATGTATTGAAGCAGGACTCCAAACTATCAATACAAAAAACTTTATCCAAGTAACCACACCATCTGAAAGTGAGAAGAAAAATCTGCGAATGCGAATTAATTGTGATGATGTTAATCTTTCATATTCCGACCACATATACAGAGAATTTGATAAACAAAGTGTGCCACAATCTATACGAACTCGCCTGTATGACGCAATAAAACCTATTACTCAGGAAAATATTGATTATGAAGATATACCAGACCTTATAGCAAATCTCTCCCCAAAAATTAAATGATTGGAATTCAGCATGAAACGCTATAGCTTTGATATTGGTGATTGGGAAATAAGCAATTTCTTTTCTGCTATTAGAGAAAAACGTGATGTTATTCTTCTTTTAATGAAAACAGTCAAGCTTATTAATTCACCATTGTCACCAATTGAACCGAATCGTAAGGCTGGAGAAATTATTCTACTGATATCAAAGATGAGCAGGTTGTTCTTTGTGTCTGATGTCAAAATATTTTCAATTCGTTTCCCATTCTTTGTTAGAGAATCCGAAGAACAATTTACTATTAGTTCAGTCTATGTTGAAAATATAGATAGTAAACTAACTTCGCATATTATTTCATTTTTCTCTTTTTCAGAAGCTTTTGAATTTCCAGATTTTCTTGACTTTGCTGAGTATCTACCAGATGAAGATGAGCGTATCTGGAATCTTGTAAGAGAGCTTCTTCTATTTGAAGACGGATATATAAGGTTTGATCATGATCCTAGGAACGCTAATGATAAAATTCATCCCTTAAATCATTTTGATATTTTTTATACTGATCAATGTTCGTTTAAAATTGGTATTCATCAAAAGATTTCAGTTTCAGAAATAATTGACTTTCTAGATCGCGGAACAGAGTGTAGCTACCTTGAGCAATGGAAAAATTAAGACATTTATTAATCGATCTTTTTTCACCATTGGCAGGATATTTTGGAAGAGTTAAGGGTGATGGAGAAAAAGGCGATCGCTTTTACTACTTGAGAGACTTACCGATAGAATAAGGAGAAATCACATGACACTCAAAGAACTACAACCACAACTACTAGAACTAACCCCAGAAGAAAAATCTCAAGCAATCCAAATCCTAGTCCAAAGCCTCAGCAACACATGGCAAGGCATCGAAAAAAATCCTAGAGTCATGGGCGGCGATGCTTGCATTCGTCAAACCCGCATACCCGTATGGCTACTAGTAAGCCTCCAACACCAAGGCGCAACCGAAGCCTACATCCTCGAAGACTATCCCACCCTATCCGCAACAGACCTAGTAAACGCATGGCGCTACGCCGAAACTCACATCGATGAGATAGAAACAGCAATTCATAGACAAGAGGGAGCTTAACATGGCACGTCTTTATGCCGATGAGCAATTCCCCAAAATTGTCGTCAAACTACTACGCGCACTAGGGCATGATATTTTGACAGTCCAAGAAGCAGGAAAAGCCAACCAAAGAATCCCCGATGAAGACGTATTAGCCTTTGCGATCGCTGACAACCGTACCGTATTAACTATTAATCGAGGCGACTTCATTCGACTGCATAACCTACAACCTAACCATGCAGGTATTATCGTTTGTACAGAAGACCTCAATAGACAAAGACTAGCTAACCAAATTCATGAAGCAATCGCCAACACAGTAGACCTAACCAACCAACTAATTCGCATAAATCGCCCTAGCAAATAGAGCTTTCTTCGCCATTGAGCGGGATATTTGGTAAGAGTTAAGGATGATGGAGGAAAAGGCGATCGCTTTTACTACCTGCGAGACTTACCGATAGAATAAGGAGACTAAAACGAAGAGAAACAACATGGAAAAAGTAATCATCAAAACTAACATCAAACAACAAACAAGCGATTTTCAATACTGGCAACAACAAACACCCAAAAAACGCCTAGAAACCCTCGAACAAATTCGCCAAGAATATCATCAATATAAATACAATGCTCAACCAAGACTTCAAAGAGTTTATACAATTATTAAACGACAACCAAGTTAACTATCTTGTCATTGGCGGCTATGCAGTCGCTATACATGGACATCCACGATATACCAAAGATATTGATATCTGGATCGAAATCAGCGAAGAAAACTCACAAAAAATAATTACCGCATTAACTGAATTTGGCTTTGGCAGCTTAGGATTGACTGCCCAAGACTTTCAAGAACCACATCAAATCATTCAACTTGGCTATCCACCTAACCGCATTGACCTAATCACCAGTCCAGATGGCATTGACTTCCAAACCTGTTACGATTCCAAAATAGAAGTAATGCTTGACGATATAGCCGTTAAATTCATCAATCTTGATAACCTCAAAAAAAACAAATTAGCATCTGGCAGACTGCAAGACCTAGCAGATTTAGAGAACCTTTGCTAGTTGATTGAGTAAGTGATCGCCATTGACGTTTTCTCATTAGCCTAAGATATTTGGGAAGAGTTAAGAGTGATGGAGAAAAAGGCGATCGCTTTTATTATTTGCGAGACTTACCATGCGATGAGAGTTAGGATTTATGAATTTAAGAGTATGGCGATCGCTACAAATATTCAATGTTCAGCGATATTCATTCTTAAAAATTGGCAATATAATAGATTTACAGATAAATTTGTACATTTTGTGATGTCGTATGAGTTTTACAATTGGTTACAATCAGGCGCTGAATCAGTTCTCAGACATTTGCGATCGCGTGATTGCAGAGAAGAATTTTGTGATTTTAGAACGTGGCGATCGCGAAAATGTTGCAGTGATTTCGGCTAAGGAACAGTCAAGTTTGCTTGAGACTCTGCATTTACTGAAATCTCCTAAAAACGCAACTCGCTTATTTGAAGCTTTAGAAGAGGCTGATTCGCGAATAGTTTTACCAAAAACTTTGAATCAACTCAAGCAGGAGGTGGGACTTGGCATTGCAAGAGAAACGGTAGTTGCTAATACGAAGAAGATTTTCCAGTAGTCCAGTCTTCAATTGATAAGTTTGGAATTTGTCCAAAATCCTTAGCATTGCGGGTAATTACAGTGGCGTTGATAGATAAAGCGATCGCGGCGATCCTTAAATCTCTTGTACCCAAACGCCTAAATTGGCTGCGTAAAATCTTAAACTGATTATAAGATTTAGTGTCAAAACTAACTCTCTGTATAGTTTGGAAAAAGTCTAAAGCTTTCTCAAGCTCTGAATAGGCTAATAGTAGTCTTGATGACTGGGAGGCTTGGCTATATTTATTAATTTCACTGAGCCATCCTTGACAAATCTCTTCAGCCGTTATGATTGAGATGGCAAGGTCATTTGGTTCGGTTTGAAATACGCGATCGCAAACTAGAGTATTTCCTTTGAGAAATAAAGAAGCATGATCGGTATCGAGTATCAATAGACTCAAGCGATTTTCTCCTCTTGATAGTCGATTGTGATCTGTGAATCTAGTTCACGGCGATGAGATTCAATGTTGGTTAGTACGGAGTCAAATAGCTGACTATTTTTATAAATTCCTGCGAATTTTCGCCAAGGATGTTCTGGGTTAGGAATTTCTAGTTCTAGAGAAATGACTTCATTCTCTGATAAATTTGCAGTAATTAATCGATCTAATTCAGAAATAGCTGAGCGGCGATCGCTGCTAGTAACGCTATATTCAGGTAGTCCTAATGCTCTAGCGCTGACTCTACCATCTTTTTCATTTTTGACTAAGACGTTAATAGATAGTTTAGTTTGTCCATTAATCAGTTTAGCGTTCATAAAATTTACCTTTAGCGATCGCATCGTAACCAGTGCTTTATATTATGACACCGCTTAATGATTATAGGCGATCACTGGTTATGGGGATTGAATAGGTGCTTGATTTGTTAATATATAGTAAGTAAATATGAAAAATCATGGCAAAAGATCTTTACCATCAAGCTATCAAAAATGCTTTAGTTAAGGATGGTTGGACAATTACGGGCGATCCCTATCCTCTGGAATATGAAGATCTTGAACTTTATCCAGACTTAGCTATCGAAAAGTTTATTTCAGAAACACAAAGGCAACGTAAGATTATTATTGAAATTAAAAGCTTTATTAGTCTTTCACTGGTCAAAGATTTTGAGTTAGCTTTGGGGCAGTATATAATTTATCGTGATCTGATTCGACTATTGCAAGATGAATACGAGGAGATTTATTTGGCTATTAAAGATGAAGTCTATAATACCTTCTTTCAGAGAAAATCAATTCAAGTTCTAGTCAAATTAAATCAACTTGCTTTACTTGTTGTAAATATAGAAAAGGAAGAGATAGTGCAATGGACAAGCTAATTACTTATCGTCAAATAATTAAAAATATCTTAACCGAGCATGATCATCTTGCTACTCGCTCATCTAGAAAAAAATATCAAACTTGCTTGATTTTTGATGAAGTCCATGATCATTATCTATGGATGTCTATAGATTGGGTTAAACAGAAGAGAATCAATAATACTCATGTTCATATTAGTATTAAGAATGAGAAGGTTTATATTGAAGAGGATTGGACTGAGGAAGGAGTTGCTAATGAGTTGTTAACAGAAGGTATTCCTAAGTCTGATATTGTTTTGGCTTTTCATGATCCTGAGACTCGAAAGTTAACTGAGTTTGCAGTGGCTTAGTTGCGATCGCCTTTGGTTGATTGTTTACAATTTTGTAAGTTTTAAGTGATTTAATCTTAAAAAAATTAGAAAATAGGCTCTGAATGTATTATTCTAAAAACAGTGGGCGTATTTGAAGCTTTTTTAAAAATTATCAGTATTAACAAAAATATTATGGCTCTTATCGGAAGTGACGAAAATAAAATCGAACGCGCAAAAACTCGTGTGCTGTTGGTGTTGTGGGCTATCGTTGGGATAGATAATTCTCTGGGTAAAGGGAAGATTTTGCCGCTTACTCGGACTAAGGAGAAGGCTGCGGATTATGATGAGGTTTTTGCGGCGTTGGAGGCGGATGGGGCGATCGCTTTGACGAGATACAAGGCGGCAAAATCAAGAATGTGACGCTGACGCAGGTGGGTTATAGGTTGTTGGGGGATTTGTTGCGATCGCCTGATTTTGAGTTTGAGGGTACGCAGATCGGCGCGAAGCTAGGTAATTATTTGGTGAAGTGGATTGCTCATGTTCCTACACAGGCGATCGCTTCTGATAGTTCTACGGATGAGTCTGTGGTGACTGAAGATTAGGATTTACCGATCTGTGAGTGGCGATCGCATAGATTGTATTGCTAAAATTTACCCTTGGCGATCGCAACAAACATTAAATCTTATGTAGATCTGATCGTTTTTCATTACAACGTAAACGCTATGAATAGGCTTAGCCAGTGGTAACATCAATTAAGCAAACATGGACTATAGTTTTGGATTATGGATTTGGCTATTGCTGTCGCAATCTATTACAATAACCATTCATATATTCAAATACATTTGATTCTGGGTAAACTTTTGATAAAGTATTGGAATCAGTTATAAAGATTGAAAGATAATTTCGTGTCGGCAACATATTTTCACCTTTATTAGTCTCTGTTAAAGTCAAGGTCAGGTTTGAAAAAGATTTCTCCAACAGATACTTTATTGATTTAGCTTCATCTAATTCATCAAAATCATAGCGAACCTCAAACCAAGGGCATATTACCAGATCATAACCTTGTTGACGATTGAATTCCCTTACTTGTACTAGATTTAGGGGATATTTATCCAATTCATTTTTCACAGACAAGGCTACTGATTCCAAATCTTTTCTTCCTTCAAAGTAGAATATATCAATATTAAACCTTCTGAAGGACTCAAGATTAATGTCTGGTATTCTCCGTGGCTGAGCAACAGTTACAGGTAGGCGAGGGGGTATTGGTATCTTTACTGGCGCAGGTGAAATTGGAGGAATTAAAATTTTGGATGTATCATTTGTAGGATTGAGATAAAATCCATCACCACCGATTAAATTATTGGTTGTCGAAGGCACTTGTTTCTGATCAGTTTTTTGCAAAACTAATTTAGCAACTTCTCCGAACATTAGCCGTACATCCAAATCGGGTTTTTTAATCTTTTCAAGCAATGACGAAGTATAAGGCGAATTTCGTTGTCCTCTTCCATCTGCTGCTACACTTCCTTCATCGGTCGCGTAAGCGATGAATATTCCAGCAGGAGTAGGAACCTTAGTCAATCCTCTTGAATTACCACTGCTGCGATACCATTTTCGATACCACGGAGTATCTCGACAAGCATCAAGAATAACAACATTCCACAAGTTTCCTGTTGCTTTCATTGAGTTTAATACTCTTCCAAGAGGAACTGCTTCATAAGGCACAGTTGTCTCACTCAAAAGCCTTGCCTTGATCGGAATCAAATAATTTTCTTTATCCACCTGCACCCCATGCCCCGCGTAGTAAAAAACGCCTACGCTACCCTTATGCAATTTTCTACTAAAAGCCTCTATCGCGTCCTCCATCTCTTGCCTATTCTGATTTTGTAATAAGATTACCTCAAAACCTAACTCCTCGAAAGCCGCCGCAATATCTGTTGCATCATTAACTGGATTAGCCAAACGATCTTCATCATAGTCAGCATTCCCAATCACCAAAGCGATTCTAGATTGCCTTTGAGCAATTATCTGTCGCTTTTGCGGAATAGCGATATCCTGTGCTAAGACTGCTTGTTGGGAAGTAGCTCTAGAGGCAATTACAGTGAAAGCCGCTAATCCACTGGCTATAGACAAGGAAACAAGACGTTTAACTAGAGACATAAGCAATTGTTCAATATTTTAGGCTAGGTCTAACTTACTCAATTTCTGCGATCTTAATCCTGAGTTTATCTGATCGCTCTATGAAAATAGCTTTCACCCCAAAAGGGGTGTTTGCATTATCCTTTAAAAACCGTTCCAAACCTCTAGAAGTCATCGTTTTCAAGCTAATTACTGCTCTTTTTTGTGAATTATCCAACTTAAAAGATCCCACTGGCAGCCCTTCTAAAGTTTTGGTTATTCCTCGGACACGCGCAGGAAGTGCTTGCCCCTTAATCCAGACATCACCATTAAACTCTATTAATTCAATTTGAGTTAGCGGAACTGTCTCTGAATAGCCATTTGCCGAAATAGTCACATCCTTGTTGCTAAAATTACTTAAACTCCCCGTCAAAGACGATCTACCATCATTTCGGAAAATAGTCGCAGTTTCGGGTACTGCCACTTCTAAATCTGTTTTTTGACTAGCAACAGACGATTTCTTAACCGATGACGAATTAGTATAAATCGCCAAACCAGCATTATTGCCTCCAACAGCGATCAATAATAAGATTAAAGGAATCGCCAACCATCGAAAAGTAACTTTCATCGCCCGATCTTAACCTCAATTTTTAGATAAGCCTGTAAATAAATCGTGCAATTACAATCTAATAACCTATTTTAGCCATTACTAGACTAATTTGATACACTAAAATTTCATAGCCCGTTTTTACATAACACTTTTGAAGGCTTTTATGATGTCAAGTTCCCCAAGTAATCAAGAATTTAATCCTCTCGGCAAATTAATTAGCTTAGTTGCCCTACTAGCCGCCGCACTTTATTTCACTGGCTGGATTTATCGTTGGAAATATTTCCACTTCTTTAATTTACAAGTAACCACCCTAAATTTACCTTTAGAATCCTTCTATCTAGCCGCTTTCCAAACCTTATTTGGCGGCTTTTGGGCAACATCAAAAACTATAATTTTTTCAGTGATCGCACCTTTAGCAATAAATTTAATCTTTTATCTCATCCAAAAAACTCCAAAACGTCTTAAAAGCAAATTATCATTTAACCTTAATCCCATTCAAGAAAATATCATTCAATTTTTCACATCCCTGACCTACGAATTTATCATTGTTGTCATAGTCCTTACATCTCTATTTTGGCTAGCTAGATGGCAAGCAGAAGATGACGCATGGGAAGATGCTGTCAATCAAACATCCTCATTACCAGTAGTCACCGTACTCATGCCAAAAGACGCAGCACTGGGACGTATTTTAGGAAAACCTCTAGAGGATTATTCTGATTTTCGGATAATTGGCGATCAAAATTTATATAAACGTTTATTTGGTCAAGAACTAACTGATATCAGCAAACCCGATAAACCAAGAGTCTGGCGCTTACTAATTGATAGAGAAAATTACTTTCACATTTTCCCCGCCTTGCCCGACAAAAATTCCAAGCTGACTATTCCCATAATCACAATTTACAAAAATGATACAAATGGCGCTCGACTAACAATTCTTAATTCTTCGCCTACTCCTTAATTTAGATATTTGGGAAGAGTTAAGGTGATGGAGGAAATGGCGATCGCTTTTATTACTTGCGAGACTTACGAGTTGAATAGATAACTAAGAGGACATTATGGAACTACAACAAGCCCTGACAATTCTAGAAAACCATCGTCATCAAATCAAAATCTTAAGCGTAAAATCACTATCCATTTTCGGTTCAGTCGCTAGAAATGAAGCCACAGAAAACAGTGATATTGACTTTATAGTAGAATTTGAAGGAGCTACAACCTTTGACAAATATATGGACTTAAAAATTTTTCTCGAAGACACATTACAAATAGAAGTCGATCTTGCCACATTGCGATCGCTAAAACCTCAAATCAAAACCAACATAAACAAGGAAGCCATCCGTGTCGCGTAGCTTAAAACTCTATCTAGAAGACATCTTACAAAGCGGTAACAAAGTCCTCAACTTTACCACAAACATGACCCTTGAAGAACTCGTAAGAGATGAGCGCACATTTGACGCGGTTGCTCATAATTTACAAATCATAGGAGAAGCCACAAAAAACATACCTGAAGAAATACGCTCTCAATATCCTCAAGTTGAATGGAGAAAAATCGCAGGGCTACGAGACATCATTGCTCATACATATTTTAGTATTGACGAAGAAATTATTTGGGATATTATCCAAAACAAACTTTCAATTTTATTAGAACAAATTCAGAATATTCTTCTTAATTATGCAGAGGAGTAAAAATAGATGTCAAAGCGATCGAGATTCATATTTCCAAACTAGCCTAAGATATTTGGGAAGAGTTAAGGGTAATGGAGAAAAAGGCGATCGCTTTTATTACTTGCGAGATTTACCATGCGATGAGAGTTAGGATTTACGGATTTAGGAGTATGGCGATCTCTGATTATGGTAAAATATATCATTGCTATATTCTTCCTAAAAAAGGTATTTATAATGATTGTAAATTCATTAGATAAAGAGAGTATATTGAGCGAGTTAAGATACCTAAAAGATGATTTGGCTACTCTCTATGAAGTCAACAAAATTGGTATCTTCGGCTCAATCGCAAGAAATGAAGCAAATGAGAATAGTGATATTGATATTGTTGTAGAT
>JBIKYX010000168.1:0-4682 GCA_044355035.1 Pseudanabaena sp. | reverse complement strand
TTATCATAAATTGGGTCTCCTGTAGACCCTTTTACTTTATTCCCCCTTCACGCTTTTTCCTAGGTATACCCACCTTTTCAAACAGCCTCTAAGGATTCTGACTCAAGTTATCAATACAATCATCTATTTGAACAGCTAACTCATCACTAGCTTTTTCGTAAAACTTTTGAGCCTTACGAGTCATTGATATCTCATACATGGCGGCGAATGCTCTTAAAAGAAACTACATCGCCATTCTCAAAATCTTGCAAAGCCTCTTGAAAATCTTCCTTAAAATTAGGAATACTCAACAACTCCTCAGTTGCATCATTACTTTCTCTTTCATCGAGATAAGCCAAAAAATCTGCCGCCACCCGCAATCGCTCAGGCGACAACCTTTCCAAAATTGCCTCAATTTTTTGGACAGTCTCAATTTTTTGGGCAGTATAGAGATTTTCAGCAACAGCTTCCATGTGAATCACCCGAAAAATATACTACAAACATCTTACAAGAAATTTAGCTAACTCGGTTTAACCGTTACAGACAGTTTTAGCCCCAAACTATCCAACCACGCCGCTAACTCACACACCATTTGACTTTTATCAGTTGCACCAAAATCTTTCACCCATTGGCGATCGCCTTCACTACCCAATGCCGCAGCAACATGACCTAAACATAGAGGCAACAACTCAGACTCAGGCTTTCCCTCCTCCAAAACAGCAGACACATAAGCCGCAGCTTCTTCACGATCTTTTAGAGATTCAATTAAAAAATCTTCGTGAGATTTAACCTGTACTTTTTCACTTTTCACAGCAGCTCCAACAAAAACTGATTACTCGCTACGACCAAGCGATCGATCTCACAAGTTCCAATCTATTATCAACCGTAAGATTGACAGCATGAAACTTGATATCCCCAAGCATTCAAAATTGCATAGTTTTCAGCGTAAGCAGATTGTACCCCTATCAAAATTACTAAACTCGTGGCAACTTAATTAGAAATATGTTTGTCTGTGAGAAAATACTCACTGGTGAGTGGAGTTAAAATATGAAATTGTTTGGTACAGATGGCATTCGTGGTCATGTCGGTAGTTTTTTGACAGCGAACCTTGCTCTAGAAGTGGGCATCAGCGCGGGGAAAATTTTAAAAGAGCGGGTTGAGCGAGAACAGTCTCACAAAGCCAAGGCGCATCAATCCCATGTGATTGCGATCGGGCAAGATTCGCGGACATCGGGGGATATGCTCTCCTCGGCAATTTCGGCAGGACTGACGGCGGCGGGTTGGGATGTTTGGCATATTGGTTTATGTCCTACGCCTGCGGTAGCTTTTTTGGCAGCCAATTCTCCAGAAATATTCGGTGGCGTGATGATTTCCGCCAGTCATAATCCGCCTGAAGATAATGGGATTAAGTTCTTTGGGGGAAATGGCACAAAACTTTGTGGTGAAACACAGCAAGCGATCGAGACAGTTTTAGAATCGCGACTTCATGCCGATCTAGTTAACACCTCAACTAATTGGGGCAAGTACCAAGAAAAAGCACATTTGATCGATCGCTATCAGGAGTCATTACAAAATTCGATCGCCTGTGATTTGAGTGGATTAAAAGTCGTGTTGGATCTTGCCTATGGTTCTGCAACCCGCGTTTCTTTGGAAGTATTTCGCAATTTGGGCGCAGAGGTGATTTGCTTGCACCAAGAGCCAGACGGCGATCGCATTAATGTTAACTGCGGTTCCACTCACCTTGAATCCTTACGAATTGCGGTGAAGGAAAATGAGGCTGATCTCGGTTTTGCCTTTGATGGCGATGCCGATCGCGTTTTGGCTGTGGATAGTCAAGGGCGGGTGGTCGATGGCGATTACATCCTGTATCTGTGGGGACAGGAATTATTAGAAAACGATCAACTTCCCAACAGCGCGATCGTGACGACGGTGATGGCAAATCTTGGCTTTGAACGGGCTTGGCAAAAACTCGGTGGTAATTTTGTGCGTACCGCCGTGGGTGATCAATATGTTCATGCGGAAATGGTGCGATCGGGCGCGATGCTGGGCGGTGAACAGTCGGGACATGTCCTTTGTCGTCATTACGCGGTGAGTGGTGATGGTTTACTTGCGGCGCTACACCTTGCCGCCCTTGTCAAGCAAAAAGCCCCGCTTTCCGAATTAATGGATCAGAGCTTTCATCCCTATCCTCAATTGCTCAAAAATGTGCGTGTCGAAGATCGGGAACTGCGCCGCAATTGGCAGACTTGTGATGCACTCGTACAGGCGATCGCTTTAGCTGAACAAGATTTAGGCGATCGGGGTAGGATATTGGTACGGGCTTCAGGTACTGAGCCATTGATGCGGGTAATGGTGGAAGCGGAAACACTTGATTTGGCTACCCATTGGACAGACAGTTTGACTGGATTGATTGAGAAGCAATTTGTTAAAGTCTAATTATTAGAAATCATTTAAGAATTACTTTCTACGGTTAGAAATTCTAAGAGATCCCCCTCAATCCCCCTTAAAAAGGGGGAAGAAGAAAATTTAATTTATTCTCCCCCCTCATTCCCCCTTAAAAAGGGGGAAGAAGATAATTTAATTGATTCTCCCCCCTTTCGTAAGGGGGGCTGGGGGGATCTAGATAATGGGTTCTAAGAGATCCCCCTCAATCCCCCTTGTAAAGGAGGAAGAAGATAGTTATGGATAATCTGAATGAGATAGAAACAATAGCGCTACAGCATGAAGCAATTCTGAATTTGTTTTATGACTTGCCCTTTATTGGCATGGCGCTCACTTCGCCCGTGACCCATCGTTGGTTAAAGTTTAATGATCGCCTCTGCGAGATTTATGGCTATTCACGAGAAGAGTTGCCGCTTATTCCTTGGACAAAAATCACCCATCCTGACGATCTCGATCTTGATGTTGCTGAATATGAAAAGGTGATGCGGGGAGAGAGTGAAGGCTATGTTATGGATAAGCGCTTTATTCGTAAAGATGGACAGATCGTTTATGCTTCCATCAATGTCAAATGTTTACGGAAAGAGGATCGCACCGTTGATTTTTTTGTGGCAACGGTTCAAGATATTACCGATCGCAAAAATGCTGAACAGGCTTTAAAAAAGCTGAATGAAGAACTAGAAAGAAGAATTGAAGAACAAACTGCGGATTTAAAAAAGAGTGAAGCTCATAACCTTGCGATTCTGCAATCTCTGCCAGATTTATTACTAATCCTCAAGTCTGATGGTGCTTGCGTAAAATGCATTATGCCATCAAATTTTGATAAGGCTAAATATGTACCGATCCAGAATCACATTTCCGAAGTTCTATCACCAGAAACTTTAGCGATGCAGATACAGATATATGAGAGGGCGATCGCCACAGGTGAAGTGCAAACCTACGAGCATCAGTTAACTAAATTCGGCAAAACCATTTATGAAGAGGTGCGAATTACGCCCTATGGCAAGGACGAATTATTAGTGATCGTGAGAGATATTAGCGATCGCAAGCTTGCGGAAGCCAAGATTTTAGAAACAGCGCACCAATTAGCTAACACTAATCGGGAGTTGGAAACCTTTTCTTATTCTGTTTCCCACGATTTACGAGCGCCATTACGTCACATGAATGGATTTGTAAACGCTTTGCAACTGCAACTTCAAAAACATCATCAGGTGTTGAATGATCCTAAAGTCGCGCACTATTTGCAAGTAATCGAGAATAGCAGCCAAAAAATGGGACATTTGATTGATGGATTACTTACTCTATCGCGTTATGGAAGGCGACCTTTGGAGTCAAAGCAAGTATCAATTCGGGAATTAGTGGATGAAGCGATCGAGATTATTCAAAGCGATCCACACCATAACCCGTTAGTCAAATTTACGATCGCTGATTTACCAATCAAATATGGCGATCGCACCCTGTTGCAACAGGTTTTTTATAATCTGATTAGTAATGCCGTGAAATTTAGCCGTAACCAGTCTGATCCGCATATTGAGATCGATAGTCTCCCTGATGCTACAATCAGAATCAAAGATAACGGTGTGGGGTTTCAGATGGAGTATGCTGACAAGCTTTTTGGCGCATTTCAAAGATTGCATAGTCAGAGTGAATTTGAAGGCACAGGCATTGGCTTAGCGATCGTCCAGAGAATTGTGCAGCGTCATGGTGGATCGGTTTGGGCGGAAGGATCTCCAAATCAGGGGGCAACTTTCTTTGTTAAGATATAAGACTTATAGCCTAGATTTTCAGTAAGTTTTTCGGTCTAAAATATATACACCAACCAATTCAAGGATGAAATGCAAGCAACCAAAATTCTCCTAGTCGAGGATGATCCCAATGATATTGAGTTAATTCAAATTGCCCTAGAGCAGTATAACTTTGTCAATAAAATTGATATTGTCACTGATGGTGAGCAAGCTTTGCATTATCTATTTGGTCGAGATGGTCAGCCCCCTACCCATGCATTACCGAAACTTGTACTGCTAGACTTAAAATTACCGAAAATCAATGGTCTTCAACTCTTAGAAATGATTCGCACCTCCCCACATACGCGTAATCTCGTAGTAGTAGTCATGACCTCATCAGCCGAAAACGTTGACTTAAAGGCTTGCTACGATTTAGAGGCTGTTTGAAAAGGTGGGTATACCTAGGAAAAAGCGTGAAGGGGGAATAAAGTAAAAGGGTCTACAGGAGACCCAATTTATGATAAGACCAGCATACGACAC
>JBIKYX010000100.1:0-15035 GCA_044355035.1 Pseudanabaena sp. | reverse complement strand
TGAGTTTTATGAGAAGTCCTCAGAGTCGTTTATTTACTTGGCTTTGATCCGTAAAATGTTGCGAGATCTCACCCCGATGACTTCTTAAATGGTTTCTTATAGATTTCGATACAATATTACCAATTTCTTCCTTTGGCTCACCTCCCCGCATCGCCTATTGAGCCTTCCAGTTTTGGCAAAATTGGCGGTAAATTCCTGTGAATTGTTTGCCAAACGATAGAAAGATTTACCTGAAAATATTCATGTGCCATCACGTTACGCATATCGTTCATTTTACGCCAAGGAATTGTGGGATCGAGTGATTGGATTTCATCAGGTATGTTAGCGGATGCTTCACCGATAATCACGAAGTTGTAAAGCACGGATTGGACAACCATCTTGTTCTTTCTAAATTCTTCAAAGGTCATCTCCTGTGTGAATTGCTCAATATCTTGAACAGCTTGCAAAATATCTGTGATTCTTGATTTCCAATCTCTAGAGGGCATGGATCACATCCTTGAGTACTGGTTCTCTTAAATGTTCTTTTAATGATTCTTCCATTCCTAAATCAATTTTACAATGGAATAAATCTTCAAGGAAATATTGCACTTCAAACAGTTCAAAGAATGAGGGATCGTTAACAAACTCAACTAAGAAATCAATATCACTATCAGGTCTTGCCTCATCTCTTGCGACAGAGCCAAATAGTCGCAAAGATTTTACGCCGAGTCTTTTAAGTTCATGGCGGTGCATGGAAAGCATTTGTATAACGTCTGAACGAGCAAATGATTTTATTTTCTTCTCAATATTTTGTGTCATTAGATAACCTGCAATATATCGCTATTCGGCATTTGTTTGATTGCTTCTAAAATTTGAGTTTTAATCATAATTAAATAAAGAGAAATAAATATGCTTAATAACTGTTCTTAGATCCAAATAGTTTAACTTCTGAATCTTGAATAACTTGATTCATTTTTTCAATAATTTTTTTATCAATTATTGCAGTGTTATTTATGGCTTCATGTAGTTTATTAGTCTGAAGCATCCATTCTGAATTCCACAAAGAAACATTATGATTTTCATCTGTTACTTTCTTACATAGTAATTCCCTAAAAGATATATTATCTTTTATTTTAAGAGTAATTCTCTGAAGCCAAATCTCAAGAAATCCTATATTGGGCATGTTTTTAAAGCGCTCTATTATATCTTTAACGACTTGCTTCTTATCGTTGTCATATTTAATCAAAGATAATAGCTTGCTAAGAATAGCAAATGAAATGGGATATACTTTTGGGTTTCTATAAGTAATGTCTACTAAAATGCTTACTAATACTAAAATACTATCTCTATCACCCCAAATCTTATTAATATGTTCGATTCTGTTAAAAAATTTATTTAAAGCTTTGACTAGGCTTCCTGAATTTGGGTGCTTGTACGATAAGTCATGAATATAAATAAGATGTTTTTGTAAATCTTTTTCTCTTGAAGGGTTCAAAATATAATAAAGCTTATCCTGTTTAATAGAGCTTCTAATAACACTATCAGAAGAAAATGTTTTTTGTGGATTTAATTGAAGATTAAAACTAGATAATATATCAGTTAAATTCTTAACTATTAGATCAGCAGATTGTGGATTATTCGTGAATATTCTGTAATCATCTCGATAGCGAATAATTTGATAATCAACTACATTTATTTCTACCAGTTTATTTGATAGTTCGTAATCAACACAGCACAGAATTATTTCAGCTATGAAGTCCATTAAAACACTACCCTGTGGTATCCCATTAGTCTGACCAAATGACATATCCTGAAGATGCCAATCAATAATATTACCTACCAAATTACCCTTTTTGTTGTTTTTCGCTACTTCTTTTGTGTGTAAAGCCCATACTATTGAGTGCGTGTAGATAGAACTGTAACAGTTAGATATATCAGTGTGCAAAATATATTCAAATTTCAGAGCTAAATATATTGATTTTTGTTCTACCAAATCCCACCATGTATTTATTAGAGCAGCTTTATCTGATAAATCGTTATTTGATTCAACTGGAATGCTAATACATTGGATCTTATCGTTATTCGTAAACTCTTTAATCTTATTAGTAATCTTTTGCCAATTTTCTTCTTCTGTTATTTTATGTACGAGAGAAACATAAATAGCTGGATGAATTAGTTGCAAATGTCTCCAAGCAAACTTACCATCCTTGTTACTTAAAAGTTTATAGTTAACATTTTCACAATCTCTAGGAGATTTATTTCTATCGTAAAAGCATTTAATTTCTTTTCCCTGCAATACTTTAGATGTTTTATCAAGAAGTTTTTGAAAGGTAAAATAGTTAGGTAAAGGGAAATCACAGTAATTCTTTTCCTTTAAGAAAAAATTTCTTGCTTCATTATGAGATAGCTCTATAACTACTGTAGTTTTTTTCGATTTTTCTTGATTACCATCACTTTTCTCAACACTAGGTATATTAGATCTGTTGAGGTGAATAAATTTAACAAAATCAAACCAAATACCTCTAATTGATCTCATCTTTAATCCTCTTCCCAGAAATTAACATTGAGTATATCGTCTATATCTCCGCTAAACTGCCATGTATTAGGAAAATTGACAGACTTATAATCTGGATCTGAGCGCATTAACTTGAGTGCATCATCAAAAGCAGCTTGAAACAATTCGGGACTGTTTGCATAGCTTTTGAGGCTAGGTGACTGTCTCAGAATTTTGCAGATTTCCATCCTTGTTCTATTGATAGTTCTAACCCACCCTGCATAGTCATATTCACTTTTGACATAGAGTCGCTTGAGTAAATGCTCCAGCAAAGTAGTTAATCTATTTTCTAACTCGCGTCTATCCCTGCCAGCCAAACCCTCTAACTCCTCAATTAAATTTTCGACATCTAGATTGTGAAAATCACCTGCTTTTAATTTAGCGATCGCCTCTTCTAACCACAAATTAAGATCGCGATCATATAGCGTAGATTTCTGCTCGATAGTCTGTGTCATAGGTTTAGGCGATGCGATACAGCATTTATCAAGTATATCCCAAAGAACAAGGGGCTTAAGCCCCTTGCCTGAATCTAATTACTCAATCCCATCAAGAGGTGCAAAGCCTTGACGCTGAGTGTTTTCGGTGATTGACCTTGGCTCTAGGAACTGCAATAGATAATCGCGTCCGCCAGCTTTGGAACCGATACCGCTTAGCTTGAAACCGCCAAAGGGATGGCGATCTACTAATGCGCCTGTGATACCGCGATTGATGTAGAGATTGCCCACTTCAAACTCACGATAGGCGCGTTCGATATGGGAAGGAGTGCGCGAATATAAGCCGCCCGTGAGTGCGAAGTCAGTACCATTAGCGATCGCCAATGCCTCATCAAAACTATTCGCCTTGATTACCGCCAATACGGGACCAAAAATCTCCTCTTGGGCGATCGCACTGTCAGGATCGACATCACCAAAAATGGTAGGGCTGACATAGAATCCATGATTAGGAACTTCTCCTTCATAGGCTAATTTCGCGGTTTCCTTTCCTTTGGCGATGTAATTCTGGATATTGCGTTGAGCAGCAGCATCAATCACAGCACTGAGTTTGGTGTCTGGAAGGTGAGCTTCACCGACAATTAGGGAACGAGTGGCTTCTACTAAACGCTCCATAAAATTGTCATAGACAGGAGCCAACACGATCGCTCTGGAACAAGCGGAACATTTCTGACCAGCGAAACCAAAGGCGGAATTCATTACGCCCACTACGGCTTGATCGAGGTCGGCGCTTTCATCGACGATGATGCCATTTTTGCCACCCATTTCCGCTATCACGCGCTTCATGTGTTTTTGTTTAGGACGCAAAATCGAAGCTTCGGTGACGATTTGACAGCCGACTTGTTGCGAACCTGTGAAGGCGATTAGATGTACATCGGGATGTTTGACTAGATGGGAACCAACGGTGGAACCCTTGGCGGGAAGATAGGTAAATACGCCTGTGGGTAAGCCTGCGGCTTGAAGGACTTCCGCGATTTTTGCACCAATTACCGAGGACTGTTCAGCGGGTTTGAGGATCACCGTATTACCTGCGGCGATCGCAGCGACACTCATACCCAATGCGATCGCAAAGGGAAAGTTCCAAGGCGAAATCACGACTACCACGCCGCGAGGTTGATAGATGTAAGTATTATCTTCCCCAGGGATATTGCGCTGTACGCCCGATTCGAGGCGTTCCATTTCTTTGGCATAGTAGCGGCAGAAATCGATCGCTTCGGAAACTTCGCCATCACCTTCGCGGATCGGTTTAGCAACTTCCCAACAAATCCATGCAATTAGTTCTTCGCGCTTCTCTTCCATGATGTCAGCAGCTTTGCGGAGAATATCCCCCCGTTCTTTGGCGCTAAGTTTCTTCCATGACGCAAAGGCGGATTTTGCTGACTTCACGGCTTCTTCGGCTTGGTCGATGCTGGCTAGTCCGATTTTACCGACCACTTGCGAGGAATTGGCAGGATTGACGGATTCGACATAGGTTTCCGTTTCTACCGCTTGACCATTGATGATTGGCAAATAGGTTTTACCGAGTTGGCGGCGAACCTGTTGTAATGCAGTTTGGGCGGCTTCTCGTTCTTGATCAATCGCGTAATTGCGATCGCTAGAATTTACAAAACCATCAAAAATATTCAGAGCAGGTGCGCCATTGTAATTCGCATCCCGTTCCGTCATCACAGGCGCAGCGATTAATTTACCAATATCAACGCCTTCACCACTAATTCTTAAGAAGGAACTATTGGCGGTATTTTCCAAGAGGCGGCGAATCAAGTAAGACATCCCTGGAATCAAGTCACCAAAGGGACAGTAAACACGCACGCGATAACCCATATCGGAGATCGCCTTAGCAAATTTGTCACCCATGCCATAGAGACATTGGGCTTCAAAGGCACGACTAGGGATATTTAAGGTTTGGACAATGGCGATCGCCTTTGCTAAAGATCTCGCATTATGGCTACCGATCGCCGCATAGAGATATTGATGATTTTCCAATAGAATCTGAATCAAGCGCTCGTAATTGGCATCGGTGGATACTTTATCGGAAAATACGGGAATTGCCCAACCCTGTTGATAGGAACGAATCGTTTCCCGATCCCAGTAAGCTCCTTTGACTAGACGCACGGTCACAGGCTTACCGCGTAATTTTGCCCATTCCACTAAATCGCGCAAATCTTGCTCACTGTCGCGCAAATAGCCTTGTAACGTAATTCCCACATCCGAGCGATCGCGGAATTCTGGCTCCATTAAGACTTGCTTGAGAATCTGTAAGGTGAGCGACTTAAACTCATACTGCTCCATATCAAAATGGATGCCACAACCTAAAGCCTGAGCTTTACGCAATAAAATTCTGGCAGGTTCGCTGACTTTCTCTGTCGTTTTGACAGGATCGAGAGGATCGAATTGGGAATAGAATGCGCTCAATTTAACGGAAACCTGAACCCGTTTTAGTTCTTCACCATCGGCTTTATCAATCTGATCAATTAAGCCCCAATTTTTTGCCTTATTTGACAAATCTTCCATCATGCCGATGTAACGATTCAGATAGCCTTCAGCTTCTACTTCACTGATGACTGCCTCACCCAGCAAATCCATCGTAAAGCCAAAGCGATCGCGTCTTAGTTTCTCAATTGATTTGGTCGCTTCATTTAAGTTCTCACCGCAGATATAGCGCTTGGCAAGAGTTCCTACCGCAGTTGATAATGTCGCCGCCGCCGCCGTTGCGGTAATCGAGTTGGGATTGTCGGTACTGAAGTTTAACAGACCTCGTAAGGCAGGAACATCTACAGCATTACTAGCGAGATATTCGTGCATATGGCTAGCAATCTCGGCTTTGCTCTGTAATGCTGGCAAACAGTCAATTAAACGAAATAACTGTACTCGCAAGCCTTCATTTTCCATTGTCCAAGCCATCAGCTTGTCATCGAGGCGCAAATCGTCTTTTAGTTGCGATAGTTTTGCCCAAAGCGAACTTTTATCATTGCCGCTTAAAATCTTCTTGGCAATTTCCTGCGTTTTCGCTTCGTACTTGGACGTATCTAAAGAAGTATCAAAATTTTTATCTGTTCGCTGTGTTTGGCTAACCACGACTTTGATCCGTAATCTGTGCAACCAATCAGTATAACTAGTAACTATCCTTTACTTGTTTTGAGCTTTTTAAATAAAATTACGAAATTTTGTAGCTGTAGTTGTTGATAGCCATAGCTTATTGGCGATCGCTATAGTTTAAAAATTAATTTGAATTGTAGAGAATCCATGACTTTATTGCTTAACATCGTAAGGGTAATTCATGAATTGCCCTTACGATATGTTCTTTTGCGTTACTGGATTAAATTTTCAGCACCACTGATGACACGAGCAGACAAAATTTTGTCGCCCAATCTCAATTTATCCAAAGTTTCTTTACCCTCAGTCACATAGCCAAAAACCGTATAGTTACCGTCTAGCAAATTTAAACCTGCGGGAGTTAACTCCGATTCAAAGAGATAGATAAAAAACTGCGAAGAACCAGCATTGCTATCGTCATTGGGATGAGCCATTGCTACCGTTCCAAAAGATGCAAATGGTAGAACTGGCAAAGTTCCAGATAGTCCCATGTCCTCAAAAGTTTTCCCGTAGTTGGGTATTTTTTGATCGGGTAAACGAACTTCGATGGGAACGGTGCGATATTTACCCGTTTTAGGATCAATGTAGCCATCGACCGCTCCAACAGGATCTCCAGTCTGAAGATAATAATTTTCATCTGCCCTAGTAAAAGTCAACCCATCATAAAATCCCTTCTGTACTAAATCGACAAACTGCCCAGCATTGACAGGAGCATTGTATCCATCGACAGTGATGATCGCATTGCCCTTTTCGGTAGAGAGTTCAACTAGGGCGCGACCCTTGAGTTGAGGTAATCCCGCATATTGAGCAGGAACTTCAAAGGGGAAGGCTTTGACAAAGTCGGCTTCTACTAAGCCAACATATCCCAGAGCCTTTTCAACTAACGCTTTAACGTTATTCCGATCTTTAATGGCGATCGCTTCTTGCAAAGGTGTAATCGACTTCTCTAGGCTAGCTAAATGTTCCGTTACCGATGCTTGGCGATCGCTATTTACTTCGGCAATCAGTTGGGTCTTATTTTGGGTTAGATCACGAGCGATCGTCTCGACATCTTTTTTAAGATTATTCCAGCGTTTGAGATTGGCGAGGCGGGGCATCTGCTCCAATGTATGCTGCACATCGCGCAGCACTTCATTCTCAATCGGTAAGGCATTGCGTAAAATCACGCGAGGATCTTTGATGGCGCTTTTAGTCGGTAGCGCCGCCATGCTCGGTGCGATCGGCAAGGTGATCATCACCGCGATCACCATCAAGAAAGCGATCGCGGTAGTTATACTTTTTAAGAAAAATTTGCGAAAAGTAGCTATGAATTGATCACTTATGGGATTTGCATAAGAATCTGAATAGCGATCTGAATTAAGATTTAACATTACATCTAAAAACTAATAAAAACTAAACTAGTCCATTAAAATGCTATTGCATTTGGTTGCGCTATTGCATTTGGTTCCACAGTTAGGCAAACTTATTCTGAGTGTCATTAGGCGCAATTGATAATCAAATGGATCAAATTGTATTCTCAGATGCTAATCCGCCTGAATTGTCGGCTCTGCAAAATGACCGCCTATTTAGAGCGATCCTCGAAAACGTGGCTGACCTCATCGCCGTAGTCGATATGAAAGGATATCGCATCTACAACAGTCCTTCCTATGAGAGGGTTTTGGGATATAGCTCCGAAGAACTGCAAGGTACATGGGCTTACGATAAAATCCATCCTGACGATCAACAGCAGGTAGTTGAGGCGGCGGCGGAAACTTTAAAAACGGGTAAGGGAAAATTTTTAGAATATCGAATGCAACATAAAGATGGGACTTGGCGCATTTTGGAGTCGTCAGGGAGTGTGATGCGTGATGAGCAGGGAAATGTCCAGAATATCGTAATTGTTGCCCATGACATTACCGATCGCAAGGCTGAGCAGTGGGAACGCCATCTTGCTGAAACCGAACTAGAGAGATCGCGCCAAAGCTATAACGAACTGATCAAACGTGAGGACTCGGCAAATGCCCAAGCCTTGCGCCTCGAAAAGGCTCTCGCTGATTTACAAAAAACCCAAAGCCAATTAATTCAAACCGAAAAAATGTCAAGCTTGGGGCAGCTAGTTGCTGGTGTAGCCCATGAAATCAATAATCCTGTGAATTTCATCTACGGCAACCTCAACCATACCAATCGCTTTGTGCAGAACTTGCTAGAGGCGATCGAGCTTTATCGCCAGCGCTATCCTGAACCAATCCCTGAAATTAAGAACTTTTTAGATGAGGTAGATTTTGAATTTATTCAACAAGATCTGCCGAAAATGCTGTCATCGATGAAAATTGGCGCGGAGCGGATTCGCCAGATCGTCTTGTCTTTACGAAATTTTTCGCGAATCGATCAAGATGGTCGTAAGCCCTGTGATATTCATGAGGGACTCGATAGCACCCTGTTAATTTTGCAACATCGCTTCAAAGCCTTTGGCGATCTACCCGCGATCCATTTGACTAAGAAGTATGGTGATATTCCGACCGTGAATGCCTACGCGGGGCAGTTGAATCAGGTATTTATGAATATTTTAAGCAACGCTCTTGATGCGCTGGGGGATACTCATGAGATGCGAGATATTGCCAGTGAAATCACAATCATTACGGAACTGAAGGAGCAATCAACTGTCGTAGTTCGCATTATCGATAATGGGACTGGTATCCCAGAGGATATTCGCAAAAAACTATTTGATCCATTTTTTACAACTAAGCCCGTAGGCAAGGGGACAGGTTTGGGCTTGTCGATCAGTTATCAAATCATCGTTGAGAAACATCAAGGTAATCTAGAATGCTTTTCGACTCTCGGTCAAGGTACAGAGTTTAGAATCGAAATACCAATGGGAGCGCCATCTTGAACTATATGATCCTCAAGAACATTTTAGGATGATGATCGCCCATTAAACTAAAAAACAGTCTAACTTTGCTTCTTGTTAAAATTTCGACCTTTACACGTAGCATTCTGCGCCCTCAAAGCGATCGCCTAATCCATGAAAAATCCATCCGACAGTAACACTTCGCCTTTGCAAAATATTTTTTCTTGGGTGACAAATACCCCTGAACGCGCAATTGATGAGGCTTTTGAATTCGCTGTCGATATCAAGCGGCTCGAAGAAGAAAATTTTAACGGCAATAGGATTGCCAATGATGGCAGTTTTGGTAGCAGCGTATTTAGCGTGTTTGAGATCAAACTTCAGAAGTATCTCAGAACAATTAAGGCGCGTCTAAATTTTTATAAAATTAGTGCCGCGCTGCCCTATTTGCAACCTCAGAGCTATAACGACTCAGCCAATGCGGCGATCGCTAAATATGCCCCCAATAACCAAGATCTAGATCCTGTCGGGAATGGACAATTATCAGCCAACCAGTTAGGCGGCAACAGTCGCAAATTTTCTCTTTATCAAAAACTCGCATTTATTGATTACACCCTCGAACGGTATAACGAATCAAGCGATCGCCCTCTGACGATTGATGTTGATAACGCCTCCTCGAAATCTTCAAACCCGTCATCAAGCAATGCTTCCGCTACTACGGGAGCCAATAGACGTAATGGGAATGATGATGATGAAAAATTTCAGATGTTTAAAAGCGCAAAAAATAAAAGCTATCGACAGACTCCTCAACCCGTTACCCCGATCGAAAAAAGTATCCTTCCTGGCTCATTTTTCAAGGCTTTTGATCGCGTTAAGCGTAATTTAAGCGGCTCTTATTCTGAGTATGAGCGAGACATCGTTGAAGAATTGAGACAATCGCGTACAAGGATTAATCAAGCTCTGCGCTACATTGTGATACTTGTAATTTCCGTGATTGCGGTGCAGTTTTTATCAAAAGCCTTAATTTTTAGCCCTTTGATTAACAGTTTCACTGATGCTAACAATATGTCGATCAAGTTCAGCCCTGCGATCGAAGAAAAAGCTTTTAAGGCATTGCAGACAGCCAAGGAACGGATTGAATTTGACTTTACGATCAAAACCATAATGCTAGAGCAGGCTCGGCTAAAGGAAGAATCCGTAAAGCCTGAAGCAGGAAAAGCTGAAGTTAGCAAACACGAAACTGCCAAATCCGAAGAAGGAAAATCTGAAGCAGCACCTAAAGCGGAGGCGGGTAAATCGGAAGTATCTAAATCTGAAGAAAAGGCAACAGAAACAGTGGAAAAGAAATCACCTTCAGAAGAGGTAGAAGCCCTAATCCAGCAAGAATCTCTCAAGATTTTGAAAAGATTTAACGAGGCAAGTCTTGATGGGGTGAAAAACCTATTAGCCGATATTACTGCGGCGATCGTCTTTTATCTATTTCTGCTGTCAGGTCGCAAAGAACTAAATACGATTAAAGAATTCCTTGATGAAGTTCTATATAGTCTTAACGACAATGCTAAGGCTTTCCTGATTATCATTTCCACTGATACCTTTGTCGGATTCCACTCTAGCGAGGGTTGGGATGCTCTATTGACAGTAATATTTGACCATTTCGGACTACCTGAAAACAAGATTCTTGCCCAATCCTTTATTTCCACAGTTCCCGTGTTTTTGGATGGCTTGTTTAAATTTTGGATTTTCCAATACTTAACCCAAGCCTCACCTGCCACAGCCACGATTTACCGCGAAATGAATGAATAGTAGATTGCAGCGCTTCGCGCTGTAATCTACTGCTTGAGGGCGAAGCGCTCTATTTGAAGTTTAAAATCGCTCAATTCCATGATCTAAGACTTCGTAATAAAGCGGAAGATATCCTGATTTGATGCCACTATCCTCTCGCGCTTTGTCCAAGTTGCCGCTTATAGTGTGGCTATTGTGAACGCTGTAGATCTCGTAGCGATCGCCGATAAACACATAATCAGCCACATCGGTAAATTCTTCGCCCTTGGTTAATTGCCAATGATCATTGACATAGACAAAGTGATAGTCAGCCAGATCGGGGCTTGAGGATGGACGCTCAACGGCGGCGGCGATAGTAGCGCTGTAATGGGGATTTTTATCGGTGGGGGGGACAATTTTGCTGGTGACGTTACGATAAAAGCAGCTTTCGTTATTACAAAAGCGTAGTTTTGCCATTTTGGTTTTAATCACGTTAAAGCGATCGATTATCTGACTAGATGCGGGATCGCTTATTTCCGAGATATCCGAATTTATAGCATTATTGCTTAGAGCATTATTGGTTAGGGCATGGGCGCTTAGGGAGTTGGCAAAAGTAATGCAAAGACAGATGATGCAAATCAAAAAAATATTTAGTACATTGGCAAGCGATCGCCTTTGGTTACGAATCATAAAGTTTTTTGTTAAAGATTATTAAGATTATAGAACTTGTGAATTGCCTGATAAGTTAGAAAAATGAAAGATTTGTTTATTTTTAAAAATGAAAATTTATTACGCATGGCGCTGACCCATCGCTCTTACGTTAACGAAAATCCCAATGGGGGTGAGGATAATGAACGATTAGAGTTTCTTGGTGATGCAATTTTAAATTTTTTGAGTGGTTCCTACCTTTATCGCCAACATCCAGATTTGGGAGAAGATGAGCTTACCCGCCGCCGCGCCGCTTTGGTTGATGAAAAACAACTTGCCAATTTTGCGATCGCCCTTGAACTGGATGCTCAAATTTTGTTAGGGAAAGGGGCGCTACGTGATGGCGGGAATAAAAGCGATAATCTTTTGAGCTGCGTGTTTGAGGCGATGATTGGGGCTTTGTATCTAGATCGTAATTGTGACGTGGAATCAATCCGCTCTGCGATAGAAGCTTTATTTGATTCTGTGCCGCCCGAATTGGTAAATAGCCGTGCCGATCTTGACCCACAAAATCG
This sequence comes from Pseudanabaena sp., assembly GCA_044355035.1. Classification (GTDB taxonomy): domain Bacteria; phylum Cyanobacteriota; class Cyanobacteriia; order Pseudanabaenales; family Pseudanabaenaceae; genus Pseudanabaena. The sequence continues at coordinate 3,110 of JBIKYX010000100.1, read as the reverse complement.
GTTGATCGAATGGGTACATGCTCATATTGGTCACACTTCGCCGCAATATATCACTGAGAGAGTTGCTGGAACTGATCATCTGCCCGAATTTGCATCTAAAGTGTATGTTGGCGATCGCTTATATGGTGAGAGTCTGCGAAATTTTCCTAGTAAAAAGGAAGCTAAACGCGCCGCCGCCACCGATGCATTAGCCCAAATCGAAAGAATGTTATGAGTCTAGTTAAAATTTTATGTCAGAAGATTGGTTAGTAATTGGCAAAATTGTCGCCCCGCAAGGACTAAAAGGCGAGATGAGAATATTGTCCTATTCGGATTTTCCCGAACGATTTGAGAATGCAGGAAAACGTTGGATTGCGGCTACGGAAACAGATGAGCCGCAGCTCGTGACCATGCTATCGGGGCGCGAAATTGCAGGTAAAAAAAATCTATTTGTGATCCGTCTAGAAGGTGTGAATGATTGTGATCGCGCTGAGGCTTTGCGTAATTATGTGATGATGATCCCCGCCAGCGATCGCCCCACACTGGGACATAACGAATATATGATTGCGGATTTAGTCGGTTGCAATGTCTATCATCAGCCCACGGGTAAGCTCTTGGGTGAAGTAATCGGCATTCTCGCCGCAGGGAATGATTTACTGGAAGTGCGTAATCTCGAAAATAATGAAGTAGAGCTAATTCCTTTTGTCGAAGCGATCGCGCCTTTTGTGGATATTTCTCAAAAGCGGATTGAGGTTACACCACCCAAGGGACTGATCGATCAATGGTTGTAAAAAATAATCATTTGAACAGTTATTTGTTTAATTACTCTGTAACTTGATAATCTCAGATCAATTAATTACTAGCTTTTTAATCAAGCTGATTTAGATAAAATAATGGGAAATCTTCAGGGACGCGATCTTCTGAGCTTGGCAGATTTGCAACCAAGCGAAATTCAGGACTTACTCACACTAGCCAAACAACTCAAAGCAGGAGAAGTCCAATTCGACTTTCAGCGAAAAACTCTGGGCTTGTTATTTCGCAAAGCCTCGACTAGAACGCGGGTCAGCTTTACGGTGGCGATGCATCAACTAGGCGGTCATGTGATCGATCTCGATCCCAATGTCACCCAAGTTAGTCGTGGTGAACCAATTCAAGATACCGCTAGAGTTCTCGATCGCTATTTGGATGTGCTTGCCATTCGCACCTTTGAGCAAGCTGAACTAGAGACTTTTGCTAAATTTTGTAAAATGCCAATTATCAATGCTCTCAGCGATCTAGAGCATCCCTGTCAAGTCTTAGCTGATTTGCTCACTGTATTAGAAAATTTCGGTACTTTAAAGGGGTTAACCCTGACCTATCTCGGTGATGGCAACAACATGGCGCATTCGCTGATGATCGGTTGCGCTCTGGTTGGCATGAATGTACGCATTGCTTCACCGAAAAATTTTGCCCCAGATCCCGCGATTGTGGCTCAAGCCAAAGCTCTAGCCACTAATTCTGAAGTAATCGTAACTACCGATCCGCAACTGGCGGCTCAAGCAGCCCATGTCCTCTATACCGATGTGTGGGCAAGTATGGGACAAGAAGCTGAAGCCGAAGATCGCGTGCCAATTTTCCAGCCTTACCAATTGAATTCCAAATTAATGGCGTTGGCAGATAAAGAAGCGATCGCTTTACATTGTTTACCTGCTCATCGTGGCGAAGAGATTACCGATGCTGTAATGGAAGGAACTCAATCACGGATTTGGGATGAGGCTGAAAATCGTCTTCATGCCCAAAAAGCTCTATTGGCAAGTGTTCTGTAACGACTCCCTATAGCGGTTTTCAAATGAGTGCGTGCGTACTCATTTGAAAACCCAAAAAAATTCTAGTAAGGGTTTTAGGATGTGAGTAAACATTGCTTTTTTGTAACACAAAAACTAAAAAATATCTGATATAGTCGTTTTATTACCAATGGCGATCGCTTTGTTAAGGCAATCGGTCAATTAATTAAATTTGGAATATGACCCAAACTAATCAACCAGCAGCACATACACCAGCTAAAGGGTCAGATAAGTGGCATTATTTGGAAGATCATTTAAGTCATGTTGCCGAAAAAGCTAAAGAATATGCTGACAAGTTTGGAGCAGGTGAACTTGGCTACTATGCTGGATTGTGGCATGACTTTCCCACTGTGTATCGAGCGATCCAGCCGATGTAATTGTTTGAGAAGCGGAGAAATTTGTAATGACTAAATCGAATTTAGATCCCAATCGTTCCTATACTTTTAGCAATTATTTTGACATGGGGATCATCCCTAGTGAATTAGTTGCTGAGTTTGGATACAGCCTGAGCAAGCAGATGATCCAACTACCAGAATATGCTGGAGAACTTAATCGCTTACCAAATTTGAAGCAACGCATTGAAGAAGTGCTGCCCTATATTGACTCTGAGAATGAAACAACTCGCCGCGAATTTATGATTGCGCCGATCGTTACTGATCTTATCTATTACAGTCATGCCCATGTGCGAATCGAGTATAACCTCAAGTTAACTAATCAACTACAAGGAACGCTTGACTATTACCTTGAAACTGGCAATGGGGTAGTGATTATCGAAGCAAAACAAGCCGATTTAAGCCGAGGATTTGGTCAGCTTGCCGTTGAGTTAATTGCTTTGGATCAGTGGACAGATTCGGCTCAGCCAGAATTGATCGGGGCGGTTACGACGGGGAATATCTGGCAGTTTGGTATTTTACAGCGATCGCAAAAACACATTATCCAAGTCCTCAATCTCTATCGTGTCACTGAAGATATTGAGTCAGTAATGCGGATTCTTCTAGCAACTTTGTTACCTGAATAGTTAACTAAACCTCTTTCAAATAAACAAATCAATATTCTTTTTGAATGTACTGCACGCCTTCAATGCCTTTTAAGTCAACATCCTGAGTCCAGAGGGTTGCGTTGTACATTTGTGCTGTTGTTAAGATCATGCTATCTGCCATAGGTAATTTCAATTTACTCGAAGTCTTGGCTGATTCGAGTGCAATTTCCACATTTAGGTCAATTACTTTTCCTTGCATCATGATTACAACCCACATTCCGCTCGTAATGGAAGGGTAAAATAATAAGCGAAAGGCAAAGAGAAAGCCA
>JBIKYX010000099.1:0-15064 GCA_044355035.1 Pseudanabaena sp. | reverse complement strand
CCCGCCACTAAAATGCGATCGCCTACCACTTGCCAAAAATGAGCATCCTGACAGGGCAAATCCCGCTTTTGATGACTAGTTCCTTCAAGAGAAACCGCTACCACTGACCATTGAGAAATATCTAGATTGCGATCGATACTCATTAGACCGTCCCCCAACCTGGCGGCGCTAATGGAACTTGCTCATCGGGTTTAGAATGCGAAACGCGCTGCATACTTGCCGATAGCCACACAAACATCTCGCGGAAACTTAATCCCTTGAGTTTAATCGGCGATCGCACAGACATCGTTTGCAACTGATTCATATCCGCCTCTTCCACACCCACCGCAAAAAAGGCAACCCGTTTATTTGTCTCCTCCTCCTTCACCCGTTGCGCCGCCTGAGTCAACAGATATGCATCTTCCCCATAGGGCGCACCATCGGTAATCAAAAACACCCAAGGACGGTAGTAAGTAATGCCATTATCCTTATACTCGCGCTTACGAGCTTGCAACAAATCAAGGGCTTTATTGATACCCGCAGCCGTATAAGTCAAACCCTGCGCTGTCAAAGTTGGTGCTTGAAAATGTTCAGCCGTAGCAAACTCATGCTCTACGCGCACCGTCGTATCAAAAGCAACGATCGCCACTTCCACCCGTTTACTCGCTAAATTATCTTGTAACAAGTCATCTCGAAAAGTTTGCAACCCTGCGTTCAAAGCTGCAATCTTTTCTCCACCCATCGATCCAGAAGTGTCTAAAAGCAACACGCAAGGGCAGCGTGGCTCTGGATTTTCCGCAAACTCGATCGCATCAAGAGTCATGGCACTGAAATAAATCTAAAGTACTCACAATTAAAGCATATCTAGTTGCTGATTATCGGATGAATTAAGAGTGCGATCGCTTTGCGATTGTCCAAGTTTAAGGATTTTGCGATCTTCAAGGCATAACATCAAGCTCAAATAAAAGCCATACGATATAATGAGATTGTAGTTTAGGTACATAACTATGCAAGCAAACACAATTCAATCCGATGTCAAATCCGAACAAAGATTGCTAGAAAAAATCCGCAAACTTCCATTCGATAAAATTGTTGAATTAGAAAACTTTATCGACCTTCTCTATCAACGCCCAAGCTTTTCTCAAGCCCTAGTAACCACATCCACTAAACTCTCAGAACCTAGTTTTTCCAAAATATGGGACAACCCCGAAGATGCCGCCTATGACAACCTATAGCTTTGGTGATGTGCTTTTAGTCCCATTTCCATTTACCGACCAAACCACAACCAAAAAACGCCCAACAATCGTTATTAGCTCAAATACCTACAATCGACAAAAGCCAGACATCCTTTTAATTGCAGTCACTAGCCAAATCAATACGCAATTAGAATTTGGTGAAATGCTCATAGATGAATGGGAAAAGGCAGGTTTAATAAAGCTTTCAGCAGTTAAACCCATCATTACAACCCTTGAAAAACATCTTGTAATTAAAAAACTTGGCAAATTAGAAACAAAAGATATTCAGACATTAAAGAACTTGCTGCAACAAATTATAGTTACAAAAAATTCTAACCCTCTCTAAAAACAAGGAAAACAACCATGATGCAAACAACTTTTCAAAATATTGAAGAAAGCTTGAAGCAACTACCTCATTCTTTACAGATTGAAGTATTTCATTATATTGAATTTCTCAAGAGCAATTATGTGAACCAAAGTAATATTAATGTTACTCAATCTCTTGAACAAAATCTCATAGAAGATTCAGAGACAAAACAACCTAAAAAGCGCGATGGTTTTGGCATCTGGCAAGGAAAGATTTCGATCTCAGAAGATTTTAATGCGCCAATGGAAGAATTTGAGGAGTATATGCACCAATCCAAATATTGTGGAAGTGATACATGAATAATTGAATCTGCAATGTCTATAAATGCCTCAGATAAATTCTTTACCCATCATCAGAAACTTTTATGCCAAATGACATTCGCTGGAAACAACGCTTTTATAACTATCAAAAAGCACTCATACAACTTACCAAATTTATCGAAAGAGGTGAACTAAGCGAACTAGAAGAACAAGGAATAATTAAAGCCTTCGAGTACACCTACGAACTCGCTTGGAAAGTAATAAAAGACTACTACGAAGAACAAGGAGAAGTTAGTATCCAAGGCAGCCGTGATGCTCTACGTTTAGCCTTTCAACGTGGATTAATTACCGATGGCGACAACTGGATGAAGATGATCAAAAGTAGAATTGCTTCAGTACATACATATAATCTCGAAGTAGCTCAAAAAATCAATCAAGACATTCATGATATCTACTTTCAGCTATTTATCGAACTAAAAGAAAAAATGGAATCCCTATGAATCAGTTTGGACTAAAACCCGAAGTAATTACCCAGATAAACCAGATTTTTGCTGAATATCCCGAAATTAGCAAAGCAATTCTCTATGGCTCCCGCGCCAAGGGAAATTATAAAAATGGCTCTGACATTGATTTGACATTGATTAGCGATCGCCTCAATCATCGGCAACTACTCCAAATTCAGAATCAAATTGATGACTTACTTTTACCCTATTCCATAGATTTATCCATCTTTAGCTCCATCGATAATTTACACTTGATCGAACATATTAATAGAGTAGGAATTACTTTCTATGAGAGAAAAATGCTATGAAACAGCCGAACTTGATATTGAGTAACCATAGTTTTTGCCTAATCTATTTACAGTAAAACCTCGTTTTTAGTCATCAAATAACCATAATATCAACGAAAAATTTACAGCAAGAAATATTCTGTATTTACAAACACAGAATATTTGTGTCCAGCTAAACTAATATCAATCCAATTGTGTATACAGTATACAGATGTTAGTTACTAGCCAACCATTGTTCCAACGCTTTTGGTATCCCGTTATGCCAATGTCCCTTTTAGCTGATGATAAACCCCAAGGTTTTCAGTTGTTGGGACAGAAAATTGTCGTGTGGTTAGATGCAGAAGGAAAACCTGCGGCGGCGATTGATCGCTGTTGTCACCGTTCCGCCAATCTTTCGCTCGGTACAGTCATCAATGGCGCGATCGCTTGCGCTTATCATGGTTGGCAATATGATAGTTCTGGCAACTGTTTGAAAGTTCCCCAACTGCCAACCGATGCGCCAATTCCCAAAAACTATCGCATCAATGCCTTTGCTTGCGAAGAGCGCTATGGCTATGTTTGGGTTTGTATGGGCGATCCAATCAACAAGATTCCCGAAATTCCTGAAGTTAGTGATCCTGAATTTCGCTTGATTCCTGAATTCTATGAAGTATGGAATTGTGCAGGTTTGCGAGTAATGGAAAATGAAATGGATTTGGCTCATCCAACCTTTGTACATACCACGACTTTTGGTAGCGTTGAACATCCCATTCCTGAAGAGTTGGAAATCACTGAAACCGATTATGGCTTGAGGGCAACTGCATTATTGGGTGTGGTTAATCCTGAATCTCAGCAAAAAAATCTGAAAATGGATAGCTACATCACCCATCGCAAACTAGAGATGGATTGGTTTATGCCTTTTACTTGCAAGTTGCGGATTAATTATCCCAATGGTCTAGTCCATATTGTCGTGAATACAGCCACCCCGATTGATGACAAGTCTTCCCAAATTGTCCAGTTCTGTTTGCGTAATGATACCGAAGCACAAACCAAAGCGGCTGATGCGATCGCCTTTGATCGGCAAGTGACCTTGGAAGATAAAGCGATTTTGGAAACCACTGATTATGATGTGCCGCTAGATGCAAAATTTGAGCAGCATATGATGACTGATCGCCCAGGGTTGATGATGCGTCGTAAGCTCGCCGCAATGCTTAGCAACTAATACCTCAAAGCGGCGCAATGCGCCGCTCTTTTTAGGTTGCCATTTTTAATAACAATTCAGAATCGAGTAGAAAAACCGTTTGTGGTTCAGATTTTTTGATTGGGACTTGCATAATATGACTAGCAATCCCTAATGTGTCGCGATCGCGATATTCAGAAGTCATAGCTTGTAAGCTCAGGAGTGGCACATCTTCAACATTGGGAAGCTTCTCAATCGTGATTCCACATAAACCTTTTGTCCCTGCAAAAATCACTAAGAATCCCTTGCTAATATTTGTCTCTTGGTTGTAAATGCGTTTATATAAATCGATAACTAAGACTTCTTGATCTTCATACATGGCAATCCCCAATAACTTATCACCACTGCGATGAATTTTGGGCAATGGAATAATTCGCACCACGCTATCAATGCCCATAGCCAAATTTAGGTTTCCCATCGTGAAGATCAGGAATTTGAGTTTTTCTTCTTTTTTTTGTTTGGTGATCATAGTTTTCTATACCAATAGCCCTTGAATAGTTTTAATCAGTTGTTGCTCAAGATAGGGCTTAGTGTGATATCCCGAAGCTCCCAGCATCTCAGCAACCCCGCGATGTTTTGCACCACTGCGAGAAGTCAACATCACAATAGGCAGTTTTGCATAACGGTTCTCTTTGCGACAGGCGGTTAAAAATTCAAATCCATTCATCACTGGCATTTCCACATCACAGATTACAGCTTGAATTTCGGGCGATCGCGAAAGTTGTTCGAGCGCCTCTCGTCCATCCGCAGCTTGGATCACCTGATAGCCAAACTTTTCTAAGGTCATATACAAAGCCTGACGAGCAGTTAGGGAATCATCAACAATGAGAAGGGTTCGTCTTTGGAGAGATGTAGTTTTTAATTCTGATGTAGGTGATTGAATGTCACTGGCATTTACAGATGCATTTACAGATAAATTTACAGATGCATTTGCAGATGATATTAGCGCTGGACGGGATGATTGATTTGCGGTACTACCAAGATTTAGGGCAAGTAAAGCGGTACTGTCAATCACAGGCACAAGACTACCATCACCAAGGACTGTGCAACCGTAGATATAAGATGGCGGCGCGATCGCCTTGCCAAATGGTTTAACAGCTAACTCCTGCTCATTGATAACGCGATCAATTGGTAAAGCAGATATTTGATCACCATCGGAGAGTAATAGCAGAGTAGTCTGATTTTCTTCACCAAATGATTCAGGATTTAATAATTCCAACGATTTTTTCGGCAAAGGATAGCCATCGGCAAAGATCGAAGTAGGATATAGGGGAATCAAACGATCTTCAAAACGGAAAAATTCTTTACCTTGGATAATTTGAATTGCATTCGATTCAACGGTAATGATGCCGACTAAGGTATCGATCGCGATCGCCACTAATCTTTCCTGCACAATAAAAATTAACAGCTTGGCAATACTGAGCGTAAGCGGTAACTTGATGATGAAGTTAGTACCTAATCCCGCTTCTGACTTAATCTCAATCGAACCTTTGAGGCTGCGTACCTGCTCTTGGACGGTGGACAGCCCCATGCCACGACCTGATAACTCAGAGACGACTTCAGCCGTAGAGAAACTTGGTGCAAATAAGAATTGGTAAACCTCTTCATTGCTGATTTGATTAGCTTGTGCCGATTTCAGTAAGCCCACAGCGATCGCCTTCGCTTTTACTTTCTCAGTATCAATGCCATAACCATCATCTTTAATTTCAATATAGGTTTGATTGCCGCGATAGTAAGCACGAATTTCGATGGAAGCGATTACCGATTTCCCGCGATCTAGTCGTTCTTGAGTTGACTCTGTACCATGATCGAAAGCGTTACGAACTAAATGTACAAAAGGATCGTAAAGCTTTTCGAGAACAGATTTGTCAACTAGAGTTCCAGTTCCAAATAGTTTTAGATTAACCTGCTTATTGTACTTATGAGACAGTTCTCGCACCATGCGGGGTAAACTACTGAGAATATCGCCTAGTGGTAACATTCGCGACCACAATAAGTCATACCTTACCTGTTTGAGGATTTGTTGCTTACGGCGTTGAGTTTGCTGCTTTTGCTGCATCAAAATCGTCATGTCGCGCATCCCTTCATCCATTTGAGCAATTTCTTCGAGAGCTTCTTGGATGACGCTATGGAGTCGATTATAAGAATCCATTTGTAATGGATCAAAATCTGCTAATAAATTACTAGAATTGGCACTGCTAATAGTACTAGAGAGAGAGAAATTTGCCGAATTAGTCAACCGATCATCTTGAGTTTTGACTTGCGATCGCTGAGCTTTATCGAGCCATGTTTGCAAATTTTTAGAAAGGTTTTCAAAACCTTTAAACTGCTTTTGAATGCGCTCAATTTTAGATTGGAGCTGTTGATTTTGCAGCATCGAAGCATTTTCTTGAGTGACTAATTCACTCGAAAAGTTATTCAATCTTTCGAGTCGGGGCAGATCAACTCTTACGGTTTCAGCGATGTAAGGAGTAACTTTTTCAGTCGTTGTTTTTTTATTAGTGATTTCGGTTGATGTTTTTGCCTTGGCAAGATTAGATTTACCCAGTTCAGATTTGTCCAGTTGAGATGTTAGCTCATTAATTTTTGGGGTCACTGCTAATCTAACTTCTGGCGCAATTTCCTGCATAGCCTCTGGTGCAGGGGGTGAAGATAAATTTGGTTCGATTAGATTGGGCGGCGTTAGCTCCGAGGCAGTATCAACAGTCTCAACTAAAGCATCAACTAATAAATTCTCCTCAGAATCATCAAATTCCAGCAGACCAAATACAGAGTTTAAATTATCAAAGATATTGGCTTCTTGACCATTAGCTTTTGTCTCCAAGTCAGTCGTGAAAATATCAAAATCTTGATTTATTTGCTCTAAATCTGGATGCTCTAAATCTGGATGCTCTAAATCTGGATAACCTAAATCTGGATGCTCTAAATCTGAAGTCTTGGGATCTGTGGAGCTAAAAGTCACAGGATCAAAGTCATCGAATCTCTGAACATGCGTAATTAAATCACTAATTACATTTGAATCAGCGTTTGAATCAGCGATCGCTGTCAAAGTATCAAGACGATCCGATTCAGTAAATATAGTCTCAGTAAATTCTGTCTCAGTAAATATAGTCTCAGTAAATTCTGTCTCAGTAAATATAGTCTCGGTAAATTCCGTCTCAATAAATATAGTCTCCAACGGCTGACTTGTGATGGGATCTAAACTCAAATCCGAAGACAAATCTGGCGAGTTTTCTAAGAAATCAAAACCATCCATTTCCTGTTCTAAGGATTTAATCCAATCATCGGAAGTATCTAAATTTGGTGATTCGTAATTCGATAATTCGTAATTCGCTAATTCAAATTCTTGAGGCTCCAATTCACCACCCATTCCCAGAGCGATTAACTCAGGGCTAGGTTTCCCACCTTGAGCGCGATCACCAGCCAAAACAGCATCACGAGCCGCAATAAAGTTTGCCACAGCCACTTCACCCACTAAAATCGGCTGATCAGGATGAATCTCAAGGGCGGCTAAGGTTGCATCGGAGATCGCTTTAAATCCAGATAGGTTTAATAATTCACCAATCCCATTAAAGACTTCCACTTGCGCCCTAATTTCCCCTGTCACAGGCACGCCTTCGGGATTCGCAAGCACGTTTTGCAAGCGCAAAATCCCCTGCTGTACATCGCCATCAAAGACAATATGAATAATATCGACACCTAACTCGGCGGCAGTTGGCAATTCCGCGTCTTCATCGATTTCGCCAAAATACATTTTTAAGACTTCAAAGATTGGTTCGGCGGCGGCGATCGCTGATGCGGATTCGTAATGCCCAGATTGCAGTTGATCCATTAAGGGAATTCGCAAACAGTCATAAGCCTGTAATAACAAGCCTTCGACATCACCATCAATTTCTCCTTCAAAGCGATATAGCGATCGAAAAACATCCTCTAACTGATGGGCGATCGTTTTGATACCTTCCAGATTGAGACTAGCGGAACCACCTTTAATGGAATGGGCGGCTCGCATAATCGAGTGAATATTGGCAGTGCTGCGATCTTCGCGCAAGCAAAGTAATCCCGTCTCAATTGTTTGCAAAAATTCAGGTGCTTCTTGCTTGAAAAATTGATAAGCCTGATCTTGAATCTCTAATTCGGTGCTATACATGGCGGCTATCCTAATTCTCTAGCTGACTTTAAACTGGGATACGTTAACTTGCAACTCTTGGGCGACCTTTCGTAACTCACTAAAGGCTTCAGTCATACTTTCGGTTTGAGTAGAGTTGTTAGCGGCAATCAAGGCTACGTTTTCAATGGTGCGACTTACCTCTTCCGATGTTTGGACTTGCTCAGAAGCAGACTCAGAAATTTCCTGCACAAGTTGGTTAACTCTTTGGCTAGAAAATGCAATCTCAGTCAGTCTTTGACGGGATTCTTCAACTAATTGAGAGCCACTGTTTACCTGCTCAGTGCCGATCTCCATCGCTTTGCTTAAATCCCGCGATTGAAATTGGATTTCTTCAACTAATTGTCGAATTTCCATAGTTGCTTTCGCCGATCGCTGTGCCAAGGCTCGGACTTCATTTGCCACCACGCTAAAGCCTTGACCTTCTTCACCCGCACGAGCCGCTTCGATTGAAGCATTCAGGGCAAGCATATTTGTCTGTGAAGCGAAACCACTAATCAATTTGATTACCTTAGTAATTTTTTGAGAAGCTTCTTCCAATAGCTTAACCTTTTCCGATGTCTCTACCACAGTTTCACGAATTGCGTTGAAACCATCAACGGTACTAGTCATAGCTGCATCACCTTCTTTTAAGGCTTGATTAGTATAGCCAACCTGCTCTTCGGCTTGGGCAGCAAACGTTCCAATCTCGGCGATCGACTCTGTAAGTGTATGAATCCGTTCAAGGGTTTTGGTAATTGCTTGTACCTGTTGATTCGCTCCGCTCGATACGTTACTTATGGTTTGTTCTTTATCGGTTAACATTTGGGAAACAGATACAGAAGCAGCTTGAACCTGTTCAACCAACTTGCGAAGGTTCCTAATCATTGAGTTATAAGAATCAGCGATCGTGCCAATCTCGTCTTCCGTTACATTGGCTCGAACTGTCAAGTCACCCCGACTAATAGGATCAACTTCAATTAATAGCTCCAGCGCTCGTTTTTGCAATGCTTCCTTAGCTTCACGCTGTTCTTGAACGCGTAACTCCGCTTCGGATTGAGATACTTCCTGCCGCGCTTCCACTAGACGTTCTGCTTCTTTTTGCTTCTCCACAATCAGCACTTCTAATTGTTCAACCATTTTATTTAGATCTTGTGACAATGTGCCAATCTCATCACGGCGATCGCTATCTGTTAATCTTTCGGTCATTTCCCCACGCGCAATCTTTTGGGTAAAATTTGACAAGCGGCGTAATGGATTGGCAAAAGAGCTAGCTACAAGTATCGCGATCGCCCCTGCGGCAACAATTGAAATAGCCGCGATCGTGTAACCAAGATTCGATAAGCTTTCTAAAAGATTCTGAATCTCTGAGAGCGGGCGACCAACATAGGCAATCCCAATCGGTTTAGAATTAGGATCAATCAACTTGCGATGATCGTAAAGGGGCGCGTAAAACGTCAAGTAGTTGACACCAGTGATATTCGTTTCTCCCTTGTATTCTTTGCCTTCTTTGAGGACTGTATCTGAAACTTCGCGGGAGGCACGAATGCCGATCGCTCTAGTTCCATTAGGACTTTTAGTGCTGGGATCGACATAGGGAACATTAGTGGCAACCCCCCAATCTTGAGCAAATATACTTGCAGTGGGAATATTGTAGCGTTTAGAAAATTTGTCAACAATGCCATAGTTGCGATTGAGCAAGGAGCCTACTACCGCCGTTCCCACGATCTTTCCTTTCACTTTAATCGGGTATACAGCCATGCTTACTAGTCCCGATTTTCCCTGCTCAATGTCGTAGGTGTTAATGGGGGCTGGTTGCTTGGCTTCGCTCAGTCCTTGAGTTATTTGTGGACGGACACCAATATTCGCTTGTTTCTCTAATCCAAGGGATTGCAGATCCTCTGATTTCACCAATTCAATCCCATACATCGGTTTACCTGTTGCGATCGCATTTTTGACAATCGGCAGGTTTGCCAAACTAATATTACTGGGTGCAACTCTCTGTTTGTAGGCTTGGGGGACTAGCTCTTGTTTTTCCTTATCGGGAAGTTGGGGAAATTTAGTAAAATCTTCATCAAGAACCAGCACATTTCCTTCAATGTTACGACCGTTATTATCGGTAATCAATTTTAGATTCTTAATTGATTCAGGTTCACTACCTTCGCTACTCACTTGAACTAAAGGCTTCAAGGTCGCCCGTTTTGCCGCTAGCTCTGTGGCATCACTGAGATCGAAATTTGCGTCTTCGATGCTTTTAGCGATCGTCTCTGCATCACTTTTACTTTCCAAATTTGTCCAGAGTACATATTCGGAAACAAAGAATGAACCTTTTTCTTGAATAGCAGATCTTAACTCTTTCAGAGATGCGTCTTCTGAATATCTAACTAAGATTTGAGTCACGATTAATACTGGCAAACCTGAAGCAATCAACAGCACAATCGACAACTTCCACTTTACCCCCACGTTATTCCAAACTCGAAATGGCAACTTCCAGAAAGGTGTTTTTGGGCTAGTTTCAGGTATTGGGAAATTAACCTTGGGCGGCAAAATTTTTGTAGTCGATTTGTTCTGTAAAATCTGCCCTGAAATCTGGGCGTTGTTTTCAGATGGCAAAGGTTCAGGTTTGTCTTTCAGTAACATAATCTTAAAAAGGTATATAAACGATTTTCTTAAATGTTTGGGTGATTTATAGGAGGGGCAATTCATGAATTGCCCCTATTTCTTATTCTTCGCCCATGTATTTAAGAATCACCATACTTAGAGGCGGCGCAGTCACATCCAGAGAATAGGGCTTGCCATGCGTACCGTAATCATCAGTATACTTGCCACCGAGATTACCAACACCACTACCACCATAAATCGGCGCATCACTGTTGATAACTTCCTTATAGAAGCCACGCTCAGGCACACCAACGCGATAGTTGTGATGGACAACAGGCGTAAAGTTGCAGACAACTAGCACAAATTCGCCATCTAACCCTTTTCGCAAGAAAGAGATCACTGAATTTTGGGTGTCATTGCACTCAATCCACTCAAATCCATCCTGCGTGAAGTCCTGTGTATAAAGCTCAGGCAGCGATCGCAAAGTTTTGTTGAGATCGCTTACAAAGCGTTGTAGCGTCTTATGACTAGGATATTGCAACAAATGCCATTCCAAATCACCCCACACATTCCACTCCGCCCATTGTCCAAATTCCATGCCCATAAACATAGTCTTCTTGCCAGGATGAGTAAACATATAGCCATAGAGACAGCGCAAGTTCGCGAACTTCTGCCATTCATCTCCAGGCATCTTGCCGATCATCGGACTCTTGCCATGCACGACTTCATCATGGGAGAGCGCCAGCATGAAGTTCTCACTGAAGGCATACCAAATACTGAAGGTGAGATAGTTGTTGTTATGACCACGGAAATAGGGATCGAGCTTGAAATAGTCCAACATGTCATGCATCCAACCCATATTCCATTTCAGGTTAAAGCCTAAACCGCCTGAATAAGCTGGCCAAGTCACCATCGGCCAAGAAGTAGACTCCTCAGCGATCGATAAGGCTCCTGGATAATAGGTGAAGAGAATACTATGCAAATGGCGGAATAACTCGATCGCTTCGAGACTTTCACGACCACCATATTCATTGGGTAGCCATGTTCCTGGATCGCGATTGTAATCGCGATAGATCATCGAGGCAACTGCATCTACCCGAATCCCGTCAATGTGATATTTGTCAAACCAAAACAGCACATTGGCAATCAGGAAGTTCTTCACTTCGCTACGCTTATAGTTGAAGATCTTCGTTCCCCATTCCTTATGCTCGCCAATTCGCACATCGGCGGGTTCATAAAGGAAAGTTCCATCGAAAAATGATAACCCATGTCCATCTTTAGGGAAGTGAGCGGGAACCCAGTCAACGATAATCCCAATATCATTTTGGTGACACTGATCGATGAAATACATCAAATCCTGTGGAGTGCCATAACGTGAAGTCGCGGCATAGTAGCCCGTAACCTGATAGCCCCATGATCCATCAAAAGGATGTTCGGCAACAGGCATCATTTCAATGTGCGTATAGCCCATTTCCTTGACATAGGGAATCAGGTCTTCCGCTAGTTCGCGATAGGTGAGAAATCTTGCCCCAGGCTTGAGGTCGGCGGCGGATACCGCAGGATAGCCACTTTCAGGCGGGTTAATCGTGGCGGCGTGCATCCATGATCCAAGATGCATTTCATAGACCGAGATTGGTTTTTTTAGCGGATCTTCACTACTGCGAGTTTCCAGCCATTTTTGGTCATTCCACTTGTATGTACTGAGATCGGCGACAATCGAGGCAGTTTTCGGGCGAATCTCTTGAAAATAGCCGTAGGGATCGGACTTTTCGTAGATATGTCCTTCAGGGCTTTTAATTTCGTATTTGTAAACAGTACCCACGACTAATTCGGGAATAAATAGATCCCAAATACCCGTGTTGCCTTTACGCATTTGATGCTGACGACCATCCCAGTTATTAAAGTCGCCAATGATCGAGACGTTACGCGCATTGGGAGCCCATACCGCAAAATACACCCCACTGACGTTATCAATCGTGGTTAGATGTGCGCCCATTTTTTCATAAATCTGGTAATGCGTCCCTTCACCAAATAAATAGGCATCAAACTCGGTTAGGAGGGGTGACTTGAAATAGTAGGGATCATGGATCAGGCGATCGCTGTCGCCCGATGTAACCTTGAACTGGTAGCTAAATAAATGGGGCGCATCACTAATGACACATTCAAAAAAGTGAGGATGATGCACTGAATGCATCGGATATTCTTTTTTCTGATCGGGCGTAACCACAGACACTGTATTTGCGTCGGGTAGATATGCTCTCACCACCCAGACCGACTTACCATCTTGCTCAATTTCATGGGGACCTAAGACGGCGAAGGGATCGTGGTGTTGATTCCACACAATGCGATCGATTTGCTCGGTGGGTAGGGTTGGGATCATATCTGTTTTACTAAACGCACATAATTAAATTACTGCATATTATTCACTAAATTACGTTGTCTAATCCAAACTAAAGAATGATCGATTTTTTTATTGTTTTTTCTGATATATTAATTTATCTATTTAATACAACACTTTGCGCTAAAACTAAATCTAGAGAAAAGTTTAAAACTGACGCGTCGTGGCACTTTTAAACTTTTCTCTAGACCTCAATAGGCGTTATAGCAAAAGTAGAGCTAGAGCATAGCAAGTAATCGGGTTAGCAATGCATTTTATTGATCGAGTTACGATACATGTAAAGTCTGGAGATGGTGGCGATGGACTCGTAGCATTTCGCCGTGAGAAATATGTGCCTGCGGGTGGTCCTGCGGGTGGCAATGGCGGCAATGGTGGCTCGGTGATTCTCCAAGCCACAACAGATTTGCAAACCCTCCTAGATTTTCGTTTCGAGAATATTTTTAAAGCTGAAGATGGTGAGCGCGGCGGTCCTAGTAACATGACTGGCAAAAGAGGCGGCGATCGCTTGATCAAAGTCCCCCTTGGTACGGTGGTGATGAATGAAGAAACGGGTGAAGTGTTAGGCGATCTTACCGATCTAGAACAAACCCTTGTCGTTGCCAGAGGCGGCAAAGGTGGTTTGGGTAATAAATATTTCTTGAGCAATCAAAACCGCGCCCCCGACTATGCTTTACCCGGTTTGCCAGGAGAGGAGCTAAATCTTTATTTAGAATTAAAATTAATTGCTGAAGTCGGAATTATTGGGATGCCCAATGCTGGCAAATCCACGCTAATTTCGGTTGTATCCGCCGCTCGTCCGAAAATTGCTGACTATCCGTTCACGACACTCGTACCAAATTTGGGTGTGGTTTCCAAACCGTCAGGTGATGGCGTTGTATTTGCAGATATTCCTGGACTAATCGAAGGTGCATCCGATGGCATTGGCTTAGGTCATGACTTTTTACGTCATGTGGAACGCACGAAGTTGTTAATTCACTTGATCGATGTCACTCAAGATGATCCCTTAGCTGCTTATCACACAATTCAAGAGGAGTTACTAGCCTATGGTCACGGTTTAGCCGATAAGCCTCAAATCTTAGCGCTGAATAAAATTGATGCGATGTTGCCTGAAGATGTGGAGGAAATTGCTTCACAATTTGACGTTCCCATTCTTTCCATTTCGGCTGCTTCTAAGAAGGGTTTAGATAATCTCTTGCGATCGGTTTGGAAAACTTTAGAGAAGTTTGATCTGTCACAAAATCTGTAGAAATGCGGATACATCTCAGTTTGATCATCGAGCCAAATACTCGAAAAGATTGCTGAGATGTTGCCTGAGCCAGATCAACGATTAGAAGACCCAGAGCTAATCAGAAAAAAATACACCCATTTATCGAAATGCGTTACTAGTTCATCTTCTTGTTTGTTGAACAAAGGCATTTGCAAAAACTTAAAGTTTAATTTATCGAAGAAAATATCACCGTCTTGGTCTTTTAGACATACATCACGTCTAAATTTTGGTGTTGTATTTTCGTCATACTCGAAATCTAAGATCGCGATAAAGTAGATGGGCAGTAATAGAAAATTCCAATCGCCTTTTTCCGATTGTTCACGAATGGGAAAGGTGGAATAGAACAAAGCTCTGTCTTTGAAATGCTTGATTTTGGCTTTTTGCATTTCCACAATAAACTTGTCGCCAGTTTTACTTTCGCAGTAAATATCAAAAATGGCTTTACGCTCAGCGATCGTGTCGGCTAGATTTTCAGGGTTTTTAAAGGTTAATTGTTGAATTTGATGATGTATTGGTAAAAGTTGATTGAGAAAATCGATGAGCAAATCTTTGCTGCCTTCTTCGCCAAACAGCTTCTTAAATCCGAAATCTGTATAAGGATTAAAGTATTTTGCCGCCATCATCACTTTTCCTAGTCTATTTTAATAAAATAATCGTCAAACAACTATGTATTTAGAAAATTATGTTTCATATTTCTTATATAGCACAAAAAATGATTTCTATCTAACAACCAAATAACCGTCATAACTTTGAACTGAGCGTTTGGTAGCTAGCTTGAGTTTAAGTTGAGCGCTCAACCTGAAC
>JBIKYX010000098.1:0-15076 GCA_044355035.1 Pseudanabaena sp. | reverse complement strand
TATTCTTTACTCTTACTTAATTAGTCGTCTTTTTCCTAATTTTAATCCTCAAAACTTTGCTGAATGGATCATCGCTAGGTTTGGTAAGCGCTTATTTAGTATTTTTTTTGAAGGCTATACCGAAAAACTTTGGGGAATACCTTGCACCGAAATTGAGGCAGAATGGGCGACTCAACGCATTAAAGGATTATCTCTCAGCAAAGCGATTCGCAACGCAATCTTTGGTAATAGCGGTAAGGTAAAGTCCTTAATCGATCAATTTCAGTTTCCGCGCTTAGGTTCGGGGCAACTATACGATCGCATTAGCGATCGCCTCCATGAACAAGATCAATCAATTTTGCTCAATACTGAAGTCATCAGTTGCCATCATGATGGTTCAAAAATTACCCATGTTGTCCTACGCGATCGCCACACGGGAAAAGAATCTTTAGCTAGCTGTAGTCATGTTATTTCATCGATTCCCATAAACTCACTTATACAGCAAATGCAACCAGCACCACCACCCGAAGTAATAGCGGCGGCAAAATCTTTACAGTTTCGCAATACAATTCTGGTGTATTTAATTGTTGATGGCGAATCCTTGTTCCCTGATAATTGGCTATATATTAATGACGCAAAGGTACGCTTAGGTAGAGTTACAAACTTTGCGAATTGGTCGCCTGATATGTTGCCAAATCCATCAATCTCCCAGACTCCCTTATGCTGTGAATATTGGTGCAACAGTAATGAAGCGATGTGGCAAGAGTCTGAGGATATATTAATAGCTAATGCGATCGCCGAACTAAGTCAGATCAAATTACTAGGCAATCAAACCATAAGTGATGCTTTTGTAATCCGCTTACCGCGTACCTATCCAGTTTACACAGGTAACTATCGAGAAGCGATCAATACAATTCAAAACTATTTATCCCAATTCTCTAATCTGCAACTAATTGGACGCTACGGATCATTTAAGTATAATAATCAAGACCATAGTTTATTAATGGGGATTTGGGCAGCCGAAAATATTATTGGTCTATCCAAACATGATCTCTGGTCAGTCAATTCAGATACAGAATATGGAGAAGAAATGAATTTAGAAGCTGAGAAAACTAATGAAGCTAAAATCCCAGAAATAGAAACACAAACTCAAAAAAAATGGCAAGAAAATTTGCAACAACTAAGCAGATATTTCTTGACAGGTGGTATCGCTACTATTATCGATGTCAGCATATTTTCACTTTTGCACCAATTAGATATCTACTATATCTACGCCTTGTGTATTAGTTATTTCTTTGGACTTACGACAAATTTCTGGTTGAGTCGTAATTATGTTTTTGGCGTTTACTGGCAAAATGGATTGCTTCAATATCTTGTTTTTACGGCGATCGCTCTCAATAGTCTATTGGCGAATTTAGGAATGATTCAGCTATTAGTTAATGAGCTAAAATGGCAACCAGTTCCTGCAAGGATTATTAGTGCTGGTTGTATTGTATTTCTGAGCTTTATTGGTCATAAATTATATTCGTTTAGTTCGCAGCAGGATGTTCGTAGTTCTTCGTTAAGTAAATAATCAAAAAATATAAATATGAACCATTTAAAAAAAAGAATATATGAATTATTGCAAAAATATAAAACACCTATTGCTGTTTTTATATTTTTGGCTATAGCTTTAAGCTTAACAACTCCCCTTAATAGTGGTGACAATCCACCAATGTTATTAGCAAAAGAACTTTTAATTGGGAAGCCATACTTACCCGAAAAAGTATCTTGGATTGAAATGTTGGAATGGGAAGGGCATCACTATATTGCCTATCCACCTATGGTAACTTTCTTAGTTATCCCTTATATTTTACTGGGTGGGCAGCATTTAGGCGGCGCACCGATTAATTCCATATTAATTTTTAGCTCAGCAATTATATTATTTCTTCTAGTTAAAAAATTGCAGGGAATTAAACAATGGGCTTGCTTAGCAGCGATCGCTTATGTACTTGGTACAACTAATTTGCATTCGGCGCATATTGGCAGTGTCTGGCTACTAATGCATAGTCAGGGAAATTTCTTTTTATTATTATCTCTGTGGCTATTTATTAGCAGACGAGCATATTTTGGGGCAGGGCTATGTTTAGCGATCGCCTTTCAAGTGCGCTATGTGATTTTAGCGACTATTCTCGTATTTCCTATATATGCCTTCATGTATTTTCGTCCATTCCCCTCTATTCAACAATGGCGAAACTTCATTTTAGGCATACTACCACCTTGTTTAATGTCTTGGGCTTTTCAATGGTGGACGTTGGGAAATCCCTTTACATCTCCCTATACTATTGCGTGGCAGCAATGGGGACCACCTGAATACATTTTTTCTCTTACTTATTTTCAGCGTAACTTTCAAATTTATTTTTGGGGAATGCCGACCATATTAGATAAATTTCCTTACCTACGGTTTGAGTGGGATGGTCAAGCAATGTGGGTAATTAGTCCCTTCTTGTTGGGACTTTTATTCTTAAATTTTCGATTTAGGTTTATATGGGCTTTTTTGCCATCTGCAATTGTGATGTTAATTGCTTACCTTTGCTATTTTCATACAGGATTTACGCAATATGGAACTCGTTATGTTCAAGATCTTTTCCCACTGTTAATTCCTCTTGCTTTTACAGGATTTAGCAGAAAGAGTCTATGGATACGCCGATTATTACCTATAGCAGTTTTAGTTTCTTGTCTAATTAATATATATGCTTTACTTTTTGCACTTGATACTAATTGGACATAAAATTTATCACGACAGTATCGCAATAATATTATAACAATATTTTCAATTTCTCATTTCGACATAAATGCACTTTTTTATTCATAATCCTTTCGGGGATGGATTGCCATGAATCATGACAAAATTCTTCTATTTGTGAGCTAACAGCTTCATCTTCATAGCTAAGAAATACTGGATTTAAGTCTTTTAAATTAGACAGATGTAGGCGACCTTTTAGATAAGTTAATCCTTGAGTAGTGTAAACAAATCGATTGGCATACCAAGTTGGTTGCGGTGGTACTGAACCAATAAAAATCATGGGAGAATCGGAGATTGGCAAATCATCAGGTGCAATATATTTTTGAATAATCGCACCAACTTCTCTCGGAAAAGCACCGCCTGATCCTGCAAATTTTACAAACTCCGAGGAAACATCTTTATTTGTAAAAATACCTAAAGTTCCTATGATAATCAGAGCTAACCAAGGCAAAGTAGAGAAAGATATTGACAATGAGTTTGACAAATAACTGATTAAATACTGTAGCAATATAAAAACAGAAATCGGGATAACTATCCAAATAATAAATACCGTCGGTAAGCCAAGCTTAAAAGCCGAAAAATCATGAATAGTTGAATGTTGTTTTAAGATAGCAATTTGTAATAGTGGCGCACCCAATATTAATAAACAGGTTGACATAAAACATAATTTAGCTTGACTATGCCAACACAGCCAGATTAGAAGTGTAAGGCTGCCAATCGAGAATATTGGTAGAGAAAATTTGCCAGCATCCCATAGTTCTTTTAAGTAATGGGATAAATAATAATGCCAGTATAAACTCATTACAAATATATCTTGACTCAAGTTAAATTCAAGATTAGCCCCTACTCTTTCTAGTGCAATATTCGTAATTTGATGAAAGCCATCTTTATAGTAAATCAGTTGGGCAGTAAACCAGATAGAAATAACAGCGATCGCTATTACAATTGGCATAATGGCTCGAAATGCTGACCATATACTTTTACGCACTAATGGCACGAATATAGTTAGCATTAGCAACAGTAAAAATACCCATCCATACCAGTCAAATCCTGCGGCACATAGAGAAGATATAAAGAGAATTACTTGTTTAGGTCGCGATAAGTTTTCAAATTGAAATCTTTGCTTAATTGCAAATAAAATTAGGACATAAATTGGTAATAAAACTGCTTGATCGCAAAAATAAACATTCTGTGACCAATAGAGAACAGCAGGAGTTAACATCCAAGCTGATGTACCTATAAGAGCCAGAATTTTGCCACCCCAACCCTGTAAAAAATCAATCTTTTTAAATAGTAGAATGATTTCTAAAAATAGAAAGTAGATAGCTAATCCACTAAATAAGCGATCGCATATTAAATGATAAATCTGTAAATTAGCTACAGTAGTGGGAATTGCGAAGATTTTAAAAACTATATAGGGGATAACTAACCAAAGGGAAGGATAACTAAGATAAACTCCATCACCTTTGTCAAAAATCGTGATATCAGCTTGGAGATATTCCATACTTTTAGGTACAAGTACAGAAGCACCTAATAAATTCCCAATCCCCCATTGATCTAAGGCTCTTAGGCTAACTAAACTATGTGCAGTCAGATATTCATGATGAGCGTCAATATCTAAGGGGCGATTAAAAACTGAACTAGATAAAAAAAGGCTAATCAACCAAATTATAATAACAATCAATACTTCCCAAACCCATGATATTGACTCTTTACTTATTTGATATTTGTAGTTTTCAATTAAATTGGTATATTTCGCGATTTTTTCTCGTAGATACATAAATTTAAGAGTGATAATTTAAGCTGTTGATATGAATAAAAAACTTTTTATAGTCTGCATCCTAACGATAATTGCATCTTGGGTGACTTTTTCGCATATCGATTGGTTAAACCACATTCAGGCAATCATCCTAAATGCGGGGGCTTGGGGGGATGTGATTTTTGTTGTTGCTTACGCGATCGCTACTTTGCTTATTTTACCTGTGACAGCCTTTAATATTGCAGGTGGAGCAATTTATGGAGGGGGTGAAGGATTATTGCTAACATCCCTAGGGGCTTTACTCTCAGCCTTTCTAGGGTTTATTTTGGCGCGATCGCTCGGCACAAAATTCTTTAATGATGACCAATGGTCAAACGTAAATCAAAAACTTGTCTCAGGAGGACTAGCTTACTCCTTTGCCTCAAGGTTACTCCCCTTAATTCCCTATGGTATTGTCAGTTTTGCCGCAGGTTTGAGTCCGATTAAACTTCGTGATTATTTGCTAGGGACTTTATTTGGTACACCTTTGGGGATTGCACCCTTTGTGTTTTTAGGCAGTACAGGCGTAAAAGTAACTTTTAAGCATGATCTGCTACCGTTGTTGGCTAGTAGTATGGGGTTAGCGATTTTAGTGATTTTAGGTGCATTGTACAAGCAAAAAGATCTAAGCCCCGTTCAAGAAGAAATAATTAAAGGAGATTATGCAGAATTTACAGAATGATCTTGACAAAACTAACCACAATTCTATTGACATCAAATCTTCAGAATGCGATTGGTATTTAGTTTTTGGTGCTTTATGTATCTTGGCGATCGCCTTATTTCTGCATTTTTGGCAGTTGGGAAAACTTCCCTATCCAGTTTTTGATGAAGTTTGGTTTGGACAATATGCTAACGAGTATCTAGAAGGCAAACCAACTTGGGAAGGACATCCGCCACTAGGTAAATATTTCATCATGCTCGGCATTTTACTATTTGGACATAATGAAATCGGCTATCGGTTTCTTGATGCAAGTTTTGGGGCGATCATGCCTTTGTTGGTGATTGGACTAGCCTATCGTCTGACTTACAAACGTAATTTTGCACTTTTGACAGGCTTATTTGTCAGTAGTGATGGTTTGTTTTTAGTAGAATCTCGCTTAAGTTTGATTAATATTTTTTTGGTTGCCTGTGGTGTGACATCACAGATATTTTTGATTGCGGGTTTAGAGAATAAGGGAAAATTACGAACATTTTTATTATGTTGTGCAGGGCTGCTGCTTGGTGCAACTGCATCAGTGAAATGGAATGGATTGGGATTTAGTTTATTACTGTTTTTATTGGTGATGTTGGTATGGGCGATCGCCAAATTCTTTCCGAAAAACTTGGAACGGTTGGGGATACTTGCCGAAATTATCAAATTACATTGGTGGCAGTATTTACTTTGTTTTGTAGCCATGCCGATCGCCTTTTATTTAGCGCAGTGGATTCCGCTTTTCATGCTCAATTCGGGCTACATATCTCAAGAAATTGGGTTGGGGGCTATCTTTTCTTTTTGGGATTTTTTAGTCAGAGTTCATGGACACATCATCTGGTGGCATTCTGGTGACACCGTAACCACGCTCGATCCCGCCCATCCCGCCCATCCCTACTGCTCATCAGCAATTTCTTGGGCAGTCATGGCAAGACCCGTGGGCTACTATTTTCAAGATCAAGATGGTCATTTTATCGTCATGCAAGGGTTGGGTAATCCCCTTTTGTGGTGGTTCTCAACCTTAGCGATCGTGGTGGTCACGGTTGGTTCACTATTACCAAAGTTTCGTAAAAGCACCAATATTGGCTCCACTAATTATTTGCTATTAGGATATTTTGCTAATTATGTGCCTTGGCTATTGGTGAAGCGCTGTTTATTCGTTTATCACTATATGTCTTCGGCGGTATTTAGCTTTATAGCCTTAGCGTGGCTAGTTAATCAACTACTTGAACAGAAAGGCGTTTACCGCTATCTGGGATATGCGATTATCGCACTCGTGGTTTTAACCCAGATTTTCTTTCTGCCAATTTGGATCGGACTGCCGATTTTACCCAGTGATTTTTATCAGCGAATTTGGTTTATGCCCGACAAAATCCGAGGATTTAATTGGATTTGAGAAGGGTTATCACATTCTCGTTTTAGTTGCCAACATTCCCAGAACATTTTGAGGATTACCTTGATATTTGCCCCTGTAGCCTTGCCAAACTGCCGTGGTAAATGTCTGACAGGTAACTCAATGATCGGTTCAACTGGTAAATTTTGTAACTTCAACAAGAACTCGGCACTAAATAAAGCCCCATTGGATTTAATTGGTTTTACAGACTGATAAATGCTGCGGGGAAATAATTTAAACGCGCAATCAATATCTCTGGCTTTAATCCCTAATACCCATTGAATAAAAACATGATAGAGCCAAGCATTTAGCGATCGCACAAATATATCCGCACGCTTAGCTCGATAGCCAATCACAACTTTGGATAAGATTTTTTTCTGTGCATCATCGTCGTAGAGATAGGGCAGAAATTGGTCGAGATCGTTAATGTCAAACTGCCCATCACCATCAGTTAAGAAAATATATTCATGGACTGCATGATCAAACCCACTTCGCAGCGCTGAGCCGTAGCCAAGATTTTGAGCATGGTTAATCAAATGAATTTTGGGATTTTGGTTAGATAATTCGCTCACGATCGCCGCAGTTACATCACTAGAGCCATCATTTACCACGATAATTTCATAGCAAATCTGGCGATCGCCTAAATACTTAACCGCCGAGTTAATTACCCGACCAATATTATCGGCTTCGTTATAGGCAGGTAGTACGACAGATAAAGATAAGGCATGATCTAGATGATGATTTATTAAATGGTTCATTAGAAAGGCTCACGGTGCTAAGGCTGATTAGTTCCAAGATTTAGGATGATTTAGGATTTAAGAGACGCGGATGACAAAGCTCGAAAGCGAAAAGTGTGGGATAGGAGGACTAAAAACAAAACCACATTTATCGCACTCGTGACATAAATCAAACTTTGTAACCAAAATTCAGGAATGATACTGTAAAGGGAATCGTAGTTATAGCGCACATAAACATAGCCCATGTTTACCGCACCTGTAATCGTCAAACCCCAATAGATCCACCTAATCATCGGGATTATCACGATCGCGATCGCCAAAAAAGCAAGACTGTACAACATATAGCGCTCATGCATTCTGGTCGGCAACATAAAGACACCAAACAACATAGTCGCGGCGGCTAAACTATTAGCAGCAAAGTTGTTACCAAAATTACTACCAGAGTTATTACCCGAATCATCACCCGAATCATCACTAGAATGACGTTGCTGATAGATAAACACTCCTAACCACATCAGAAGTATGCCCAAAAGCACCAAGCCAATTACCTTATAACTAATTCCCAAAAATGTCTCATAATCCCGCTCCCAATTTGCCCAGCCCCAGCCATTAAAAGCATTCACTGAGGCAAAGTCATAATAATCAGCCGTGCCTTGCAAACGCTGATATAGCAATAAAAATGGTGTGGCAATTCCTTTTGCCGCGATTCCATAAAATGGCAATACCAGCAACCAAATTGTTCCCAAACTAACAGATGCGATCGCCACCCACTTCCACCAAGCTTGACGAAACCATTGAGAAAAAATTAAGAATGGCACGAGAAAAAGCCCTTGAGGTTTGATGATCACCATTACTGCGGTTAAAATTCCTGCTCTGATTAAATGATTTTGCTGAAGCAGATAAAATGCCAATAGCATCAGAAAAGTCATCAATCCATCAATCTGCCCCCAAACTGCTGATACGAATAATACCAATGGGTTAAAGGCATAGAGAAGTCCCAATTTATAGGCTTTTGACTCTGTTGTGTGCGGTTTCAGAATTTGAGCGATCAGAAATGCAGCACCAATATCTGCTAATACCGATGGCAACTTGATCATTACCGCTAACAGTAATCCCTCAATGGAAGATCTATCGCTATGACTAAAAGTAGG
The DNA here is from genome assembly GCA_044355035.1 of Pseudanabaena sp. Classification (GTDB taxonomy): domain Bacteria; phylum Cyanobacteriota; class Cyanobacteriia; order Pseudanabaenales; family Pseudanabaenaceae; genus Pseudanabaena. The sequence goes on along the minus strand of JBIKYX010000098.1, from coordinate 6,542 downwards.
ATCGAAAAGTTGATAAATCTTGCCGATCGCCCAGAGTACATAGAGAAAAGCGGGAGGATAGTCACAATTTGAATAGCCATAAAAATTGCCAATCCCCTGCTTCACAATGTCTATAGACCATGCTTTGTAGAGATTCATATCAATCTCAAAGGCGATCGGCAAACTAATTAAAATTAAATGCAGGACAAGGGCGATCGCCAATCCCCAATAAAATTTTCGTGCATCTAGCCATAAATCTAACTGAGTATCAAGTTTTAGAGACTCTCTGGCAACATCAGTCATTTCGGCAACACCACTATAAATCACCATAAATTTCTTTATACAGCACTTTGTTAGACTACCCGCCTGAAATATCCTTCGCCTAACATTCAAAAACCTCTTTGGTTTTAATTTTTTTGCAACTTTTGTAACTAGCTTGGGTAATATATTGCAGTCAGGTTGGTAAAAACTGTTATGTCCGAATCCAAGCAAAGCCGTAAACTCAATCGCTTTTTTGCTGAATTTATTGCCAAACTCAGAAAATGGCTTAATAAAATCGGTAGTCCGATTCGGATTAGCCGCCGCTTTGTGCGTGCATTACTAAATGGTAGTAGTGGCAAAAGACGCAAAGCAGGTGGTTTTGTACTGCCAACCGTGACAATGGTGACTCTAGTTGTCACCTTATTAACGGTGTCGATGATCGCTAGATCCGCCGATCGCGCCCAAGAAGCTTCTAACTCTAGAGTTGAGCAAGTTTATCGTAGCGCCAACACCACTATTCTCGATCGCGCCAGAGCAAAAATTGCCGCTCTGATCGAAGACCCGACTCTGCCTGGAGGGACTCCACCTGAATCTGCCCTTTATCAAGCAATTACTAGCGACAGCGGTAACTATACCTTTAATGATGAAGTCCGTTTGCAACTTGTCGATCCCAGAATAAATGGCTCAGCGACAGCAGTTAATTGGGGAGCCACCGCACTTGCTGACAATGATGTAGTTAGCACCGCGTGGAAGTTTCCTGTTGATACGGACAGCAATGGTAGATACGACTCCTTTGCGATCTACACAATTCTTTTCCGCACAACTCCAAAAGACTCTGTATTCAATCTAAATACCCGTCCAGTCAGCCCCATAGAAGTACGGACGCTGCCTATGGAAAATGGTGTTTTGAGTGGCGCTTGTGTCAGCGCGGCTGCGACTGGTGCAACCACGAGTGAAGGTTGGATCTCTACCTCCGATGGTTCTCTCAAAAAGAGTTTCTTTGTTTATGCTTTGACGGTTCCGATCACCACATCGATCACCGATCCAACTAGTCCTCTAACCGCTACCGAAAGAGCCAGTGGTAACTATGAGACCTATTCGGGCAACCCAGCTTTTAGTGCCTTAGAGCTACAACAAGATCGGGCGCGATCGCCTCAAAATAATAATGCAGTTTGGTTTGAAGGGGATTTAGAAGTATCACGCGCTGCAACATTTAGGCTTAACGGTCGAATCTACACCGCAGGTAACATGATGGTGGGTGCATCCGCAAGCTCACCGATTACGCTTTATCAAGTTAGTAGTCCTAACTCTTGCTATTACAGAGAAGACAACAGCAAAATTCTCGTTGCGGGTAACGTAGTTGAAGGCGACGCTTTAGTTAGCGATAACTCACTCAGTAACCCAGACTTAGTATCAGTTCATCTATTTCGTGGTCCGAATGTAGATCCGACGGCAAATGGAACTGGGACGAATGCTGGGCAAGTCAAAATCATTGATAACACGACTCAAAGCGTGAAAGACAACGATAACAATCGCGGTCGTGATGTCGCATTTAACGATTTTGCCTATAACTTCCGAGTTGCTAGACTGGTTGAACTGGCGGTTGCCACATTTACTGGTCCTAATGTAATTACGCCATCTTTAGCATCTTACGCATCAATTACCGATAAAAATGTCTTAACCAACGACCCTCTATCGGTCAAGCAAGATATTGTCAAACGAGTTATTGATGAAGGGTTAACAACCCAAACCGACTTCAGGGATGCCAGACAAAAAGCTTTAGATGCTTATTTTAAAGTGCGAACGCGCCAAGTCCCCTATCGGGAAGTACCATTTGGGGCGAGTCCTACTGTGATTTATGGTGCTGGTGTCACTCCTGCAATCACACCTGTGACCACAACTAGCGGTACAGAATGGCAGCCACCTTTAGAATGGATGTTACCCGCCTATGACAACCCTGCTCCCCTAACATCCTCAGCCACTGGCGACAGTATCTATGCGGGTGAGGCTCTGCGTACAGGTACGGCGGGAACCGTGCCGACTTCCGATCTTTTTACAGTCAACAAAATTGGTGATTTGGGTTTAAATGTTTCATCTGCTACTGCGGCTTTACCTAGCACCAAGCCCGAAGACCAAAGAGCCACATTTGAGCAGTTTTTAGGCGATCGCGTTTTAGTTGGCAATAACCTGCCTGGACTTTGGCTAAAAAAAGAATCAGGGCTTAACAGTTATGTAGGTAGCGCAGAACCCTATAAATTGACCACCAACGATTCTATCTATTGGAATGCCACTGAAACAACCGCGATCGCAAATACCACAGCCAATGCCCGTTATCGTTTTACTCAGGCAAGTTCACTCAAATCTTTGGGTGTCTCTGATCGCGGTGGATTCTGGGAACTGAATGCTGCCGACAACCCTGGCATTGATGCTGATAACAAAGTCACTCCCACTAGGCTCCCAGTTACTGGTGGACTCAGAGTCGTCACTAGTGCAGGGGTTTATAGTCGTTTACCCGCCCAAACATTTTTACCTGTTCCACCGACATTAGAAGACAACCCGATTACTTCCACTGATAGTGCAGTTGAGGCTGATCCCCGCTATCGCATCGATGAATCGAGGTTCACTGCGGTCTGGAGTGATGCGATGCCCATGACTGGCATTAATACCGCTACTACTGCTCCAAAGGGCGACTTGCAGATGCGGGCTAGCGCCATCTATCACTACAAAACTTCGGCTTATGATCCTGGTACGCCAGCGACATACCAAACACCGATCGCCTGTGTCAGTGGCTATTACGATCCGACTAACTCAACCACCGCACTGGATAGCGTCACCCAAAGTACTTTGGGCGGCAGATCAAATAATGGCTATTCCTACACTGTATCCCAAACTGCGTCTAGTATCACTGGCACGGCGCTATCTTATGTCTCTAGCACAGACAGCAGTAAAGTATTTGTGGCTACAGGTGGCGAAAATCCTGCATTGGCTTCAGCAAGCTACGCCTCACGCCTGTCCTATCAAGCCAACTTGATGTTTCCCAATGGGCGCTTGGCTAATGAGCCATTGCGGAATGCGCTCATTAAACTCAAGGATGGCGGCACTTTAACCCTGCCTGAACAGTCGGCGATCGATTCAACTCTATGCTCTTTGACTATTCTTGATGGAAGTAGTACAAGAAGTACGGCTGCATTCCCTAACTTTGCCGTGAGAGAATCTTCTTTCTTGGATGCTCGTGAGGTTAAGGCTCTAAATCAAGATGAATCGCTGACAGCCCAAATTATAAATAATACGAATCGTTCTGACCTTTACAATCTGGAAGTAGAACAGAGAGAGCCGCTAGAGATTCGTGTCACCGATCTCGACATGAACATATTGCGGACAACCACGATCAGTGGCGCTAACAACACAACCAATGGAGTCAATCCAGATTATTTACTTCCCTATAGTGGTGTTGTCTATGCCACTCGCGATGATGCGCTTCCAGACTTGAGCTACTTTGACACTGCCCCGACAACAGGCGCTCCACAGCCGACCGCAATGAGCAGAAGGAGGTCACTCAGCCCCACCGACTTCCGACTTGATCCATCCCGTCGTCCTAGTGCAGTTCGGTTGACTAATGGGGCGCGTCTCTGGCGCGGTACGGCTACAGCCACAGTTCAGTCAGACTACACCACTGCAAATCAGGGGGAGAAAGGCTTAATTCTTGTTTCTAACAATGCGGTATATGTAAAAGCGTCTCCTAATCCCGCAGGTACTAGTTTTGGATTTAACTTACATACTAGGGAAGAATTTACGTCTTTGCTTGCTGATAATTGGAGTAATTTCTACACTCGTACAGCAGCCGAGCTTGATCCAAATTTTGCCTATCGTCCGAGGCAAACAGCTTTGTCTACGACTGGTGATGAGTGGCGACCTGCCACGGTGATCGCGGATGGAGTTACTGTGCAGTCCGCAAGTTTCCAAGAAGGGTTTCGGAACCAAGGGGACTATGATCTGCGGAATAATCGCAACACATCGACAAATACGGATTGGGCTGCTCGTGACATAGCCACCAAATCTATCAGCTCGATGGTGGGCAAGACTAGCACCGCTTCCGCAGGGCTGCAAGATTTGCCAGTTATCAAACGCTTGGCTATGGGTTATTTGAACAATAACTTTGTCACAAGTTATAACTGGTTGCCTGATGCCACTGTTGCCGACTCGATCGCTTCTGGTTTGGCAAGCACTGCATCTAATGTTGCCTCCAATCTCTGGCCCGGACTGACTAGTACCGATACCAATAGCTATTTCTCTAATGGAGTCACACCTGTACAGCGCCGTGTGATCTTTGGGGAATATGGCATGGAGATGTGCCGAAAAGTCCCCGCCTCAGAATGTACGTTCAGCGATTGGGTCAAGGTCGGGGCAGGAACTACGGCTTTGCCTAGTCGTACTGGTGCGGCAATCACGCCTACTGATGCACCGCGTTATATTGATCCTGCGGATGAGCGATTCCCTCGCCGTTTGTCATTCCTCCGTTATGACGATATCTATAAAGATGGCAACCAGTCTCTGCTGATGGTGGCTGCTACTTGCCCCGAAATCAATCAATGGTGGCCGATGCCAATTGGGGTTAACTTCGGCAATAACTCGGCTATTGCAACCACAAATCCTGGTTTTACCTATCCACAGGTACTCGGCGATCGCAACACACCATTCAGCCAAGGCAATCGCACCGCCTATGGTAATGTCCGTTGTCCATCGCAAAGACCCGAAATCCGTTTTGACTCAGTTAATGGTTCGCGCGTACCAGATGCTCCTGATGATGGGTTATCGAAAGAAGAAGGTAGACGCATTTATCGGTTAGTACAGGGTGCAGCAGGCAACTCAGCTACTGCTGGTGCTAGCAGCACTTCTAGTAACAACCCGCAACAGCCGCCATTGCGAGTTCCTGGAGGCACAACCGACAATATCCCTACTAGTGCAGCTACTGTTGTTGCTGTTGCATCAGGAGCGACAGATACAGCAAAAGCCTATGTTTCAAATGGAGCTTCTGCCCCGATCGCAACGGGTGGTGATCTCATAGCACCCATTTTCGGCACACCACCGATTAATACTTCGACTGACCCAGCCTATGTTCCCACTTCTCCCCCTCTAACAGGAGTTCGCAATGTAGTTCGGCATTATCCTTCCACTACAGCGATCTCTGGTCAACTATATAGAGATGCAGCCACTAGTCCCGTTTTAGATCCGTCTGGGGGAAATGGAACAATTGAGGGCTTTGGAAGTGGTAGTATTCCTATTCTCACCTTAAGCAGCAACGCTGTATATCGCGTGATTCCATTTAGAGTTTATGTAGACAACCCTGGCAATTTCTATAGTCCGAATCTGGGATCTACCTTTGGAACCACCGATCAGATCGAAGTCGAGATCTCCCTTGAAGACCCTAATATCTTAGCGACTGCCAGTACCGCAGGCGCAGGAAGTGGTGAACCAAGACGTTATCATATCGCCCAAAAAGGAAATTATCTCGGTTCAGGACCTATTCCTGTTGGCATGCAACCGCAGGTCAGAAATACTCGCTATAACAATGAGGTCATCGCTCCAACTGACACTCCTGTTAATGTAATCGGCGATGAGGCAACTGGTACTGAACTTACCAACACAAGATTACGCAGAGGAGGCGATGGCGTTGACTACCTCTCGACCATTTATCGATGGAACGGTTTGTCATGGGTTCCTGCCGACTACAAAAATGCACCAACTACACCAGCATCTGCTGGCGGCACTCAGGTACTCAGATTCCCACATCCTCCTGAAACAGGAACAGTAGCCACTGGCGATCGCAATGGTAACGGCGTAATCGATACGGCTGGCAACCCTCAATGTGCCACAATTACGACCTCCACCACCAGATGTTTCCAATGGTTAGCTGTACTTGCAGTCCGCGATACCGCCAACGAAGAACAAGAGCGATTCCGCATCCGTCTGAATAATCCTAATACCACCGTGACGGGTGCAAAGCTTAAGCCTTTTAATGACGAAGACATTAATAACAATAACACTCTAGATGGAGGTGAGGATATTAATGGCAATGCAGTCTTAGATAGGGCGATTCCTAACATCCCAGTTGGTGATACAGCTTCTTTCCATAACACATGGAATTATCGCTGGGCGATCATTGACAACGATGATGCCCCTACCTACTTTACCGCAACCCCAACTCCAACCCCAACTCCAACCCCAACTCCAACTCCACCCCCACCAACCCCAACTCCAACCCCAACTCCAACTCCACCCCCACCAACCCCAACCCCAACTCC
>JBIKYX010000097.1:0-15324 GCA_044355035.1 Pseudanabaena sp. | reverse complement strand
CATAATTCTGAGTTTAAGAGCTTTAGTTTTAACTTCTACGCGTTGGGAGCAATTCTGGCAAAATCTCAATCAGTATGGGTTTCCTGTTGCCACTTAATAAGTGTATTATATTAAGGTCGCACCCTAATGCGGTATAGCAAAACTTGGCAGCAGCTTACGATTTTGTTGATTATTTGCAGTGGATGGGGGACTTGTGCTTTTGTGATTTTTTCCTACGGTTACTGGATACCTGTTGCCATGCCGCTCACCATAATAATGATGACAGGAGTTAGCCGTATTATTCAACTTCAAATTGAATCGAAGCAATATCTGCAACAAGTTAATACAAAACTAACCTATGACGCATTTCACGATCATTTGACAGGTTTAGCCAATCGCAACCTATTAAATGATCGTATCGAACATGCCCTTTCGCTATACCAAAGAAATAGTTGTCTCTTCGCAATAATTCTGCTGGACTTGGACGGATTTAAAAAAATTAATGATAATTTAGGACATCTCATTGGCGATCATCTTTTGATCGAGGTATCACAAAGGCTGTGTGCATCAGTACGCACGGGTGATACCGTAGCGAGATTAGGTGGGGATGAATTTGTGATTTTGTTAGAGAATTTAAAGGAAAGAGAAGATGCGATCGCTACGGCTGATAGAATTCAAGCTTCAATGGAACCGACCTGTCCTTTAGCCGATCAAGATATCAAAATTTCTATCAGTATGGGCATGGCTTATAGCGCGGAAACCTATCACTGTCCTAAAGAAATCCTTGTCGATGCTGATATTGCCATGTACCGAGCTAAATCGTTGGGTAAGTCTTGCTATCAAATTTTTGAACCCTCAATGCAGGGCGAACCCAAAAAATCAAGAGATTTTCGCTAGATAATCCCTTCCCCCAAGAACTAGAGGTGCAGCACCGCGCCACACCTTAGTTTTGTACCGCTCTGGGACTCTGTCGTTGGCACAATTATACTCTGCTATAACTCAAAACTCCTTTTACAGCATCAATTTCGGCGTTACAACCAACAGGTAAAGGTGCATTCTCACCGTCATGTCCAAAGGGTAAATTTATAACAATGGGAATTCCCAAATCCGATAAGCGATCGCTCCATACTTCGGTCATCGTGAAACTAGGTGTTGATACTTCCGATTGACTGAATCGCCCGATCGCAATCCCTTTGAGCTTTTGTAAATGTCCCGACCAGCGCCAATGGGTGAGCATCCGATCAACTTTATAGGGTGGTTCGGCAACATCTTCGATCGCTAAAATCACATTTTCTAGATCAGGACAAATGGAAGTACCGATAATGTGAGTGGCAAGGGTCAAATTCGCGGGTAAGAGAATACCTGTCGCTTTTCCATTTCCCCATCCTTCACCAGATAAACTAATCTGATTAACTTTCCCCTCTAACCAGTCAAATAACTGCTGTTGCGATCGCTCTGGTTCAGCACCTAATGTCGTCAGCACAGGCGCATGTAAACCACCAATATTTTTATATTTGGCAAATCCCCATAATAAAGCGGTGATATCCGAGAAGCCAATGAGCCATTTGGGGCGATCGCTTAATTTTGTCCAATCCAGTTTTTCCAATAGGCGCATGGAGCCATATCCACCCCGCGCACAGGCGATCGCCACTGAGTCAGGATCATTCCATGCGTCAATTAACTGCTGACAGCGCTGCTCATCGGTTCCTGCGAGATAGCCCCAAGGTTGACTGAGATCATCAGGTATGATCAATTCATAACCACGATCGCGCCAGATTTTGACACCTTGATCAAAGCGTTCCTGTTCTCGTAATGCGCCGCTAGGGGCGATGACACGCACTTTTTGATGGGGACAGATGATAGCGGGGCTGGGGATTGATCGCATCTTGCGTAGAATTAAGAGTTATGTTGACGCTTATTATATTAAAATTTCGTTATAGTTTTTGAACTCTGCCAACAATTTAGAGGTTCATTTGGCTTTACCAAATTATCGACTCAAAGCATTTTTCTTGAGCATCGCCGCGATCGCCTCAATCGTAGCGATCGCCGCCATATATTTAGAACGCGATGAAGTGGGCTATATCAGTATTGGCATCATCTTTGCGATCGTCATGCCGATTTTAGTGCCACCATTTGTGGGCGCGATCGCCAATTCACCATTGGGCAAGCGGTGGGATATTACCCTATCCTCAGTTTTTATGGGAGTGGCGATATTGATGGCGGCTCACGTTACCGAGTTTGATTTTGCTTTTGCCAAATGGTTTGATAGCCTCAAATGGGAAGCTCTAGGGGCGGTGGGACAGATTTTAATCGCGGTCTTAGCGGTATGGGTAGCATGGCGACAAAATCAGATTTCCGAAAGTTTGACAGGGCAGCAAAATGCAATTACCCAACAGCAAACCATCGATTCTTATTTTCAAGGGATTTCTGATTTGGTGCTTGATCCCCAAGGACAATTGGAAGACTGGCCCCTAGAAAGGGCGATCGCTCAAGCCCGAACCGCAGCCTTGCTGGGTGGTTGCGATGCCGAGGGACGCTCTAAAATTATTCGGTTTTTATCGAGTGCTAATCTTTTGACACCACTGAAACGCGACGGATTGCTAGGTCGCCCGATTTTGGATGGAACTGGTGGCTATGTAGTCGATTTGGCTAACGGTGTGCGCGTAGTCAATGTGGGAATGATGTTAGCGGGACGAGATATTTGTAATACGGATTTGCGAAATGCCGATCTGAGTGGGGCAAACTTAATTAAATCAAATTTTCAAAATTGTGATCTGACGGGGGCTAACTTTGGTGGTGCAATTTTAGTTAAGGCAAACTTGCGCGGTACGGATCTCAGTCGCGTCAAACTGTTTTATGGCAAGCTAGAAACTGCCTCACCTCGCGATCGCAATCATCTTCCCAATTTTGAGACGGGTGAATATACGGGCGCAGTAGTTGAGGATGCAGACTTTAGCAAAGCGATCGATATGTCCGAAGAAACTCGACAATATTTATGTGCATGGGGCGGTAAAAAATGTCGCAAAACTATATCTGGAGGCTGTGATGATGTGCCGAACCGATTGGGTCGTTAAAGCTCGCACAAATAGAAATGGTTACTGGCGCTTTGCGCCGTCAAGCGCTTCTTGGTTGATCGCCATATTTTTCTGTTTCCCTTTAGCGCCCAGCGCGATATTTGCTGAGCCAACTAAAAAATTACCATTGGCAGAAGACATTCCTGAAGAAGTTTTACGCACAGAAATCTATACCGATGCGCGATCGCCGATCAATGGCAAATTATTAACCGCCACTGAATATGTAGAACTAATGGACAAACTGCGATCGCTGGATTCTATCCCCCCAGAGGATTTCGTCTCCCCGAAAGTCCGTGAAGTTGTGGAGTTATTGAGATTACGAAAACTACTCCGACAATTTATTCCTTTTATTCCTTAATGATCTTCTTGAGGATACCTGTACCATTTTTGACAAGATGTGATAACGTATTTGCACTTTCGTGCTGTCAAAATTTGACATATTACTGCTTATATCGAATATGTACATTAAAAATGTCGAACTAACCAGATTTAAATCCTTTGGCTCAACGGTGTCAATCCCATTGTTACAAGGATTTACCGTGATTTCGGGTCCCAATGGTTCGGGTAAGTCGAATATTCTTGATGCGTTGTTATTTGCGCTGGGGCTAGCAGGCTCGAAAGGGATGCGCGCCGATCGCTTGCCAGATTTGGTTAACCAAGCCCATAGCAAAAAAGGGCGGATGGTTGAAGCGAGCGTTACCGTGACCTTTGCTCTGGAAGAGTCGGAAATGGCAGCATTACAAAGTGAAGGCGTAGAAATTCCCACGGCTGATGGGCAGACCGTTGGTGAGTGGACGGTGATGCGAAAGTTGCGCGTTACCACACAGGGGACTTATACCTCTACTTATTATATTAATGGAACACCCTGTAATTTGAGTGAATTGCATGAACAATTAGCCAAGTTCCGTATTTATCCAGAAGGATATAACGTTGTACTGCAAGGGGATGTTACGGGCATTATCTCCATGAATTCGCGGGAGCGGCGAGAAATTATTGATGAATTGGCAGGTGTGGGGGAATTTGATCGCAAGATTGCCACCGCCAAAGATAAATTAGATGATGTGAAGGCGCAAGAAGAGCGATTTCGGATTGTCGAGCAGGAACTGATTGCGAATAAGGAAAAGCTAAAGGGCGATCGCGTTAAAGCGGAGAAATATAAGGCGCTGCGGTTGGAATATGAGCGGATGGAAGCATCGGAGGCGGTGCTGCAAAAACGCGAAATCACTTATCAGCAATCACTGCGTAATGTTGAGTTAGGCAATAATCGTCAACAATGCGACAATATTGAGAAGTCTTTAGCCGAACTCTCGCAGGTAATCGAGACGGGTACGGTTCAGCTTAATGAACTGAGTGATCGCGTCCATACTCTCGGTGAAGAAGAATATCTCTCGGTTTCTAGTAACCTGTCTGGACAGCAAGCCGAATTGCGCGGTTTACAACGTCAGCAGCAGTCCCTGACTAGTTCTTATCAGAATAATCAAAATCATATTGTTAGTACCCAAGAGGAAATTGATCAACTCTTGCGCGAATCGGAACAACTAGAATCGCAAAGACAGTTTAAAGAAGAAGCAGGAACTACTGCGGAAAAAGCTCGCGATCAACAATCATCAATCGTTTCGCAATATCGCAAGGAAGTCCAAGCGATCGCTTCGGCTTCATCAGAATGGGTGCGTCAGCAAACACAGTTACGTCAAGATGTGGATAGCGCTCAAGCGGAACTCGAACCGCAAAAACAAGAGCAGACTAGAATTAAGGAAGTCCTCAATCAGCGATCGCTCCAATTAGAAGCGCAAGAAAAGGAACTCAAGGAGATTCTGGCAGGTGAAGGACGCTATGCCGTTGATATGTTGTCTAATCAGTCAATGGAAGATGCATTGCGGTTGCAAGAAGCAGAAGTAAGTGGTGCTGAAGCTTTGGTGCAGACCCTAGCGAAAAATCTTGCCGAAGCCCAATTAGAAGTACAACTTCAGAACGAAACTGTTGATCGCCTCAACCAAGAGCAACGGGTTAAATCGCGCCAACTGGACAAACTGGAAGCGCAAGTACAGGCTAGCCGCGAAGTCCAAGGTACTAAAGCTTCGCAAGTAATTATCGAAGCGGATATGTCGGGTGTTTATGGATTAGTGGCTCAATTAGGACTAGTGGAACCACGCTATCAACTAGCCCTTGAAATTTGTGCGGGTGGACGTTTAGGAAATCTCGTAGTCGAGAGTGATGAAGTTGCGTCGGAAGCGATCGATTTACTTAAACGCGAAAGAGCGGGACGCGCCACCTTCTTACCGTTGAATAAATTACAAGCGGCTCGATTCCCTTCACGCACTGAAGCTCAGAAATTAGGAGCGATCGACTATGCATTTAATCTCGTTAGTTACGAAGCCCAATATCAGGATGTATTTTCCTTTGTATTTGGCAATACCCTCGTATTTGAGAATCTCAATCAAGCGCGATTCCATATCGGTAAATATCGCATGGTGACATTGGAAGGCGAGATTCTGGAAACATCAGGCGCAATGACAGGTGGTAGCGCTCCATTACATTCGAGCCTCCATTTCGGTAATGCTAAGCCTGCCGAATCTTCGGAAACCAAACAACTGCGCGATCGCCTTCTCGAAATCGATCAGATGTTGGCGAGATTGAATCAACGCTTGCGTGGTGCGCTGACAGGAATTGCTAAGTTTGAAGAGCAGTTGCAAGCTGCAAGAACCACCCAGCGCGAATCCCAACTCAAGCGCGATCGCATCTACGAACAAATCGAACGCAACAGCCGCGATCGCACTCGTTTGCAAGATCAAATTCAACAAACCCGCGCCGCTATCGAAATTGGGCGATCGCAACTGAATAACCTTGATGGCAATATTGCCGAACTGGAAGCAAAACTCTATGTCAAACGTGCCGAATTAGCGGAACTAGAACAATCAGGAACCCACACCCGTTGGCTACAAGCTCAAGATGCTTTACAAGGTCAAGAGGCTCTACTCAACAGCGCTGAAATTGAATTGCGAACTGCTAAACAACAATTGGGCGAATTAGAAAATCAACATAAACTCGCCTTGGAGAAAATGGCGCAGCGCCAAACTCGTCTCCAAGAACTGCGTGGCACTCAAGCGGAATTAATCAACAGTACATCGCAAATTCAGCATCAAATCAAACAAGCTGAAGCAGCGATCGCCTCCTATCAATCACGTCTGGAAGTTCTCGAACAAACCATCGGTGCGGCTAAACAAGAACGTGACGCTGCCGAGCGATCGCTGCGGACTCAACAGCAACAGTATCAACAACAGGAATGGCAGTTACAAAAAAATCGCGAACGTCAAACCGAACTCGAACAGCAAATTGCTCAACTCACCGAACAACTCAATCAAATTGAACTTCCCGATATTGTGCCTGAAGTTCCTGAAAGCATGACGCTCGAACAGTTACAACTAGAGCAACGCCGCCTACTCAAGCGCATTCAGTCAATGGAACCTGTCAACATGATGGCGATCGCTGAGTACGAAGCCACATCGCAACGACTCGAAGAACTCAGTAGCCGTCTAGAAACCCTCAACCAAGAGCGCACCGAACTCTTAATTAGAATTGAGAACTTTACAACTTTACGTCAACGCGCCTTCATGCAAGCCTTTGATGCTGTCAACGGACATTTCAAAGAAATCTTCACTGAACTATCAGATGGTGACGGCTATCTACAATTAGAGAATCCCAATGCACCTTTGAGTGGTGGTTTGACTCTAGTCGCCCATCCTAAAGGTAAACAAGTCCAGAATCTTTCATCGATGTCTGGAGGCGAAAAATCTCTCACTGCTCTGAGTTTTATCTTCGCATTACAACGCTATCGCCCTTCACCCTTCTATGCATTCGATGAAGTTGATATGTTCCTTGATGGCTCTAATGTGGAACGCCTCTCCAAAATGGTTCGCAAGCAAGCCAATCTCGCCCAATTCATCGTCGTTAGCCTTCGCCGCCCGATGATCGAGGCTTCAGAACGCACGATTGGCGTAACTCAAGCGCGGGGTGAACATACTCAGGTGTTGGGATTAGAATTGCGATCGAGTTAGGTTCCAGCTAAAATATGATGAGTATCTTTTGCATATTTGCTTATTGCATACTCTAACTCCAAAACAAATGTAAAAATGGGTGAATATAAATTTACTGATTATTTTGAGAATGAGGTTTTACAAAAACGACCATATCTACAAAAAGAGTGGTGTATTCGTGTAATTGAAAATCCGATACGAGTTGAAGAACAAGAAAACAATAGATTTCGATTTTTTGGAACTATTGAAGAGATAGATAATCGGGTTTTGCGTGTAATTACGCTAGAAGATAAAGTAACGATCCATAATGCTTTTCCAGATCGAGGATTTAAACCATGAAAATAAGCTATTACCCTGAAACTGATTCTTTGTATATACATTTATCAGACAAACCTAGCGCAGAAAGCTCTGAAATCTCTGAAGGTGTAGTTGTAGATTATGACTCGAGTGGAAATTTGGTGGGGTTTGATATTGATAATGCTAGTCGTAAGGTCGATCTTAAAGATCTAATTCTCGTCAAGCCATCTACCAATATTCTCAAAGTCGCTGCATAGTCAATGCGATCGCCTCTTTCATAAAATCATCTAACCAAAAGCGCGATCGCCTAATTTTGCGATTAAAATATGGTGAGTATCTTTTTCATATTTGCTTATGAATACTTTAACTCCAACGCGGCAGCAGATTATTGAGGTAATTGATAACTTGCCAGAGAATGCTTTCTCTGAGCTTGTCAATCTTATTGGCTATCTTCGCTACAAGGCTATTGAAACAAAAACAGAGCCGCCTCACAATAGTTTTTTACTTTCAATCGTAGGATTGGGTGGTTCCACTTAAGATTTCTAAATTTAAGCGACTATCCCCTACGAGGGGATAGACAATCTGGTTTCGTGTATAATTACACTAAAGAAAACAAGTAAATTTATTCTGGAGTTTCTAATGAAAAAAAGTATGACTTTGGGAACACTAACTTGTCTGACAAGCATAGCTATTGCATATCCTAGTGTCGCAAGTCGAATTAATGAACATTATTTTCTCAAGCCTTCAACGACCACATTAATTGCACAAAATCAGCTACGAGTTCAATACATCAAGAGCTTAGATGTTGCCGACAATAAATTCTTCTTGCATCCCAACGGTCAATTTTTAGCAACTTTGGGCAATAGACTAACTGTTTACGACTTACAATCAGACAAAGTATTGCATCAAGTACCCAATACTCAGTTGGGTAGCTTGGCATCACAGTCTTCATTAGGTACGGCTGCCATAAGTCCTGACTGGAAAACAATGGCAGTCAATAGTGTACTAGGTCCTCTAGATATTTACAAGCCAGAAACAGGAGAGCGTCTGTATCAGATGGCATCTATCGTAAGAGAGCGTAATGCTCTTGTCTATGGGGGTAAAAAAAGCGGGCAAACTTTTTTGGCAGGACAACAAGATGGAGACATTCAAGTTATTGATGCTAGTAAAGGGAAAATTTTGGGATTAATTAAATACGGTAATACCCCAGTGGTAGAAATTGTATTGGATGATAATGAAAATCGTTTTCTTGCTGTTCGTTATGGTGTAGGAGGAACCATAGCAGTTTGGGATCTCCTAAAAGGCAAAAAACCATTTCTTTTACTTCCTTATGGTAGAGATTCTGATAGAGGTAATTCGGGTGTTATAGGCTTGAGTCATTCTGCAATTTCACTAAGCTCAGATGGATCGCTATTAGCAGTCGGCTTCGGTAACAGTGATGTCATTAGGGTCCATTCTGTCAAGTCTGGCAAAATATTGTATGAGATGCCATCTTTAGAGGGTTCTGGAAGAATAGGGGTAAGATCTTTGAGATTTAGCCCTGACAACCGATACTTAGTGTCTGGTCATATACTTGGAGGATTTCGGTTATGGGATGTCAGAAATCAAAAATTAATATATCGATTCCATGGAAAAACAGGAAGTTTTGCTGACACAGTATCTCAGATTGAGTTTAACAAAGGTGGAAATCTTTTATTTACTCGTAATGATTTAGGGATTGATATATGGAAGCTATTAAATTGACTAATAAAATTCATATTATCGCAGTTTTTACTCTACCGAGAACAGATAGAAATTGGTTGAAACGCTTACTCTAAAAGGTTCTATCACTTCTATCTCATACTACCCTATGTCCACATTTGGTCGAAAACTGCGATATTAACTGGTGTTGCGAGGAAGGAATTCCTAGTATTTTCGATGGCAACAATGGAAGGAGTTATCTAGTTATGGTGCCAATAAAGTTAGGCTTGCAACAAAAGAACGTGGCTATGATTGGGATAAAATGACGGAAGACGAAAAAGAAGAATTTATCGATGCAGTTGTGCATGAAAAGCTGTGATGCTAGAAGAAGATATTCGGTGGATACAGCGATTTTCTAACTTTGAGAAAGCATTCCTTTTGTTACAAGACTCACTCAAAACAGAACCGCTTTCCATTTTAGAAAGAGCAGGATTGATTCAATTTTTTGAGATGACCTTTGAACTCGCTTGGAAACTACTCAAGGACTATGAAGAAACAGAAGGATTGATTGCCAAAACTCCTAGAGAAGCGATTAAACAAGCATTTCAGTCGGGGCTTATCAGCAATGGACATGACTGGATCGATGCACTGCAAGATCGCAACCTAACATCACATACCTATAACGAAGAAACAGCGATCGCTGTCGAAGCAAAAATTAGAAGCAAATATTTTCAACTTCTCGCAGAAGTTTATGACTATTTCAAGAACAAAATAGTAACCCTATGAAATATGGATTAATTGAGCGAGATTTTGTTTATATCAACGAAGCCATTCGAGAATTTCCTGAGATTGCGGAAGTAATCTTGTTTGGCTCACGGGCAAAAGGCAATTATAAAACAGGCTCAGATGTGGATTTGGCGATAAAAGGCGATCGCATTACCTATGAAATTACAGCACGATTTGCCGATTGTCTCAATGAAGAGAAGCCATTACCCTATTTTTTTGATGTGGTGCATTACCAAGCGATCGCTGAACCAAAGCTCAAAGAACATATTGATCGCGTTGGCATTGCACTGTCATAAAAGTTGATCTTCTGACGGGTTCAATGCGATAAGATCGTGATTGACAGCCAAAATTTTGTTGCAGATTAACCATGACCACCAGTACCACACACCAATTTCCGCAGCCGAAATTAAATCTGAGGGCTTGACCCTTGATGAATATCAGATGATTTGCGATCGCCTAAATCGTGAACCCAACAAAGTCGAATTGGGGATGCTTTAAGAAGCGCGTGGCTTGTCTGGGATGTTTATGCCATAGAGAAACATATGAAGAATTTCCAGAGGTGACATGGGTGGGCTATGAATCATAATGTCGTCATTGCTGGGATGGAGATGAAAGCGTAAATTGCGTACATCGTTGTTATGATCTGGCAGATTGAGGTCGATTCTTAAAAATGGAACTTTAGTCTCTCCCTCTTTTTGAGGAAACCTTATTTCAAAGTCAAATCCTATAATTTGAGCAGATTTGCCAGTTTCATCGATAGTAATCGTAAAATCGAACCAGCAGCCATTATTTAGTTTGAAATGTGGGACATGGAACTCTCGCTTTTGGTTTTTATCTCCACCCATAATTTCAGAATAGCCTTTTTTTGGAATTACGGATGATGGGCGCAACTTTAGTAGCTTGTTAATTTCATCTAACCTATTAAGTAAAATTCTTTCATCACTAGCCAATGTTAGACATTTTAGGATTTCTGCTCGTAAAATCTTTGCATTTTTTACATTCAGTGGCGTATTACTTAATGACTTATCTTGAATCTCGGCACAGATTTTTTGCCAATTATTTTTGTCGCTCAAGCAAATCACCTCGATTAAGTAAAATTAGCCACTCTCCATATTCTGGATCGGTTGGTAGTTGACGATTTTCAGCTAGAGAAATTACATCCTCATTAGTTTTGCCTGTCCATTCTTGTAGTGCGACTAGACGGCGATCGCATTCTTCATCACTCAGTATTTCAGCATCTTTTTGTAAATAATATATTCTTGCACCTAACCAACTCACAAAATTAGGGGCGTTATGTATCATTAAATTATTAGCTTGTTCAGAAATTACAAGCAATCCTCCTTTATTTTCTTTGTTTAATCGACTTCTCAAAGCATCAAATATTTTCCACTCATTGCTATCCCAAGAGTCTAATTGCCATAATAATAAATATTCTTCTAAAGCTTTATTAATCTGATTAATTAAATCTCTTGCTCCAGCTTCACCAGATATATTACCCGTATCACATTCACTAAAAATTTTAATAGTATCTTGCAAGTCTGTAACTATCGATTCTATATCATCAATATTCACAACAAGAATCATCCAAATATTACCGTCTGGACGAGATCCAATTCTTTGTAATAATTCATCTACAGAGGATAGTTTATCCATTAGCAAACCTCTTTATTCTCCTTGTATTTTCTATAAGTGGAACTAGTATTGGATGAACAGCAAAACGTTGACGAGGATATCCATATTCCAAAATATGCCCTGTGAGCATCAATTCAAAATCTTCAGAAGTTCTAGGAGAAAATGATTTTTCAGTCATAACTTTAATAAGAATATCTATACTTAATTCAGTTAAGCCAATTGTTTTTGAACGTTCTATAGCTGAAATTGCTTGTCTTACGTGTTGCTCCATAATTAGATCTGAACCATCCATATAAGCCTCTTCAATTGCTGCTTGACTAAGAGACATCAAATCTCGTAAAACTCCTCCAGAATGAAATATCAGTAATTCTCTTGCTCCTCGATTAATAAGTTTTTCAGGATCTCGCACCTTGAAAATTTCTATAAAAAGTTTTTGTGCTTCAGCATCTTCTAACACATCTAAATATGGCAAGAAATAGAAATTTTCCGTGTTTTTGATAATATTTATTCTCTCTGTATATAAAGTTACAATAGAACCTACAAGAATTGCTCCAAATCCATATTTGTTAATTTCAACTATGTCATCAAGAGCAGGTTTGACAAATGTTTTAGGTTCTCTTAATCTATCTAGACTATCAAAAAGAAAAACCACTTGTTTTGCTAGTCTCTCATTAGCAAATGTACTTGCCTTGATAAAAGCTTGTAAAACTGAACTTCGATTTTCTCTCTTCTCAGTAGTAGTAAACGATTGAGTTACCATACTCGCTACACCCTGTAGGGGGTGTGCTAGCTTTGGTTGATGGTGCGTAATAATCTCGCTATTTCCATATAGTAATCCCTCAAATATTCTTTTAGAATCATTTAGTTCGGAAGTATTGTAGCCTTGCAGTGTTTTTATTAATTCAAGTCCTGCAATCGCTATTAAAGCGCCAGAACAAAGATCAGAAATATCAGTAATAAGACTAATATCTACATAAATAGCTTTGATATCTTCTAGCTCATTTAAAGTTTGTTCTGTTAATAATAACTGTGTTGTTTTTCCCGATCCAATACCACCAAACAACAAATGTACTGAAGAAGGACGAAGTGCAATTTTAGCAGTAATCACCCCTACAGGATTATCAGGGAGATTGACATAAAATCCCCGTTCAATAGCGCGTTGAGGATTGGAAGTACCTTCAAAAGCTGACATCAGCCTGCGGAAAAATTTCAGGCGATCGGACATGACATTTTTTAACTTAATTGCAGGTTAGTGTTTATATCTTAACGGATGCAGCAAAATCTGCAAAGACGCAGACCACCACACTACGGTAAAAAATATAGTGTTGCGATAAGATGATTGTTGCAAGCTAATGATCGTCACCGCTTTAACTATGACCGCCAGTACCACCCTCAAATTTTCCCCATCCGAAATTAAATCTGAGGGCTTGACCCTTGATGAATATGAGATGATTTGCGATCGCTTAAATCGTGAACCCAACAAAGCCGAATTGGGGATGTTTGGCGTGATGTGGTCTGAGCATTGCTGCTACAAAAATTCGCGTCCTTTGCTCAAGCAATTTCCGACAACAGGCGATCGCATTCTCGTTGGTCCTGGGGAAAATGCAGGCGTAGTCAAGATTACCGATGATATTGCCATTAGTTTTAAAATCGAAAGCCATAATCGTCCTTCGGCTGTTGAGCCTTATCAGGGGGCGGCAACAGGTGTGGGTGGGATTTTGCGCGATATTTTTACGATGGGGGCGCGTCCTGTGGCGATTTTGAATTCACTTCGTTTTGGCGAATTGTCTGATCCTTGGGTGCGTAGTCGCGTGAATGGGATTGTCAATGGTATTGCAGGTTATGGCAATTGTATCGGTGTTCCTACGGTTGGCGGTGAAGTGTATTTTGATAAGGCTTATAACCGCAATCCGCTAGTCAATGCGATGGCGATCGGGATTATGGAAACTAAGGAAATCGTCAAGTCAGGCGCGGCGGGTGTGGGCAATCCTGTAATCTATGTGGGTTCGACTACGGGGCGCGATGGCATCAAGGGCGCGAGTTTTGCGAGTACAGAGATTTCTGGCAAATCAGAACAAAACCGATCGGCGGTACAAGTTGGCGATCCATTTTTGGAAAAAGCTTTAGTGGAAGCCTGTTTAGAAGCTTTCAAAACTGGAGCAGTGGTTGCGGCGCAGGATATGGGCGCGGCGGGTTTGACCTGTTCTACTTCTGAAATGGCGGCTAAGGGCGGCGTGGGTGTGTCGCTGGATTTGGATAAAATTCCTGCGCGGGAAACAGGAATGAACGCTTATGAATATTTGCTTTCGGAATCGCAGGAACGGATGTTATTTGTGGCGCATAAGGGCAGGGAAGCAGAACTAATTGAGATTTTTGAACGTTGGGGACTTCATGCGGTGGTTGCGGGTGAAGTTCTAGAGGAGCCAATTGTGCGGATTCTCTGGCATGGTGAAATTGCGGCGGAGATTCCTGCGACTGCTTTGGCGGACAATACACCGATTTATCATCGTCAGTTGGCGGATACTCCTGACTATGCTAAGCAAGCTTGGGCATGGGATGAGCAAACCGCGATCGCCTCTTTCCCTGCTATCACTCCTAACGATGCGCTTTTACAATTACTCGATACGCCCGCGATCGCTTCAAAAGCATGGGTTTATCGCCAATACGATCATCAAGTTCAGAATAATACGGTGATCTTCCCAGGGGGAGCCGATGCGGCGGTAATTCGGTTACGCAGTCAAGGTTTTGGTGTTGGTGAATTGGGAACAGCCGAATCGCAAATTGATTCTCTCGTTGGTGTCGCCGCTACCGTTGATTGCAATGCTCGTTATGTTTATCTCGATCCCTATGAAGGTGCGAAACTTGCCGTTGCCGAAGCAGCGCGGAACCTTTCCTGTGTTGGTTCTGAGCCTCTATCTGTTACCGATAATTTGAACTTTGGTAGTCCTGAAAATGCGATCGGCTATTGGCAACTGCATGAAGCTTGTCGCGGTATTGCTGATGCTTGTCGCGAGTTGTCAACTCCTGTTACGGGCGGCAATGTGTCGCTCTACAACGAAACTATAGACTCGGAAGGTAATTCTCAACCGATTTATCCCACACCTGTAATCGGCATGGTGGGTTTAGTTGAAGATGTAACTAAGGTGGTTGGTCAGGGTTGGCAGAATGTGGGGGATACGATTTATTTACTGGGTAGCGATCGCGCTAGTCTGGCTGGTTCTGAATATCTTGCATCAGTTATCGGTGAGGTAACAGGTCGTCCCCAACCCGTAGATTTTGAGCTAGAGCGCAAAGTACAGCTTGCCTGTCGTCAAGGGGTTGCCCAAGGTTTAATTCAATCCGCCCATGATTGCTCTGAAGGTGGGCTTGCCGTAGCGATCGCTGAGTCATGTATCTCTGGCAAACTCACCGCGAAAATTCAACTAGCGAATTCTCAAGATTTACATCTAACCCAACTTCTTTTTGGTGAAGGCGCAAGTCGGATTGTGGTATCTGTCAAAGAAAGCGATCGCACTGCATGGGAAGCGTATCTCAATAATCAGCTAGGTAATGCTTGGCAATATATCGGTACGGTCAGCGAGGCAGCTAGTGATTTGGAGATTGTGGTGAATGGAGAACAGGCGATCGCTTTAGCTCTCGCTGAAATCACTAAAAACTTTAATGAAGCAATTCCGAAACGGATGGGACATATTCTGTAGTTTCTAGACTGTACTTAAACAGTAGACCTCTTGCAAATTAGGTAGGGAGTCGGTTGAAAGTGACTTTTTAAGAATTAAAAGTAGCTAAAAGAGTGAAAATATCAGGACTTATCCTAAAGTACATAGTCCTCATGCTTAGCAGTC
>JBIKYX010000096.1:0-15357 GCA_044355035.1 Pseudanabaena sp. | reverse complement strand
TTCGTTTAGATTGGTATTAACAAAGGCGTTAAAACCACGTTTCCCTGGGACACGCAAAATCCGATGTTTAAATGGATTCAATTCTTCAATAGTTTTCGATCCTTCCGTTCCTTCTTGAAATGCCCCCACCTCTTTAATTGTTTTGAGAATGCCAATTGGCTCAACTATTTCTTCATAACTAGACGTAAAGAAGATCGGTGTTTCTACAATCAATACTGAAGTCGGTTCCAAACAATCTAAGAGATGAATTGTATTAGATAATGCATTCGTAACTTTAGAAGACTCTTCAACTATGCCATGCAGAATTCCGTTAGGGGCAAAATAGTCATTTTGAAAACCGATCAGCAGTAAGGCTGTATTGTGTGTATTCATATATACTTCTAGCCAAAAAATGTTGTAAGTAGCTGGTTGCAATTAAATATAAAATGTGTGGAACGGGCATCTTGCCCGTCAACAGGCTAGAAGCCTGTTCCACTATCTAACAGTTAATTATGACTACCTACTTACTTATACAGACTTTAAGAAACATAAATTATTCTACCCAGTTTATGAAGTATATCAATCAGGATTTTATCTGAATTTGTCTAAATCACTATGTTTAGTTCTAAAATAGAAAACTGTATAGGTACTTCGGGGAGTTCAACTTTCATAAACGGCTCAATGTATTTAATGATGGTGTTTCAGACATCAAAGTCCTCCGAGGCTAAAACCATTGAGCTTCAAGCATTTGCCCTAGAATACCTCCCCGAAACGCTTATTGAGCCAATATATTAATCTGCAAAAATTTGTGATTACATCAGCACTTACAGTACTAGAGCTGCAATCGGCTATTATTCGTGACCCCTTAGTGTTGTCTGCTGATGCAACTGTCATGGAGGCGATCGCTTTAATGAGTAGTGGGCGATCGCAATGTGATGCGGAAAATCATAGCGACAATCATCTGCAACAATTTCAGCAAGAGGCAAGATCTAGCTGTGTCTTGGTACTAGAAGATGAAAAGTTGATCGGTGTAATAACTGAGCGCGATGTCGTACGCCTCAGCGCTCAGCAGCAAAACCTCAATCGTCTATTAGTGCGTGAAGTGATGGCACAGCCTGTAGTTACTTTGCGCGAGTCTGACCTTACAGATTTGTTTTTAGCAGTCAATTTACTCCAGAAGTACCACATTCGCCATTTGCCACTTCTCGACGATCTCGATCTCCTTGTGGGAATAGTAACTCACGAAAGTTTACGACAAATTTCTCGCCCTATCGATCTCATGCGGCTGCGATTGGTGTCGGAGGTGATGACTCCTGATGTCGTATGTGCTACCTCCGATCGCTCGATGTTGGCGATCGCGCAAATGATGGCAGAGCAGAAAATTAGTTCGGTGATGATTGTTGAGACAAGCACTACTGATACCTCCCTACAGATTCCTGTGGGCATAGTGACCGAGCGAGATGTTGTGCAGTTTCAAGCCCTAGGCTTAAACCTTGAAACCTGTATGGCGCATACGGTGATGAGTACGCCGATTTTTGCGGTCAAGCCAGAGGATAACCTGTTGACGGTGCAGCAAATTATGGAGCAACGATTGATTCGACGCTTGGCGGTGACAGGTGAATTTGGCGAACTATTAGGAATCGTTACTCAGACCAGTTTGCTCCAAGCTCTCAATCCGACCGAAATATATAATTTAGCCAAGGTTTTAGAAGCAAAAGTAGAACAACTAGAATCAGAAAAAGTAACTCTGCTAAAACATCGCAATATTGAATTAGAACGTCAGGTTCATGAAAGAACCACATTTTTATTGGAAGCAGAGAAAGCGCTACAAAAAATCAATCAATCATTAGAGTTGACAGTTCAAGAGAGAACTCAAGAGCTATGGCAAGTCAATAAACTGCAACGAGCAATTCTTGATGGTACGGATTACGCGATTATCTCTACTGACTTAAATGGCATTATTCAGACTTTTAATGCTGGTGCTGAAAAAATGTTGGGTTATAGCACAGAAGAAGTTATCGGTAAGATCACGCCCGAAATCTTTTTCGATCATCAAGAGCTTATCGACAGGACTTCGAGTATTTCGGGAGCAGTGGATCAAAATAATTGGCGATTAGGAACCTTGATGTCTTTGGCGAACCAAGGCATTCTCAACCTCAGCCAAGAATGGACAAATATTCGCAAAGATGGATCGCGATTTCCCGCAGAGATATCAGTGACAGTCCTTACTGACGATGATGGGAAAACGATTGGCTTTTTAAGTGTCAGGAAAGATATTAGCGATCGCAAACAATCTGAAACAAAATTACAGCTAGCTAACCAAGAACTGATGCGTGCAACCAGACTCAAAGACGAATTTCTCGCCAATATGAGCCACGAACTGCGGACACCGCTGAATTCAATTTTGGGAATGAATGAAGCTCTACAGGACAAAATATTTGGCAGCATTAACGAGGGGCAACTTAAAGCATTGCAAACCATTGAGAATAGTAGTAGGCATCTTTTAACATTGATTAATGACATTCTCGATGTTGCCAAAATTGAGTCTGGACAAGTCACGCTAGAGCTAAAAGCGACAGATATCGACAGCCTCTGCAAGTCGAGCATAGCATTTATCAAGCAGCAAGCATTAACAAAGCGAATTCAATTAATAGATAGA
This sequence comes from Pseudanabaena sp., assembly GCA_044355035.1. GTDB lineage: Bacteria > Cyanobacteriota > Cyanobacteriia > Pseudanabaenales > Pseudanabaenaceae > Pseudanabaena. The sequence continues at coordinate 12,719 of JBIKYX010000096.1, read as the reverse complement.
ATTCCTAAGTATTTACCAGAAATAATGCTAGATGAAACGCGGATTCGTCAAGTCTTAATTAATCTACTAAATAATGCCGTTAAATTCACTCTAGAAGGAGGAACAATTACATTAGAAGTATCGCAAGTTCAACTTGAAAGTAGTACAACTAATCTAACGCCTCTAAATTACATAAAGATAGCCGTGATTGATACTGGAATAGGCATTTCAGCAGAGAACATCCAGAAACTGTTCCAACCCTTTATTCAAATCGATAGTGCGCTGAACCGTCAATATACTGGCACGGGATTGGGTTTGGCTTTAGTCAAAAGACTAGTAGAAATTCATGGGGGAAACGTAGAACTGACTAGTGAGGTGGGAGTCGGTAGTTGCTTTGCGATTAATCTTCCCTTTAATATCGGCTCTCCAGCGATCGACGCGCAAACTGAGAACTTGTCAGGACTGTCTCAGATCGGTCAGAGCCAAACTGAAGAACTAATTTCACCCTTAATTTTGCTAGCAGAAGATAACGAAGCTAATATTGCGACATTCACCAGTTACCTCACAGCTAAGGGCTACCGCATTTTATTGGCAACTGATGGACAACAGGCGATCGCCATTGCCAAAGCGGAGCATCCTGACCTGATTTTGATGGATATCCAGATGCCAGTTATTGATGGGATGGAAGCAATTAAACAAATTCGCCTCAATCCCGATTTACTAGATATTCCTATTATTGCTTTAACAGCTTTGGCGATGACAGGCGATCGCGAAAAATGTCTAGCAGTAGGAGCTAATGAATATTTAAGCAAGCCTATTAAGCTAAAGTCCTTGGATCAAATGATTCAAACATGGTTGAAAGAAGCATCTCACTAACAGGAGTTTAGAAAGCATTATTGCTCTTAAGGTAGCTGCAAGCGATCGGCAGTGGCTGTACCTTCGCTTGCAGCAATTCTAAGGATTGCCAAGAGCTTGTTTTAGTTGAGTCTCCGCCGTTTCTAGAGCCTCTGGCAACTTGCTCGCATCCTTACCACCCGCTTGAGCGAGGTTAGGGCGACCGCCGCCGCCGCCGCCACAGATTTTAGCGATCGCCCCGATAAATTTACCTGCTTGCAAGCCCTTGGCGATCGCTTCCTTACTGAAAGATGCTACCAGTGTGACTTTGCCATCATCGGTAAAGGAACCTAGAACTACGGCGCTTTGTCCTAACTTAGCCGAAAGTTTTTCCGCCGCCGCTTTGAGGGCTTCAGCTTCGATATCGGGAATTTGAGCAACTAGAATCTTGAACTCGCCCACAGCTTCGGCTTCGTGAATAAGGCTGTCAGCTTTGAGTAGAGCCAGTTCCTGCTTGAGATGCTCGACTTCTTTTTGAGCAGTTTTTAGCTCATGTTGTAAGCCTGTAATCCGATCGCTAATTTCTTCTGGCTTAATTTTAAAGCGATCGCTTAAATCCTTGGCAATGTTATCGCGCAGGGTGAGATATTCTAAAACTGCTTGACCTGCGATCGCTTCGATCCGACGCACACCAGATGCAACCCCTGCTTCGGTGATAATTTTGAATAGTCCAATTTCGCTAGTGTTTTTCACATGTGTACCACCGCAAAGTTCCATTGATACATTAGGAATATCCATGACGCGGACTTCTGCGCCGTATTTTTCACCAAACATGGCGATCGCGCCTTTAGCTTTGGCTTGAGCGATGGGTAATACTTCAATCACAGAGTCATGGGCTTCAGCGATCCAGTTATTGATTTGCAGTTCGATTTGATGGATCTCTTCAGCAGTGACAGCGCGATTGAGATTAAAGTCAAAACGGAGGCGATCGCTATCAACTAGAGAACCAGCTTGAGAAACGTTAGGATCGACAATTTTCTTCAGCGCGGCTTGCAATAGGTGCGTGGCGGTATGGTGCGACTGAATGCGGCGGCGCTCAGATACCGAAATTTGAGCATTGACAGTATCACCGACAGCAATTTCACCACGCTCGATTTGTCCAATGTGGATAAATAAATCGGCTTGTTTCTGGACATCGGTAATGTTTGCGATCGCTTCACCAATGGCGAGATAACCTGTATCTCCAACCTGTCCACCAGATTCAGCATAGAAAGGAGTGCGATCTAGAACGATTTGAACTTTGCTACCAGCGATCGCGGTTTTGACCAGTTCACCATTGACGAGAATTGCTTTGACATTAGCGGTGCTACTAAGTTCGGTATAGCCCAGAAATTCCGTTTTGCCGAGTTCAGTCGCGATATTTGCCCAGTTATCTTTTGCCATTAAGTCGATATCTTCGTGGGCAGCTTGCGATCGCTCCTGTTGCTTCTTCATTTCTGATTCAAAGCCATCAGCATCCACTGTAAATCCGACCTCTTCAGCAATCTCTTGCGTTAGTTCCAATGGGAATCCATAGGTGTCATAGAGCGTGAAAGCATCAACACCCGAAATTGTTTTACTAGATTGCACTTCAGCTTTAGCAAGAATCTCTTCCAGTAACTTCTCACCCCGCTCTAGGGTTTGTAAAAAGCGAATCTCTTCAATTTTGATTTCATCTTTGATCACTTTTTCGCGTTCGCGAGTGTTGGTGTAGACGCATTCCGAAAGGGCGATCGCTACTTCTGCTACTTCCGAGGCGAATGTACCTGAAATGCCAATCAAGCGTCCATGACGTACCACTCGCCGTAATAACCGACGCATGACATAACCCCGCCCCACATTCGAGGCATTGATTCCATCGGCAATCATATGCACAACGGCACGGACATGATCCCCAATCACTTTCAGGGAAGTCTTGACTTTCTCTTCGCTTTGGTGATAATCAATCCCTGCAATATCCGCAGCTTTTTTGATAATTGGGAAGATTAAATCCGTCTCATAGTTATTGGGAACGCCTTGCAAAACCTGCGCCATCCGCTCTAAGCCCAAGCCCGTATCAATATTCTGCTTCTTGAGCGGTGTGAGATTGCCATCAGCATCACGATTTAATTCCATGAATACGAGATTGTAAATCTCCAAAAAGCGAGAATCATCTTCTAAATCAATATCCTCATCGCCCAATTCGGGATGAAAATCATAATAGATTTCCGAACAAGGACCACAGGGACCAGTCGCGCCCGAAGCCCAAAAATTATCATCACCCATACGCTGAATCCGATGGGCAGGAATACCGATCGCATCGCGCCATATTGCAAACGCATCTTCATCGGTGTGGTAGACGCTAACCACTAGGCGATCGGGCGGCAAGGCAAATACTTTCGTGACTAATTCCCATCCCCAAGCGATCGCTTCTTTTTTGAAATAATCACCAAAACTAAAATTCCCTAACATTTCAAAAAACGTATGGTGACGTGCGGTTCGACCCACATTTTCGATGTCGTTGGTACGAATACATTTTTGGGAAGTGGTAGCGCGAGGGACTTCCGACTCCTGTTGTCCTAGAAAAATTGGCTTAAATGGCAGCATTCCCGCAATGGTCAGCAGTACAGTGGGGTCGGCGGGGACTAGGGAGGCGCTAGGCAATACTTTGTGTCCACGCTCCTCAAAGAAATTGAGAAACTTTGTACGAATTTCAGCACCAGTGAGAGAAGGAAGGCTAGCCATAAAAGTTTGAATAAAAGTTTGAATTAATGCAGACAGGAGGTAATATTTTTCGGAAAAAGCAAAAATTTTCTAATCATATTATAGCGACATAGCGGCAAATAATACCAATTCAAAACTTTGAATCGCACAACCATGTCAACCTTTACGAAGCTTCGTGAACAAATGTAATTACTATTCGATTTGGTACTTAGGAAGTAGATATAATTAATCTTATAAAACATTAAGGAATAGAGAGCGTAAATCATTATGACTAGCTCAACTTTTGTTTCTGAATTGTCTAGAACCGTTCCTAAAGAACAGGCTTTAATACTTTGGTTTGAAGAGGTGGGAATTGCAGACATTCCACTTGTGGGGGGGAAGAATGCTTCATTAGGCGAAATGATTCGACAGCTTAAACCTAAAGGCGTAAATGTTCCCAATGGATTTGCCACTACGGCTTACGCTTTTCGTCACTTCATTGAAAAAGCTGGCTTAGAGGTAAAACTGCGTGAACTCTTTGCCGATCTTGATGTTGAAGATATGACAAATCTGCGCGATCGCGGTCGTGAAGCCAGAGCATTAGTTCTCAGTACCCCATTTCCTGACGATCTGCAAATGGCGATCGCCATGTCTTATCAAAAACTTTGTGACTGCGAGACATCCTGTGGGCGCGAAGCTGATGTGGCCGTGCGTTCTAGTGCTACAGCCGAAGATTTACCCGATGCTAGTTTTGCGGGACAGCAAGAAACCTATCTCAATGTTTACGGAGCGAACGAAGTAGTCGAATCTTGTCATCGCTGTTTCGCCTCATTATTTACAGATCGCGCCATCTCCTACCGCACGATTAACGGCTTCGATCATTTTGATGTCGCCCTCTCGGTCGGTGTGCAGAAAATGGTGCGTTCTGATCTCGCCGCCTCTGGTGTCATGTTCTCCATTGACACCGAAACTGGATTTAAAAATGCTGCCCTAATCACCGCCGCCTATGGTTTGGGCGAAAATGTCGTACAAGGTGCGGTAAACCCTGATGAGTATTTTGTGTTCAAACCAACACTCAAACAGGGATTCCGTCCGATTCTGGAAAAGCGTCTTGGCACAAAAGAAATCAAGATGGTCTACGACATTGGCGGTGGCAAGATGACCAAAAACATCTCTGTGCCAATATCGGAACGGGTCAAGTTTGCGATCGCCGATGATGAGATTCTCAAACTCGCGGAATGGGCTTGCATCATTGAAGATCATTATTCAGAAGTACGCGGTAAGCTGTCACCGATGGATATTGAATGGGCGAAGGATGGTAATAGTGGGGAATTATTTATTGTCCAAGCTCGTCCTGAAACTGTCCAATCGCAAAAGTCGGGCAACATTCTCAAAAACTACAAACTACATGGCAGTAGCGATATCCTAATTAAAGGTCGTGCTGTCGGCGAAATGATCGGTCAAGGCAAGGCGAATGTGATTTTGGAAGTGCATCGCATTGAAGATTTCCAAGAAGGTCAAGTGCTAGTCACTAACAAGACTGACCCTGATTGGGAACCAATCATGAAGAAGGCGAGTGCGATCGTTACCAATCAAGGTGGGCGCACTTGTCACGCGGCGATTATTGCACGAGAAATGGGAATTCCAGCGATCGTGGGTTGTGGCAATGCCACTGGCAAAATTAAGACTGGACAGGAAGTTACTGTTTCCTGTGCTGAAGGTGAAGAAGGGCGAGTGTATGACGGTTTGGTTCCCTTTGAAATTGTAGAAACATCCCTCGATAATTTGCCAAAACTTTCTACCAAGATCTTGATGAATGTCGGCAATCCCGAAGAAGCCTTTGGATTATCGGCGATTCCTTGCGATGGAGTTGGTCTAGCTCGGATGGAGTTCATCATTGCCAATCATATTAAAGCGCATCCCCTTGCCTTGATGAACTTCGACAGCCTCGAAGACAAAGCCGCTAAATGGGAAATTTCCCAACTGACGGCAAGATATGAGAACAAGGCTGATTTCTTTGTCGATAAATTGGCTCATGGCATAGGCACGATCGCTGCTGCTTTTTATCCCAAACCTGTCGTGGTGAGAATGTCCGACTTCAAGAGCAACGAATATGCTAATCTGCTCGGTGGTAGCGCCTTTGAACCGACTGAAGAAAATCCGATGATTGGCTGGCGTGGTGCGTCTCGCTACTACGATCCCAAATATCGTGAAGCCTATGGACTTGAATGTCAATCTCTCAAGCGTGTCCGTGATGACATGGGCTTAACCAACGTGATTCCGATGATTCCGTTCTGTCGTACTCCCGAAGAGGGTCGTAAAGTGATTGCGGAGATGGCAAAACATGGCTTGAAGCAGGGGGTAAATGGTCTAGAAGTCTATGTGATGTGTGAAATTCCCAGCAACGTGATTTTGGCTGATGAGTTCGCTCAAGTCTTCGATGGTTTCTCCATTGGCTCTAATGACCTGACGCAGTTGACCCTCGGTTTAGATCGTGATTCTTCACTGGTGGCGCATATCTTCGATGAGCGGAACGAAGCTGTTAAGTCAATGGTTCGTAACGTTATTCAACGGGCTAAAGCCAACCATCGCAAGATTGGTATCTGTGGTCAAGCGCCGAGTGACTACCCTGAGTTTGCGCGATTTCTTGTTGAGCAAGGAATTGATTCGATCAGCCTCAATCCTGACTCTGTTTTGAAGACGATGTTGGAATTGGCTAAGGTATAGCAACTGTTAGAAACCATTTAAGAATTATCTAGATCCCCCCAGCCCCCTTACGAAAGGGGGAGAATCAATTAAATTATCTTCTTCCCCCTTTTTAACGGGGATTGAGGGGGCTCTCTTAGACTCCTTGATCGTAGAAATTAATTCTTAAATGGTTTCTTAAGAAGTTGTTAAGAGCCTTGTGCAGTTTCTTTGTAAATCCTAATAGCACATTTCTTAGTTTTGTCTTAATGTAGAGGTTGTGTAATTTTTTGTTTTCGATGCTAGTATCTTTCTTGAGAGTGAGATATGATAAGTATGTATCTGCTCAATAGGGGGGTAAACCAACATATCGACAACGATTTTGCGCCATTTGAAGGCTACGAATTCGCAAGTTACACCAGTTTATTGAGCGGATACATAGGTATCTGTTTTTAATCGCTCATCTTAATATTATTGCTTCCGATTGTCCGACATCTCAGCCCAAGCTACTTACTACATCTTGTCCAGTGGATACTACCTCAACTCAATCATTGCCAAAGTTTATTCAGGATCTCAAGCAGATCCATGTGTTATTTCAGCAGGTGAGTGGTGAGTTGGTAGTGGCTGATGAACACCAAGATCAACCTAACTGGCACATATATTTTTATCTGGGGCGGATGGTGTATGCAACAGGTGGTAGACATCGGGTGCGGAGATTGGCTAGAGCGATTCGGCAACATGCTCCCAAGATCAATGTTCAAGAGTTGATTGGACGCGCAAATCCTAGAGGCGAGGCGTGGGAATTAACCGTAATTAGCCAAGCAATTAAGTCGCATCAGCTTACCACCGAACAGACAAGGGCAATTATTCAGTCGAGTATTCATGAGGTGTTCTATAGCTTGAGTGAGCAGAGACATCCGAAATCTTCGTGGAAGCCTTTGGATGCTCTACCATTTAAACCAATTGTGGCGCTATCAACCCTGCAAACTATCGATGCAATCATTGCTGAACAGCAAAAGTGGCAAGAAGCTGGGTTGTCCCATGTCCAGAATATGATCCAAGGATTTTCCCTTGACTTAGCTCCCTACATATCCAATCCTGAGCAGCTAAAACTGATGTTAGATGCTGACGCTATTTCTAGCAAAGCCTATAACAGTCTTAACAAGATCTTGAACGGGACGAATACGCTATGGGATTTGTCGATTATCATGCACTGCTCGATGATTGGGGTGATGCGATCGCTGTTACCCTTAGTCGTTGATGGGATTGTCGCTTTTCGAGAAATTCCTGATTGGGTATCACCAGACTGGACGAAACCGAGCAAACTGCCTGACAAGGTAAGCCGAGGATTGATTGCTTGTATTGATGATAGTCCCCAAATAGGTTTGGAAATGCAACGTATTCTTGAACCCCTTGGTTTTGAGGTACTAGTTATCACTGAGCCGCTACAGAGTGTCAGCATTTTATTGAAGCGTAAACCAGACTTAATTTTTCTGGATTTAATTATGCCCAATACCAATGGTTATGAGCTATGTACGTTTTTACGAAAAACCACCACATTTCAGGAAGTCCCCATCGTGATTTTGACTGGACGCGATGGGATGATTGATCGAGTGAGGGCAAAAATGGCTGGTTCATCGGATTTTCTTAGCAAACCGCCTGATTCACTTAAAGTGGTACAAATGCTGCGAAAATTTTTAAAAGCTGATGAAGCGGCTCTGTAAACGATTACATTCGCGTAAAACAAGGGGCTTAAGCCCATTGTCTGTGAAATTTTATCAAAGCATTATAAAAAGCATCAAAAAAACATCAAACAAAGGAAATAATTAAGATATGAGCATTATTTTAGTAGTTGAAGACACGTTAACTCAAGCTGAATTTATTACAAGCAGCCTTAGAAATGCTGGCTTTACCACAATTCTGGCGATGAATGGTGACGAAGCACGAATCAAAATTGGTCAACAAAAACCTAGTGCGATCGTGTTGGATGTGGTTTTACCAAATGAGAGTGGTTTTGAACTGTGTCGCGATCTTAAAGAAAAGCCTGAGACTAAAGACATCCCGATCGTATTATGCTCCACCAAAAGCGGTGAGATGGATAAGTTTTGGGGCATGAAACAAGGTGCATCGGCTTATTTGACTAAGCCTGTCGATAAGGATGAGCTTGTCCGCACGCTTAAGTTGTTGGTCAAGGATTAGAGATATTATTCAGAGTGCAATGCGCTTTGAATAATGCTTTTGTTAAAGTTCTAAGAGGGCGATCGCCATGACAAGTCAGATAGCCAAGCAAATACCAAATCAAATATCCAATCAAATATCCAGTCAAAAAAGATTAACTGAAACCAATGGTCTGCTAGAGCCGCTAACAACTGAACAATTCTTGACGTTTTCGTTAGGACAAGATCAGCAGCAGGAGCAAGCTCTACTACCCACCAGTCAATTGCTAGAAATTGTTAAGGTCAATTTGTCACAAATAACCCCGATCGCAGGGATTGCGCCCTATGTGATGGGTGTTTATAACTGGCGTGGTGATGTGATTTGGGTGATTGATTTAGCGAGCATGTTGGGCTATAAACCGCTCTATGCTCAGGAACAGAGCAAATTTCAAGATAAGTGTCATGTGATCTTTTTGCGTATCCAAGATATGGTGATTGGATTAGCTGTATCTCATGTGGGGCAGATGATCAAATGTGATATCGCCAAAATCCAGACAACGGGACTTGCGTTTACTAATCCTGTGATGCAGAAAATTTGTCGCGGCTATTGGTTAAGTGCTATTGGTAATACGTTTTTGGTGCTTGATGGAGAAGCGATCGCCGAATCCATCCAAACATAGTACTGATTTTCAACTGATTTTTTAACCAAACTTTTTTAAAATCAAGCTTTTCCTTTTTACTTTCTACTTTTTACTTTCCCAAGGAGCCTTAAGCCATGCTGACCCAAGATAATCAATCCAAAAATCAACCTCAATCCTTAGATGATCTTGCCGCAAATAATCCTGAAATTAATGGAGGCGATAATGGTGATTTTTTGGTAGAGGGTCAGTCTGCTCCCGTAGCTCTGGAAAATTTATTAGATGATTTACCGCCGAATCCGCAAGTACCAAAACAGAAAAAATGGAATTGGCGATCGCTTTCTCTGAAATCTAAATCAACAATTCTGGCGATTATGATTGGCTCACTTCCCGTTTTGCTGGTCGGGCTTGCAGGATATTTAGTTGCTGGCAATACTGTGTCAACAAAGGCGAGAGCAAACCATACAGAGGCTGCTAGTTCATCGGCAGACAAAATATCTAGATTTATGTTTGAACGCTATGGTGACGCACAGGTGTTGGCAAGCCTTCCAATTTTTGCTGATCCTAAGGCGAGAAAAATTTATAGTACGGCTGAACGCTCAGAGATTTTGACGAAATATGCCGAAAATTATGGAGTTTACGACAGTATTGCCGTTTTTGATTTGCAAGGTAATACTCTTGTCCAGATGCGTGATGGTAAACCCATTAGTAACTATAGCGATCGTCCATACTTCCAAGAAGCAATCAAGACTGGAAAGGCGGTTCTCAATCCTCCCGCAAAATCTAAGTCTTCAGGCAAAGTCTCCGTTGAAATTGCTGCACCAATTAGAGATACTGAAACTAATCAAATCATCGGGGCGTTGCGAACTCGTATTCCTGTTAAAGTCTTTGAGGATCTAGTCTCTACGGCTGATAAGGATAGTGGATATAAAATTGTTGATGCCAAAGGCACAATTTTTGTCTCTCGCGACAAAGATGTAGTTGGAAAACCTCTAACAGAGGCATTTGAAGGGATTGACAGTTTAATAGCCAATAACAAGGCGGATTCTAAAACTTCTGTAAAGGCTACCAATGGGAGTTTTAAATTAGTTGGTTATGCTCCCACTCCTGAACTAACTGGATTGCCTAGCCTAAATTGGAAATTTATATTAACTGTTGACGAAGACGTTGCATTTAAAGCCGTATCAGAATTAGCTTTAGTATTTTTACTTGGTGCTCTAGGCTCGGCTGTAGCTGTAGGTTTAATCGCTGCTTGGTTGGCTAACCGAGCCGTTAAACCGATTCAAGAGGCTGCTAGTGCTGTAGAAAAAATTGGTTTGGGAGATCTAGAAGCGAGACTAGATGTGGTCAGTGAAGATGAACTGGGTGTACTGTCTAGCAACATTAACATCATGGCTGACCAACTCAAGGACTTAAATGAAGCACAACAACAAGAAGCGGAAAGACTAGAAAATGCCCGAAAAGAAGCTAGGGCAGAAGCGGATGAACGGGCAGATCAACAGAAGCAAGAAAAAGAACTGTTACAGCGTCGAGCCTTAGAACTATTAATGGAAGTAGACCCAGTTAGTCGCGGTGACTTGACGATTCGGGCGAATGTAACTGCTGATGAAGTGGGAACGATCGCCGACTCTTACAATGCGATTATTCGTAACTTGCGGAAACTGGTAGTGGAAGTACAAGGAGCTTCACAGTCTGTAACTCAAACCGCGATTAGTAATGAAATATCAGTGCGATCGGTTTCTTCTGAAGCGATGAAACAGTCAGCCTCCATCAACTCCGCACTTACCGAAATTAAAGGAATGGCGCAATCGAGCCGAGGAGTAGAAACCAAAGCAAAACAAGCAGAAAAGGGAATGCAAGTCGCGGCGAATGCACTTCAAGAAGGTGACGAAGCAATGAACCGTACAGTTTTGGGGATCTCCGAGATTCGTGAAACCGTTTCCGAAACTGCGAAAAAGGTAAAGCGTCTGGGTGAAACTTCGCAAAAGATTTCACGGATCGTTAACTTGATTGCCAACTTCGCGGCTCAAACCAATCTCTTAGCGCTGAATGCGGCGATCGAAGCAGCCCGTGCAGGAGAAGAAGGACGTGGATTTAGTGTGGTTGCTGAAGAAGTGCGTGACCTTGCCGAACAGTCCGCTACCTCAACTGCCGAAATCGAACAGCTAGTTGAAGAAATTCAAACTCAAACCAATGAAGTTGTAGCGGCGATGGAAACTGGTACGGAACAGGTGGTCACAGGTACAAAACTAGTCCAGAATGCGCGGGAAAAACTGACCCAAATTTCAATGGTGAGTCAAAAGGTAAACTCGATCGTCCAAGAAATTGCGATCGCTGCTGACACTCAAACTAAAACTTCTGATCTAATGGGTGCAACGATGCAAGGCATTGCCGCGATCGCGGAAGACACATCTCAACAGTCGGAAAATGTGGCGCGATCGTTCTCGGAGCTACTGCAAGTTGCCCAAGATTTACAGGTGAGCGTATCGCAGTTTAAAGTTGCTTAGGCATCTTGTAAAAACAACTTTTACAGGCAAGGGGCTTAAGCCCCTTGTTAAGGGCTTTTCAGCAATCTAAGGCAGGATAAACCAGACCAATTTCTGAGATGTGGGACGGTATTGATGCTGAGTGATAGTCCTTTGATGTGGTAGCAATCTAAAGATATGGCAATTGAAGTTACAGAATGAAAAACTGCAACCAATGGTTGCAGAAATTGGCTGGACTCATAATCTGGCGATCGCGCTAAGCTGGCGGTTAAGGATGCATATACTCAGATAAAGCCGTATAGTATGGTAGATGAGTTAGGAATGGAGGCAAAAATGACAGAGTTACTTACACCTCAATCTCTTTATGACCAAGATATTTTGCTTTGGGTCGAAGATACGATCGCTAAGTTGAAAGCCCATGATTTTGCAAATTTGGATTTGGAAAATTTAATTGAGGAGATCGATACTTTGGGTAAAAGTCAGCGTAATGCGATCAGAAGTTTGTTAAGAAGATTGATTGAGCATTTACTGAAACGCTGTTATGTTCCATTACCCGAATGTTATGTTGGTTGGCAAAAAGAAATTAGAGCTTTTCGTAACGACATTAAAGATATTTTGGAAGATGCACCGAGCTTAAAAAATCAAATTGTAGAGATCTTGCCTAAGGTATTTGAGACTGCTCTTGCGTCAATGAGGGAAGAATATCCACAAGTAAGTTTTCCTAATTCTTGGCTGGAGAATTGTGATGTTAATGACATCCTAAATCGCAACTTTTGGGAGAATAGCTAACCGCGATCGCTAGTCACATCACTTTTCAGGCAAATAGGCGATCGCTTACTTACTTGTCAATCGGTAAAGGGAAAAAGTACAGTTTAGTTGGTTAGCCAAGCTAAAATCTCATCAACTATCAATTCAATGCTTGGTAGGGAATAGACGATGATTTCTCCATTTGGTAAATGTTTATGTTCTTTTTGTGATAATGGTGGTTTGTGAGCAGCGTTATCATAGCGAAAAATTAGGCTTTCATCCGCAGATTGATATTGGTAGGCATAGCTGAAATGTTCGATCTGCTCCTGCTTAGCAGATATGTATTCTCGAATAAAAAGTACAGAGTTATCGATTAGTTCTACTTTGATGTTGATAAAGAGTTCGCCTGATGGACGCGATTCGCTGTTGGATGTGATTGCTGTAGCTAAACCGTAGTCTTCTAGACGAGAAAC
>JBIKYX010000167.1:0-4961 GCA_044355035.1 Pseudanabaena sp. | reverse complement strand
GTAATGCTCGACAACAGTAGCAACCGCACCACGGTTGAGTTTATATGCGGGTATATCTTGCAGTAGGACAACTTCAGAAAATAAAGGAAATTTGGGTTTCATATATTTATTCGCGATCGCTGCGTTTATAGGCAGAAGCATAACTTGTTTCGCAAACTATTACTGATTATAGCTTTTGGTAATTAAACTGTGATAACGCCACCTTTATTCTTGCCAATCTTCAAGATTTAATCCTTCAACACGCTCAAATTCTTTCGTGTTGTGGGTTACAAGGATAAGATCATTGGCTAAAGCGATCGCCGCAATCTGTAAATCATAGCTTCCAATCGGAGTTCCCAGCTTTTGTAATTGGGCGCGTATTTGTCCGCAAATTAAGGCTGCTTTGCCATCAAAAGGTAAGCTGGTTAAATCGGCAAAGAAGTGATTGAGATTGTTTAAATTTTCAGCAGTTCGAGAGCCTTTGTAAGCACCATAATAAAGTTCAAATTTTACAACATCACAAATACAGACATCATCAGGTGAGGTTGCCAAAAAATGCTGATAAATAGCTGAATTACGGCGATTGATGTAGCCAATACAGGTGTTGGTGTCGAGCAGATAAATCATAAAAGTTCGTTACGTTCTGGTTGTTCGCCTTGGGGTTCTCTTTCTAACGGTTCTCCTTGCCATGCTCCAAATGTACTCAGAAACCTCTGTGACCATTGGCGCTTTTGAGTCTTCTGGATAATTTGATACACCAATAAAATATCTAGTTTTTCTCCTGAATGTTCAGGAAGTTGAATTTGCAGTATGCCTTTTTCATCAACTTGGGCTGTGGTTTGGATTGTTTGCATTGCCTTACATCCTAATGTAATTGCTAAGTAAAAAGTATGTTTTCATGAAATAAGTAAAAGTTCTTTTTTACTTGTTCCCTATGCGATCGCACCTTCAGACCTTCTGCCTTTGCGAAATTTGGATGAGTAATCGCAGGGCTTCGTTAACTGAGTCGCTTGTGGGGAATGCTTGTGCAACATCAGGATCGAGTAGCACTACATTTGTTCCTGTTCTGTAGCGCTCAATATATTTGCCTCTAACGCCACCTTTCATCTTGCTAAAGTCATATTCAGGAAGCATTTCGTCGTCTAATTCGTGATTATTCTCCATCTGCATAAAATCTCCGCTCATTTCGGGTTGCTTCTCGTGCGCTGATAATCCGAACGCGATCTGCTCGATCTGTGTGTGGGACTACTAGGATACGATTAGCACTGGATAAACCAATGATAACGTAACGTTCTTCACCATGAGAGTGATCTCGATCGGGGTATGTTATTGATAAAGGATCGTGAAATACTGTGGATGCTTCGGTGAATGACACGCCGTGCTTTTTCAGGTTTAAATTTGCTTTATCTGGATTCCATTCAAATTGCATTTAACTTATCTAAGACTCATAGTAAATTCTTGATTTCTTGAATACTCAGGGGTGGTGAACGTCGATGAATCATTGCATGACAGTTTGGGCAAACAGGTCGTAAATCTTCAATGGGATCGACTACATACTCTTCTCCAATTTCTGAAATAGGTCGCAAATGATGAACATGGATAAAACCTTCTCCCAATTCTCCAAACACTTGACCGAAGTTAAAATTACAAACTGAGCAACTTAATCCATAATAATCGATGCATTTTTGTCGAGCTTTAGGATCTCGTTCATAGGCATTGACTAAAACTTTGCGTATTGCACCCTCCCGAAATTCTTGTGTTGAATCTATTTCATCAGGGAAAATAGCAGTGATTTCTTCGACAGGGATAATAGTATCTATTTCGTCAGGGGAAATAGCAATGATTTCTTCATTAGGAATAATTTTAGTAATTTCTTCATCGGGAAGAACTCTATTAACTTCAACTTCAGTCTTACTGTTTAAGTATTCCAAATATTCTAAATGTTTTCTTTGAGGTACTCCTTGAAATCTTTTTTCTAAACTTTTAGTAATGACAGCTTCTGAAGGGAAATCTTCACGTTTACTATAAACTTCATAGTCAGATTTTTTAACAATAAAAATACGTCTTTTAAAGTGTTTTCTAACCCCTTTCATTTGCTCGATTGATGGAGCATCATCTGAAAGATCTGCATAACCAACAACAATTTTCCCATCACGACGAAATTCTTTTAGTTTAGAGTCAGAAAGCCCCTTGCGTTCGTGGTAGAGAAGAGGGTCGGAAACGCGAACCCATGGATATTTTTCTATATCTTCAAGCCAAACAATCTTTTCTTCAAATTGTAATGGGTTATCATTTTTTTGTGAAAAATCGTTTTTCATAACTTTTTCAACAAAATGTTATCGCTTATTAATTGGTAAAAAAAGGGACGCATTGCGCCCCCTTAACTTTTATTGTGCAGTTGTTGTCAACACTGCTACTGATTTTGCATTTGGAGCTTTAGCTTGGAGAAACTGGGTTTCTTTTACGGCTTGATTGGAGAGGGAGAAGAGAGGATTAGACGCAATACCAGCGATCGCTGTAAATATGAGAGTAAACACGATCGCCGCTTGGAGAGGCTTCATACCAGTCTGAGTCCATGTAATTGCGGGATAGTTCTTCACCGAAGCAGACATCTCTTGAGGCTCCTTCACTACCATCATCTTGACGACGCGGATGTAGTAATAGAGAGAAACTACGCTCATCACTAGCGCTAGCAAAACTAAACCGTAGGCGTGAGCTTGCCAACCTGCCCAGAAAATGTAGAGCTTACCAAAGAAACCTGCGAGGGGCGGGATACCACCTAACGATAATAAGCAGACGCTTAGAGCCAAAGTTAGGAGAGGATCTTTTTGGTAGAGACCACTGTATTCGCTGATTTGATCGGTTCCTGTACGTGATGAAAATAGGATCACACAGGCAAAAGCGCCCATGTTCATGAATAGGTATAGCAACAGGTAAAACACCATGCTGGAATAACCTGCTTCAGAATCGATCACCATGCCGAGCATTACAAATCCTGCTTGACCGATGGAGGAATAGGCGAGCATCCGCTTAATGCTAGTTTGGGCGATCGCTACGACATTGCCCAAGACGATACTCAACACAGTCAAAACTACGAATACATAATGCCATTGCTGCGAAGCGAGGGGGAAAGCGGTGATTAAAAATCTCAGCGCTAGTCCAAAACCTGCTACTTTCGAGCCAATCGACAAAAAGGCAACTACGGGAGTAGGTGAACCTTCGTAAACGTCAGGAGTCCATTGGTGGAAAGGTACTGCCGAAAGCTTAAAGGAAACTCCCGCAATCACGAATACCATCGAGATAATTAGGGCTGTGTTGCTAACGGTGATTTTAGAGGCGATCGCTGATAAAGATGTTTCGCCGCCCGAAAGTCCGTAGAGCAGAGACATTCCATACAGAAATATTGCCGAACTTGCTGCGCCGACTAATAAATATTTGAGGGCGGCTTCGTTAGAGCGTGGGTCGCGCTTGGTATAGCCTGACAGTAAATACGAAGAAATACTGAGGGTTTCGAGGGCGACAAACACCATTACCATTTCGTCAGCCCCAGTGAGGAACATCGCACCGAGATTGGCACTTAGTAAGATCACTAGATATTCACCAACGACTACGCCGGACTGCTCCAGATAACGGATGGAAACGAGGATCGTGAACAGGGTCGAAAGGACGATAATGCCCCGAAAAATAATACTGAGTTTGTCACTGTTAAAACTACCCAAAAAAGCGATCGGGTTTTCTAGGCTCGTCCATTGCCACACGAGGGCGGCGGTGGTAGCGACTAAACCAGCGATCGCAATATATGGCAGAACATTTGCGGACTTGCGCCCCGATGCAATCAGATCGACGATCAGTACAAGCACCAATGTCCCAATGACAATTAGTTCTGGCAAAATCGCACCACTGTTTAGCAGAGCATTGAGACTTGCTGTATCCATACTTAATTCATGTGTTGTTGCTAAGGCAATTGTATAGCAAAAGTAGATTGAGACTCTATAATTGTTGATGCTCGGTTATTGCAAAGCTTTTAAGGCTTGTTTGACTAGATCATATTCTTCTTCGATATTTTGTAAAACAATCCCAATTTGGTCAACATCATTACTCGCATATTCATTACTCTCAATACAGATCCTGCACATAAATTGCAGTGATCGACAGAATTTCAAAAGTTTTGTTGCCCCAAACAGCCCACTTCCGCCTTTGAGCGAATGATTATTTGCTTCTAGGGTTACGATGTCTTGATTGTTAAAAGCGGCTCTCATATTAGAGATTTCTCGCTCTGCTTGGCTGAAATAATTATCAATTACTTCCGATAGATTTTCCTTGCCCACAGCATTTTCGATGGATGTGAATATTACCAAATTAATGGAAGAGTTGCTCGGTTTAGGAAGAGATCTTTCGGTGTCTGGTTCGGGAGGTGTTTGTGAAACTTCTTTGGGAACTTCTTTGATAAATGTTTTGGGAACTCCTTTAAGAGCGGCGCTCAAATTCTCTGAAGACAATGGCTTGGCGAGATATTCATTCATGCCGACAGCCAGAGCAGATTTGTGGGATTCTGCATATGAATTGGCTGATAGTCCAATAATCCAAGGTTGGCGATTTGGTAGTTGACGAATATGCGTAGTTGCAGTCAGCCCATCCATGATTGGCATTTGCAAATCCATAAAGATAATTTCGTAGGTTTTCTTGGTCACAGCTTCAACTGCTTTTTGTCCATTATTGACTGCTTCAGCCTGATAGCCGAGTTTTTTTAACATCATTGATAGAAGTTGTTGATTAACGAGATTATCTTCCACTATTAACACTGACAATGGAGGTTCTTTCCCTGTATTTAATTTTGAATTTAATTCTGAATTTGATGGACTGATATTAGAGAGTGTTTGAAAAGTTTTAGAGTAGGTTAAATAGGGATGGATTTAGGGCTTAAACGACGAACCATCAGATGAACCATAGCGGCAAAGAGCATCATTTCGCTAGTGGTAGAC
>JBIKYX010000095.1:0-15835 GCA_044355035.1 Pseudanabaena sp. | reverse complement strand
TAGGAAATGTAAGCCGAGAAGTAGTTAACCGTCATTTGTTAGCAATTTTAAATGACTATGCTACAGAACTTACAAACGGCGTGATTATCTCTGTAAGTGATGCTTCAATTCGATTGAGGTACTTACCGATTTAATTATGAACGTCAAAAAAGCGATCGCCATGCTGATAAGAGCGAATTAGAAAAGGCGATCTAGAATTTACACTAACAGAACAAGAATACACAGCAATTAAAATAGACTAACCCCCTTGACATGAGCTAAAAAAATTAACCAAAAAGAGGAAATCACAATGTCACAAATTAACACCCAAATCGATCCAGTAACCACCGACAAACTAACATACATTCAACAACAAACTAGCCAAACACTATCTGATATTTTGCGAGATGCCATAGACTCCTACTATCAAAAGCTCAAACATCAACAGAAGAAAACACCCTTTGAAATCCTCGAAGAATCAGGATTTATCGGATGCTGCTCCGTTGAAAGTGACTTATCCACGAACTACAAACAAGTCCTAGCAACCGAACTTGAGGCTAAATATGATCATCGCTGATACAGGGTTTTGGTTAGCCCTAGCCGATCAACAAGATACCCACCACCAATCCGCAAAACAAAAATTAAGAGAAATTGATGAAAGACTAATCACAACATGGTGTGTAGTCACCGAAACCTGCTATCTATTACTAAAAAGAAAAGGAGTCCTCGCTCAATCTAAATTTATGGAGTCATTAGCAAATGGAGCCTTCGAGACATTCAATCTGCAACCCGATCACGCCCAAAGAATCGCCCAACTCATGCAAAAATATGGCAATCTCCCAATGGACTTAGCCGATGCTTCGCTGGTTATTCTCGCAGAAGAACTGGGTCACGGTCGGATCTTGTCAGTTGATTATCGAGATTTCAACACCTATCGCTGGAAAAACACCCAACCATTTGAAAACCTTTTACAGTAAATGAAAATTCTCACTGCTAAAAAAGGCGATCGCCATGCTGATACGAGCGAATTAGAAAATGCGATCAATCGCTTAGTTTATAAACTCTATCAACTCACCTATGACGAAGTAAAAATTATTGATCCAGAATTTACACTAACAGAACAAGAATATACAGCAATTAAAATAGAATAGGAGGTAAAAACAATGACACTCGCTGAAATACTACCCGCCGCCCGAAAACTCACTGTAACAGAAAAAGTTAAACTAATTCGGATTCTTGCAGAAGACCTAGATACACTTGAAGACATCCAGACACCAAAAACCTTAAAAGATAAAAACTTATCCAAAGCAGTTACAACAAAGAGTAAAAAACAACGCCCATTTGGTTTATGTGTTGGAGAATTTGTCGTTCCTGAAGACTTTGATGCACCGCTACCAGAAGAAATTTTGAATGCTTTTGAAGGAAAATGAAAATTTTATTAGACACACATATTTTTCTGTGGTTTATTAGTCGCGATCATGGTAAACCCGTGCTAAAAGGAACTCGTCTTCCGATCTCCATAATTATCGGCTCCCTCGCTGGCGGCATGACCTATGAAGAAGTAATCCAAGAATATGCAGTTACCCGCGAACAGATTCTTGCCTCACTTGCTTACTTCTCCGAGCTTCTAAACTATGAAACAATCTATTCGAGGTAGAAAACAATGAAAGCAATAGCAGGACTAGATCGCATTACCTTTGACCCAAAAATCATGGCAGGTCAAGCTTGTATTCGAGGAATGCGGATACCCGTATCAGTTGTCATCAACCTCATCGCCAACGGCTTATCAACAGCCGAAATAATTGAAGACTATCCCTATCTCGAACCAGAAGACATCCAACAATCGCTTAGATATGCCGCTTGGCTCACCCAAGAGCGAGTTATCTTTTGGCATATCCCCCAAGCAGTATGAAATTCTTAGGTGATATGGGGATCTCTCCCCGCACAATTGCACTTTTGAGAGAACAAGGTTATGACGCAATCCACCTGATTGAAGAGAATCTAGAAAAAATGACAGATCCCAACATTTTAGACAAAGCTCGCCAAGAAAAACGAATATTACTTACTGTAGATTTAGACTTTGCCCAACTATTAGCTATTAGTGGCGAAAGCCTACCCAGTGTTATTTTATTTCGTTTAGGAAATGTAAGCCGAGAAGTAGTTAACCGTCATTTGTTAGCAATTTTAAATGACTATGCTACAGAACTTACAAACGGCGTGATTATCTCTGTAAGTGATGCTTCAATTCGATTGAGGTACTTACCAATTTAATTATGAACGTCAAAAAAGCGATCGCCATGCTGATAAGGGCGAATTAGAAAAGGCGATCGACGATTTAGTTTATCAACTTTATGGGTTGACAGAAGAAGAGATTAAAATATTAGAAGGAGAGAGGTGACAAGGAAAAATTACTCAAATCAAAATCATAGACAACAATTTTTATGGTGAACCAAATGATTCAACTACCGATAACCCTAGAGCAACTGATTACCACTGTACAACAGCTACAACCTAGCGATCGCGCCCAAGTAGCCAAAGCATTAATCCATATGGAATTAAAATCAGATCTAACAAACCTACTTGAAGAACTGTATAGCCAACCACCTATAGATGAAATTACAGATGCCGAAATTATGAACGAAATTAAAGCTGTACGCCAGCAATCAAGAAACTAGACATGAAATTGAGAGTAGTCATAGATACAAATATTTGGATTCGCATCCTTTTAAGAGGGCGCGTTACACTCCCAATCTTAGAAGCATTTAATCAAGATAAATTCCAATTAGTCATGAGCCAAAGCCTTTTGGATGAACTACATGAAGTATGGAACCGACCTCGATTAAGCAAATATATCGACCGAAATCAAGCCATTCGTCTAGAGAAACAGATAAAAAATCGTGCAATCTGGATTGACCCAAAAACAATCCCCCCACATTGCCGAGATCCCAAAGATTTACCCGTATTAGCTACTGCCATTGACGGCAAAGCGAAAATCATCGTATCTGGAGATGACGACTTACGAGCCGATGAAGCCTTGAGAGAGTCAATGGCACTATATTCTATCGAATTATTAGGAGTTAATTCTTTTCTAAAATATTTAGAGGACTCTGAAGAATAAGTCTAACTCTCACCTGCTAAAAAAGGCGATCGCCATGCTGATACGAGTGAATTAGAAAAGGCGATCTGACAAACTTACTTGAAGAACTGTATACAGTAATTAAAATGGAGTAGAGATTATGACACAACAACTATCACCAATCTTACAAAACTTACGTCATCAGATGGAAATACTCTATCAAACTAAGTTCAGTGACACACTTACTCAGAACGTAACCTCTGTATCGCAACTGCGCCCCAACGTAACTGTCTTCAGTTTTTAGAGAAAGAGGTGCTTTGCGCCCTTTTTTCGCTATTTAATGCGCTAATTCAAAAAAACTCAAGCTAGATTGGTTAACATAGAGAAAATATTTTTATATAAAAAATTTGCATTGAGAGTTTGCATAAAGAGCATGATAAAACAGCGTCGTATTTGGTCTAGGCTCGTCATTGTATTAATAGCGATCGCCGTTCAGTTTTTGGGGGTTAGTGGTGCAAATGCGGCGATAACCGACTATTTGCAAGAACAAAAATTTCTGACTAATGTTTGGCAAATTGTTAACCGTTCCTATGTAGATGCTGATTTTAATCATCAGAATTGGTACAAAGTGCGCCGTAAATTTGTCAATCGCAAATTTAATAGCCGCGAAGATACCTATGCCTCTATTCGCGAAATGTTAGCGACTTTGGACGACCCCTTTACGCGGTTTCTGGAGCCAGACAAGTTTAAAAGTATGCAAACTAGCACTTCAGGCGAACTAACAGGGGTAGGGTTACAAATCGCTGTCGATGAAACTAACATGGTTACTGTAATTTCGCCGATCGAAGGTTCGCCTGCGGATATAGCGGGAGTGCGATCGCGCGATCGCATTGTTGGCATTGATAATATTCCCACCAAGGGCTTGAGCCTTGATGAATGTGCGACCAGAATGCGCGGCAAAATTGGCTCGGAGGTCAAGTTAACTCTGGAGCGACCTCTTGCCGATGGTAAAGGTTTTGAGAATCTGGATGTGATGCTGAAACGCGATCGCATTGCGGTCACGCCGATTATGGCGAAGCTCAATCAAGAGGCAAATCATAAAGTCGGCTATATCCGTTTAAATCAATTCAATGGCAATGCAGCGATCGACATGCAAAAAACATTGCAAAAGTTTGAAGCCGAAGGCGCAGATCGCTATGTTCTTGATTTACGCGGCAATCCTGGGGGGCTATTTGATGCGGGGTTACAGATTGCGCGGATGTGGATTCCTGATGGAACTGTCGTGTATACGGTTGATCGTCATGGTGTGCAGGAGAGCTTTGAAGCTAAAGGCGATGCGATTACCAATGATCCTCTAGTCGTTCTGACCGATGGAGGTTCAGCTAGCGCCAGTGAGATTCTGGCAGGAGCTTTGCAAGAGAACGATCGCGCTCAGTTAGTTGGTACAAAAACTTTTGGCAAGGGTTTGATTCAATCTCTATATGAATTGGAAGATGGGGCAGGATTAGCCGTAACGATCGCTAAATATGAAACGCCATTACATCACAATATTCATAAGCGGGGAATTATCCCTAATGTGGAAGTTGCGCTTACGGAGCCAATTACGCGCAAACAACTCGGCACAAACGAAGATCCGCAATATGTAGCGGCTCTATCGGTTTTAGATGGAACTTACAAGAATACACTAGCAAAATCATAACCATAGGATTTACGCAAAATCATCTTGCAGCCGTTATTTCAGGGTAGGGGTAATTCATGAATTGCCCCTACACCTTGGGGAATACTGCTCGTTGACGTTTAGCTTCATACAGCAACAAAGCTGCACAAATAGACACATTCAAGGACTCAACCCGATCGCTTTGAGGAATTGATACTACCTCATCAGCAAGTTCTATTAATTCATCGGATAATCCATTCCCCTCATTTCCCAATAAGATTAAAGTCGGCTGAGTGAAATCATAATCCCAATAGGTTTTCTGGGCGCTTGCCACTGTGGCGATCGCCTTAACACCTTGAGATTGCAATTTACGAATATCATCAGCAATTTGATTGGAGGTTTGCATCGCACAGCGAAACCACTGCCCTGCGGTGGCGCGAATAATTTTGGGATTGGTTAAATCGACGCAATCACTACTGACTAAAATGCCATCAATCTCCACAGCCACCGACGATCGCACGATCGCCCCAATATTTCCAGGGTCTTGAATTGTCTCTAATGCTAAACCTAATGTTTGAATATTCGCTGTTTGCGGCGTGGGTAATGGTGCGACAGCGATCGCGCCATCAGGATTCTTGGTAGTTGCCATCCACTGAAGTACTTCTTCAGAGACTATTTCTAAGCGTTCGATTTTATCCGTAGATGTTTCAATTTGTTCATATAGATTCGGATTAGCATCAATCCACTTTTCAGTACAGCACACTATGGAGAGGGGATAAGCTACGGCGATCGCTTCCGTTATGGCATGGGTTCCTTCGATTAAAAAAAGTCCCTGCTCTTTGCGATTTTTTGCACTTTCGCCTAGCGATCGTAATTGTTTGACTAATAGATTTTTGGTACTGGTAATCAATGGCTAACTCCTGCGAAATCAAAACAAAAGAAAAGTTCAAAATTACCGCAAAGCAGCACTTTTGAACTTTTCCTTGGACTATAAAAATTTAAGCTTCTGTAGCTTCTTCTACAGCTTCTTCAGCTACAACTTCTTCCGCAGGAATTTCTTCAGGAATTTCCGCTTCTTCCATTGCATCGGGAACTTCATATTCCTCTTCTTCAACTGCGCCTTCAACTACTGCAACAGGAATTTCCATTACCGCAGGAGGTGCATTGAGTTGTTCGCGATATTTCGCAGCCATCTCTTCAGCTTTAGCGTAGACAAGTTGAGGGTCTTTGACCATATCCCCTGGTTCAGCTTCAAGTTGCTTGGTGGAGAGGGAAATACGTCCGCGCTCTGCATCGAGGTCGATGATCATGACCTTCACTTCGTCATTGACGTTGAAGACATTGTGAGGAGTTTCGATATGCTCGTGGGAGATTTCGGAAATGTGTAACAAACCACTGACACCACCGATGTCGATGAATGCACCGTAAGGTTTGATACCGCGTACTACGCCGATGACGACTTCGCCAACTTCGAGCTTGTTCATCTTGCGTTCGACAAGGGCGCGGCGATGGCTGAGGACAAGACGGTTGCGGTCTTCATCCACTTCCAAGAATTTAAGTGGCAACTCTTCGCCAACCAATTCTTCTTTGGGCTTGCGGGTGCTGATGTGTGATCCAGGGATAAATCCGCGTAGTCCTTCGATTCTGACCAATGCACCACCACGGTTGGTAGCAAAAATGAGCGATCGCACGGTTGCGTCTTCTGCTTGCAACTGACGTACACGCTCCCATGCTCTCATGTACTCGATACGACGAATCGAAAGGGTTAATTGTCCTTCTTCGTTTTCGTCGGCAAGAATGAAAAATTCACGGGTTTCGTTGTTTTGTAAAACTTCTTCAGGTTGATCAACACGATTGATCGACATTTCCTGAATCGGGATGTAGGCTGCTGTTTTTGCACCAATGTCAATAAGTGCGCCTCTCGGCTCGATGCTGAATACTGTGCCTGCAACGATGTCGCCAGGGCTGAAGTGATAGTCGTATTTATCTAAAAGCTTTGCGAAATCTTCATGAGTGAAGCCGACATTGGTAGCTGTGGCAGTTTTGGCCCGATTGATCATAACTAAATTTTTCCTTGTTCCTGTTTTGAATTTATCTGGATTTCCTCCCAGAAATGTAAGAGCAGTAGCCATTAGAGCTTGGTGCGGGTTACATCCTACGCCTATTTAGGTTGTTAATATTTTATTGATATTTAGTAAAATGTATAGGCATAGGTTTGCAATTATAGCATATTAAATCTGGATATCGAAAGTGTTAGAAAATATTTTTTGTTTCGGATAGTTTGAAATAAGGAGCTTAGAGATAAGAGTAGCTAGGTATAAGAAGACTCAAAATGGGAGGAATTGCTGATAGTTTATAACTTCTTTTGCAATAAAAAGCGGCGGGGGCGACCCAATAGCCAATAACTGACATTACCTTCATGGCTATGCAGTCGGTAGCCAAGGCGATCGTACAGTCCCCGTGCTGGCTGATTGTCCTCCAGTACATGCATATACAGCCGCGAAAATCCCCACTGCTTGACAATTTTTTCGGCGGCGATTAGCAATTGTTTTGCCACGCCGCGCCGCCGCCATTGCGGATGTACTGCCAGATTAAAAATATAGGGATATTGCTGCGTTTCCCGAACTAGCCAAAATTCGGGATGAGATTTAGTCGGTACATAGCGCATACAAATCTCTAGAGAGGCGATCGCTTGAGATTGATTAGTTTTATGGGTAGCGACAATACAAGTATAAAAAGCTGTTTTTTCATCAAAGCGCGTACCGAGATCGAGAATGATGCCGTAGCGTAATAGGGGATAAACCCAATCAATAAAGCTGCGTTGCCAGAAGTTAACCTTGCGATCGCCCCCATGATCATCACCATAATCGTAATTACGATAAAAACTCTCAGTCAAGATGTCGGCAACATGACCAACATCTCGCGAATGGGCGGGACGAATTGTAAATGCAGAAGATAGGCTTGGCACATTCAGCGCTAACAGTTTAGCGATAGTGGTTTAGCGATAGTGGTTTGATGATGATACTTTAGCGGTAGGCGCTATAGTACATTGGTTTAATTAGTTTCGTAAGCGATCGCCAATGCAGCCCCCTGATCAATCCAGCCAAATATCAAGCCAAGCATCTACCAAAATCCGTCCCCGCAAGCAATTTGGGCAACATTGGCTACGCAGTGATGCGGTCTTAAATAAGATTTTGCGGGCAGGGAAATTGCAATCAAGCGATCGCATTCTAGAAATTGGACCGGGAACGGGTAATCTCACCCGTTTAATTCTGCCCTTTGTCGAGTCACTCACAGCCGTCGAAATTGATCGTGATCTTTGCGAAAAACTTTGTAAAACCATGCATCAGAAAAACTTTCATCTGATCGAAGGTAGTATTCTTGATATTCCCCTTCCTGAGCAAACCAACAAGGTAATCGCGAATATTCCCTACAATATCACAGGCGAAATTCTCAAAAGGCTATTGGGAACTCTTGCCGAACCAATTCAACAATTTGAACAGATTGTCCTATTAGTCCAAAAAGAAATCGGCGATCGCCTAGCTGCTAAAGCTGGTCACAAAGCCTACAATGCTCTCAGTGTCAAAATCCAATATCTAGCTGATTGTCAATTTATCTGCGATGTTCCTGCCGCCGCCTTCTATCCACCACCCAAAGTAAATTCGGCAGTAATCCGCATCATTCCCCGTCCACCGATTACTCCTGCTAGCGATCCCAAGTTCTTAGATCGGTTACTGACTATGGGCTTTGCGACTAAACGGAAGATGCTCCGCAATAATTTAATCTCAGAAATTGATCGCGATCGCCTAGTTCTGATTTTGGAGTCAATGGGAATTAATAGTCAAGTTCGCGCTGAAGATCTTGATGTTGCTCAATGGGTAGCGCTGAGTGAAGCCGTGCTGGCGGCTAAGTTCTCTTTATCATAGAGAAGCTGCTCCCCATGAGGTACAGTATAGTCCATCAGATCGAAGCTCAGCAACTGCATAGGCAGTATGGGAAAAGCCATGTTGACGCGCAAAGGTGTAGCTAATATTTTTGAAAATACTCGGCAACATAGCTAAATATAAGCCTCCATGAGCGACTAGAACGATGTTCTGATCTGAGAAACTTCCACTTTCTACTAATCTTTCAATAAAGGGATTAAACCTTGCTTGGATCTCGCAAAAGCTTTCTCCATTTGGCATCTTACTATCAAATTTCTGATGGATAAACCAGTCATCTTGAACTTGATGATGCAGATCCCATCCAATTTGGTCAGTTGTGCCTTCGTAGATACCTACGCTCCATTCTTGTAATGCTGGGGTGATTTCCAGAGGTGTTTGTAAGTGATCAGATAAAATTTGGGCAGTCTGTAAGGCTCTCAATAGAGGACTAGAATAAATTTGGGTAATCTGCAAACCAGATAACTGATTTGCTAACGATTTAGCTTGATTGATTCCATTCTCAGTTAGAGGATGTTTACAGCCAATGTTAGAAAATTCATGGAGAAGGTTAGCTATACTTTCACCATGACGGACAAAATAGAGTTTTAGCATCACACTTTATATTTGCTCAAGCCTTACATAGTTTACCAAAACTAAACATAATCATCTCTAAAAAAGGCGATCGCCTTTTGTCAACATTAAGCGCGATCGCTAACAGAGCCTTGTAGATAAAATAATTGGCTCAAATTACAAATTGCTTTCACACTCTTGAAAGACTGAATGCAAAGCTCCTAATGTCTTAGCCGTATCATCGGCAGTATACATTCCTGTTTCATAGACATTTCCTGCGATCGCCAGTTTATAAAATACCCATCCTTGCCCATTAGTGACAATTCCCAACACATCAATGTCCTTACCTGTTTGCCTGTTTTCCCATTGACAGGCTTGCATTTCCACTAGACACTGAGCCAAACCTTGTTCAAAGTCGTCACGTTTAGCTTCGACAATACAGAGAAATGGAGTATCTAAATAGTCTTGTCTAGGAGCAATTAGATAATCGGCATTGCCAACTAAAATATCACTTTCTATTTTTCCTCCTTTCCATATTTTCAGCTTGTCGCTGCTATCCATAGCTTCTTCACAAAAGGCATCGATTAGGAGCTTTTTGGATTCTTCATAACTCCGTAAATCGAAATTGCGATGCAAGCGGTCTAATCTTTCGATAAAAAATTCACTAGGGGCGATCGCGATGTCTGGTAAGTTCCAATGGGTTAAGGTTTTGATACCTAGCTGTTTGTAAGCAGATGCAAGATCGAAGCTAGAGAAGCTTTTCTTTTTAGATTTTGGTAATTTTGTCTGTTTCATAGGGTTATTAGATTTTCTAAATTTTATTACTGTCGTAACGTGGAAGGGACAGCCATTTTTTGAAAAAGAAAAAACCTAGCCCTTATAGCATGGCGATCTCGTTGCTATGCTTCAGTTGCTAGGTAATGATCTAGGGTTACAAAATCACCATTGGCAAGTTCTGGCTCTGTTTCTTCAACTGCTTGTTGATATCCTTTCCAGCAGAGAAATTCATCCATTTCTTCGAGTAACTTTTGATATGCAATGATTTCGAGGATAACGGCTATGCGATCGCCTTGAGCGTTGGTGATATATTGTTCTTGGAGTTGCAGCATAGGTTTAAGTGCCGATGAATTATCTATGAGTTGCCATTATTATAAGCTTTACTCGTTTAGGGGCGATCGCCTTTTGTCATCATCAAGCGCGATCAGGAAATTTCTACTAATTTACCTTCAATAAATTTATGTAAAATACTCGATATAAATAATGGATAGGGAATTCCTTCTGCTAATGCACGTTTTTGTAGCGATCGCAGGTCTTTCTCGGACACAGAGATGTTGATTGTATTGTTTTGGGCGAAAGTCGCAGACGCGATTTGTTTATGTTGCTCTAGCTCTTCCTGCCAATTGGCTGTTTTAGTCAGGCGATCGCTTTCAAATGCTTCTAAAATTTCTTTTTCTTCGGGGTCAAGGTTAATCATGGGTTTTGCCTAGATGTTTTTTTTGTTCGCCTTTTGTCATCATCAAGCGCGATCGCTAACAGAGCCTTGTAGATAAAAGCGATCGCGCCACAAGTTAGAAGATGAGTAAGTTAGAAATTACATAACCTGAAAAAGCTTAATATTCAACTTTCAATCTGAAGATATAAGTTTGTCTCAAAAGTAAGATTTCTATCTAGAGTTGTAGATTATTTCTAAAAAATTAATCTTAAAAATAGATGTCATAAGCAGAATCTAAATACTTTGCACAAATCATCTCACCTATTTGTTGAGATGCAACAGAGTCAAACTCTTCAATATCAATATCTTCATCACCCAGCAAAACAAGATTGTCTACTTCATCCCTGTTTTCAGTAAGAATATCCTCACGTTCTTGAAATATATTATCGCAAGAGTTTCGGCTGGTTTTTTGATTGTCATTAGAAGACTGAAGATTGGATTGACTAGACTTATCAAACAACTCATAGGCTTGAGGCTTGAAAAATACAATTACTCTAGACTTGCTCAGATCAATACAAACATATTCCCGATCTACTGAGGATATAGATTCCCCCATTAGCCCATGCCTCGTCAAACGTAAAGGTTTATTTGCGATCAACATATATAGTGTCTCCATAGGGATTGATTTTTTAATCAACCCTATATATGAGGATAATTCATGTTGATTTTTTAGTCAAGTATATTGGTTGATTTTTTAGTCAAGTCACAATATAATGATTTGTCAAGTATGGAGAATGATGTGAACAAAACATTTGGGCAACTTATTCGCGATGCTCGTAAAGACAAAGGATACAGTCAGCGTGAACTAGCAGTTCTAGTCAAACTAGATTTTACTTATCTCTCAAAATTAGAAAACGATCGTGCTGATTACGCACCTAAAGAAGATGTGATTAGAAATCTAGCCATTCAACTAGATCTAGATCCTGAGGAGTTAGTTTTCCTTTCAGGAAGAATTCCTGAACGTGACGAACAATTACTCAAGCAAAACTATAAGGAAATGCCGACGTTATTTAGACGAATGCAGGAAGATCCCAAATTCGCTCGTAGTATTTTTAATTTGGCGATTAATGATGAAGCGGAGAAAAAAAGTTGAATATTATCAAACCTTTTGCATGGGCTAAGAAAGAAGATATTGAAAATAAAGCTAACGACGTTCTGCTCACATCAAAGCTCTCTTTAAATGAGCGAATTGAACCTGACAAAATTGCTGATTTCTTTAATTTAGGAATCGTTTGGGAAAAAATACCTGCCGATGGCAATGGGATTATTGCCGCAAGAATATTTCCCGCACAAAAGCTCATCGAAATCAATGAAGATTTTCCAAAACTCAAGGAATCTAGAGGACTCGAAGCATTCACCATTGCCCATGAAATCGGGCATTGGGTTTTACATATTAATCAAGATGAGGCAGAAGGGCTTATACAACAACAAGAACTTAACTTAGAAATTTCTAAGGAAAATCATTTATTTCTCTGTAGATCTATAAATGGAGCCACCAGAAATAACATGGAATGGCAAGCAGATTATTTTGCTAGCTCACTTTTAATGCCTCGTAATCTTCTTGAAGAAACTCGTAAGGGACGAAATTTGCAAAGCTGGAATCATTTACAATTAATGGCAGATGATTTAGGGGTTAGTCGATCTGCTTTGAACGTACGCTTACAACAGATTGGTTGGATTTATATTCCAAAAAATTCGCAAGAAATATATTTAGGTAAAGATTCTTCCAATACTCAAGGCTCTCTATTCTGAATATCAACAATTAGAGATAATCTTCTACTACCCCTAATATTTATTCTCAAAATACTCACCACTACTCATCACACGCACATTACAAAACTTCTGAATTGCCTCAAAATCCTTAATATTGTCCGTAATGACAGTTACCCCAGCCCGTTTTGCAGTCCGCGCAATCAAAACATCATGACTAATCCGATGCTTTTGATCCGCACTCATCTTCGGCGCAAGCCCACCCCGCTCAGACTTTAACCCACGTTGCAAAGAATTAATCACCTTACCCGCAAGCCACCAATCCTCAGCATTAGGCACAAGCAACCTATCAACCTTTTCGTAAAACTTTTTGATGTTCAAAAGCTTTTTTACAGTTGCCTCATCATCCGCACCAGCAACCAACTCCTGAAGCACAACCACTGACATATAGAAACTTTCAGGAAGCTTGATCCGCCTATGGGTGATAAAAATATTGGTGTCAAAGGTTAGTTTTGGCATCCGTAGTCTGATGATGAGAATCGTAAATTGTATCCCAAACATTTTCTAGAAGCTGATTAGCTTTTCTAATCAACTCCAACTTCTCCTTACGGCTTAAGTTCTTTTTCCGAGAAGGATTTTTAGCACTAGCAGATTTCTTACTAGTACTACTTGGTTTGTCTTGACTAACTTTTTTAGCTACAGCCATATTAGTACTCAGCCTCAAAATCAACGTTATTTAGAATTATAGACTATAAAATAAAGATGATTAACCCATCGATAAAAAATATGGCTGAAACCGACACCTTACAAATACCAGAAGCCTTCTACCAACGCTTAGCGATCGCGGCTGGAGCAACACAGCGATCGCTTACCTATTGATCGGGAATCTTATCCATTTTCGCAAACCCAACTACCTGCATTTTACCTTCCGTAACTTCCAGTTTGAGAACTCGCGCCGTGATTCCTTTGCTTTCTAATTGACGCAGATTTAGCACCTTATTTAAGCCTTGAGTAAAAGCTTTGGCAATTCTCTCTGGTACAGGCGTTCCCTCTAACTCAATAATCGGATTGAGAATTTCTAATCTTGTACCACCGATAGTTTTTAGATCAGCCTTGATTGAGACATTCAGCTTAGTCGGATTTGGCTTAACGGGTGTCGGTTGCGATTGCAACGTGGCAGCTAAGCGAATGCGATCGCCTTCTAAAAAAGTCACCTCTGGATTGACTAAATCAAGAATTTCGGTATTTCTGCCCGAACCAGTAAGATCAATACTTAAACTTTTAAAAGAAGATTGAATGGTTGGCGATCGCAAAGCGGTATTAATATCATCTGCTCTCAGCACAACCCTCACCGCCGCCTGTAAGGGACGACGCAAAACAATTTGTCCTGATTGCAAAACCGCAGGATCAATACTAATTGGATCAGTTTCAAGATCGATTTCATCGATGCGTAGAAAATCTAAAATATATACGCCCCGACCTGCAACCCGAATGCGATCGACATTTCCCAACAGAATTTGATAGTTAGGCGCATTATCAACCCGCACTTCCAGCACATCAGCCCGCACAATCTGACCACGCAAAAAGTCGGTAGCGATGCGATCAATCGCAATCCCTGGTGCGCCCGCCAAGCCTAAAACCGATG
Organism: Pseudanabaena sp.; assembly: GCA_044355035.1. Lineage (GTDB taxonomy): Bacteria > Cyanobacteriota > Cyanobacteriia > Pseudanabaenales > Pseudanabaenaceae > Pseudanabaena. The sequence goes on along the minus strand of JBIKYX010000095.1, from coordinate 1,783 downwards.
TGAGTAACCCAGCAAATAATTCCATGACGCACAGATGATGGTCTCTGTCATCATATAGCAAGTCAAAGCAAGTTAGGAGATAAAAACTATGCAAATTCGATTGGCTATAGAAGCAGATTTATCGGCAATTGTTGATATTTATAATGCTGCTATTCCCACTCGTCTCGCTACCGCCGACCTCGAACCAATTACAGTTGAGAGTCGTCTTGCTTGGTTTCGATCGCATGGCGATCGCTATCCCGTGTGGGTAATTAACGATCCGCATAATCAACAAATTATGGGCTGGCTAAGTCTACAAATGTTTTATGGTCGCCCCGCCTATCACAAAACCGCCGAAGTAAGCATTTATGTCGCCCCAGATTATCAGGGCAAAGGATTAGGTAAAAAGTTGCTAGATCAAGCGATCGCCAGTTGTCCTAAGCTAGATATCTCTAAGCTAGTGGGTTTTGTGTTTGCTCACAATACAGCTAGTTGTCGTTTATTTAAAAGTTTTGGCTTTGAAGAATGGGGATTTTTACCCCAAATTGCGGAACTAGATGGACAAGAGCAGAGTTTGATTATTCTTGGTAGAAAAATTAATCCATGAAATCCATCACAAAATCTATTATGGAATCTCCAACACAAAATCCCACAATTAGAAGTATTGGTGAACAAGGATTACTGAAAATTTTTCAGCAATATTGTAGTGAAGTGGTGGGAGATGACGCAGCACCAATGGGAGCGACCTTGCCAGAACATCAGATGGTCGTGACCACGGATATGTTGATTGATGGGGTGCATTTTAGCGATCGCACCACGAGCGCTGCTGATGTTGGTTGGCGAGCCGCCGCCGTCAATCTCTCAGATTTAGCCGCTATGGGCGCAAAGCCTTGGGGATTAGTGATGTCCGTGGGATTACCTCCAGACACAGAAATTGCATGGATCGAGGGCGTATATCAGGGACTTGCCGAATGTTTACGAACCTATGGAACTGAACTAGTCGGTGGTGATACTGTGCGATCGCCGATCCGCACTTTTTCAGTAACCGCTTTTGGACAGGTCCCAAAAAACCAACTTATTCAAAGACACACAGCCAGAGTCGGTGATGCCATCGTAGTCACAGGATTACATGGACTCTCGAAAGCAGGTTTAGAACTTCTATTTCAACCAGAAATAGGCAAAAAGTTATTATCTCCTCTCAAAATTGGCGATCGCCTTCTTGCGGATGAAGAGTTAATTCAAGCTATCCATCGATATCATCAGCGACCCGTTCCACGTTTTGATGCGATCGCTATTCTGCATAAAATCCTCAAAGAGAACAATCACTTAGGCGAAATGCTAATTTCAGGAATGGATAGCAGTGATGGTTTAGCTGATGCGATCGCGCAAATTTGTCGCTGTAGTCACGTTGGCGCAAAAATTTATTGGCGATCGCTGCCCATTCCCAGAGCCGTGATGACTTTGGCAGGTGAGCAAGCCTTAGACTGGGTGCTATATGGTGGTGAAGACTTTGAACTAGTTTTATGTATGCCCTTTGATATAGCTGAGCAGTTTGTCTGGCAATTATCGAGTGCTGCGATTATCGGCAAGATTGTTGAGGGTAATCAAATCGATGGCATTAGTGATAAATCAGAAGAGCGATCGGATTTTCAACATTTCAGTTGAATTCATTCTCTAAGAAACCATTTAAGAAGTCGAAGGCGCAGCTAAAAGGGTTATAAATACAGGTACGCAAAAAGTATAACAACCCAAAAAGATGCGCCAACCCTATGATACCGACTTATCAGACAAAGAATGGGAAATA
>JBIKYX010000166.1:0-5054 GCA_044355035.1 Pseudanabaena sp. | reverse complement strand
AAACCCGTAGAAACTGCTCCTGCTAATTCCCCTAATCTCAAATTGAGTACTCAAGACAGCCAGCAGGAAAAGTATTTAGAGTTCTTAAATCAGCTTTGGGTGACGACTAAGCCTAAGAGTCTTGAACAGTTGCAAGTATTATTCCAAGCGATCGAGAAATTAGAATCTGGATTCCTCACTCCTCATTTCCAAGAACTAGCTCATCAAACAGCCCATAAATTAGCGGGAACTCTTGGAACATTGGGGTTAACAAGCGCCATGCAACTGGCGATTCAGTTGGAAAACCTACTTAAAATTCAAGCATCTGACCAAAAAGTACAGTTAGAAGTATTAGAAACATTGGTGGTTGCTTTAGAGCAGGCTATCCAAAATACTAATTTAATCCAAAGCATACCTACAACTTTGATCGCCGACAACTCAACATTCTCATTGAAACAATCTCAATCTGTAATTGAGCCTAAGGTGATGATTGTTGATGATGATGTTGATTGTTTGCGATCGCTTACAGAGCTACTCAATCCTTGGGGCTTTAAGGTCACAACATTAGCCGATCCGCAGGATTTTTGGACAGTGTTATGTGCAGTAATGCCTGACATACTAGTTTTAGATGTAAATATGCCGCCAATTAATGGGTTAGAAATTTGTCAATCCATTAGAAATGATCTTAACTGGAAACGCTTGCCAGTGCTATTTCTCAGTATGATGTCAGACTCTAACACTCAAAATCTTGCCTTTGGAGTTGGTGCTGATGACTATTTATGTAAGCCAATTGTCGGCATAGATCTAGTTAATCGAATCCACAATCGTTTACAGAGAGTCAGAGATTACCAGTTTATTGGTAAATGAATCACCCCGCCGCAAGCGGACGGGGTATCAAATTCTTTTTTACTAGAATATACTCACACCGCAGAGCGGTGGGGTATTTACCCTCTTAGTTGAATAAACCAAATGAGATCGAAAACTTATACTCCATTTACCCTTACCCATTCCCGCCAATATTTTCCATAGCTACCTCCGCCGATGGAACGACTTTGCGCTTGAATCTTTTCCCCAAGAAGAATGAAAAAGAACCAATTACAGCCACTCCAATTCAAGAGCATTTAATTAAGAGAATTGCTGAACTAACGGACTTATTTCTGCAAACTAAAAAACGGCAAGGAGGCGATCGCGCTCAGAACACTGCTAAAATCTGGACAACAATCCTAGCTCGCTATGAACTAGGAGAGAGATTAAAAGCGATCGCAATCGATCTCGATATGCCCTATGAAACGGTTAGAAAATACGCTCAAACTGCGCGTAAAGCGATCGGCGCTTTAGAAAAAGTCCCATAAAAAAGTTTGGATTGTGAGGTCGAATTCTAATTTCGGTATTTAGACTCATCTTCAAATTTTGGGAGACTTGAGGATAGTTAGCAGGAGAATCCACCAAGGCACTCGCAGATCGGGAATAAACTTAGCTTTAGATTTAAGCGTCGGCAAACCTTGCGGCAATAAAAATCTGAGGGAACGTAAAGAATCAGGACGATGCTGATATTCATCAACTATTCCATAACGCGCAGCGAGTTCAGCCACAATCTGAACTTTGCCAGTTCGCCTCATCAGATCTGGATCGTTACCTAGCGCAGCAATTATCCTGCCAACAAATAAAGGAGTTTCCCAATTAAATTTATCAGCGATCGCCGCAACACCGACATTGTTATCAGCACTTTCAAGGTTTGCGTCCGCCAACTGATGAAACTGTTCAGTGCCAACAATCCCCGGCCAAAGTGAAATCGAAGCAACATTAAACGGCTTGAGTTCGACAGCCATATCCGCCGCAAGGCGATCGCAAGCAGATTTACCAGTACCATAGGCGACACCAAAAATAGGAGCTAAGCCACCCCAAGAAGAAATCGTCACGATTAAACCTTGCTTGCGTTTGGTCATCATCTTCGCGGCAAAATGACTTGCTACATAATGACTTCGCAAACCGACTTGATTGCAAGCATCCCAAAGACTAAGATCCGATTCCCAAAATGGTTTACCCTTTGCCTCGATTAGCGATCGCACGCCACCATAAGCATTATTTACCAACAGATCTAATTGTCCATTTTGTTCGCGATCAATTTGCTCAAATAGAGATTTAATTTGCTCATCATCACTATGATCAACGGAAACTGCAATACATATCCTACCTGCTTTTTCGACTGCGGATTTAGTCTCTAGTAAGCTGCCCGAAATAGAATCTGTTGAACTTGTCTGATTTACACTGCGCCCAGTGATATAAACTAGCGCACCTGCTTCACCTAAAGCAATAGCAATACCTTTACCAATTCCCCTTGATGCACCCGTTACCAAGGCAACTTTGCCATTCAAATTTCCTGACATGAAAAATCATCTCTATTTTGCGAACTACTTTACAAGTATGCCGCGATAATAGGGTAAACAGATGCTATCTCTGGGAAGCGATCGCCCGTGATGCGATATCAAACACCGAAGTTTTTTGCCAGTTTACAAGGGCAAATGAAACGATCGCCAAAGCGAATATGCAACGGGTTGCTAAGCAGAGCATTGTCTCGCAAGAGCAATCTGTTTCTTTGAATAACATCAATGTCAATGCGTCGTTAAAACAACAAAGAGCGGTCAAGGCTCAAGAAGCACTCTATGAGGGCGCAATTCCGATCAACGTGGCGGTAGACGTAGTTCTCTCATAGAAGGTAATTCCTACTCTATTAATATGTTCGATTAGGTGTAAATTATCGATTGTGCTAAAGATTGACAGATCTACGGAATAGGGCGAAAGTAAGTCATCAATTTGATTTTGGATTTGTAGTAGTTGCCGATGATTAAGCCGATCGCTAATCAAGGTTAAATCAATATCAGAGCCATTTTTATAATTTCCCTTGGCGCGGGAACCATAGAGAATCGCTTTGCTAATTTCAGGATATTGAGCAAAAATCTGGTTTATCTGGGTAATTACTTCGGTTTTTAGTCCAAACTGATTCATAAGGATTCCATTTTTTCTTTTAGTTCGATAAATAGCTGAAAGTAGATATCATGAATATCTTGATTAATCTGTTGGGCTACTTCGAGATTATAGGTATGTACTGAGGCAATTCTACTTTTGATCATGTTCATCCAGTTATTGCCATCGGTAATTAATCCACGTTGAAAGGCTAACCGTAAGGCATCTCGACTGCCTTGGATGCTAACTTCTCCTTGTTCTTCATAGTAGTCTTTAATCACATTCCATGCGAGTTCGTAGGTGTACTCGAAGGCTTTGATTATTCCTTGTTCTTCTAGTTCGCTTAGTTCACCTTTTTTAATAAATTTGGTAAGCTGAACGAGTGCTTTTTGATAGTTATAAAAGCGTTGTTTCCAGCGAATGTCATTTTGCATAAGAGTTTCTGGTGATGGGTTAGAAGGAAAGAGTACAGGAGCTATACAAAACAGGACTAGCAAACCTAAATCTCTATTGAGCCTATAAGATTATCGATTAGGTTTCATTAACTCATCTATATTTCTACCTCTTTTTTGTAATTCATATATCAACACCTTATTATCAATATACGGTCTTAGCTTTTGAAGGAAGGACTGGGCAAGTTGATTACCTTTTGAGGCGGCTTTCGATATAGCTTGAGATGCTTGTTCTTCTGCTGTTGTATCTCCAGATGCGACTGCGTAATGTAGATCTGTTACACCGCTTAGTTTAGCTCTATAATTTTCAACAAATTCTTTAAATGTATTCCTAATGCCCGCATCTTGGATCATCAAAGTGAGCGCATTCATTTCAAGATATATAGAACGAAGTTTTCCTATATGCAAAGATGCTTCTTTTACCCATTGCTCAGAAGATATATTTGGATCTAGATAATCACGAATAAGTGGAGCAACCGCTTTGTTCCATTGAGATGGCAGACTACTAAGGTAAATAATCACCTCTATATCTTCAGACATTGTAGATCTAACTTGAACTACAAGAAATCTCTTAGAATTTATCTGAAGTGTTGATGTTTCACTATAAGCTTTATTTTCTGATACTAAGTTACAGAAGATAGCTATTATAAGGAATACTGAAGACTTTAATAAAGTGAGATAACGCATATTTTCTTTCGCATTGTATTCAGAATAAGTCATTAAGATTAAGGATGTGTAGGTCTATCATAAATCTAATCGCGCTGTTTAATTTACTCTATCTTGTTTTTAATATCATCTATATCAATGCTGTATAAATGATTAGCTCTCATAGCATTAAGTTTACTCTCTTTAGCTAATTTAATGATAGCGTTTCTAAGATTTTGAGAAGCAGGTAGTCTCATATCCAAACAAAATCTAGCCAAGGCTGGCAATTCATTATTCTCTTCTTGCAACCAATCATAATAATCATCAACTGTACAACTATTAAGATATTCTGCTTCAATCTCTGACCATCCATTTCGATTAGTAAGCCTACCCAATACAGTGGTAATACTTTGCTGTAAATCCCAATTAGAAATTTTTTGTTCTAACAAAGATATCAAGTCAGAAAAGTGCGAAACTCTAGTTTTAAGATTTTTAAGAAGTATAATATCTTCTTCATTCTCTATGACGTATTTCAATAAAGATTTTTCATAAGGTGAAATATCGACTCCAACACACAAGGCTAAGTTTTCGACTTTCTCAAGCTCACCAATGGGCAAATTCAAATGATTAGTTTCGAGAAACTGAGTAAGATTTTGCTTGATTTCTGTTTCATTTTGCCTAAAAGAATTATAATAAGGCTGCCAAATTTTTCTAAACTCTTCAAGAGTATGTTTTTGCTCTTCTCTTTTACTAAGTAAGTCACCATACCTAACAAATTCTTCTTCTTCAAACAAAGCGGTTTCAATAATTTTTATTATTTGACCATCCGTTTCTATATGTTGATAATTATATGTATTGAGAATGAAAAAAATGTTTCTTAATTCATCTGAGAGGCTGTTTGAAAAGGTGGGTATACCTAGGAAAAAGCGTGAAGGGGGAATAAAGTAAAAGGGTCTACAGGAGACCCAATTTATGATAAGACCAGCATACGACACAGACCTCACAAATGATCAG
>JBIKYX010000021.1:0-52043 GCA_044355035.1 Pseudanabaena sp. | reverse complement strand
TTGCCTATAACGCTACTCTAATGGCTCTGCTCTGGGATAGCGTGGCAACTAAAAATACGAAGCTCCTCAGTCAAGGAATTAAAAGCTTGCCCAATAAATTGGAACGAGCGACTTGGCTGAATTATGTCCGCTGTCATGATGATATTGGTTTTGGTTTTGACGATAACGATATTCGCTTAGCGGGTTACGAACCCCATTCCCACAGACGCTTTTTGATTGATTACTTCAGAGGTAAGTTTGACGGTTCGGCTAGGGGTTTAGAATTCATGCATAATGAAGTGACAGGAGATGGACGTATTTGTGGGTCATTGGCTTCTCTAGTTGGTCTAGAATCGGCTCTGGAGTCGGAAGACAAGAACTTGATTGCTGCTGCTATCAATAGAATTCTCTTACTGCATGGAATTATTCTATCCTTTGGTGGAATTCCTTTGATTTATAACGGTGATGCGATCGGTGTACTCAATGATTACAGCTTTAGTGAAGATCCGAGTAAAAGCAGTGATAATCGTTGGGTGCATCGTCCAAAAATTGATTGGGAAAAAGCCGAACTACGCAAAAAACAAGGCACTGAACAATATGCGATCTTCACTGCTATGAAAAAGATGATTGCGATTCGTAAAGAAATCTCGGCTTTTGCCGATTTTAATAATCGTGAATTGCTCCAATTAGACAATGAACATTTGCTCGGTTTTATTCGGTTCGATCATCAGCGTCCATCTGAGAAAGTACTAGTAGTAGCCAATTTTGATGTAAATCCGCAATATTTAGACTTGTCAGCATTAAGTAATAAGGGGTTTAGTGCTTACAGCCGATTTGTCGATTTATATACTGGTAAAAAGCCATCTCAACAGGATGAACGCATTGTTCTTAATGGTTATCAGTTTTGTTGGTTGACAGAAACATAACATCGAAACGATCGCCAAATCAAAACCCCTACATATCGACATCGGGATTAATCCCCATCGTTACTTTTATTCTATGTCTTGGTATAAGATAATTGGATTATAATGTTATAAGATTATTAAGAACTTCTAAAGGGTAGATGGATGACTTACAAATTATTTGAAATCCCCTCTGAGAGCGGTAGTCATGCAGATATCGTCTGCACAGATCCTGATACAGCAATTCTAGAAAATGAAAAAAATGAGATCCAAGAAAGGTTTCATGAACTTGCTGATCAATGGACTCAAGACGTAGAAGGTATGTCCTCAACTGTTGAAATGTCTAAACATCCCATTTATCAGGAAATTATTAATATGGGGAAATCTGTAATCCCCTTTCTGCTCCAAGATTTAAGCCAAAATCCCCTATATTGGCTAACAGCACTGCGTCAAATTACCCAAGAAAACCCTGTGCAACCAGAGCATAAAGGTAAAATCAAGCTCATGGCAGAAGATTGGTTAAATTGGGGCAAAAAACAAGGATATGTGGCTTAATTTTTGATGACTAAAGCAATTCATTTAGAGCTACGTTACCCCAACTTAGCAATTACCGATTACAATGTCACAAGTCCCAAATCTCAAGAATATAACTGTTTTGCTTGGGCAGTAGGCGATCAAGAGCGTTGGTGGCAACCAACACCCGAAGACGAGTTTTATTGGGTTGAGGGTGTACCAATGGAGGAAACTTTATCAGCTTATATTCAGGCTTATCAAACGTTAGGTTATGAGCCTTGTGACAAGGAAACACTAGAATTAGGTTATGCCAAAATTGCTTTATACATTAACGAAGATAGTGTACCCGTTCACGCAGCTAGACAATTGCCAACGGGAAAATGGACTAGCAAACTTGGAGCGCTTGAAGATATTGAGCATGAGTTAGAAGGTTTGACAGGCGATCGCTATGGCAAGATCGGACAAATCCTGAAAAAACAAATCTAAAAATATTGACAAACAATACAATTCTTTGCGATGATTAGTGATTGTGAGATTTTATTGATTGAGCATATAGACCCTTGGCTAATGTAATTGTTATTGGGGCGCAGTGGGGTGATGAAGGTAAAGGTAAAATTACCGACTTGCTGAGCCGCTCCGCAGATGTTGTTGTTCGCTATCAAGGCGGTAATAATGCAGGACATACGGTCGTCGTAGGCGATCGCACCTTTAAGCTACACCTGATTCCTTCAGGAATCCTGTATCCCAAAACGGAATGCATCATTGCCAATGGCACAGTGATCGATCCGAAGGTGCTTCTGCAAGAAGTGGATCGACTCACCGAACTGGGTATATCAACAGACAACTTATTCATCGCCCAAACCGCCCATGTCACCATGCCCTACCATTGTGTGCTGGATCGCGCCGCCGAAGAGCAGCGAGCCGAGCATAAAATTGGGACTACAGGGCGTGGTATTGGTCCAACCTACGCTGACAAAGCTGAACGTGTCGGCATTCGGATTATGGATTTAGTCGATGCAAAACGGATGCCGAAAAAGCTACGTTGGGCGATCGAGCAGAAAAACATTGTTTTACAAAAGCTCTATAATTTAGAACCGCTTGATGTCGATGCGATCATTGAGGAGTATCGCGGCTATGCCGATCGCCTACGTCCATATGTAGTCGATGCTTCTCTCAAAATCGATGCCGCCATTCGTGAACGTCGCAATATTTTGTTTGAAGGCGCACAGGGAACCTTGCTAGATCTCGATCATGGCACATATCCCTATGTCACCTCATCCAATCCTGTTGCTGGCGGTGCTTGCATCGGCGCTGGTGTCGGTCCAACCTGCATCGATCGCGTGATTGGTGTTGCCAAAGCCTATACAACTCGTGTTGGTGAAGGTCCTTTCCCGACCGAGTTACATGATGACATTGGCGCTCACATTGGCGAGATCGGCGCAGAGTTCGGTACTACCACAGGACGGAAACGCCGTTGTGGTTGGTTTGATGGCGTGATCGGTCGTTATGCAGTTCGTATTAACGGGCTAGATTGTCTTGCTGTTACCAAACTTGACGTACTCGACGATCTCGAAGAAATCAAGGTTTGTACCGCTTACGAACTCGATGGTCAAGTCGTGCGCGATTTCCCTAGCGATGCTCGCGCCTTTGCTAGAGCCGTACCGATCTACGAAACTCTTGCAGGTTGGCAACAATCGACTAGCGAATGTAAAAACGTTGAAGATTTACCAGAAGCAGCAAAGACCTATCTCAAGTTTCTTGCTGATCTGATGGAAATTCCGATCGCAATCATCTCTCTGGGCGCAAGTCGAGGACAAACCATCATCGTGGAAGATCCTATTCATGGACCAAAACGTGGTTTGTTGAGAAATTAAATCTCCAATTACCAATCTCCAATTACCTAGCTTCAAACAACAAAATGCAACTACAAATCAACGCTACTACTCGTCCTCCAGCCAATAATCGCGCCCTGCGCCGTGGTGGTCAAATCCCTGCAACTGTATATGGACATAAAGGTGCAGAATCAATTTCGATTACTTTAGATGGTAGAGAAGCAACAACTTTGCTGCGTCAAGCCACGATCAATAACACAATGATCGAAGTAAATGTAACCGATGGCGACTTTAAGGGCAAAACATTATTGCGTGAAGTCCAAAATCATCCTTACAAAAAGGAAATTTATCACCTCAGCTTCTTTGCGATCGAATCACAGTCGAAGATCGAAGTAGATATTCCTCTGCACTTCGTTGGCGTACCTGTCGGCGTAAAGGTCGGCGGCGGTTCCATCGACACAATCAAAAACTATGTGCGTGTATCTTGCGCTCCTAGCGATATTCCCGAAAGTTTTGAGATTGACATCACTGGACTTGATATTGGTAAAGGTGTTCACGTTAGCGAGATTAACTACCCTGAAGGTGTTAAACCCGTAACCGAAACTACTGCTCTTGTGATCACGATCCTCAAGAAATAAAAACAAAAAAAGGGGCGCAAAGCGCCCCTTTTTTTATACCAAAATTATATGCCGATCGCGATCAACCTTGAGCCAACCTTCATCTTGTAACAGCTTCATGGCTCTAGTAACAGTGACACGAGTGCTACTAATCGCACTAGCCAAATGTTGATGGGTGAGACGTACCGTTAAGCGCGTACCACCTTCCACGGAAATGCCAACTTCTTGTTTGAGGAGCAGTAAGATTTGGCGAAGTCGTTCCTCAACCCGTTTATTACTCACTAGTGCTAGTAAGGCTTCGGTTTGCTGAAGACGGCGATTAAGATGTTGCAAAATGCCTTGATATAGGGCTGGAGACTGCTCTAGCTCGATAATTGTGAACCGCATCAAGTCCACATCAGACAAGGCGATCGCCTGATATGGTTCTAGGCTAGTTAGAGGCAAACCAAAGGGCATTGCTTGCACTGCAAACCCGACCAGAACTTCATCGCCCGACGGATGCAATGTATTTAGTTGCACCACACCACGACAAACAACCCACACTTCATGGGGATACATGGGGATGATTTGTCCACTTTTGTGAGTGTGCATGGTTCGACCGCGATAAACTTCTTCGAGCGATCGCCGCCAGTCAGTTATCGAAGTGGATGAATTAAGAGCAAAACTTGAAAAGGTATATGTCATATCAGCGCGAGGTACACATTAGTGATCCTATGTGTTTCTCGACACTATCAGGTTAAGCTCAGTTTATTAAATGAATAAATTCTTCTTAAGCTCCAAAACAGAGTCGCATCGCTTTGCGACACAAGTCTCTTCCGCGTTTGCAGTATCATTTAAAAATTGACGAGCGAGGCACAAAATTTGATATGGAGCGATCGCCATTAAATAAGCTAAATTTCTGGGGCAAAGTATTATTTCTATGCATAACGGTGCTGTTGTTAGAAATTACTTTCCAGAAACTTAATGTCAAGATTAGCATTAGAGATACGACTGAAAGTGCTTTGCTTTGGATCAAGAGTCTTGGGGCGATCGGCGTGATCGCTTTTATGATTATTTATAATTTGGCAACGGTTTTGTTCATCCCTGGTTCACTGTTGACTTTAGGTGGAGGCGCTTTATATGGTTTGGTTTGGGGAGCGATTTATGTATTTATTGCCGCAACTTTTGGGGCGACCTTTGCTTTTTTAATTGGTCGATATTTTGCTAGGGGATGGATTAGCGAAAAAATACGCAATCATTTAACTTTTCGAGCGATCGATGCCGCCGTAGCGATCGCAGGTTTCAAAATTGTTTTACTGACCAGACTATCGCCAATTTTTCCATTTAATATGCTGAACTACGCTTTTGGAGTTACTCGTGTCGCCTTGAGGGATTATATTTTGGGATCGATTGGCATGATTCCCGCCACGATTATGTATGTTTATCTTGGTTCAATAATCGGTGATGTGGCGATGCTAGAAATTTCACAGACTGCCATCAGCAATAACCCGCAAGCGCAAATGGCTCAATGGAGTATTAAGATCATTGGCTTACTTGCTACGGCGGCGGTAACTATTCAAATCAGTCGCATTGCCAATCGCATTCTCGCTAGCACCTTAGAATAATTTTGTTAACAGTACAAGTCACTCTAGAAATCATCAATTATGCCCCCATCACCAGAATATTCCAGCGATCGCTACGCCGAGCTTATCCAACCAGTCGATCAATATAATCGTGACTTGATTGCGAATGTGCATCCCCTTGATTGGATTAATCCTGAACCTGCGAAGATATACGACCTTGTGGTAATTGGGGCTGGGACTGCGGGGTTAGTGGTGGCGGCAGGGGCGGCAGGATTGGGATTGGGATTAAAGGTGGCTCTGATTGAGAAGAACTTGATGGGAGGTGATTGCCTGAATGTTGGTTGTGTTCCTTCTAAATGCGTGATTCGTTCAGCGCGAGTAGCTGCTGATATGCGTGATGCAGCTATGTTTGGGATTAATCCACCAAGTCAGATTGACATTGATTTTGGTGCAGTAATGGAACGAATGCGAAAGATTCGGGCGGGGATTAGTCACCATGACTCAGCATTGCGATTTCGGAATCTCGGAGTGGATGTGTTTTTCGGTTCCGCGCAATTTATTGATGAGAATGCGATCGCCGTTAATGACCAACAATTACATTTTAAAAAGGCGGTTATTGCTACAGGTGCGCGGGCGACAACGCCTGAAACTACGGGACTTGCCGAAGCGGGATATTTAACCAATGAGACAGTATTTTCCCTGAGCGATCGCCCGAATCGACTAGCGGTAATTGGTGGTGGTCCGATTGGCTGTGAATTAGCACAGGCTTTTCATCGCTTAGGTTGTGGGGTGACATTATTTCATAAAAATCCTCATTTACTTGATCGCGAAGATGCTGACGCAGCCGAAATTATACAGCAAGCGTTACAGAATGAGGGCATTAATTTAATTTTGAGTTCGATAATTATCCAAGTCGAAACCTCGAATACGGGCAAAATTATCCATTATCAACAAAATGGAACCACATCACAAATAGAAGTCGATCAGATTTTGGTCGGTGCAGGGCGATCGCCTAATGTGGAAGGATTAAATCTCGAATCGGTGGGAGTAGCCTATGACAGGCGCAAAGGCGTGTTAGTTAATGATTATCTCCAGACCACAAATCCGCGTATTTTTGCCGCAGGGGATATTTGCATGGATTGGAAGTTCACCCATGCCGCCGATGCCGCCGCCAGAATCGTGATTAAAAATACTCTGTTCTCTCCGTTTGGTTTCGGTAAAAGTAAGTTGAGTGATTTGGTAATGCCTTGGGTGACTTATACCGATCCTGAAATTGCCCATGTGGGTTTATACGCAAAAGAAGCATTAGCGCAAGGCTTAGAAACTAACGAAATCAAGATTCCCTTCTCTTCCGTCGATCGCGCTATTTATGATGGTGAAACTGAAGGCTTTGTCAAAATTTTGCATCAAAAGGGTAGCGATCGCATTTTAGGCGCAACTATCGTGGCACGCCATGCTGGCGAAATGATTAGCGAAATTACCTTAGCGATCGCCACAAAACAGGGATTAAATAAACTTTCTGGCGTAATTCATTCCTATCCCACCCAAGCTGATGCCATTAAAAAAGCCGCCGATGCCTATCGTAAAACGTTATTGACACCGCGCACACAGGCGTTTTTAAAGATTTTAAGTAAGTTTAGTTAGATCGATGCAGCGCTACGCGCTGCATTTCATTGTTGATTTTCATCTTAATTTTTGGAGAACAGATCTTGTAGAGACGATGTGGCGGTCTAAACCGAGAACATGGGGATCAAGCCCGATCGCTAAACCAATTAGTTGCGGTAAATGCAAAATCGGAATACCCAGTTTTTGACCAATTACCTGTTCGACTTCGGGTTGACGGGAATCGAGATTGAGATGACAGAGTGGACAGGGTGTAACAATACAATCGGCTCCTGCGGCGATCGCGGCGGTGAGATGTCTTCCTGCCATCGAGAAAGATTCTTTGGGTGCATAGCTAGAAATTGGCCAACCACAGCACTGCACGCGACCTTCGTAATAAACAGGCTCTGCCCCCACTGTCCGAAAAATATTTTCTAAGGATTCGGGCTTAAAAGGATCGTCAAAGCGAGTAACTGTTTGCGATCGCAATAAATAGCAACCATAAAAGGCGGCACATTTGAGATTGGAGAGGGAGCGATTTACTTTAGTGGCTAGCTTTTCCAATCCATAATCACGAATTAAAATCCAGAGTAGATGCAATACTTCTGTGGAACCTTCAAAATTATGTCCTTGGGTATTTAGTAATGCATTAACTTCATCTTTGCGAGTGGAATCAGAACTTTTAAGTTTATCGTTGACCCGACCAAGTACGCCCTGACAGGTGCTGCATTGAGTCATGACGGGGAGATTTAATTCTTCGGCAAGAGAAATGTTCCGCGCATTGATCACATCCTCCATTAGTTCGTCGGTTTCTTTGAAGGTTCCCGATCCGCAACAGGTTGCCTTGTGTAGTTCCACTAGTTCTATTCCTAATGCTTGAGCGATCGCGGTGGTTGATGCATGGAGTTCTTTGCAAGCTCCTTTGGCAACACATCCTGAATAATAGGCATATTTCAATGCGGTTGTTTCTGTCATTAGTTTCTTGAGTTGAGGCTAGTTGACATTATATTCTTTGATTGTTTTGAATGGCGATCGCGATCGCTTGTTTCTACAAGAATTAAAGCGTTGCCAGCAAATTGTTTGAGGCAATAGTCCTCAGAATTTTTGTATAATGTTTTAGAAATTAGCTAAGGGCTAAAAACATGACTACTGAGCAAGCTATTGTTGATAAAGTGAGGAGGTTATCTTCCGAGAAACAACAAGAAGTGTTGTCTTTTATTGAATTTTTAAATACAGATGAGTGGCAGCAGAGATACCAAAGACGCTTTAAGCAACTTCAACAGGAAGTACAGGTGGGCATTGATGCAGCAGATCGTGGCGAAGTTATTGATGCTGATGCGATGTTTCAGAATTTGCGGGATAAATTAAGGCAGAAGAAAGTGCAGGTTGGGCAATGAGTCAAATTTGTCGGGTTACTGCTCCTGCAAGTCGGGATATTGAGGCAATTATGGATTATGTCGCTGAAAATAGTAGTTTTGATGCTGCGGAAGGGTGTCAAGCAAAACATTAATTGTGATGTCTTTATGAAAACCAAAAACTGATGTTAAAATCAAATCAGCGTATCTCTAAGAGTTACTATGCAAACCACTCAAGTCCCAATTAAGTCTCCTGCTTTGCCATCCTTACTTATTCCGACAACTCCAATCAATCTCCCCGATCATAAGCAATTACCCGACTCAGACGGAACTTTTGTGAAAAATTTTCAGGAACACCCACAAAGTATTGTGTTAACAAGTTCGATCGCTCCAATCTTAGACAAATTACATCCTGATGGACGTTACTGCATAGGGCAAGATAGCGGTATCTATTGGCGCTTGATGGAGCCGCCCGAAAAAGGAGCCGAAGCCCCTGATTGGTTTTATGTTCCCAATGTATCACCACTTCTTGATGGCGAATACCGCCGCTCCTATGTGTTATGGAAAGAATTCGTTGCGCCCTTAATTGCGATTGAATTTGTGTCGGGTAATGGCTCAGAAGAGAGAGATGCAACCCCGCCAAGTGCAACCGAAAAAGCAGGTAAATTCTGGGTTTATGAGCAGGCGATTCGCATTCCTTTTTATGCCATTTTTGATGCATGGAGAGATAATCTGGAGATGTATCAATTGATTAGTGGGCGCTATGTGAAGATGCAGCCTAACGATCGCGGATGTTTCGCGATTCCGCCAATGGGTGTGGAACTCGGTTTAAAATTTGAGAACAATGTGCCTTGGTTGCGCTGGTGGGATCAGGCGGGTAATTTGTTGCTGACGGGTGATGAACGGGCAGTACAGGCTGAGACGATCGCTGATCAACAACGGCTTCTCGCCGAGCAACAACGGGAAATCGCCGATCAACAACGGCTTCTTGCCGATCAACAACGGGAGATCGCCGATCGAGCAAGTTTAGGTCAACAACAGGCTGAGGCGATCGCCGCTCAAGAACGTCAACAGAAGGATCTAGAACGTCAACAAAAAGAAAAGCTGGCGAACTATTTAAGATCCATAGGCATTGATCCTGATGCAATTTCTTAGAGCAATTTCTTAGATAGGAGATCGCGCATCTTGTTGATCGCGAAGAGTTTGAAAATCTTGATCGGGACTCCATTGGATTGCGCCATCACGCCCTGTCCAAAAAACTCTAATCTTCGCATCGTAAAGTCGATTCACCATTTCTTCGACCACGCTCGTTGCTGAGGCGATCGCTACTTTGGGATTGACGGCTTGGATGATAGCCGCATCTAATTGACCGCCTGTCCACCAGAGAATATTCGCTGATAGTTGAGTTAGTAAGGTTTTATTGGAGGCGATCGCCTGTTGTGTTTTTGGATCAGTATTATTCAGTAATAACCATGATAAATCGCCAGTTTTAATTTTTAATACATCGGGAGATTGGTTGAGTAACTGGATTTCGATTTGGTTATTAATCTTTAAGGTTTCCCCAGCTTTGATGGATGCTAAAGGGGTTTTCGCAGTGGCAAGGGCTTGTTGGAGATTTTGATAGGGTTTGGGAGTGACACCGAGGCTGGTGTCATGAAACTGGGCGATCGCGAGGGAGTTGGAAATCAACACATTCCAGCCATCACTAAAATCAGGTTGGGTATCGGTAGCGATCGCCCAATCGAGGCGGTTAATTCCTTGCTTTTGGAGGAAGGGCTGGAGCGTAAAGTTGGCAAACTGGCGATCGCCGCTATTAATCAAAATCGTTTGGTTTTGATTTTTAATTAGCATGATCGGCACATCGTTAAACGCGGGCAATGTCACCTGAAAGATATTCGACTGCGCGATCGCATTGGGGACAAACAAGACGATACAAGCCAAAACGAAGGCGATCGTCCAACGTTGCATTTTGCGAAACCAAGGCACAAGCCAAATGGCAAGAAATAAGGTATATGCGATCAACATTTGCCAGAACGCGATCGCCCCCACGCTCATATTCGAGTTAGGTAAACTATTGATCCATTGAGCAATGTCGATTGTCCAATGTAGTAATGGATAGAGTAGCCAAGCGATCGCTGCGCCGAGCGGTACAAAGATAATTCCTAAAATCCCGCTAATGATCCCGCCATAAGTGCCAATCGCCACTAAGGGAGTAGTGAATACATTGGCAATGAGACTATAGGGGGTGAGTTTGCCGAAGACTAATAGCTGTAACGGTAATGTCCAAATATAGGCGGCAATGGGAACGGAGATTAATTCGGCGATCGTCGGGGGCATCCATTCCAACCGTTCCGCGATGGAGCGCGATGTGGTGACTAACCCAAATGTTGCCAAAAAACTAAACTGAAATCCCAGATCCCAGATCCAGAGTGGTTGATATAGCAATAACAAAACGGCGGTGATGATTAACCCAATTACGGGGCGGCTACGGCGCTGCATCGCTAAACCAATTAAACTGCCAAATCCCATGACCACGGCGCGTAAAATTGAGGGACTGCCACCTGTGAGCAGTAAATATGCCAATAAACTCAAGCTACCGATCGCAAATTGAACTTTTAACGGGCGGCTACGACTGATGGCGATCGCTGCACCTAATACCAAAGTCACCTGAAAGCCCGAAGCGGCTAACACTGCGGCTAAACCTGCTTGAATAAAGGCATCTTTGAGATCACTCGGCAAGTCCACGGCGCGACTGCCCAACACGAGAGAGCTAAGCAGCGATCCCTCTGGCACACCTGCACCCATGACATGAGCGCGAACGATGCGACTGACAAACCACCATTCGCCAAAGTTCGGTGATTCACCTTGCATGACTAGCGATCGCCCACTTAGACCCGCAAATACTCCTTGTCTTGCCAGATAGGATTTGAAGTCAAAGGCTCCAAAATTATCAGCTTGACTAGGTAAATAGAGCCTTCCTGATAGTTCTAATACTTGTCCTGCTCTCAAGCCAGTTACCTCAATCAGAGGCACGGTTACATACAATTTACCTGACACAGGTTGAAACTTTCGTTCAGGATTTTTATCAGGAGCGTTATTAGGATTGCTATTTGGATTGTTATTCGCTGGCGGGTTAGCGGCTTGATTGAGATCTTTAATATTTAATTTGCCAGAAGGATTAATTTCCTTGACTTCTAATATAAATTTAGCGCGATCGCTACGGGTGAGACTGGGGGCTTCGATTACCTGTCCCCGCACAATCACATTAGATAATGGCGCTAATTTAGAAATGTCGTCAGGTTGTGGCTGAGGTGTACGCACCTTGACATAAAAACAGGCAAATAATGCAATTAATGTCGCTAAGAGATAGACCCAACGCTTTGGTCCCAAACGCCACAACATGGGGATCAATAGCGATAAGCCAAAACCAACGCCAAATACGGTATAAAATCCTGTCCAATCTTCTAAAAAACTGGCATATGCACCTGTAATAAAAGATAGTGCCAGAACTAAGGCAATTTGCGATCTCATTAGCAATCCATTTACACACTCAGATCAAATCTTCGTCTAGATTATTTCGTAGCGCCCGATCGCGAAATTCTGACGGCGGACGATCATTACTCCAAGCCCACCAAACCGATTGGCATTCGCACCGATAAAACTCTTGCCACTTACGTTGGTGATTTTCGGTATAAACAGGAGATCGGCGATTAACCCACACGGCTTCGGCTTTGCTGGGTGGTTGTCCGCAGCGTTGACAACAAAAGCTATGGGCGTGTGTAGCTTTTTCGACCCATTCGGGTGGAATTGGATTGAAGGCTTCCATAGGACATCACGCAACGATTGTTTCAGCTTAAATTTTTAAGTTAGCGATCGCAAGATTACCAATAAATGTCGTGCGATGGTTAACTTATCTTCTTCACCCTCTTCAAAGTGGATTGAGGGGGATCATTAGTAACTTGTCATCACCGCAATTGTTGTTTGCAGTAAAGCGATCGCCTGTTCTCCCGAAATATGAGCAACTGGTAAGCTGTCCACGCCCATCGCCACACAAAGCAATCCTAAATACAAGATCGAATATTTAAAAACTGAACGTGCTACTTGGCGATCGTCTGGTTCTTTTAGTAACTGAGTTGCTTTGTAAATGAAGGCTACGCCCAGCCCCACTGCGGATAAACCATAAACCAGCCCCATCGCATTACAGGGATATACCAATAACAGTGAGACGGGTACTAACAACAATGTGTATAACAAAATTTGATTAGCGGTTACTTCCGCGCCCTTAACCACTGGCAACATGGGTACGCCCACCTTGGCATATTCATCGCGAATCATCAGCGCTAAAGCCCAAAAATGGGGTGGAGTCCACACAAAAATAATCGCAAATAGTACCCAAGCTGCCCAACTTAGTTCGCCCGTCACTGCCGCCCAACCAACTAGGGGCGGAATCGCACCAGCAGCGCCACCGATCACAATATTTTGTGTGCTAGAGCGTTTCAGCCAAATCGTATATACGCCTACATAAGTAGCGATCCCCGACATCGCCAGACAAGCTGCTAAAAGATTGGCATAAACCGTGAGTAGTGTGAAAGATATTCCCGCAAGGGCGATCGCAAAGATCAAGGCATTAAGCGGCGAAATCCTTCCTGATGGGATTGGTCGCCAACTGGTGCGCTCCATTTTGGCATCGATATCGCGGTCGTAAAGGCAGTTAATTGCATTTGCCGAAGCCGCCGCGATCGCCCCACCCAAAACGGTAATAAACATCAGAAATGCGTCAACTTTCCCTTCAGAGGCGATCCACATTGCTCCTGCGGTAGTGATCAGCAACAACACAATAATCTTTGGTTTTGTTAGTTCTGTATAGTCTTGGATTACCTCATGCCATTTACGCTTCGCTATATTCCCTGATAGTTGCGACATTTCTGTGTTCGTTTCAACATTTGTTTCATGACAGATCTTTTCTGCGATCGCTGTTTCTTGCATTTACGATTAACTCCTAAAATATTTCGCAGTTGGATGAAAATTATTGAATCACTTGATCTTGTCTAGAAGCTGTAAAAGCTAATACCGTGAAGCAAACGAGACTTCCTAATAATGCTGAACCCGTAGCTTGATGAGCGATCGTAAGCGGTTCGACCTGTAAATGCAGCTTATAGGTAGCATAACCGATCGCCACTTGAGCAATTACCAGCAACCCCGCAACTGAGGCGATGCGCCGTAATGAAGGCTGGATCATCTTAGTCAGCCAAGACATTACCACCACTGCAATACTGGCTATCGTCGCAGGAATTACACCTAACAAATGTGTATTTAAAACAATGCACATATCTTGAGTGGCAAAACATTGATGTAGCGCCCATTGAGAGGCAACCAAAGCGCCGAGAATGCTTTGGACATAAACTAAAAATACTGCCGCTAGTCCCAACCAAGGGAGTTTTGATGTAGATTTTGGTAATTCTTCAGAAGTTGTTTGATTAGTTAATGCTGTGGCGATCGCTAGCAAACTAGAGAAAAATAATAATCCTGTCCCTAAATGAGCTGTAACGATATCAAATCTCAATAACTGTGTAACCGTCAATCCGCCCAAAATCCCCTGAAAAACCACCAGAGAGAATGATCCCGATGTTGCCCAAGGTGTCCATTTCGGTAAAGATTGCCGAAAATACCAACTAGCCCCACATAAAACTATCGTGGCAAAACCAACCGTAGAAGCAACTAGGCGATGAAACCATTCTAAAAATACTTGCAAATTCATCTGTTCCGCAGGCAAAACCGTCCCATAACACAGGGGCCAGTCGGGGCAGGCCAAACCTGCATTCATCACACGAGTTGCACTACCGATCGCCATCACCATCCATGTCGCAACCGCGATCGCAAATGCGATCCTGCGAATCAAAATAATTGGCTCTATGATTTGATTTGTGTTTTGATGATTGGAAGATAAACTTTGTTCAGCCATTTGTTCAGCCATTTGTGCCGATTTAGCCGATGCTGATTTAGCCGAGGATAAAGAGTCAGTCATAGAATTGTAATGAATTTAGGATTTATTCGTGAATCTTTATAAAACTCAACAGAACTATGTGTAGCAGTCAAAAGTAATATTAAGAGCAGTTTTGAAAACGTTACAGTTATTTAATAATTTCTTCGCGTTAGGTATTTGTACTGATAAGTCTATGGCTAAGTGTAAGGCTAAGTGTATGGCAAAAAATTGGGCGATCGCTTTAGCCGCAATTTCGTATTTTCTAATTTGTAACGCCGCCTATGGCGACACCCAAAGCAACACCAAAATATCTCATCGGGAAAAAGAGCTAGAACTTGAGCGCCAAGTGATCGAGAGTAGTCCCGTATTGCGACGTTGGTTAGAAAATCCGCCTGACCTTTTGGAAGATATTTATAAAACGCCTAGCTTTAATTCAAAATTGCGCGTGGGCATAACATCACGAAATAACTCACTGGGAATTGAGGCTGGTTTTGAAGATTTTTCGGTGGGTTCTTCGCCTTTGACCGTGAGTGGTCGTTATCAGGCAGATTTAAGTGGAAGAGAAAGTGAAATTGAAGCTAATCTTCGCTACTATGTTCTGCCCTTAGGTTCCTATTGGAACCTTGCGCCTATTGTCGGTTATCGTCAATTTAATCAGAGCGATCGCCCTCAAATTTCTGGATTAGATATTGGATTACAAGGAAGTTTGGTGTTATCTCCCCGTAGTTCTGATTTGCGGTTAAGTCACATTTTTACAGATCCTACGGGTAATCTGGAAATGAGTACAACTACGCTTTCTACGAGCTATGCAATTACAAATAATTTGCGATTGGGAACTAAAATTGAATGGAGGCGATCGCCTTTAATTTATGATAGTCGAGTTGGCATTTTGCTGGAACTAGCATTGTAAATAATCTCAGTTAGAATCCTCACAGTTTGGCAATTTTGGATTAGGGTTTGTTTTTTGATTCACTTTTTAAGCTGATGCTCGCGCCTGTGGTGTATTACAAAGCCAAGGGACGGCGATCGCAAGTTGTTCTATAATGAAATAATGCAGGAAATTTAATCTGTGTTCAAGTTTGATACTGGTGGTTTCAATGATAAATAATGAGGCTACAGCCAGAATTAAGATTAACAAGTTGCAATTCATGAATTGCCCTTACATCGCGTTTTTTGCTGTGTTGCTTTGTTTGCTCATAATTCGTAATTCCTAATTAAATAATTCGTAATTAAACAACTGATGTACGTCTAATTGCCGTATAATCTATATAGATTTCAATATTATGTTATGACATCTGCAACACCTGCGAAGACAATGGCGAGGCTCGAAGCTCGTGTTAGCCCAGAAATTAAGGCTATGTGGCAAAAGGCGGCTGATTTAGAGGGGCGTACTCTCACTGATTTTGTGATTGCTAGTTTACAGGAGGCTTCTTATACGGTGATTGCGAAGCACCAAACTCTCATGCTTAATCGAGAAGATAGTGAACTTTTTGTGGAGGCTGTGCTGAATCCACCTTTGCCTAATGAGGCGCTAAAGGCATCGGCAGTAAGATATAAGCAAACCATGAGGGCTTAATGGTTCTCAAAATCGAGTCTTTGGATAGCCGTAAGCATCGGCGCTCTAGTTTTTGTTGTGGCAAAGATAGTCTAGATAATTACCTTCGCAAGCAAGCCACGCAGGATCTCAAAAGGAAGATATCGACTGTGTTTGTTTTGGTTGACGCGCAAGAAGATGAACTTGAAACGGATATCTTAGGCTATTACTCTCTTTCAGCTTTTGTGGTGGAGGTAACGGCTCTTGATGATGCTTTTGCTAAGTCTTTGCCGCGATATCCTTTATTGCCAGCGACTTTGCTCGGTCGTTTGGGAATTGATCGACAACAAAGAGGGAAACGGTTTGGCGAACTGTTGTTAATTGATGCGCTGATGAAGTCTTTTGAAGTATCAAATCAGATTGCATCTTTGGCTGTCATCGCTGAGGCTTTGGATGAGGATGCTGCTGGCTTTTATCTAAAGTATGGATTTCAAAGATTTAAACAAGAGCCTATGAAGCTCTATTTGCCGATGAAGTTGGTTGAGGTTTTAATTACGAATTAGGAATTACGAATTACGAATTACGAATTGGATTAAATTCGCAGCTAATGGTGACAGTTTGTTAACAGTATCTCCGTAAAGCCAAATCACAACATGGGTGTCAAGGTAAATCAAGATTTATTTCATGCTCCCAAGAGATGTTTACAAGATCGTCAGGATCGCCAATATATACTTCTGGATGAGGTACAAGGTTGTCAAGTTTACTTTTTTCTGTACTTGCAGAATTTGGAAGCGTTTGCCTTGCCAATCAAGTTCGATGGGATCGCCTGTGGTGGCGATTTCTTCTAGTAGGTTGATAAAGTTGGTGGTGAGTCTATCTACAGGTATGGTTTTCATATATTCAATTACGAATTATGGGGTGAGAAAATCGATGTATTCATCAATTTGATGGCGAAGTTCTACTGTGGTCATAAGCTTGATAGTTATTCAAAATTTATAACTGCCTAATAAAGCTATTGTAGGCGATCGCCAAGTTAAACAATTTGCTGATGTTCTATTATTTGGGGGAAATTAATGATATGAAGATCGTGAGAGTAAAGCGATATAATCGATCGCAAGAACTTTCAAAAATTGGGAAAACTCATGAGTGATTTGCCTGAAGACGATCTTGAAATTATTTTGGTGGATTTTAAGGGTGCTGGCGGATTGGTGGGGCAGGTTAGCCGCTCGACATCGTCTGAGGAGATTACTAAGCAGTTGGTGGAGCAGTCGCAACGAGCAGTAAATGGAGCGATGGGGACAATTCGGTTGATGGCAAATCGCACGATCGCTACTCTTGATACGATGGCAAATAAACCCTCACAGGTGGAGGTGGAGTTTGCGATTAAGTTGGATGCTAAGGCGGGTGCTTTGTTGGCGAGTGCTGGGGCTGAGGGTAGCCTCAAAGTAAAGCTGGTCTGGAACCGAGAAAAGGATAAATAGGATATTCAAAATCAATGGCAAATGTTCGCATCCAAAATCCCCGCGAGTTTACGTTGCAAATTCATCGCTCTGTGAGGGATGGAGAGATTGTTGGCACTGGGTTTGTGATTTCTGAAAATGGCTTGGCGGTGACTTGCGTTCATGTGGTGAAGGCTGCTGCTGGGAGCGTTTATCAAGGTGTGGAAATAGGCGTGTACTTCGCGCCGTCGCGTCAAAAATGGTTGGCACGGGTGATCGGTTGCTTTGAGGATTGCGATGATGATGTGGTGTTGCTGCAATTGGGCGATGAGAACGATCCATTTTTCTTGCCAGACAAGATGCAACCTGCGCGAATTGATGGGGCGGAAGATTCGACAGGAAAACGGTTTCGGAGTTATGGCTATCGTCCGTTAGAGAAATATTCAGGCGGCTTGGCAGAAGGCAGAATTTTAGGGGATGTGGAACCGCCGAATGGTTATGTTTTACAACTCGATCCGATTCAGTTGGAATCAAGCCAGATCAATAGTGGGATGAGTGGTGCGGCGGTGCTGGATTTGGAGCGCGATCGCGTGGTGGGAATTATCTCGGAAACTTGGTTTCCTGATGCGACGGGGAAGGATCGGGATACGGCTTGGGCGGTGAATGTGCGGGTGTTGGCTTTGCCGCCGATCGCATTGTCAATCAGTAATGAGGATGGGGTAACGGAGACGGATACAGCAGCGATCGCTACAGCACCAATGACGGATAATATTGCTATGCCTACCCTCAAGGAAAAACTGGTAAATGCGCCGCCGATCTTTGATGAATGGGTCGGACGGGTGGAATTGTTGCAAGCTTTGGATGAGGATTGGGGCGATCGTTCGCGGCGGATTGTGGAATTGATTGGGTTTGGGGGTGAGGGTAAGAGTAGTGTGGCGCGGCGGTGGGTGGCGAATGTGTTGTCATCCGATCGCAAGCCGCAAGCGGTTTTTTGGTGGGGATTTTATGAGAATGGCGGTATTGATGAGTTTTTCGAGGCGTTGGCTGAGTTTCTGGTTGGGGATTTGATTGACATTAGCGATTACAAGTCAGCGAGTGAAAAGATTCGGTTGATTAATTCGGTTTTGCGGAAGGGTGGGCGCTATCTGTTTGTGTTGGATGGGTTGGAGGTGTTGCAGCATGAGAGCGGTGATGATTATGGATTGCTCAAAAGTCCCGATCTGCGGGAGTGGTTGCGAACTTTGGCTAAGGGAGAGAATGAAGCGTTTTGTGTGGTGACGAGTCGTGCGCCGTTGTTCGATCTGATCGATTTGACAACGTTTGTGCATCGGGATGTGGAACGGTTGACGGATGGGGAGGGGTGTGAGTTGTTGCAAAAGTTGGGTGTGCGGGGTGAGGCGGCGGCGCTAAGGCAGGTGGTGCGCGATTGGGATGGATATGCGTTAGTGTTGAGTTTGTTGGGAACTTATCTAGTGGAGAGGTTTGCGGGGGATGTAGGAGCCATTGGAGAGATTGCGGTTCCGTTGGTGCGTGAGGGGCGGTATGATCGCGTGCGGCGGGTGTTGCGGCGCTATGATGAGCATTTGTCTGAGACGGAACGGGAGGTGATGGAATGTTTTAGTGCGTTCCGTTTGCCAGTAAAGGAAGCGGCGTTGGAAGTTGTTGGGAGATCCCCCCTAGCCCCCCTTGTAAAGGGGGGGAAAGATAATTCGTGGTTGTCTAATTTGCTCAATAAGCCAATCTTGGAGTTTTTTCAAAAGGATAGAAAAGAAAATCAAGTCCCCCTTTACAAGGGGGATTTAGGGGGATCAAATGGCATTTTGAATCAGTTAGCGAACTATCGGATGTTGCGCTACGATAATCGATTGCAGCACTATACGACGCATCCGTTGATTAGGGCGCACTATTTGGAACGGCTGAAAGAGAAACCTATTGAGGTAGTGCAGGCACTCCATAATCGGATTAAGAAATGGTATCTCGACATTGCGGGAAAAATGCCCGAATTGCCAACCCTCGATCAACTTGCGCCGTTGATTGAAGCGGTACATCATGCTTGTCAGGCGGGTAAGTATGATGAGGCACTTGATATTTATTGGGAACGGATCGATCAGAAGACTAGCTATGTCCTTAGCCAAAAAATCGGTGCTTATGAAACAAAGCTTGCTCTCATGCAAGAGTTTTTCCCACAGGGCGACACATCCCAAGAGTCACAAGTAAGGTATAAAGCCTTTGTCCTGAACGCGATCGCCCTCTGCCTCATGTGTTTGGGGCGCTTGCGCGAAGCACTTCCTTTTTACAAACGTAGCAATCAGTTCTCGATCGCAGAATTTGATTGGAGTGAAGCTAGTATGGACTACCAAAACCTAGCAGGATTGTATGCCTATCTCGGAGATCTGGCGGAGAGTGCTGAGTCGGCGCGTGAGGCGATCGCCCTAAGCGATCGCACCGAGAATAAAATCTACAGATGCAATTCACTCGCCTATCTCGCTTATACGGCATTTTTACGAGGAGATGGAACTATGGCGGGTGAGTCATTTCAGCAAGCCGAGGTGTTAGAACGTGAGATAGATCCGTCCGAGCAATATCTGTACGACGGTCGAGGCATTTTTTATGTGGAATACTTGTTAAGGTATGGTGAAGCGGACTATGCGCGGCGCGTCACAGAGGCAAATCTCGAAATTTGCAAGCGAAATAACTGGTTAAACGATATCA
Source organism: Pseudanabaena sp. (assembly GCA_044355035.1). Classification (GTDB taxonomy): domain Bacteria; phylum Cyanobacteriota; class Cyanobacteriia; order Pseudanabaenales; family Pseudanabaenaceae; genus Pseudanabaena. The sequence goes on along the minus strand of JBIKYX010000021.1, from coordinate 32,013 downwards.
GTCGCTCGCATCGCGTTCTCGGCGATCTTAGCATCGACCCACAAGTTCATTATGCCGAAGCCCTCAAAATTGCCCGCAGTATTTCCCTCCGCCACGTTCTCATTGAAGCCTTGCTAGGTTATGGTCGCTGGTTAGTGGGTCTAGGACTAATCCCAATTTCGCAAGACGTAGTGCAAGCAATTTCCCATTCCCAAACACAGCAATGCTATATGCTTTCCCTCCGCACAAATGAGAATCCTAGAGATGAGAACGATCTGGCACTAGCACGACAATATCTTGACGAAGCGCTGACCTATGCCACCACAAGCGGTTATCGCATTTATGAAGCAGATCTTCGCATTGCCCTAGCATGGCTCCATTGGCGCGAAGGCGATCTCGTTATCGCCAGACGTGAAGCCGACCGAGCCAAACGCGCCAGCGAGGAGATGGGGTATTTTTGGGGGCGGGTTGATGCGAGCAACTTAATTACGAATTACGAATTACGAATTACGAGGTGTTGATTGCAATGAAAGAGGAAAACATTATCCAGACTAAAAGTTATGCATTTGCTGTGCGTATAGTTAGACTTCATCAACATCTGATAAACACAAAAAAAGAATATGTCCTGTCTAAACAAATATTGCGATCGGGAACTAGCATCGGCGCAAATGTTGAAGAAGCGATCGGCGGGCAGTCAAAAGCAGACTTTATTTCAAAACTATCAATAGCGTATAAAGAAGCCCGTGAAACAAGCTACTGGTTAAGACTATTAAGAGATACCGATTACCTCACCGAAAAAGAATTTCAAAGTATTCACCCTGACGTAGAAGAACTATGTCGCATTATCGGCAGCATCCAAAAAAGTACAAAAAACAATTCGTAATTCGTAATTGATAATTCGTAATTCTCTTGAAAGAAGCCCGTGAAACAAGCTACTGGCTAAGGCTGTTAAAAGATACCGATTATCTAACACAAAAAGAATTTGAAAGCATACATCCCGACGTAGAAGAACTATGTCGGATTATTGGGAGTATACAGAAAAGTGCGAAGGGGAAGGAATAATTACGAATTACGAATGAAGAAATTTTAATTCGTAATTCGTAATTGACAATTCGTAATTCCCCCTCGAGTTTGCGATGTTTCACAACTGGGACGAGCGACAAGATTCTGATAAGGTTCGATCGCAAAGGGACGCTCTGGTTCTGTTAACAAATAGCGATCGCACAAATCAAAAAGTGACTGTTTGGACTGCACTAAACGCATCTCTACAAGAAACTTACCTTCTGGATCGATGCTAGTGCCAATAAAATTTAAAAACTTTTTCAGACAATTAATATGGGATTTTTCTTTGAGATCATCTTGATAAGTAATTGCATAAAGATGCTGAATATAACCATATACATCCGCAAGAGTTGTCACCTTTACAGGCTTTCCTGCCAAGCGATCGCGAATTTGTTGAAAAATCCAAGGATTACGAATCGCCGATCGCCCGATCATCACTCCCGCCGCTCCTGTCTCTTTGAGAACTGATTCGGCTTTGAGATAGGAAGTCACATTTCCATTCGCTAATACAGGACAATTTACCGATGTTACAGCTTGACGGATTAAGTCATAATGGACATCACCGCGATAGAGTTCCTTCACCGTGCGACCATGCAAACTTAATAGGTCAATTTGATATTGATTAATTAATTGCAGTAACTTCTCAAAATTATCAATTGAGTCAAAGCCTACCCGCATCTTTACCGTAAATAATCCAGAGATTTGCGATCGCAACGCCTCAAAAATTCTTTCAATGGTTTCAGGTTCGCGCAATAATCCCCCACCAACATTTTTGCGATATACACGCGGCGCGGGACAACCAAGATTTAGATCGATACCTGCGATCGGATAATTGGTTAATTGTTTGGCAATCCTGAGCATATCAGGGATACTTTCGCCAATTATTTGAGCAAATACGGGTCTACCAGTTTCATTTTGGGTGATCGACCTCAAAATCTTTTTGTCGAGATGCGAATTAGCATATACTCGAAAATATTCAGTTACATAATAATCAGGACAGCCATATTCGCAAAGCATCTGCATAAATGCGCGATCAGTCACATCCTGCATCGGTGCTAATGCAGTTAGAGGTTGTCCTGATATGATTGATGGCGGTAAAAGTTGAGAAGGCAAAAGTTTACTTGCTAGTCAAATTAATCAAATTAGTTAAATTATAGCGAAAACAAGAACGAAGTTTTAGATTAATGAGCGATCGCCCCACCGAGTACAACAGCAAAAAAATAGTAACAAGGGGCTTAAGCCCTTTGCCTTTGCCAGAGAATGCGATCGCCTATGAACAGGGTTCGCTCTTTAGTGAAGGTATCCCAAGAAGTTCAAGATTGTATGACGCTGGTGAAAATTATGGCGTGAATTACCAGATGGGTGCAACTTCTTTGCAAGGGTGGAAAGATGCGATCGCTAAGTACCAGAGTTCTCTCACCACAATGATCCCCGCTAATCAAACCGCCCTTTTTGATCTGCCTGATCCCCATTGCGATCCCCATGCGATCGCGCCCTTCAAACTCCCATTTCAGCCTGCGGAATTCTACCGACTGCCCAATGCTGATGGTGGTGATGCTTGCATATATTTTGTCATCGATTTAGTCGCAACCGTACAATCACCTGTGCTACTGTATATTGGGGAAACGTGTCGTTCGCATAAACGATGGAAAGGAATCCATGACTGCAAACGATATCTCCTCAATTACCGAGAACTACATAATACTCACAGTCTTCCAACCCAAGTTGTCATGACCTTCTGGTGGGATGCACCGACTTCCACCCGCCCCCGTCAACAACTAGAGCGACTCTTAATTGAAAAATGGCGATCGCCATTCAACAAGGAGAATTGGAGCTTTTGGGCGACTCCTTTTGTGAATTAATGCATCTGTAATTATACTCATTCCCCAATTGTACGCATTCCCCAAAACAGATCGAATAACACCATTATGTCTTCTTCTATGCCTTCTCATATCCCTTCTCAAAAAACAAAGCCGAATCACAATCTAAATGAACAGACGAATGAATTATGGTTTGCGAAGTTTTTCATCGGTAGCATGATATCGATCGCTTTCCTGACAGTTATCCTCTCGTTTTTACCATCACCATCTGGATTACGCACTCAACCTCAAAACAAATCTTCCAGTTTAATTAGTCTTGTAAGTAAGTAGGCTTAATTAATTGTTAGATAGTGGAACAGGCTTCTAGCCTGTTAACGGGCAAGATGCCCGTTCCACACACATTTTATATTTAATTACAGCCAACTACTTATTTTCCTAGTTAACGGCGCAAAAGAGACTTAAAACCACGATACAAACGTAGTGGCAATTCATGAATTGCCACTACGTTTTTTTTTGCTAAGTCCCAATGTCTATTTGCCTAACTACCGTTAACGCCGAATAACTGACTCCTGCGGTTCCTTCCCCTGGATGAGTGGAATCGCCGACTAACCAGATATTTTTAAGCGGTGTACGATTGGCAAAGCCAAAGGGACCAAAGGTGGAAACCCGCATTCCCACACCACCAACGATGCCGCGATCGCGTCCTGTGTAACGGGCAAAGGTTTGAGGAGTAGCAGCTTCAACATGAATAATCGTCTGCTCGTTGAGATGAAAATATGTACTTAACTGCGCGATCGCCCGTTCCGTAAATTTTTGTTTAAGTACTGCATAATCTGCGTCGCCATACCAAACCGCAGCATCCGTAAACTCAGAAGCAATGATCGTGGCTTTCCCCTCAGGGGCGCGTCCATCACCTTCTTTGCTAACCGAAATAAATAGAGAATGAGGGTTATCCCCAGATTCTAAAAATTGCAAGTGAGGCGGACAGTTCTCAGGAATCGCAGCGCGATCGACTCCCAAATAAACCACAAATGCCACTGATGCAGGTTTCAAATTCGCAACCCGCTTAGCATAGCCCTTGGGTGCTTGCTCTCCCAAAAGCTGTACCAAATTATGTACAGTCACATTCGCCACCACATGATCCGCCTCATCCCAGAAAACTTCACCCGTCTTTATATTTTTTACTTTTACCCTTTTCCTTTTTCCTTTTTCCTTGATCTCCAAAGCATGATGTTGCATCAAAATTTTGCCACCATCGCGTTCAATACTGGTGATTAGGCGATCGCTTAATACCTGCATACTACCCTTGAGATGAAATAGTCCTAGAGGATTTTGAGAAACGGCTAAAGCGGTTGCGGCATAGAGCAGAGCGGTTTCTTCGGCATTGACCTGAGAATAGAGTTTTAGTTGCAAATCAAGAAAGGTGCGTAATCTTTGATCGTTTTGCAGTCCAAAACCGCGTAAAGCGTCACCCACGGTGGAGAAGGTATAGGGAAAAGTGGCTAAAGTGTCGATTCGCAAAGCCTTGAGTAATTGCCAAGCATCCCAGAAATTGCGCGGCGGCAAAATCGGATCACGGGACTGAAATCGCCAACTGCGCCAAAATAGATCATCAAGAAATTGCCAAAATGGTTCGCTATTGGGAAATTGGGTTTGTCGCTCTTGTTGCCATTGATCGCGATCGCGCCAGAAATTAATTGGTTCATTTTCATTGGGTAAAAATACCGCACAGGCTGGATCGCAATAGGTGGCTTCGGGTGGTTCGATTTCTAATTCCCGAAAAATGCGATCGTGAATGCCGCCAGTCTCTAATCCTGCGACCTGTGTTGCACCGACATCAAAAGTAAATCCGCGCCGTTTAAATGTTGATGCACAACCACCCGCAGCGATCGCGAGATCGTAAACAATAACTTCGTAGCCACGTTTTGCCAACAAAGCCGCCGCCGTTAAGCCCCCGATTCCCGCCCCGATCACGATAATTTTCTGGTTAACTTGATTCTGGTTAATTTGGTAAGACACTGGATACAACTTGAATAAGTAGGTTGTTGGAATTAAACATAGGATGTGTTAGCGATAGCGTAACGCATTACATCTAACCAATTGATGCGTTACTAACGCATCCTACTAAGTAGGTAGGCATAATTATATTGTTAGATAGTGGAACAGGCTTCTAGCCTGTTGACGGGCAAGATGCCCGTTCCACACACATTTTATATTTAATTACTTGATATTTTTATGTCTAACTCCGAAAATTCACAAATATTTAATCCACAAATTCCGATCGCCATGACGATCGCTGGCTCTGATAGTGGCGGCGGCGCAGGAATACAGGCAGACTTACGCACCTTTGCTTTTCACTGTGTGCATGGTACAAGCGTCCTGACTTGCATTACCGCCCAAAATACACAGGGCGTGACCAGAGTTGATGCGATGCCAACCGAAGCGGTGAGCGCTCAATTTGAGGCGGTGATGATCGATATGCGGGTGGGCGCGATCAAAACAGGAATGCTGCTCAATCAAGAGATCGTTAAAACCGTTGCTAAAAAATTAGTCGCCTTTGGGTTTGGAAATGTGGTAATTGATCCTGTGATGGTTTCACGGACAGGGGCGCAATTGTTAGATGATGACGCAATCAAGACGATCCGTGATGTTTTAATTCCCCTTGCCGCGATCGCTACACCTAACCGCTACGAGGCGCAAATTTTGGCAGATATGCAAATTCAGACCCTTGATGACATGCAAACGGCGGCGCAAAAAATCCTTAAATTAGGAGCCAGATCGGTTTTAGTCAAAGGTGGAGGTATGACGGGAGATCTTAAAGCGATTGATGTTTGGTTTGATGGCGATCGGCTTGAGGTTTTGCAGACGGAGACAATTAACACCAAACATACTCACGGCACTGGTTGCACTCTCTCGGCAGCGATCGCCGCTAATTTAGCGTTAGGGAAATCACAATTTCAATCGGTATTAGATGCCAAAAACTATGTGACTGAGGCTTTGAAATATGCCTTAGCGATCGGGCAGGGTCAAGGACCAGTGGGGCATTTTTTCCCCTTACTCAAATCGGAATGAGTTACTGAACCCGATTAAGACAATTGATCGATCCAGAACAAAGCCGACATAACCCTTTGCGCCGAAGATATCATGACAATAGAAAATAAATTAAACATCACCAATCAGGTGGATCTGGCTAAGGCTGAGGAAAAAATCAGCAAACAAAAGGCTAAGCTGCTTTTTGACTCTGGCAATATTGACAAGGTGGAAGTTGGCACGTTTAAGGGGCTTGCTTTCATTCATGCCTATTTGTTTGGAGATATTTATGGCTTTGCAGGTAAAATCCGCGAGGTGAACATCTCCAAAGGCAATTTCCGTTTTGCGCCAGTGATGTATCTGAAAACCTCTCTGGATTATATCGACGCAATGCCACAAGGGAATTTTGATCAGATTATTGAGAAATATGTGGAGATGAATGTTGCTCACCCTTTCCGTGAGGGCAATGGACGCGCCACCCGCATTTGGCTAGATTTGATGCTCAAAAGAGAAATCAAACAGGTTGTAGATTGGAATTTAGTGGATAAGGATGATTATCTTTCGGCGATGCAGCGCAGTGTGGTGAAGGATGTGGAAATTAAAGTCTTGCTGCAAAATGTGCTGACTGATCAAATTGGCGATCGCGCTTTGTTTATGAAGGGTATTGATGTTAGTTATTACTATGAAGGTTATAGCGAATTTAGAACGGAGGAGTTGTAGGTATGACTAAGCATTAATCAAGTGCCATAAATTCTTTTCATTCTTTTCATAAATTGCGTGCCCCTATTACATTTTACTTGCTGTACCAAGCTTTGCGCCATGCTTGCATCTGTTCAATTTCTGCTTTTTGAGAATCGAGAATCTCTTGAGCGAGTTTCTGAATTTCAGGACGTTTTGACTTGGCGATCGCATCTTTTGCCATCACCAAAGCCCCTTCATGGTGAGGAATCATGGCTTCGATAAAGCGCAGATCAAATTGAGCATCAGCACTTCCCAAATCCATGGTCATCATCATATTCTTGCGGAATTCTGGACTCATTTCCATTGAATGGTTCATATCCGCGTGCCACATCACTAGCTTGTCTCCAGCCTTGGGATACCAAGCTTTGCGCCATTCACCCATTTGCACGATCTCTTTTTCTTGGGCGGCAATAATCTCGTTGGCTAACTTCCGTAATTCGGGACGTTGAGAATTCTTTAAGACATCCTGTGCCATAGCGATCGCGCCTTGGTGATGGGGTGTCATTCCATCAATAAACCGTAGGTCATATTCTGCATCAGCCACTCCCAAATCCATAGAATCATGGGACATCATGCCACCCGAATGATTTATTGACGATGGTTTAACTGCTTGCTTTTCAGGCTTTACTGTTTCAGGATTTGCTGTTACCGTCTCTGCTGATGTTTGAGTACTAGCTGTGCAAGCCGCTAAATTACTACTTGCCGCCGCTAAAATCAATAAAGCTGAGGCTAATCGTTGTTTTGCAGTAAATAACATAGTCAGATCTCGAACAGTGCATAGAATCATTACATTGTATTGTCTCACAAAAAAATGAAATGAGCATGAAAAAGCAAATGCTAAACCCATACAATCGCTACAATCGCGGAAATGGCGAACGCGATCGCTTGTAGATAGGGAAAACCGCTATACTTTGAAAATAACGTAGAAATAGCAACATGATCGAGCCGATTGGCTACATATTGGGAACCAAAGATGCTACCCCCCTTGAGTTTTGGGTGGCAGTGAGTGATGGCAAAGTCCTGCGCCTTGATGATGTCGTGCAGGTAAAAACCGATCGCCCCGATAAAAAAGGCATCGTTAGTTTTTATGGAGTCGTCGATCATGTGCGAACCATCCATGAAGGAACCCAATTTGATACGGATACATTCTTAGTCACCAATGGCAGTATGCCCGTGAATGTATCCTATGCCGCCCATATCCAAGTCACACGCATCGAGCCTGAAGAATATTTACCACCCCAACCGAGCGATGCTGTCTATTTAGCCGAAGATGAGAACCTCAGATTTGCGCTTAACTTTGATGGCATGGAGCAGCGCATCTCCGCAGGAATCATGCGAAATGGTAGCCCCGCCTATTTGAATTATGAATTTATCGATGGTACAAAGGGCGCTCACGTCAATATTTCAGGAATTTCGGGCGTAGCAACTAAGACTTCTTTTGCGTTGTTTTTACTTCATTCGATTTTTAATTCGACAGCATTAGGTTCTAAGAGAGCAAATACGAAGGCGCTAATTTTTAATGTCAAGGGAGAAGATTTATTTTTCTTAGATAAGCCAAATAATAAAATGCGGGAAGAAGATCGCGCTACTTATCACGCCCTTGATTTGCCTGTAGAGCCATTTAGGGATGTGCGTTTTTGTGTAGCTCCTAAGAAAAATACGCAAGAGATAGAACCCCATCTCGATCAACGTTCCGATAATATTTCCGCCTATGTGTGGGGAATGCGTGAGTTTTGCCGCGATCGCCTATTTCGATTTTTGTTTGCAGGAGATGATTTAGAGCGTGGGAATATTGGCTTTTTGGCGAGTATTGTCGAAGAGCGGCTGGCAAGATTGGCTGCGGATAATGATAAACATGACATGAAGCTAGGATTTTTACCAAGAACTAGCCTCGATCCTGATGATGATTATGGTGAAGACGGTAAGGATAAAGTCGAAACATTTCGCGATTTGATTGAGTTTCTTGAAGATAAACTGGTAGAGAATCCCGATCAAAAATGGCTAGGACGCAATGCTCCTGCTACAGCCGAAGCGCTAACCCGCCGTTTATGGGGTATTGCCGATGAAATGGGACATCTCATTCGCGGTGATTTACCCGCCGAAGAATTACAGAAATATAAGCTCGATCCCCTTGCGGCGGAATACCAGTTAACGATCGCTGATATCAACAAGCTCGGCAGTAAAGCCCAAAAGTTTGTGGTGGGTGTGCTACTGCAAAAGCTCTTTATGGAAAAGGAAAAGCGCGGTCAATATCCCGTAGTGTTTATCGTTCTCGATGAGTTGAATAAGTACGCGCCCAAGGAAGGTCGTAGCCCGATCAAAGATTTGCTTGTAGAAATTGCCGAACGGGGGCGATCGCTTGGCATTATTTTAATTGGCGCACAACAAACCGCTTCTGAAGTCGAGCGGCGCGTGGTGGGACAGGCGGCGGTGCGCGTAGTCGGTCGTCTTGACTCTGCTGAGGTGGAACGTCCTGAATATAATTTTTTAACAGGTGCTTGTCGAAAGCGATCGCTCTTATTAAAGTCTGGCAGTATGTTCATTCATCAGCCTGAAGTGCCATCACCATTGTTAGTGGGTTTTCCTTTTCCTGCCTACGCGACGCGGTTACGCGAGGTGCAAACTAATGAAGTGGAAGAGAAGATTCTCAAAAGCAAAGTCAAGAGATTATAGATTTTTAGGATTTATAGAGCGAATATTTGCCCTCACCCCCCAACCCCCTCTCCCGCAAGGCGAGGGGGAGTAAGATTTCATTATTTTCTTGTTCCCCTTGCCCTTTTTGGGAGAGGAGCTAGGGGTGAGGGTTTCATGAGCAATTAAGTCAAATACTTCACCAAGGCATTTTCGACAATATCTTTCATCGAAATCCCTTGTTCCTCAACCGCTTTTTTGAGTAAATCAAATGACTTCGCCGAAAGTGTGACCCGATGACGGACATCACGACGACTGGACTTCGATTCACTTGGATTTACTGCTGGAACATAAGCATCAGCAAACTTCCGCAAGTCATCATTGCCTTTGCGATCGCAAAAATCACCAAAACCTTCTCCCTCTGTGCGTTCATTTTTAAAATAAACAAATAGAGGTTCCAAACCCTTTTCGAGATTATTGATATGCAAGCGCTGCACATAGGGTTGAGCTAGACGAGTTGAATCAAAACTACCACCAAGCCAAATTTGATATTCATCCAAGGCACTACCGACAAAGGCGAGTTCCGCCATATATGGACGAGCGCAACCATTGGGGCAACCTGTCATCCGCGTGACAAAGGTTTCATTCTCTAAGCCCAAACGCACTAACAGTTTGCGAATTCTCGCTAATACGTCTGGTAATGCACGTTCTGACTCAGCGATCGCTAATCCACAGGTCGGGAAAGCAGGGCAAGCCATCGAGTAACGGACTAGGGAATCAATTTTGTCAGTGGAAAGCACATGACAGCGATCAAGAATCTTTTGAATCTCTTCCTTCTCATCGGCAGCAATCTCGGTAATCAGCAAATTGTGATTGGGAGTCAAGACAAAATCATGTTGAAACTTTTCGCTGATTTCTCGCAGAGCCGTTTTTAATTGCAAATCTTCGCGATCGCTAACCCGACCATTCTCAATCGAGACACCGACAAAATATTTACCATCGCCCTGCTCATGCCAGCCGAGATAGTCCTGATATTTGAAATCAGGCAATTCACGCGCCGCCGCTAATTCGGTGGGGTAGTATTCGAGCAGAACTTGTTTAAATTTGTCTACGCCCCACTCATGCAAAATATGCTTGAAGCGCGAATGACGACGATTGTGGCGATCGCCAAAGTCGCGTTGGACAGATACGATCGCTTTGATCACATCAAAAATTTCAGCCACAGGCACAAAGCCAATGCTGTCAGCCATTCTCACAATCGTGGCATCATTGTTGTGGGCGCGACCTAAACCACCACCGACATAAACATTAAAACCTTCCAACTCGTTTTGAGCATTGGTAATCACCACCAGAGCCAAATCGTTTGTATAAAGATCAACGGAGTTATCACCAGCCACAGCGATCGCAATCTTAAATTTGCGTGGCAGATATTGAACACCATAGATCGGCTCAATATCGCTAATATTAGTTTTAGCAGTACCGCTTCCTTGACGATTCCGCGCCGCAGTCACTTCTGGATCTTCCGAAGCCGTCACTGCCACTTCACCATCAAGCCAAATATCGTAATAAGCACCTGCTTGGGGCGCAAGGAAATCGGCAATCTTGACCGCATATTCACGCGCAAAGATATATTCGGGCTTATTTTTGAAAGGCGCAGCAGGAGCCATCACATTACGATTGATGTCACCACAAGCGCCCACGGTCGATCCCATATTTTTGGTGATATCGGCAATCACCGTTTTCAGATTTTCCTTGAGAATGCCATGAATCTGAAAACCCTGTCTGGTCGTAGCGCGTAGAGTATGGTTGCCATAGCGATCGCATAGTTTATCTAATGCGACATACAATTGCCAAGGGATCACACCACCTGGACTGCGAGTGCGTAACATCATGCTGTACTGCGACTCTTCGCCCTTTTCCTTAGCCTTGTCAAAATCACGATTTTTTTGCTGATATGAACCATGAAACTTCAGGATTTGAATCCCATCCTGACTGAAGAAAGGGTTGCCATCGGTTAGCTCAGCGTCGATGGGACCTCGTAAAAAGTTGCTTTTCTGCTTGAGGACTTCAACCTTAGATACCTTTGCAGCGTTGATCAGAGTGTTCGTCATGGTTCAAATATTGAGATCCAAATCTTATAATTCTATGCCCCACCATTATATCCCCATAACCCCATCGGCATTAGGATGAACTTTACAAAAAGAAAAGGCAGCCCATAGGACTACCTTTTCTTTAATAACTGTAACGCACGCGCAGCGTCCGCTACGGTCTTTTGATTTAGTTTTTTAGTTATACCTAATCAAAGTAGTAATGGTGTTGTGAATTGCCGCCATTGCTACTTTCGGGTTTGAACAAACTATTCGCTTTCTTTACCAAAGCCAGAATAGGCTTCCATGCCATGTTCAGAGATATCAAGTCCCTTGAACTCTTCTTCTGGCTCAACGCGGATACCGCCAGTAATTGCAGAAATTACGTACCAAGCGATAAAGCTAAAAGCAACAGTAAAACCACCAACAGAAGCAACACCAATCAATTGGGCTAAAAGTTGATCGAAACCACCGCCCAAGAACAAACCAGCCTTAGGACCAGCACCAGCTTGTAAAATGTAGCCTCCGCCGATATCGGTTGTCTGTCCTACTGCAAATAGACCGACAGCCAGAGAACCCCAGACACCACAAACAAGGTGGACTGAAGTAGCACCAACAGGATCATCAATCTTCAGCTTGTCGAAGAAACCAACTGCAAATACAACAATTGTGCCGCCGATCGCTCCGATAATAAGCGCACTAGGCAAGGTAATCCAAGCACAAGCAGCAGTAACCGATACCAATCCAGCCAAAATACCGTTAACAATCATCGATAGATCGGGCTTACCAAGATACAACCAAGCCACAATCGTTGCCGCAATACCACCTGCTGAAGCGCCCATGTTTGTGGTCAAAGCAATGTGGGAGATCAAGCGACCATCAGCCGCCATAGTCGAACCTGGATTAAATCCAAACCAACCCAACCATAGAATCAAGCAACCTAGAGTTGCCAAGCTCATACTGTGACCAGGAATAGCGCGAACTTTACCGTCTTCACCATACCTACCAGCTCTAGACCCTAATACTGCTGCGCCAATAAGTGCAGCCCATCCACCACAAGAGTGAACTACGGTAGAGCCAGCAAAGTCAAAGAAACCAACCTTTGATAGCCAGCCGCCACCCCAGATCCAATGTCCAGTAATTGGATAGGCAACAGCAACCAACACAAAGCTAAAGAGCAAAAAGGCAAGAAACTTAATTCGCTCAGCTACTGCACCTGAGACGATCGTTGCGGCTGTTGCGGCAAACACCAATTGGAAGAAGAACTTAGCTTCTAGAGGTACGCCTGTCCAACTAAGTCCAGGAAAATCGCCCTTATAATCAGCAAGGGTTGCAGGACTATTGTCTGCACCACTCAAGAAGAAGCCTTTCAAGCCAATAAAAGTATTGCCGCCATTATCGCCATACATGAATCCAAAACCAACCATCCAGTAAGCAATGGTAGCGATCGCAAACACGATTAAATTTTTGGTAAGAATGTTAACCGTATTTTTGCGGCGACAAAAGCCAGACTCAACCAAAGCAAAGCCAGCATTCATGAAAAATACAAGAAAAGCTGCGACTACTACCCAAATAGTATCTAATCCGACTTTGAGGGCAGCAACATTTGCCTGAACTTTTTCTGGGGTTAAAGGTTCAGGAGCGGGAGTGGGAGCAGCAGATTGAGCGGTCGCTGCGTAGACCCAAAAAACCCCAATTAGGGCAGCTAGAGGTACACAAGCAGTCCAGTTAACGGAACCCTTGAGCCTCTTTCTCTGATTTGACTTATAAACCAACAACTTAAAATTCTCCTCAGCGAGTTAACACACCAATGCAAATGCAAAGATTAATTACCCTATATAACAACAGATCTCATACCTTCGATTTTGTGCGAATTGGTACATATGCAAATAAAACTATTATTTTTGTAGACCAGATTATCAACGAAATAAATCTATGGGAACCATAGACAAGTCAGTATGTAAAAAGTCAAAGTTGTGATATGAAGTTTGCAGCGCTAAAATAAATCTGATCACCTGTCCCCCTACATATCAAGCACCAATAGCTTGGACAGGAGAGGGCGCAGTAATTCGACTTACCTAACTCAGGACAGCCTATTGAGGCTTTGAGGGGTACAGAGAAAGATTTTAAGTTAGCGCAAAGCGCTGTATCTCTAGTCGTCTAGTCCTTTGAAAAATAAAAAAATCCAGTAGTAATGGTTTCAACCTGATATAAGTTGTTATTATTCTTAATATAAATAAATGTTTTCTTTCTGGTTTAAATAATGCAAGTGATGAATGTTGGTTGGACGGAAGTTGAGGAAGAGATAGCTCAGAGAGCTTTTAAAATTGCCTATAAACGGGAGACTGAAGCACTTATTGAATCAGTGCGCTACAAAGCAAGTTGTTTGACTGAAACCGAAGATATGTGGCGTTTACATGATTTTTTGAGTATCAAACGTCATGAAGTCGATGGTCGCTATGATTACAATCTACCGATGTTAGTATTTGTCTTTGCAGGGTTGATCAAGGATGGATGGATTACCCTCAGCGAACTTGAAGGGCTAACTGGTGACAAAATCGCCAAAATAGTCGCTCTCACCCATATGTAGATCCAGTCTATAGAGGCTTTAAGTAGTCGAGAGAAGAGTTTAAAACTGTCTCCTTTCAATCGGTCAGACAGATGCGTTTTAAAAACTTCTCTGGGTTCACTTTTTGTAGTGCTTTGCGCTGTGAATTTTAAAATTTATTAAGATGTACTATTTGATACAAAATCAAAAAATTAAAGTTTTTCTTAATATCTACCCTTAGAGGTTTTGAAACTGCAAACATAGTGTGAGTATATATACTCAGTGAACCTCAGCAAACACGAGCGCGATAAATCGCTATGTTTTTATGTGTGCCAATCATTTATCATCACAATAGCGATGATTTAATTTACACATAAAACTAACCTCTTTATTCAGCCCCTAACAATACTCCTATGACATACACCATTTCCTCAGCCAGAAATATTTTCCCGAATACATTAGCTGCTGACGTTGTCCCAGCTACTACTGCAAGATTTAACCAGCTTAGCCCCGAAGACCAACTAGCTTGGATTTGGTTCACTTACCTTGAAATGGGCAAAACTGTTACGATCGCTGCTCCTGGTGCGGCTAGTATGCAGTTGGCTGAGTTGACATTGAATGAAATCAAAAAAATGAGTTTTAAAGAACAAACTCAAGTCATGTGTGATCTCGCCAATCGTGCTGACACCCCAATTTGTCGCACCTATGCAATTTGGTCTCAAAACATCAAACTAGGCTTTTGGTATCAACTCGGCAAATGGATGGAAGAAGGAATTGTTGCTCCTATTCCTGAAGGTTATCGTCTTTCTGCTAATGCTTCAGCAGTTCTTGAAACATTGAAGGCTCTAGAACCAGGGCAACAAATCACAATCCTGCGTAACTCGGTTGTGGATATGGGATTTGACCCGAACAAATTGGGTGGCTATACCCGTGTTGCGGAACCAGTCATGGCTCCACAAGAGATGTCACAACGTACACAAGTTGCGATCGAAGGCATTGACAACCCCACAGTATTGTCTTACATGGACAATCTCAATGCCAACGATTTTGATGCTTTGATTGCTCTATTTCTACCTGATGGTGCTTTACAGCCTCCTTTCCAGAGACCAATTGTGGGTAAAGATGCAGTTCTCCGCTTCTTTAAAGAAGAATGCCAAAACCTTGTTCTTGTTCCTGAAAGAGGTGTGGCTGAGGCAGCAGACGGTGGCTATACCCAAATCAAAATCACGGGTAAAGTACAAACTCCTTGGTTTGGATCGGGTGTTGGTATGAATATCTCTTGGCGTTTTCTACTTGATCCTAGCAACAAGATTTTCTTTGTGGCGATCGACTTACTCGCTTCTCCTAAAGAACTATTGAATTTAGTCCGTTAAAAATAACAAACTAAAAACTAAGAACTAAAGGCATTGCTCGGCGATGCTTTTAGTTTTTCTCTAGCTCCAAATCTTAATGCCGATCGCAATGAATTATGAATAACTCCAATAATTTGCGATCAAATAATTTGCGATCAAATACACCATCTAATTGCTCGCCTCAGACAGCAGTTGAGGGTTCATTTGAGAATATATCTGACAATAGATTTGAATTCAATGACTGGACTGGATTATTAATTTCTATCGTTATCGTCGGACTTTGGCTTACGAGTTTATTAAATTTGCTTTCAGTATCAGTTTTAAATAGTTCTTGGATTTGGTTAGTTGTTGGTATTGTAGCGCGTACATATCTACATACTGGGTTATTTATTCTTGCTCACGATGCGATGCATGGAAACCTAATTCCGCATCATAAGAGTTTAAATAGTACAATTGGTCGTCTTGCCGTCGGAATTTATGGTTTATTGCCTTATGATCGCTGTGCGATGAATCATGCTAATCACCACCGCTATCCTTCCCAAAATGGCGATCCAGATTTTCATGGCACTCTTTCGCATCCCATATTTTGGTACTGCAAATTTCTGCGCGAATACTTTTCATGGCGATCGCTAATTACTTTCTTAATTAGTGTAATTATATTGTTTGGGGGATTGATGCTGATATTTAAGGTTGCCCTAATCAACTTAATTCTTTTTGGTTTAGTTCCACTAGTACTTAGCTCGTTGCAGTTATTTTTCTTTGGCACATATCTTCCCCATCAGCAAATTTACCCTAATCCAAATTTCTCTCCCCGCACTGACACTAATTTCTACTCTACTTTATGGGCTTTTTTGAGTTGCTATAACTTTGGTCATTATCATTGGGAGCATCACGAATATCCCCAAACGCCTTGGTATAGATTACACAAAACCCATTAATCATACAGACTGATATTCTCTTTGTCCGCATACTGCTTGTATTCACGATGATTAGCCATCAGCTCATCTAGCATTGTCTGTACTAAACGCCAATCAGCGAATCCATGTTTTGTTTCTGCGATAATCTGTTGACGAAGATACTTAACTCGATGCAAATTAGCTTGTGTCATTTTATCTCATTGACTCAATGCATTTAAACTTAACCTGTTAGCAATGTAAATTTCAGTATCGCAGAAAACAAAATCACAAATAACTCAAAATATTACAGCCCACGTAGAAAAATTGCGATTTGCAAAGCTGTAGTAATTAAAAAAGGTCCACGCTTAGCGTAGACCTTTTTGATGGGTTATTGTAAAAGCAAGGCACAGATATCTCAAATATGTAGCGGTGGATAGCTGTGCCTCACAACCTGCTTGCTGATCATGGGGGAGCATGAACTTGCAAGCATTTCTGAAAATATGCAGAGCTTATGTAAATATGAAAATGTAGTATAGAATTTAGTTACATAATTCTGCTGCATTTATACTTGCTTCACAAGAATTAGATTTTGCGAGTGACCCAAAATGATCAAACCAAAATTGTCTTGCACTGAAGAGATACTGTTATTTGTTCTGATAAAAGTTTTTAAATTTACTTTACCTATTCCCTGTTTACAACCATACCATAAGCGAAGACAGTTTGGGGATTATTTTGAGCATCGGTATAGATTCACTATGCGTTCAAGGTTTTTGCTGGAAGGATCGCGCAGTAAAAATGGTAGATGACCAACGGGCGGTGATTTGAAATTTGGTTGACGACCTTCGATATATTCCCAGCGAGAAGTTTGACGATCATAGGTAGTAGCGATCGCTGCCTCTCCCGTCTCACTGACCCAACCCAAGTTTTCATAAGTTCTACGAATATCTTTACCAGCATCTTCATAGATCTTTTTTTGAGCGGTTAAGCCTTGATTGCCATTACTGGCTTGTGTCCAAAGTTGATCGATTAAGGCTAGATCCGCACAGGTGATCCGATTAAACTCATCAGGATGCCATGTGCCGTCATTGGTCGATTGGCTACCTGCGACTTTTAACAGTAATAAATAAGTTTCATAATCAGCAGCTTTCCAGTCTTTATCTGTGAGATAATTTTTTAGTTGGTCATAAATCGATTTGTTTTCTTGTGGAGGATTTTCTAAAGGAATACTCTTAGTAGCATCACTAGGAATAGGGCTAAGAATATCTCTGTTGATAGAGGATTGAGAACTTTCGCTAACGGGATTTCCAGTTGGATTAGTTGTTTTAAATAGATATATGCCGATCGCTAGGATGAATAAAGCGATCGCGGATGGAAATAATAGGCTACTAAGCTCAAATCTCTTCGTCTCCCGATCATCGATAATTCTTGGTGAAGCTGTACTTAACTTTGGCAGTCTGCCAATATCTTTGAGGACTTCATCAACGCTCTGGTAGCGATCAATAGGATTACAGCGCGTCATCCGATCTAGCACTATGGCAAATTCTCGCCCCACCTTCGCATAGTTTCGCCAGTTAATTTCATTGTCTCGATCTCTAGGGAATTGACTTGGATGCTTACCCGTAAGCGCTTGCAGAGCCAACATCCCCAAAGAATAGATATCACTACAAGCGACAGATTGCCCCCGTTCTTGTTCATAGGACATATATCCAGGCGTACCAATTGGTAAGGTCACTTTTGCTTTGTTGTGGGCGCTAGCGACATCGATCTGGACTTGCTTGACCGTGCCGAAGTCAATCAGGACTAGTTTGCCATCACTATGGCGGCGGATTAAGTTACTGGGTTTGATATCGCGATGAATCACATTATATTTATGGACAAAACGCAGGATTTCTAAAACTTCTTTCACAATTTGGGCAACTCTAGACTCCGCCATTTGACTACCAGGGGAGATTTCGGTACTGAGTGGATGTCCTGCGATAAATTCTTGAACTAAATAAAATTCTTTGTTTTCTTGAAAATAGGCATAAAGCTGCGGAATCAGATCATGCTTTCCTAATTCTTGTAATGTTTCGGCTTCGGCTTTAAATAGTTCTAATGCTTTTTGGGTAAAAATCGGATCATCAATGGTGGGATTAAGATGTTTGACTACACATTGAGGATTTTTAGGCAAGCGCGTATCTTCAGCAAGGTATGTTTGAGAAAATCCACCTTCTGCTAATTCTTTAACAATCCGATATCGGCGATCGAGTAACTTGCCTAACATAATTAATATTGTGACATAATCTCAGATTATGCTGTAACTAATTGAGCTTTTGGATTAGGTAATGTTGGCTCGAAACGTAGGAGCATAAATTCTTCTGGAGTTAATCCTAGAGATTCGTATGTGCGACCATTGCGATCGCTAAATTCGACTTCAAAGGCTTCACCATTGGCAAGTATTTCAACAACTGTACCAACCTGTCCACGCCATAGATTATCTTGAGGAAGATCGATGGTTAGTGCTACGACATCTAGAAGTTTTACTGAACTTATTAACATATTTATCATCTCCAATGACTATAGAGGGTAGCAAGTTGTTAGTTTTGGAATATTTGAACCATGCTCAATAATCCATCCACTCCGCAGAGTCGCATTTCTATTTTGCCATGTAATTTGAAAATCCACAGTGTATCGTTGCCCAAATCTATCGGATCTCCCTAATTTAGCTTCATGGTTTTTGATAATAATCTCTAACAGAATTAGCCTTAATTCTTCAGCATTTTCTGCTTTCATTCCAAGGATTGAGGAGAATAGTCTGGCTTTATGTTTACCGTCATCATGCTCTGGATTAAGACAGTAATCCCGCAACTTACGAATATCAACAATAGCATTATTAGCATTGGGAATTAGCATATCCAGATATGACAGTAATCATCGTTTTATTTTGTCATGATTGATTGTTTTATAAAAGTGATCGCCCCAACTTTTCCCAATCAAGTAAATCACTGCTACTCTTTATTTTATATCTTTATTTTATATATTTTGCATCAAGTGGTGGGCGTTGATCACTGACTTGCCTGGTGCTTGCAGACTTAGTGTTTGCAGATTTCATCTTAGCCCGATCGCCATAAGGCACTGTATCAGGATCTTCATCTAATTCCTCATCTTCATCATCGTCCCAATCTTCATCCCAGTCATCTATCTCGTCTTCATCCTCAGCATCATTAGATATATTATTTTGAGAATTATTTGACATGTTTTCAGGATTAGGGGATTTATTGTTAGTCCCTGCCGCCACTACTGCTCGGCGAATTGCCCAATTTTGTCGCCAAGTAGCGATCGCATTAAACCCAAAAGCCAGTAACCCACCACCCACTAGAGCAATTAACATCGCTACACTTAAAGGAATTGGCAAGGTCTTCTGACCGAAAAAAACAATCTCGACCGCAGGTTGTAAATTTTGCACAAAGATCGCCGCCAAAATTGTGATACTTACACCCAAAATCAAAAGCTGAAGGATGGGTAAAGCACTGGTGGAATTTTTGCTCGAATTTGCAGATGATTTCACGGGATTTGAAAAGCGCGATCGCGTCATAGCTCTAACCCTCCTGTGGTTCTCCTGCGGAAATATTAGCAGGAATTCGCCCTTGCCAACGCTGGATTAAGTCAGCATCAATATCTAGTTGATCGAGCGCTCTGGCAATTACAAAATCTACGAGATCCTCAATTGTTTTCGGATTGTGATACCAAGCGGGGATGGCTGGCACAATTCGCGCTCCCGCCTCGGCTAGGGTGGTGAGGTTACGGAGGTGAATTAAGCTGAAGGGCGTTTCGCGGGGGACGATGACTATGCGCCGACCTTCCTTCAGATGCACATCCGCCGCCCGTTCTAGTAAATCAGAACTCAAGCCATGAGCAATTTTTGCCACTGTTGCCATACTACAAGGAATTACCAACATTCCCAATGTCCGAAATGAACCACTGGCGATGGTTGCGCCCACATCTCCCCATTGATGACAAATTAGTTGTCCTGATTGACTTTCACTGTGATCGCGCCAAAACTGTTCTTGCGATCGCAAATTACTGGGCATAGCAATATTATTTTCCGATTGCCACACCATCATCGCCGCCTTAGAAGCGACCAGATCGACGTTGTAATTGTTATTGAGTAAAAACTTCAGCGATCGCACCGCATAAATCATGCCTGATGCTCCCGATATTCCCAAGACGATCGCTTTTTGATTCAGCATTCTATAACTCAATAAATTTTCTCATATGATATTATGAGGACGTAAGCTCACTTGTAATTCTTCTTTAAATCATAATTGTGCGCTATAAATTTGACTGGCATCCTGAGAAAGAAAAACAAAATATTCGTAAACATCAAATCAGTTTTCGTTTAGCATCCACCGTCTTTCGCGATCCCTATCAATTGAGTTTATATGACGATGAGCATAGTGATTATGAAGAAAGATGGATTACCATAGGTTTAGACGAAACAGGTATTTTGAGGCTTGATATTCATACTTTTGAACAAGTGGAAGCAGATTTCTGTTTAATTCGTATTATTTCAGCGAGAAAAGCAACCTTTAGTGAACAGCAGTATTATCAAGGTAGAAGGCTATGAAGGCAGAATATGATTTTTCGCAATCAGAGCAAGGGAAGTTCTATAATCCCAATGCAACTTTTCATTATCCAATTTATCTTGAGCTAGATGTTGATAATTACGTCAATAAAATAGCCCAAGAGAAGAATATAGATGTTCAGGTTCTTGTCAATGAATGGTTGAGGAATAATATTAAACTCATTGAAATAATTAAATAAAAGCGATCAACATATCAATAATTTGTTGATCGGATAATGGAACGGGCAGGAGTTCGATTTGAGCGCGATCGCGATATAAATCTAATTTTCTGGCGATCGCTTCCGTAATTCCACCTTCAGTTAAAAAATATGGCAATACATTAATTTGATTAATTCCTGCTGCCAATAGATTTTCGATTTGAGTTTCGATTTTTGGCTCCACGCCCCAATAGGCGGCGATCGCTTGGCAATGGGTTGCTAAATCCTCAACGACCTGATTTGCTCCTGACAGACGACTACCGTGGGAAACTAAAATTAGTCCCGACCTTTCTGGGCTTGCAGTATTTCTATATTTCTGAAAATGTTGTGACAGCAAATTCGGGATCTGTGAATTAGTCCCTAAGTGGGAAGTTACCCGAAATATTAATTTTGTTTGCGCTTTTGTCTGCACGTTGTCTTGAGCGATCGCCACTTCATGGGGGATATCTTCGCTAACATGAACCCCTGCTAATAAAAACAAAGGCAAGATCACAATTTCTTTAATGCCAAGGGGAATCACCTCATCAGCGAACTGTTCTAATTGCTGTGCCAGTGACTGCGGTTGACCTTCTAGACAGCCGCCGCTAATCGGATAATCACTGTGAGTTCTGGCAACTGTTACCAAGTTTTGTAGCGCTAACCAAGAACGGCGATCGCTACTGCCATGAGTGACGAAAAAAAGTGCGGCGGCGGTCATAGTTCTTAAATAAGTATAATTGTGATAAGTAGCTAGTTACTCTTAAATATAAGATGTTTGTGGAATGGGCATCTTGCCCGTCAACAGGCTAGAAGCCTGTTCCACTATCTAACAGTTAATTATGCCCAGCAATTTATCACAATTATAGCGAGTAAAGCATATCGAAACTATTTACGGAAAAACTCAAGGACTGAAGGCGCATCAACTCAAGCAATTAGACCGACTCTATCGATCTCGACTGCCCCAAGATAGCCTGACTACACCCGAACTCGCCCAACGACTCGCCGTCATCAGCGCCGAGCTAAAGGAATCAATCTGCATTTATATCAATCGCCGTGGACAGGTGATTCGTGTAGCGATCGGTACACCCAATCAAACCAAAATCCCCCCCTTAGAATTACCGCGCTATGGTAGCGATCGCCTGAGTGGATTGCGTTGTATTTGTGCGGCTCCCGAAGCTGGATTTCCCAGTGATATTGACTTAACGGCGATGTTAATGCAACGTCTTGATGCGCTGGTGATTTTGTCGGTAAATCCCAAAGGAAATCCTGAGCATGGATATTTAGCCAATTTATTACCCGCTTCAGATACAGAACTTCCAGAACAACAGCAAGTTTGGCGCATCTCAAAGCCGATGTCTGTGGACTCGATTTCTAAACAAGATTTCTTAGAATTAGTTGAAGGTTTAGAAGAAGAATTTAGCCGTAATTTTGCTGGTCGTGCTACGGATGATGATCAAGATCGGGTGGTGCTAGTGGGCTTAATGCATCAAAAAGAAAAATCCGACTCCATGCCCTTTGCCATGTTTGAACTAGGGCAACTAGTCGAGAGCGCTGGCGGCAAAGTATTAGATGCTCTCTGGCAAAAACGCGATCGCCCCCATCCCCAAACCGTTCTCGGTGAAGGTAAGGTCTTGGAATTAGCGGTTCTTGCTCAAACTAAAGGTGCAAACTTGGTCGTATTTGACCGTGAATTAACGGCTTCTCAAACTCGCAATATTGAGCGAATGATCGGCTTAAGAGTCAGCGATCGCACTGAAGTAATTCTGGATATATTTGCCCAACGCGCCCAGTCGTCAGAAGGGAAGTTACAAGTGGAACTCGCGCAATTGGAATATCGTTTGCCACGTCTGGCAGGTCACGGACAAGCGCTATCAAGGCTGGGCGGCGGCATCGGCACTCGCGGTCCTGGAGAAACTAAACTGGAAAGCGATCGCCGTGTGATCCAAAAGCGGATCACTTTCCTTCAGCAGCAAGTAAACCATCTCCAAGCCCAGCGATCGCGCATTCGTCAAAAACGCATCGATCAAGAAGTTCCCACCGTGGCGATCGTGGGTTATACCAATGCGGGTAAATCGACCTTGCTGAATGCGATGACTAAAGCCGATGTCTATGCTGCCGACAAGCTATTTGCCACCCTCGATCCGACCACGCGCCGCCTCAGCCTGACGGGTGAAGAAGATAAAATTCATACGGTGCTACTTACCGATACCGTCGGCTTTATTCATGAACTTCCAAAATCTCTAGTTGACGCTTTTCGCGCCACTCTCGAAGAAGTCTCGGAAGCCGATGTGTTAGTCCATCTGGTCGATGCTTCGCACGCATCATGGGAATCTCAATTACAATCCGTAGATAAAATCCTCAAAGATATGCCGATCGCGGTTGGACCGATTTTGCTAGTTTTCAATAAAATTGATGCAGTTGCCGAACCAAATGTCATCTTAGAGCAGTATCCCGATGCGATCGCTATTTCTGCCCTGAAGCGTCAGGGTTTTGAACAGATGAGCAAGTCATTGCTAAAGCTGATTGAATATGCGATCGGTGAATTAAAGTAGTTTACTCGCAGATAGAAAATCTGCCCTCATCCGCCAGCCCCTTCTCCCAAGAGCTACGGTGTACACACAAGTCGCGAGAACCAAGAACTAAAGTTCTTGGCTGAAAGCTAAAGTCAGTTAAAACTGACTAATTCCTGATTTTCAACCCGTTTCAACGGGTTTTAGCTTTCAGCCCGCAATTTATTGCAGGGTATTCAGGATGCGATCGCACAATTTAGACTTGTGTGTACACGGTAGCTCCCAAGAGGGGAGAAGGGGAGTAAGAGTCGTTTTCGGATTTTTCTTGTACGGTATGGCATGGAACAAGGGGCTTAAGCCCCTTGCCTGTAAACTTTCTATCAAGCGATCGCTTCTGCCTTGAGTTGCGGACTCGTCTCCTCAGGGACTTTGGGCATTATTACTTGCAACGCATCATTTGTGGAGTCGAAACAGAACTCCTGTCCGATTTCTTTGAGTAAACCACTGCGGTCTAGTAATTGTTCCACTTCTGGACGCAGCCCGCTCAAAATTAATCGGCAATTATGACGCTGTAAGTCGTGGTAAATCTCCTCAAGGGCAACTAGTCCTGTCGTGTCCATGCTCGGCACATAACGCATTCTCAAAATTAGATATTTAACTTCGGGAGCATCCCGCAGGAAGGAAACAAAGCGCTCGGCTGCTCCGAAAAACATTGGACCATCGATCCGATAAATGGCGATTTGTTTACCAAATTCAAGGGGAATACCCGCTAGGAACTCGCCATCTTCAGGCATTTTTACCAGACTGAGTTCGCTCATGCGTTTGATGAATAGAACCCCTGCGGCAATTAGTCCTACTTCAACAGCGAGTACAAGATCAAAGCAAACCGTGACTAACCATGTCAACATCATCACACTGAAGTCGGCATAGGTGGTGTGCATCAGTAACCCGATCGCTTTAAGTTCTAACATCCAAATGCTAGTAATCATCAGGATACCCGCAAGGGCTGCGAGAGGCACTTGGGAGGCAAGGGGCGCAAAAATCAAAATAATTGCAGCTAGGGCGACACCGTGAATCACGCCTGAAAGTCGCGTTTTACCACCTGCTCTGACGTTGACCGCAGTACGAGCGATCGCCCCTGTTGCAGGAATACCACCAAAAAACGGCACGATCATATTTGCTAAACCCTGACCGATTAACTCCCGATCGCTATTGTGGCGATCGCTGACAGTCATACCGTCAGCGACTACTGCGGATAAGAGAGATTCGATACTACCCAATGCAGCGAGGGCGATCGCAGGGTTAATCAACTCACGCACTAAGCGAAAATCATTCCAATGGGCAATTCCTTGTGGTATCGGCAATGATTGAGGAATAATCCCAATCGTGGGAACTTCCAGATTCCATTGCGATTTGGCAATTACCGCCGCGATCGTTGCCACAATCAGAGCAACCAAAGAGCCGGGAATTGATTGGTTAATCCGATTCCATAATAATTTTGTGCCGATGGTCAATAGGGCTAAGGCGATCGCTAACCAGTTATAGCCTTCTAAATGGGTGACAGTTTGCCAGAGCGCCTGTAAAAAATGCTCTTGATTAGGCAAATGCAATCCGAAAAAATTATTTAGCTGTCCACAGAAAATAATCACAGCAATGCCATTGGTAAATCCTGCGGTGACAGGATAGGGAATGAACTTAACGAGCCGCCCTAGCTTTGCCACACCAAGGGCAACTTGGATAATCCCCGCCATTACCCCCGCAATCCAGACTTTTTCAATACCGTATTTGGCAACAATACCCACCAGTACTACCGCCATCGCGCCCGTTGGTCCCGTAATCTGCACAGGCGATCCACCAAATATCGCCGCCACAATTCCTGCAACGATCGCTGTATAAAGCCCTGCTTTTGGTTCGACACCACTTGCCACCGCAAAGGCTAGAGCTAGGGGTAAGGCGACCACTGCTGCTGTCAATCCCCCCGTTAAGTCACCTGTCAAATTGCTAAACCATCCCTTAAAAGGAGAGCTTGGCAGTGAATTTTTGGGCGAATTTTGAGGTGGATTTGGTTTGAGATGATTCTCTAAACTTCCTGCTTGGGTCATGGGATTTTAATTACTCCAATTTTTGTAGGGATTCCCGCGTTTGAATTACATGGTTATTGAATAGTTCTAGCGATGCATCTAGTACCTTGAAAATCGTGGGATCGCCAACAGAGTAGTAGACAAAGTTTGCTTGTTTGCGCGATCGCACTAAGTTATAGCGCCGCATCACCGCCAACTGTTGCGAAACCGCCGATGGCTCAATTTCTAAGCACTGGGCGATCGTGTTCACACTCTGTTCGTCGTTCCTCAGCGCGTCCAATATTTGAATACGCACTGGATTTGACAAAATCTTAAATAGCTCAGCTTTGAAATAGCTTGGTTCAAATGTCATCGGTATGACTTTCTCCGCTCACAAGTTCTAGTTTAGTCAAATATACCTAAGCCTATACATATTTTAATATATGTATCTTCATAGTATTGCATATAGATCTTAAAATGGGTTGTATCTTAGCCGATCTCGCTTTAATTGATCAGTGTCATTGGCTTGAATGTAAAACCGCGATCGCCTCGTAGATTATGGCAATCAGAATCAATCAATTATTTCGTAGAGATTTGAGCAGTCCACCACAGGCATCAAATAGCAGATCGATCACATAGTTAAATCCGTCATCCCTTCCATAGTAAGGATCAGGAACTTCTGTATCCTTATAGGTTTCGCAATAGTCACACATCATTTTGACCTTATCCGCAAATTTACCTTGGGGATCAAGAGCGAGAATATTACGATAATTATCATTGTCCATTGCCAGAATCAGATCAAATTCGCGCAAATCACTTGCTTCAAATTGTCTCGCTGCTCCGACAAAGTTCATTCCACGCTGCTGTGCGGCGGCTCGCATACGGCGATCGGGTGGTGCGCCAACGTGCCAACCGCCCGTACCTGCGGAATCACAGATAAAGCGATCGCTTAGTCCCGCTTCCTCAATCAAGTGATTCATAATATTTTCCGCAGCAGGCGATCGGCAAATATTACCGAGGCAAACAAATAGAATTTTCTTTGGCATATTTTTCGATATGAACTAACTTGTTAAAATTACGGCGAAGCCGTAACTTTAACAAAAAACATTAAGCGCAAAGCGCTAAAATCTGCTCGACAACTTTGGGCGTAACGTCTTTGTGTTCACCTAAAGCCACAAAACCGCGCTTCTCAAAGCGATCAATAATCGTGGGAATTACATCTAATCCCACGCCGTAATCTGATAAGTGGGTGCGAACACCAACCGACTCAAAAAACTCGCGAGTTTTGGCGATCGCCTGATCAATGCGTACTTCTTCCGCACCATCGACTAGACTCCACACGCTTTCGGCATATTGCAATAGCTTTTCACGTTTGCGATCGCGTAATACTGTCAATGTATTTGGCAAAACCACCGCTAAAGTTTGAGCATGATCAAGCCCATGCAGAGCCGTCAACTCATGTCCGATCATGTGCGTCGTCCAATCCTGAGGCACACCCGCACCAATCAATCCGTTCAGAGCCAAGGTCGCCGCCCAAACCACGTTAGCCCGTGACGCATAATCATGGGGATTGGCTAAGGTTTTGGGTCCTTCTTCGATCAAAGTTTGCAGGATCGACTCCGCCCAACGATCTTGCAATGGCGCATTAGCTGGATAGGTTAAATACTGCTCCATGACATGGGTAAATGCATCCACGATGCCATTGCCAATTTGTCGGGGAGGCAGCGAGAAAGTCGTTTCAGGATCGAGTACTGAGAATTTAGGAAATACTAAAGGGCTGGCAAAAAACAATTTCTCCTGCGTTTCCCATTTTGTGACTACCGAGTTAGTATTCATTTCTGAACCAGTGGCTGGCAAGGTTAAAACCGTACCGATGGGGAGAGCCGCCTTGACGGGCGCTTGTTTTGCCAAGATATCCCAAGGATCGCCTTCAAAGGGAACCGCCGCCGCAATAAACTTTGTGCCATCGAGGACAGAGCCACCACCTACAGCCAACAAAAAATCAATCCCTTGCGATCGAATTAGTTCCACCGCCTTCAGCAGCGTTTCTAGATGGGGATTTGCTTCAATCCCTCCAAATTCTAGGAAATTACGTCCTGCTAAAGCCGTTTTCACTTGATCGTAGACACCATTGCTTTTAATACTGCCACCGCCATAGGTGATCAGGATTTTGGCATCAGCAGGAATTTCTTGGGCAATATTCGCGATTTGACCTTTGCCAAATAAAATCTTGACAGGGTTATAAAAAGAAAAGTTTTCCATGATTAACTCATATATCAATTGAAGAGGCTGTGCAAAGCGCACCCCCTTCAATATAACTAAAAAGCCAAATCGTCCGTTCTGGAACCTGAGTAAATCATACCCTTGTTAAAGTTGATGCTTAGAGGCTCGCCATCACGAATAAAGCCTGTGGCATTTTTAACGCCTACAAGAACAGGGATACCCAACCTGCGACCGATGACTACAGCATGAGATTCAAGACTAGCTTCTTCGGTGATCACGGCTGATGCCTTGCGAATTACTTCAATAAAGTCAGCATCGGTGCGATCGATTACTAAAATTTCACCTTGATTGAAGTCGCGTACATCAAGATGGTGGAAGGCGACCCTAGCGCGACCATGCACAATGCCTGAACCAATGCTTAAGCCTTTGCCCACTACTGAAGAAACAAACTCAACTTTAACTAAATCAGTCGAACCCGCCACATCTTGCAATGTCCCTGCGGACATCACCACGAGATCGCCTGCGGTTAGCAATTTCATTTCTTGAGCAAGGTTGAGCGCCGCTTCAAAGTTCTGACGGGCTGATGGTAATGAAACTAAAACTAAGGGCTGCACACCCCACACCATCTGTAATCGGCGGGCTACTTGAACATTGGGCGTAACAGCCAAAATTGGAATTGGGGGACGGAATTTGCTGACATTACGCGCCGTTGAGCCTGTTTTGGTGAGGGTAACGATCGCCGCCGCTTGTAATTGCATGGCAATGCGTCCAACTGCCTGACTAATCGCATTAGGAATGGCGCGTCCCATGCTTTCAATTGGTTGCATTTTCAGATCTTGTTCTTTTTCGATCCGTATAGCAATTCTTGCCATCGTTTCCACTGCCAAGATCGGATATTTACCCACGGCTGTCTCATTGGACAGCATTACTGCATCCGTACCATCGATGATCGCATTGGCTACATCGGAAATTTCGGCACGGGTTGCTCTAGGATTGCTCACCATGCTATCAAGCATTTGGGTGGCGGTGATTACAGGAATACCAAGACGATTGGCAGTTTTAATCAGTTGCTTTTGGGCGATCGGCACATCTTCCGCAGGGATTTCTACGCCAAGATCACCCCGCGCCACCATTACCCCATCGCACACTGAGAGAATTGCTTCCATATTAGCGATCGCTTCGTGTTTTTCGATTTTGGCGATTACGCTAGCGTTACGCCCTGAAGCGGCAATTAAATCTTTAACTTCAAGGACATCTTCAGGTGTACAGACAAAACTGAGCGCCACCCAATCGACTCCCTCCGATAGCCCAAATCGCAAATCTTCACGATCTTTTTCAGTAACCGCGCTGACTAACAAATGGACATTTGGGAAATTTACACCTTTATTATTGGAGAGCGTACCACCGATAACCACACGACAGTAAAGATCTCCTAATTCCACATTCACATCTTCGACGACCATTTCCACTTTGCCATCATCGAGCATGATCACTGCGCCTTTAGGGACTTCTTCGGCAAGGGTGTCATAGGTAATACAGCTAATCTCTGACGTACCAGCAACTTGACGGCTAGTCAGGGTAAATTTGTCACCTTTATTTAAGGTAATTGGACCATCTTTAAATACACCTAATCGAATTTTTGGACCTTGCAAATCTTGCAAAATACCAACGGGTTGATTAAGCTCACTGGACACTTGGCGAATATTGCAAATGCTGCGATGGTGGTCTGTATGCGTTCCGTGGGAAAAATTAAGACGGAAAGTAGTTGCGCCCGCCTCGATAAGCTGGCGAATCATGTCAGGGCTACTGGTTGCTGGTCCAATAGTGGCAACAATTTTGGTGCGGCGAAAAGTTTCTCTAACGGTCATGGATTGTCTGCTAACGGCGAACCTCAAACATACCAGAATGTAACGACAATTCGCCATTCCTTGCATATATAAGGTGTTTAAATTTACCAAATAAGCTGATTCACACACTTCTTGTACGGATCAGCTTATTTGGGTTTTGATTTTTATTAAGGTGAGTTACTCACAAAAAATTATGTCAAAATGTTAAGTGTGAGAGTAATACAAGACCCTACCGAAATTTCTCGTCCTACCGCGATCGCCCTTGGTAACTTTGATGGCGTTCATGTCGGGCATTGTCATGTGATCGCGCCGATTTTGCCATTATCTTTAGGGGATCGCCGTTTGCCAAATTTAACCAGTACCGTTGTTTCGTTCTCGCCCCATCCTCAAGAATTTTTTAGTAACCAACCGCGATCGCTTCTAGCTCCATTTGATGAAAAAGTCGCTTTACTGGAATCCCTTGGTGTGGAACAGTTAGTTTTACTACCCTTCGATGCAAATCTCGCTAAGTTAACAGCCGCAGAATTTATTCAGAAAATCTTGATTAACTCGTTGCAGGTCGAATTAATTTCGGTCGGCTTTGATTTTCACTTCGGTCAGAAACGTCAAGGCAATGTTTCCGATTTGCAAAATATCTGGGGCGATCGCCTCACGGTCATTCCTGAACAAACTTTGACTTTCGGCGATATTGATAGTCCACCTGTACGGATTAGTAGCTCAAATATTCGATTAGCTCTATCCCAAGGCAATGTTGATTTAGCGAATTCATTGCTGGGTCGTCCTTATAGTCTTGGCGGTAAGGTGATCAAAGGAAAGCAGCTAGGTCGTACAATTGGCTTCCCAACTGCAAATTTAGAAGTCCCTGCTCAAAAGTGTTTGCCTCGCGATGGGGTTTACGCAGTGGCGGTAATGATCTCCTCTAGCCCTAAGCCTATATTTGGGGTGATGAATATTGGTTTAAGACCAACGATGAAAGAAGATATCAGGGGCGATCGGCGCACTGTGGAAGTGCATTTACTAGATTGGCAAGGCGATTTATATAATCAACAGCTAAATGTAAATCTCATAAAATTTATTCGCCCCGAACAAAAATTTGCATCATTAGAGGCGCTCAAAGAGCAGATTCAAGAGGATTGTCAAACAGCTTTAAAACATTAAAACATTCAGTAATAGCGATCGCCTTTTCTCCTAATCTCTCAGTAATTGTCCGCAATTATCTCAAAAAACTAGAAGTCCACGTCCCTGAATTTGCGAAGCGAATTATCGCACATTACTAGTTAACGTCAGTTCGGGTTAAGCGGAACTGACGTTGGTTAGAAAAAAAGACTAAGCAGGTAAGCTAAAAGTATCCAAACATTAAGCAACCTGCCAGTCCAATGACCAGCTTTCTTGAGAACGTTCAAATGAGGTATTCCATTGAATTTCATCTTCGATTTCTTCTAAAATGATCGTGGCGATCTCATCTTGTTGTTCGACAGATAATGTTTTTAGTTTGGTAATTGTGCGATCGAGTAACTCTGTCATGGTTTCTATGTTCCTTCGTGAGAGTTAAGTTATTGCCGTATTTTAACTTTTTCAGGACTATCTTTCTTTAAATCGTCTTTAAAAAGCCCTTAAAAAATTTGTATGATAATAGGCAGTAAAATGATCGCCCCATGAACGCAGCTAAATTATGAGTAATAGCAATGACAATGACGGTAAGCGTGAGATCAAAATCTACAAGAAAACCTACCGTTTACCAATGCTCGCGGGGGGCAAACTCGATCAATTGCAAAAGCAGATTCGTCAGCGCAATGAGCATTTAACCAAGGGGCGACTCGTAACTCAAAAAATTGAGCAACGGGGGATGTTTAGTAAGAAGGTAATTGAGCAGAGTAGTCGTAAGGCTTTGTCCTTTGAGGAGCGCTATCGTGAATTAAATGCGATCGTCCAAAATTATGACGAAATGGTGAAGGTTCTCAAGCTGCATCAGTATGATTATCAGAAATTTTTTCAGGAACTCGCGCAAGAAATTCGGGTGACAATTGGTGAGAACTGCAATGAGATTTTAGAAAAGGAGAAAAAACGCCAACTCAAGGAACTACAAGAGCGTCAAAAAGCGAATCCTCTGCCCCAAAGTCTTGCGATGTTAAGCAACATGGAGTCGCAGTTATTTGAAATTGCGAAATCAACTGGCTATGCGGCGGTGTTGATGTTGAAGAAATTGGATCTGATGAGTGAGAGTTTGCAACGAATTGCCAACGATCAAGATATGCAAAAGCAGTTATTGGCTCAAGTGCTTGAAGAGATTAGATCACAAAAAGATCTCTATGAGTTGCAATTAGAAATTAATGCTTTGCAAGCTAAGAGAGTGTTTGAAAAGTTTTAGAGTAGGTTAAATAGGGATGGATTTAGGGCTTAAACGACGAACCATCAGATGAACCATAG
>JBIKYX010000094.1:0-16170 GCA_044355035.1 Pseudanabaena sp. | reverse complement strand
CTAAGCTATTGTGAGCTATAGATGACATATTGACTGTATAGCAACTGTCATTATTGTATTTGATCCCCCTCAATCCCCCTTAAAAAGGGGGAAGAAGAAAATTTAATTAATTCTCCCCCCTTTACAAGGGGGGCTGGGGGGGATCTACTCCCTGAAACGTAGTCAGACAAGTTAATTTATGCGCTTAATTCATACTTCAGATTGGCATTTGGGGCGAAAGTTAAAAGGAGTCGATCGCACTCCTGAAATTGCCCTTGCCTTAGAAGAAATACTTAAATATGCCAAGGACTTTGATGTTGATGCTGTCCTCGTGGCAGGGGATATTTTTGATGTGCCGAATCCATCAACTGAAGCCGAAAAAGTTGCCTATGAATTCTTCTGTCAGCTTAATCAGTTAAGCATTCCATCCGTTGCGATCGCAGGAAATCATGATTCCGCAACTCGCATTGATAGTCTGGCGCAGTTGCTATCCCTTGCGGGAGTAAGAGCATTGGGTAGACCAAGAATTGCTGATGAGGGCGGCGTAATCACGATGGACACGGCAAGTGGCAAGCTCTGTGTCGGCGCAATGCCTTTTGCTTCCGAACGTAGAATGTTAGCTGCTGAAGATGTTTGGAATTTAGACGCTTCAGAACAAAGGGCTGATTATAAAACCACCGTTACCTATGTTTTGCAAAATCTGGCGACAGGATTTAGAACTGACGCGGCAAATGTGATGATGGCGCATATGACCATTGATGGCGCAAAATTTACAGGTTCCGAAGCCGCTTTTCATAGTGGTAATATGTACAGCCTATCGGGACAAGCGATTCCTTCCGAATGTCAGTATGTGGCTCTAGGACATATTCATCGACCACAGCAAATTGCTAATGCTGCGCCAACTTATTATTCAGGTTCTTTGATTCAAGTAGATTTTGGTGAAGTAGGAGAAGAGAAGGGGTTTAATTTGATCGATGTGGAAGTTGGTAGACCTGCGAAAGTTCAGTTTCAACCATTGACTTGTCAGAAGCCGCTTAAGCGGGTGGAATGCCATATTGATCAACTCGATGAACAGTTAGAAACCCATCGCGATTATGTTGGCTATTTAAAATTTGCGATCGCTGTCGATACGCCGCCCATTGGCTTAGCCGATCGCGTCCGAAAAATTTGCCCCCAAGCCGTGATGGTTGAATCAAAGTTAATTCAAAGAGAATCAGCTAAAATACCAGAAACAGAAATTAGCGATCGCTTCGATCCGATCGCCGAGTTTCAAAAGTTTTATAGCGATCGGGAAAAAACTTTGTCCCCTGATGTCATGGTCGCCTTCCAAAACCTATATGCAGAGTTCAGTGATATAGCATCATGAAAGTTTCCCTCGAATTTCTTTATCACTTTCATTGCGATCGCTGTCGTAAATGGTGGAGTCGTGCGGACATCGAGCCACAAATTGGTGAAAAAGTCTATTGTCCCTACTGTGGGCATATTAATGAAGTTGAATCTGTGCAAACTTTTCGGAATGCTGCACGCGGTGGTAGTTGTCTCAGTCAACGCCCTGATGAGTGAATATGACAAGATAAAAGCATTAATTTCACTTGATAAATTCTTGTTTTTTCTGTTTTGGCTAACTTTGTTTTGACAGGAGCATTTTGACCGCAGCAATAAAAGTTTGAGCATTTTCTATCGCAGATTTTGCCATAGTCTCATCTTCAGTCATATCCGACTCATAATCACTACTCTGCCTACTATCGTAAGCACGCTTCAGCAATACAGCAACATTAGGTTCAATCTTTCCTGTTGTCACAAAATGAAGTCCTAATAATCTGATAACTCCTTTATGAGTAGAAGTATCCAATCCTTCAGAAAGAAGTAAAGCCTGAGTCACATAGTACATCGCGTAGTAAGCACGGGATATGCATGATCGATAACGACCGCGATCGCAAAGTAATTGTGCAGTCTCCAAATCATCGTTAGACAAAAACAAGAACTTTGTCAATTCATTCATATTTCAACACCTTCTCGCTTAACCACTCTTAAAAAAGAAATTTCACCTGCTAAAAATTTTGCTTTTGACATTGGCACGATTGAAACTAATTCGTTATATTTCATTAGATAATGCCAACTAATGTCAGACAAGCGCGATCGCGCCTCAATCACATTAACGGAGTCATCTAAGACTGCCATCACATCAACATCTGAGTCAGGATTTGCTTCACCTCGTGCTTGAGAGCCAAAAAGAATCACTGAAAATAAGCGATCGCCATAGATTCCAACCAAACTAATTTTTAGCTCGTTCAGCAAAGCAGACAATCGTTGGTTAGGAATTGTTTTAAGCATGGTTATCTAGCAAACTTTCATGTCACGCTCCCATTATAACTTTGGCGCGATAGAGAAGCTACGACTCCGTGTTCGTATCTGATAGCTCCGAAAATTGAGCTATTAAATTTTTGAGATCGAGATCATTTTCAGCCAACTCAAGGAAAACACTTTGCATAATCTCTTCCATTTCTGCATCAGGATTAGCAGCTAATCGTTGAGCGACAGACTGTTGTATTGTCGAAGCTAATTCTGGCTTCTGTTGCATTAAACTCACAATTGCTGTCATAAAATCCTTAGCCTCTGGACTATCCTTGATTTGCTGAATTCCATTTAACAACATACGAATTTTTTTTGTTTCTGGATGATTTAAACCGAACTTTTCTTCTCGGATTGCCAACGCTCTTGAAAAATATGCTTCTGCTCGATCATAAGATTGCTGTTGTTGATAAATACTCCCAAGCCCAACAAGCAAGTCAGCAATTTCAGGATGATCAAGCCCCATTAAATTTTCTTTGAATGCAAGTGCATTGAGATAAAGATCTATAGCCACATCCCAGTTGCCTCGGATTTGCTCAAGTCCTCCCCATTGTCCCCAAATTATAGCAATACCAGTGAGATCGCCCAATTCTGTTCTCAATTGCAAAGATTGCCTGTAGAGAGATTCCGCCGCATCCAAGTTGCCTCGGTTGCGCTCGATGTCTCCCAATTGTCCCCAAGTCTCAGCGATACCCGCGCGATCGCCTAATTCTTCTTCAACTGCTAAACATTGCCTATAGAGAGATTCCGCTGCATCCAAGTTGCTTCGGTTGCGCTCGATGTCTCCCAATTGTCCCCAAGAAGTTGCCATACCCGCGCGATCGCCTAATTCAGTTCGTAATTGCAAAGATTGCCTGAAGAGAGATTCCGCCGCATCCCAGTTGCCACGATTGCGCTCGATGTTTCCCAATGATCCCCAAGAACTTGCCATACCCGCGCGATCGCCTAATTCAGTTCGTAATTGCAAAGATTGCCTGAAGAGAGATTCCGCCGCATCCCAGTTGCCTCGTTTGCGCTCGATATCTCCCAATACTCCCCAAATTTCAGCCATACCCGCGCGATCGCCTAATTCAGTCCTTAATTGCAAAGATTGCCTGTAGAGAGATTCCGCCGCATCCCAGTTGCCTCGTTTGCGCTCGATGTCTCCCAATGATCCCCAAGAAGTTGCCATACCTGCGCGATCGCCTAATTCAGTCTCAACTGCTAAACATTGACTGAAGAGAGATTCCGCTGCATCCCAGTTGCCGCGATTGAGTTCGATATATCCCAATGCTCCCCAAATTTCAGCCATACCCGCGCGATCGTCTAATTCAGTCCTTAATTGCAAACATTGCCTGTAGAGAGATTCCGCCGCATCCAAGTTGCCTCGGTTGCGCTCGATGTCTCCCAACTGTCCCCAAGAGGTTGCCATACCCGCGTGATCGTCTAATTCTTTTTCAACTGCTAAACATTGTCTGTAGAGAGATTCCGCCGCATCCCAGTTGCCTCGTTTGCGCTCGATGTCTCCCAACTGTCCCCAAGAAGTTGCCATACCCGCGAGATCGCCTAATTCAGTACTCAATTGCAAAGATTGCCTGTAAAGAGATTCCGCCGCATCCCAGTTGCCTCGCTTGCGCTCGATGTCTCCCAATACTCCCCAAATTTCAGCCATACCCGCTCGATTACCTAATTCAGTACTCAATTGCAAAGATTGCCTGTAAAGAGATTCCGCCGCATCCCAGTTGCCTCGTTTGCGCTCGATGTCTCCCAATGATCCCCAAGAAGTTGCCATACCCGCGAGATCGCCTAATTCAGTACTCAATTGCAAAGATTGCCTGTAAAGAGATTCCGCCGCATCCCAGTTGCCTCGCTTGCGCTCGATGTCTCCCAATTGTCCCCAAATAAATGCAATTCCTTCTTTGTTATATAGCTCCTCTCTCAATTCGACTAGAGATTCTTTGTAAAGTGCTTCAGCTTTATCCCAATAGCCAAGGAACTTATACATATAAGCCAAACTATTTAGCGAATGTATAAGATCAGATCTACGTTTATATGTTTTTTGTATATCAATAGCTCGCATCAGATATGTTTCCGCTAAAACAGTTTCCCTTTCGCGATCATCAGTTTCACCTTTCCAAACTCTCTCTGCATAAAGCTTCCCTAACTGAGCATAAACTGGTTCCGTATTAGCGCTATCTTCACCCCAAGCCTTAATTGCTTCTGCAAGCGAATCTTCTAATTGTCTTACTGAAAGAACAGAACTTGATTTTTGAGGATTATCAATTGGCTTGAATATGGGGTCTTTACCAGCAGCATCAATTGGGAAATCCAACTTAGCAAACCCAAACGTAAACGTACCACCACTGCGCCAACTCCAAAAATCAGGAGCTTTTTTAGCAATCTCCACTAATAACGCCGAAGGCAACCACAATACAATTGGCAAAGGATAACCCCGCAAAGCCTCCCGCGTCCATTGCAAATAGCCCAAAAAACTATCTAACTTCTCGCGATTACTTGCACCTAAATTATTTAACTTCTCCGCACCCAATACCGTCGCGATCGCCTGCATATTTTTGTCAATCTTGCCATCAATCAAAGCCTGCAACAAACTCGGCTCATCAGGATTTAGCGCTAACCGATAGCTCCGCACTCCCTCCAACTCAGCCTCATAGCGTTGGATCACCTCCTGCCGCAGTGCCGTGTTATCGCATACCGCCAACAAAATCTGCAACGTTCCCAAACCCGCCTCAAGAGATACGATCAAGCGATCGTATTCATCGGCATTTTTTTCATTGAGAACGATTAGGTTTGACATAATTTTCTTCTACGTTTTAGGGTGTAGATCCCCCCCAGCCCCCCTTGTAAAGGGGGGAGAATATAATTAATTTTCTTCTTCCCCCTTTACAAGGGGGATTGAGGGGGATCAGATTAACTTCTCAATCTTCAACTGTTCCACAATCAAAGGATGCACATCATACCAACTCTCACGATTTCGATATTCGATCGCAATGAGATTATGCAACAAATCAAGAAAGTCCTGATTTTTAGGATCATCGGGCGTATAGTTTTTATAGGTTTCTAGCAAAATATGGCGATCGCCCTTACTCAAAGTAATCTTCATATCATTGCGAATATTATCAAGAGCCTCATTCAAAATCCCTTGATCAATTTTCAAATCATCAATATTTTGATTGCGCCTCATTTGCTGTCGCAACTTCACCAAAATCAAATCACAACATTCCTTCGTAATTCGCATCACCTCACGCAACACACCGCCACTATTCAGCGCAATTTTTTCCTCAATTCCTGCCTCAAACAAATCAGGATCGATCCGCCGCGTCAGCACCGATTGCAAAATTTCCATCGCCACAGCATTCGGCTTACCATCAGGTTTACGGCTTTCTCCCATCGGATAAAGCTTTAACACAGGCATCACAAAAATGCGATTACTCGTCTCATCTTCAATATATTTCTTCAAATTACCATCCCGTATCGTAGCGATCGGGACTGTGTAAATAATAATAAATTTGGGCTGAAGTAAAGCCTTGAGATTCTTCTGAAAAATATCATCGATTTGCGACAAATCCGACTTATCCAAATCGTCAACCACCACCAATATTTCTAACTTGGTTGCTAACTTGATTTCTGTAGCGATCGCATTCAAAGTATCAATCAAATCGCGGAAATTTTGCGTAAATCGCTCCTTAATTTCTAGCTTAGTTCCTTGTTCCGTTGAGAGCTTACTCTTAATCACATCAAACAGATTTATCCCCAGACTCATCTCTCCTTTAATCCCAACAGTTTCCGTCTTAGTGCGTTCCTTAAACCAATCAAAAAAAGCTTGTTTTTTATCATCAGCAATCTGCACATTATCTCGTTCCGCCTTTTCCATCATTTTCAAGGCGATCGCAAACAGAATATTAATATGGCTAATCTCATTCATCTGAATTAAATCAGAGATTGAGAAAAACACAGTAAAAAACTGTCCCTCCATTTTCCGAGCAAAATCACATAACAAAGTCGATTTGCCACAGCCGCGATGTCCCGCAAACACAAACTGATTAGTATTTTCATCGCAAACTAAAACTTTCTGCTCCAGCATATCAATGCAATCGCTACCATAATCCACCATAAACCTCTGCCGCTCCTCCACTCCCAAAAGAGGCTGTAATTGCAAATTACGCGAAGCTGCTTGAAATTTGTCGATGCGATCGCTAGCCATAAGCCTTTATCTCAATTCACAAAATTATTTTACAGATTGTGCTTAACAAATCCCATACATCCTAGCAGTTTGGATACCTGCTGCCAATTTTTGGCTTTCAATGCCGCCTCTATTTAGAATTTGCTTTAACATAAGTAAATGCGCTTAATCAATTGTTAGATAGTGGAACAGGCTTCTAGCCTGTTGACGGGCAAGATGCCCGTTCCACATTTTATATTTACATTGTGACCAGCTACTTAAATGACTATAGCCATACATCATAAATTTTACATGAATACCCCGAACATTATTTTAGCTGGCTATCTCGCAGGCGCATCTGACTACATCCCGATCGCCAAAAAGTTAGAAATTAAAAATTTATCCGCAACAGTCGTACCTTTGAAATGGTCGGACTGGGTTCCTACCCTCGGCGGTCGCTCCATAGCCCCAATCTTAGAAAAACTTGACCAAACCATAAATTTAGAATTAGCAAAAACAGGCGCGTCCCAAGTCAATATCATCGCCCATTCCGCAGGTGGTTGGCTATCACGCATTTATCTAGGCGATCGCCCCTATTACGACAAAATCTGGAATGCGCGATCGAAAGTTGCTAAGTTAATTTGTTTAGGCACACCGCAACGTAGTCTGGAACCTTGGTCGCTCAGGAATTTAGACTTTGTGAATGACAATTATCCCAACGCCTTTTACGATGATATCGAATATATCTGCATCGCGGGTAAGTCTGTACAAGGCACAAAATCACTATCGTCAAAGTCGCCGAAAAAGTGGTTAGCAGAGAGGCTTGCCTATAGCAGCTATGAGCTTACCTGCGGTCAGGGAGATGCATGGGGCGATGGCATTATTCCCATTGAGTCGGCATATTTAGATGGCGCGACAAATATAGCGATCGATGGTGTCTATCATTCACCGCGATCGGGCAAATGGTACGGCTCCCAAGAGGCGGTGGATATTTGGGCAAAATATTTGTGATGTTATTTATGAAACAACCAAAAGTGCGACACGAGATTAATTGTGACTTAAAAGCTTCTGCTCACAATCAGCAAATAGGTAGTTGAGAAACCCTAAGATATCGGCTAATTGCATCTCTGAGTAGGCAAGGCTTTCATAACACTCTTGTCTGCTCAATTGATAAAATCGCCATGTCGTGGCGTTCGTGACAATTCCATATACAGGAAATGAATGAGAGGGTTGATTCAATTCCAAGCAAGCATACATTTCCGTTAGGCATTGAGCTAATCCCTGCTCAAAATCATCTTTTTTAGCTTCCACAACGCATAGCAAAGGCGATTGATAGACTTTGCCTTGGGCAGCGATTAAATAATCAACCACACCCGTTAACTGTTCAGTTTGTAACTTCGCCTCTTTCCAAATTTTTAATTTAGAATAACTGGCGATCGCTTCCAGTAAAATCGCATCAATTAGTAATGATTTTGCTGACTCAGATAATGACAAATCAAAATGTGCTTTTAATTTCTGAGTACTTATTAAATAGTAATCCGATGCTGGTTTCGGGCTAAACTCTGGTCGCCATTCTTTTAATTCATTAATCCCAATAATTTGCAATGCCCCACGCAAATCGATCTGAGAAAAACGTTGTTTTTTGGTAGACATGAATTTTGCCCCAAGTTTTCATCAAGTCAAAATTAATAAGCCCCAGCGATCGCTACTTCCCTTAACTCCAAATCACAACTGCGCCAGATTTGACCATCAAGGGCTGTTTGTTCAATTAAACTCGCAAGGCGTAGAGTTTTTAGAGCTTGATCGCCGCCGACTGAGGGTTGGGCTTTGTCACGGACACAGGCGACAAAATGTTCTAACTCGGCATGAAGCGGTTCAATATTGCTGGTGTAGACTTTTTCGATAAAGCCATCTTGACGATAGAGGACTTGACCGTAATCGGTTGTCCAGTTGGCGGTGGTTTGTCGGTGGATTAAAATTTCGTTATTCAGAAAATCTGACTCAGTTAGGGAGTTGGTGCAGTGCGCCGTGATTTTGCGCTTTTTGCGATGGGTAACTTTGCTCGCTGTCAGTGTGGCAATTACCCCATTTTCAAAACCGATCGTCGTGGTCACATAGTCGAGATGACTGGATTCTGGCGAAACGCGATTGCCATGTGCCGAGACTCGCACGATCGCCGAAGGGACAAGCTCTAAAATCAGATCGATATCATGGATCATCAGATCGAATACGACCGAGACATCGTTAGCGCGTTGCGAATAAGGACTCATGCGATCGGCTTCGATCGCTAAAATTGTCTCGTGCTTTAAAACTTTACTTAATTCTTGAAAAGCAGGATTAAAACGCTCGATATGTCCGACTTGAAGAATGCGATTGTGTTCGGCGGCGGTTTTCACTAAAGATTCGGCTTCGAGGACGGTGGCGGCGATCGGCTTTTCAATCAGGACATGAACACCCGCCTTCAGACAAGTTGTGCCAACGTCATAATGTAAGCGGGTTGGCACGGCAATACAAACCGCATCGACTAAAGGTAAAAGCTCACGATAATCTTCAAAATAAAGTACTCGGTGCTTGCTAGCAGTATCGCGCCCACGTTCCACGCTCACGTCAGAAACACCAATTAGTTCTGCATCCTTGAGCAAGCTGAGAACCCTTGCATGATGCTGCCCCATGTTACCGATACCTATAACACCAACCCTGATGGGATCGTGGAAATTCCGATTGGGGCTCATATTCCTCACACACGCTCAGTAATCACGCTCAGTTTGTCCAAAATCGTAACATATAACGCTTTGCGTTCTACAGTGTTCGCCAACTGTTCGCCATTTGCGTAAGGATGTCCCAATCTTAAGGAACAAGGGGCTTAAGCCCCTTGCCTGTTTGATGTTCATTTGGAGAATCAACCTGTATTTCTCATGCCTGCGGCGATGCCGTTAATCGTCAATAATGCCCCACGCAACAGTTCATTTTTGGAATAGCGCGATCGCAGATCAACCGTATCAGGACGATGCTGACGCAGACGCTTTAACAAAGATGCTTGGATGAAACCAAGGGGGACGATGGAGCCATTGCGTAGCTCTACGGATTGCTTCAGATCGGGATCGCTATCGAGCATATGCTTTTGTCCCGTAATCGATTGGATTACTTGGCGAGTGCGCTGATACTCATCATAGATCTCCGCAAATATTTCGACAAACTCTTCTTCAAAGCCTTCCTTAGTAAGTTCTCGCATATAGTGATGGGCGATCTGCAAATCAGTTTTGGCGAGCGTCATTTCCACCCGCGAAATTACAGTTTTAAAGAAGGGCCATTTGCTATAGAAATATTGCAACAGGGCGAGATGTCCCGATGGATTTTGTTGAAGGAACTCTTCCAGAGCCGCGCCAATGCCATACCAAGAGGGAAGTAGAAATCGACTCTGTGTCCAACTAAATACCCAAGGAATCGCTCTGAGACTGCCGAGATCGCGTTTGCCAGCCCGTCTTGCGGGGCGGGAACTAATCTGCAATTGACTGATTTCTTCGATGGGGGTGACTTGATGAAAGAATTCCACCAAATTTGGTTGCTCATAGATTAAATGGCGATAGACTTGGCGCGATCGCACGGAAATTTCTTCCATAGTGGCTAGCCAAATATCAAGGGTATCGCTACTGCTGGGCAGTAGGGCGGCTTGGATCACGGCAGTAGTAATCGTTTCAAGGTTATAAAGTGCGATTTCGGGCAGAGAATATTTGGAAGCTAACACTTCACCCTGCTCGGTAATCTT
Source organism: Pseudanabaena sp. (assembly GCA_044355035.1). Classification (GTDB taxonomy): domain Bacteria; phylum Cyanobacteriota; class Cyanobacteriia; order Pseudanabaenales; family Pseudanabaenaceae; genus Pseudanabaena. The sequence goes on along the minus strand of JBIKYX010000094.1, from coordinate 5,914 downwards.
GATCCGCCCTTCGATGCTTCGTCCTGGTTGCGCCAAGATTGCCTCATAAGTAGGTCCACCGCCACGTCCGACCGATCCGCCGCGTCCATGAAACATCCGCAGATCAACTTTGTATTTTTGGCAAACATCTTGCAATGCCCGTTGAGCTTTATAAATTTCCCAATTGCTGCTTAAAAAGCCCGAATCTTTATTACTGTCAGAATAGCCGAGCATCACCTCTTGCAAATGATCATGACTTTCGAGATAGGTACGGTAAAGCGGTAACTCAAATAGCTGACTCATAATCGGTGGGGCGCTTTGCAAATCCTCAACCGTTTCAAACAGAGGCGCAATGCTGAGGGAACCTTTGCCTGTAGCAGGATCGTATAGCCCCGCTTCTTTGGCGAGTAGCAGCACTTCGAGAATGTCGCTGACACTACGGTTCATGCTGATCACATAGTTGTTGCAAATTGCTACCGAAAACTCCTGTTGCACCTTTGCCACCATCCGAAATGTTTCGATGATTTCGTTGGTTTTGTCGCTAAAGTTCAGCTTGGCAGGGATCATCGGGCGGCGCGTTTTCAGCTCTTGGGTCAACCAAGTCACTTTTTCGTCTTCAGTGAGATCGTCGTAAGGTTTATCCAAAAGTTGTAATGAAGCCGCAATTTCGCCGATCGCATTGCTATGTTGAGTGCTTTCTTGACGAATATCGAGATGGGCTAAGTGAAATCCATAGACATCAACTTGACGAATCAGGTTTTCTAAAGGCTTAGGATTGAGCTTAGTTTCGAGCAAACTCGCTTGAATCAGTTTCAGTTCGGCAAGAAATTCGGAAACATGGTTATAAAGTTGATGCTCTTGTCCCTTAGTCGATAGCTCCATTTCTGAGGCTTGCCAGCCACTATGCCGCAACTCTCGGTTGCGATCGCGGGTACGGTAGAGGCGCTCTTTGATGTAGGCGAGTTTTTGACGATAAGGCTCTTGACGATATTTGATCGAGTTTTTGGCATAGATCTCAGGCAAATAAATTTGGTCGTCAGCCAGCGAATCGAGTAAAGATTCCGAAACATCGCTCAGACTCTGAGACAGCGATAACAATCGACTGAGGTGTTCAATCGATTTAATATATTTGCTAATGACGAGATTGCGCTGATAGCAAGCAGTTTGCCATGTGACTTCGGGCGTAACAAAAGGATTACCATCGCGATCGCTACCCACCCATGAACCAAAATTACAAAAGTTATGGCGTGGTAGTCTTAATTTGGGAAAGCTTGCCGAAATGGATGAACTAATGCGATCGTAAAGCACGGGGATCGCATCAAACAAAACTTCTTCAAAATAATGCAATGTATAGTCAGCTTCGTCTAAAACCGTAGGCTTAATCTGGTTTAGCTCATCAGTGCGCCACCACAGGCGAATTTCTTCAGCAATCTGCTCCCTCAATGAAGTTGCTTCCCAATTCGAGGCGATCGCCTGTAGCGCCAGATCATTGTCATTGGAGCCGATAAGCCGATCTAGTTCCTTAAGCATCTTGGCAATCGTGCGTTGCTTCTCCCGAATCGTGTGCCGCACAATTTCGGTGGGGTGAGCCGTAAACACAAGTCGAATATCGAGGTTGTTGAGAACCTTTTGAATTTGACCTGGTGGTACATTCAGTTTTTTTAGTTCAGGAAATAGCCAACGAAATGTACCCACAGCATATTCGCTTTCCCCATTTTTCGGGCTACTCCGTTGAATACTGGTTTTCTCCTGCTCGTGATCCTGTTCAACAATATTAATTAATTGAAAAAATAAAGCGAAGGCGCGAGCGGCGGTGGTAGCTTGATGTAAGTCAAGGCTTTCGACCACTTTTAAAACTGCTTCCGCAGGATATTCAGGCGCTTGCCCTTCTGGCGAACACATCTCTCGCAGTTGGCGCAATAAATCGACTAATTCTTGACCGCTTTCTTTCAATAGGACTGATTCCCACAGATTTTCGACCAGCTTGAGGCGATACAACAGACGCGAATTAGCGGCTTTGCGATCGCTCTCTGAATTGACTAACTGTACTAATGACGCTGACAGTACTGCTGGGGAACTCATCCAACTTTCTCCAAAATTTTCTTTCTAGTCCAAAATTTTCGCACCTAAAGACTTAGACTTCTGTTACTCAATTGGCATTTAATAAATGTTTTGATGACAGCAGCCAAAATCTTGCGGTAGCAAGCAAGCAAAAAATCTCTACTCCTTTCTATACCATACCAACCGACCTGTTTGTTAGCTGTAGCCTTTTTTGCCCATAATCACGGTGGGGCAGATATTTATTTTCGGTTTTAGGCGATCGCGATCGTAAAAAATAATTAAAAAAAGTTAAAAATATCTGTGATTTCGCAATATTTCTTTACAAAATGCTGATAATAGAAAGTATCACAAGAACTAAAGTTCTTGGCTAAAAGCTAAAGTCAGCTAAAGCAGACTAAGTAATCATCTTAATCAACCTGTTTCAACAGGTTTCAGCTTTTAGCCCGTAATTTATTGCAGGGCTATTTAAAAAACTAATTTCAAAAGTAACTAACAAAATGTTTGATGTGTTGATCGTGGGTGCGGGAATGGTGGGAGCAAGTTTAGCCTGTGCATTGGGTGATAAAAACTGCACGGCGAATCGCGATCTCAAAGTGGGAATCATTGAAAGCAATGGTCGATTTTTGCGCGGAGAATTTACGGCTGACGGTCGCGCCAGTGCGATCGCCTATGGTTCCAGTCAGATCTGGCAAAATATCGGTGTGTGGGGCGGAATGCAGCGCCGAGGCGTAACCCCAATGCATCAAATTCAAGTATCTGAAGGCGATTCATCCTATCAAGTGCAGTTACGCTGTGAGGATATGGGACAAGAAGCATTGGGCTATATTGTCGAAAATTCCGTGACTTTAGCTTCACTCTGGGAATTTGCTAAAGAATGTGAGAATTTAGAACTAATTTGTCCCGCTCAAATTTTAGCGATTGAGTATGTTAGCGATCGCGATGTGATGCGCGTCAAAATTAGCTCCGAAAATGACGGTCGTGGGGGCGAACAATATTTAGAAACAAAATTATTAGTCGGTGCGGACGGTGGGCGATCGCTAGTACGACAAATGGCAAACATTCAGATTTCAGAACGTCTATACGATCAAACCTGCATCGTCACCACAATCCAATCCGAAAACTCCCACCAAAATTTTGCCTACGAAAGATTTCAGGCTAGCGGACCTTTTGCAATTTTGCCACTCGGTAGCGATCGCGCCTGTATCGTCTGGACAGCAACTAAAGAAGAAACGCCCGTTTTACTTGCCCTTGATGAAGCGACATTTTTACAAGAACTAGCGAAACGTTTCGGTGCGCCCCTAATGCAAAAATTAGGAAATATTAAAGTAATATCTAGCGATCGCGGCAACTATTCCCCACGTTGGATGCATAGTCAAACCTACATTCAACCGCGCCTTGCCCTCATCGGTGATGCTGCCCACACTACCCACCCGATCGCAGGACAGGGAATGAATCTCGGTATTCGTGATGTCAATGCTTTAGCTAATGTCTTGAAGGCTGCTCATCAAGATCATGAGGATTTAGGGGCGATCGGGGTTTTAAAACGTTATGAAGCCAAGCGCAAATGGGACAACTTGGGCGTAATTTGGTTGACTGATATTTCCAATCGCCTATTTTCTAACCACAATTGGTTCTTCAAAGTCTTCCGCCGCTTGGGGTTGCTGTTGTTGCAGATTTCTCCACTTAAGCGAATTTTAATGTACTTCATGATGGGATTACATCAGGTGTAAATTACATCGGTTGAAAAAAGTATGGACAATTCGCGAAATACAAAAATCAGTAGATTTCTCAGTAAATATTTATGTCATGAGCCAGAAAAAATTGGCTTGCGATTGGATTTTGGCGGATGAGTGAAAGTTAATGATTTATTAATGAGATTGATGATGTTCAACATTCAATATTGTCCAATCAAGAACTGCTGCAACTACAAAATGGAGAGATTCCTTAAATTCCGATCAAACGCACAGCGCGTGTAATAAACTAAAAGCACTGCCAAATTTGAATTATGTGTGGCAGCATGTTCGTTTGATTTACGGAGTTTTTATGAAATGTAAACAGCTTGCCGTTGTTATTTTGCCCATAGTTTTAGTCAGTCTGCTAGCATCGGAAGTCCATGCTCAAACCCAACGAAATCGATTACGGACGATGTTCACAGGTACAGGTAAATGTTTAGACATTATCAATGACGGCGAAAATGATCAATTGACAATGGCAAATTGCGGTAATTACTCTGGTCAATTTTGGAGTATTGAACCCTCATCGAAGCGTGGCTATTCTCGATTGAAGACAGTGTTTACAGGTAAAGATAAGTGTTTAGACATTATCAATGACGGGGAAAACAATAAGCTGAGGATGGCAGATTGTGGTAACTACTCTGGACAACTTTGGAAGATTGAATCTACAGAAGAGCGTGGCTATTCTCGACTGAGAACAGTGTTTACAGGTGAGGATAAGTGTCTAGACATTATCAATGACGGTAAAAACAATAAACTGACGATGGCAGATTGTGGCAACTATTCTGGACAACTTTGGAGAATCACAAAATAAATCTAAAAATCAGTAAGTTTCTCAGTAAATATTTGCCCTTGCTTGTTCTCGATGCAATAGTCGCCGCTACAATTTCATGACGGGTTTCGATCCTGAGACGGAAATGGAAGTAACTCTTTTTAACCCACGTCAACAGAACTGGTCAGAGCATTATGTCTGGTCGGTTGATAGATTACAGATTGTTGGTAAAACCACAGTTGGTCGGGCAACTTGCCACAGATTAGCTCTGTCCCCACCTGAGCCTTAATGCCACGCCTCAATCCTTCCATCAGCCCATAATGATCGTGAAACCTACTATCTTGCAAATCCAACGACACGATTAACGGCTGTTGCGAATCCTGAAAGAAAACCTGCGGACGCTCCTTGATATAGCTCAAAAACGAACTCTTCCCACTGCGCCGCAACCCCACAATATTCACACATTGCGCCGAAATTGCCCCAATCCGATTTTTGACATCGGCGATCGCACTCACCCGACCATAAAAGCGATCGGGCGATACAGGCGCACCGTATTGAAACGGATTAATCTCTGCCCTCGGATAATCCACTCGTTGCGGCGTAATACGTTCAGCAATGGGAAGACTGACTCCCGGAAAGCTCGGTGCTTGCGTAGGTTTTGCCCTCTCCTCCAATGCGTCTAAAACGACCTTCTTCGCCTCCGCTTCCGAAAGATTAACCACGTCTGCATAAACAATCTGTTGCAACAGCCCTTTAATTTCGCATTTTGCGACAAGAATCGGGATTAAAGTTCTTTTTTGACCTGTAGGATCTTGAGCGAAGGCTGCCGCCCACTCTGGATGGGTATAGAGCGCATTTAAGTAGTTATCGGAGAGAACAGCGATCGTTTTTTCAGCTTGAACCGTCGCATTCTGCATTTCCAACACAAAATTACTGCCGGGCGAAAATCCCAAGCTTGAATAATGACAGAATACCCCGCTTCTTCGAGTATCCAAGCAATCCACTCTGCCCAATGCTTATCGCGCCCATTATAGCTGACAAAAAAGTGCTTCTTCATCGGTTCTCCCTTTTCCTCCTGACTTCATTTGCCACATCCTCACGCCCAGTCTGCGTTACCTCAACCAGAATCGTAGTGCCATCTTCCAGTTGTACAGGAATAGTCTGAGTGCGATCGCTATCATTTGCCATAATTTACTGCTCTCGATTACTAAAGCGCTAGATTTTGATTTTATCCATTGTTACGGAATAAAAAATAAATAACTTATGCGTTTTGAGGAATGGCTCTATAGTTCCATTTAGGAAGATATTCATCAAAAATAATCGGTAGATTTTCCTTGAATCCATCCATAACCTGTCTACCCTTGTCATA
>JBIKYX010000093.1:0-16694 GCA_044355035.1 Pseudanabaena sp. | reverse complement strand
GTACTTTAGGATAAGTCCTGATATTTTCACTCTTTTAGCTACTTTTAATTCTTAAAAAGTCACTTTCAACCGACTCCCTACCTAATTTGCAAGAGGTCTAGTAATTCCTATCCCTCCCCTCGCCGAACAACATCGCATTGTTGCCAAAATCGATCAACTCATGACCCTTTGCGACGAGCTAGAAAAACAAATTGATGCAGCAGAGAGCAAACAGACCAACCTGCTTAACTCCCTCATGGCAAAGGTTTAGCCCAAAACCTAAAAATTTTGCTAGACTACATAACGAGGACTGGTCATATTTTTATGAAATCAATCGATCCAACCGTTCAGTCAGCTTGGACAAACGAAGCCAAAACTAGACGCGATGCAGTGCGCGATGGTTCTGTACAGACTATTGCAGGAGGTGATGCCCTAACTCAAATAAAATGCACTGTAGCCGAGAAGCTGGATATTGGAAAAACAGAAAAAAGTAACTTATTAATACTTCATTAGCTTCTATGAATATCTCACGCGATCGCCTTGAAGAACTGCAAAATATCCCTGATGAAGAAATTGATACCTCAGATATCCCAGAGCTAGACGATCGCTTTTGGGCAAACGCCAAAATGATAACGCCAATTACCAAACAAACCGTATCTATTCGCAGCACCTACGTTAACCATCAACAGAAAACAAGTAAGTAAATAAGGCGTTGAGACATTTTTAACCTTGAGATTAACCGTAAGGACGTGGATAGGGCTTGAGCATTGGTGAAGCACGATAAACAGGAAAAATCTGTACAGTTTGCCCACCACGCTTAAGCGGAACATCGGCAATTTTTTCTAGAGACTGGAAGTAACCCTTGTATTTATCCAACGGTTGCGGATAGCGATCGTCCTTTAAAAATAGTTCTGAAGTAATGTAAATCGAAGTCTTGCCAACAAAATCTTCCGCCTTACTCCAATAGGCAAACCCACGCAAATCTTCATCAAAGCAAGTCACCTTTTTTCCTAAAGGCTCGATCGCCATGCCGACTTGCCCCGCCACAAAAAAGCTGTTACTAAATACAAAATCTGCTTTCTCTAACTCCGCCTTGAGCATTGGTGAATCAACAAAGGCTTGACGTAACTGCACAATATCGATCATTTGTGTCGATGGATCATCCTTAGATTCCCAAAAACCACCTGCGATCGCTGCATCTCCACCTTTCTGGACAATCCCCAGATGCACATGCAATAAGCCCACGATCAACAAAGGTAAAATCACCATCCCCGAACCCCAAAGCCAATTACGAATATATTTAGGTCGGTGTAATTGGATCTGGGCAGCCCTTTCGCCCAGCAAAAGCGTTGCACCAAAAAACCCTGGCATATGCCATGAGGGGAGAATTTGAATAAATCCGCCCATGAATGTAAAGCCAAAGAAAATCGGCATGGACAGACAAGCAATCAATAACTGTTTACTGCGATATAAACTTTTGGCAAGTGCTTCCTCACCATCAATTTCCAGATTACGATCTTGCCATAACGCTCCCACAGTGCGAAAACTTGTCCACCAAATCGGAATTCCGAAAGTGGGAAAAAGATAACCGAGCGCCACTAAAATCGTTACTAGCAAACGCTCTAGGTTGTAACCCTCTGATGGGATAGCCCGATTACCTTGGAATCGAAATGAGGCGAATTCATGCTGATAATTCCAAAATAAGACAGGCGATATGGCGATCGCAAATAAAGCCAGTGATGCTAAAGTCCAAGGCGAGAACAAAGCAACTCGATGACGGGAACTGAGCAAGCAAAATAAAACTAGTCCGCCGCCAAGTAACGCTCCATGATATTTACCTAAAAAAGCTAATCCGACTAATAAGCCAATGATGGCAAGACGATAGGTAGGTTGATAGGCTCGGCTTTGCTCTGACGGAAAAAATTCGATCGCCGCCACATATATACAAGCTGCCCAGAAAAACATCAAAGCGTTATCAGGCAGAGTGAGAATACCAAAGGCAATCTGAAAAATCGGAATTGTTGTAAAAATCCCTAAAGTTAAAGTCGCGGTGCGATCGCCAAATAATCTTCTACTCGCTAAGTAGGTGTATAGCAATGTGCCTGTGTAAAGCAAAACGCCACCAATCCGAATTGTAAATGGGGTAACGGCTCCCGTCAGCCAAACCCCAATTCCTGTCGTCAGCGCAACTAGCGGCGGATGATCGAAATAGCTCCAGTGGAGATTTTGGGTATAGAGATAGTAATAAGCTTCATCAAAGCCTGTATTCAGAAAGAAAGCACTCGTAACTCTAAACACAAAACCCCAGAACAATATCGCGATCGCCCACTTATGAATTTTCACATTAGATTCCTAATTAAAACAGCAGAATAAATATAGCTTTAACAACTAGTCAAGCCCCATATATTTTAAGGCAGCACATCGCGCCTCTCTCAGATATTTGGGTCTAACAGAAAAATTACAAAAAATTATTTTTTTGCTTGCCAAAAATGCACAGTATGTTATGATTAGATTCGCGAGTTAAGGGCTTGTAGCTCAGTGGACTAGAGCACGTGGCTACGGACCACGGTGTCGGGGGTTCGAATCCCTCCTGGCCCGTTCAATAAAAAAGCAGCACCTTCCGCTGCAATAAAAAAACAGCGCATAGCGCTGTTTTTTTATTTGGTTTTAAATTTTCCTTCGATCGCTTGATCGACTTGATCAGGAGTAACAATCCAGTAACTAAAGCGAAACTCATTCGTCTCACTGGGGCGACCTTTTAGACTATTAGTCTCGATCTGTTCTGGTTTTAAGCTGACACTAAAAGTGGCGATCGCCACCATCTCATCAAAACTGAGATTGGAATCGATATGTTTTTGCATAACGCCTATAATTTCAGGAAAGCGAAATACAACCGCAGGGTTGGCAATTTTGCTCTTGATCGCTTTCAGCACCACTTGTTGACGTTGAATCCGACCGATATCCCCTTCTTCATCATAACGAAATCTCGCAAAACCTTCGGCTTGTTCACCATTGAGGGTTTGTTTTCCTGCATAGAGATCAATATTTAGCTTTTGGGTTTTGTCTACATATTTCATCCGTTTGGGTACATTCACCTCAACCCCGCCGAGGGCATCCACTAAAGCCGATAGTCCCGAAGTGTCCAAGCGAATATAGCGATCTATCTGCACACCATTAAGTTTATCGGAGACCACCTCTTGGGCGAGAGCCGCACCACCAAACACATTAGCCGCATTAATTTTGGTAACACCATAGTTGGGAATTGGCGCTTGAGTATCACGAGGAATCGATAGTATATGCACTCGGCGATCGCTAGGATCGACCCGAATCAGTAACATACTATCGCTGCGCCCGTTAAAAGATGCAGGGGAACCCATCGGTGCATCCAGTACCCGATCCACACCCATTACTAAGATTTGATAGGGACGTTCTAATTTACGTCCTAAGCCTTCCATGAGGACTTCTTCGGGCTTGCGCCCCGCCAATAATCCACCCCAGTCTAGAGAATTAATCGGAACAATTCGACTTAAAGCGGCTCCACCCCCGATCGAAAGTAATAAGAAAAAAGTAAAACTTATTTTTGCAAAAGGTATACGCTTATCTTTGCGAATGGGAGTCGCTGTATCTACTTGCATTGGTTCTGGTGAGGTGTTAGGTAAATCAGCCTGAATTTCCTTAGTTGACCGAACTTTAGATGCGGTAATCGGGCTATTGGTCACACGCGACTCCATAATTCTATAATGCTCACAAACAACATATACCGCAACTCAACAACTCTATGCAAGCCGTAATTATTGCTGGTGGCAAAGGAACTAGACTCAGACCCTTAACCTATGGCTGTCCTAAGCCAATGCTGCCTTTGGTCGATCGCCCATTTTTAGAATGGATGATTAATCGTTGTCGTGAAGCTAGTGTGTGCGATATTTTGCTAAACGTGCAGTATCAAGCGCGACAAGTGATCGATTATTTTGGGGACGGCGATCGCTTTGGGGTGAAAATTCGTTATATCGAAGAATCAACGCCCTTGGATACCGCAGGTGCAATTAAGCTTGCCGAGCCATATTTCACGGGTGAGTCATTGATTGTTTTCAATGCTGATATTCTTACCAGTTTAGACTTGTTAGGGTTAATAAAGTTTCATAAGGAAACTAAAGCCGATGCGACTTTGACTTTGACAAGGGTAGATGATATTAAGCCCTTTGGCTTAGTCGAGATTAACGCTGATAATCAAGTACAGGCTTTTCGGGAGAAACCGAATCCAGAGCAAGCAGTGGAGTTTCTTGCTCAAGGTATCGATACGATCAATGCGGGAACCTATGTTTTAGAACCAAAAATTTTCGATATTTATCCCATTGGTGAGCCGTTAAGCTTTGAGCGCAAAGTATTCCCCAATGTCTTAGAGCGTGGACTAAAGATGATGGGGTTTGTATCGGAAGGATACTGGATGGATATGGGAACGCCTGAAAAGTATTACCAAGCTCAAATCGATGTTTTAGAAGGAAAGGTTTCCTATGATTTTGGCGATCGTATTACTCAAATTCGTAATGGAGTTTGGGTGGATAAATCGGCAATTATTGCTGAGGGTGCTGTTTTAGATTCGCCTTGTTTTATCGGTGCATCAGCATCCATTGGTAAAGATGCTCATATTCCTTCACAAACTTTGATTGGTGCAAATTCGCTGATTAATAAGGCGATCGCATCAGGAATGTATGCAGCAGGAACGATGTTGGTTTAAGTTTCTCTGTCTGCGTTTCATGGTATAGATCCCCCCCAGCCCCCCTTAAAAAGGGGGGAGAATTAATTAATTCATTTTCTTCTTCCCCCTTTACAAGGGGGATTGAGGGGGATCTCTTAGTAGTTTCTTAATCCAAAACAGAATTTTCTTCTTCCCCCTTTACAAGGGGGATTGAGGGGGATCTCTTAGAGTTTTTGACCTTAGACAGCAATTCTTGAGTGGTTTCTAAGATTATTTCCCAAAGAAATCAGCCGTAATCTTTACTACAGCAGTACAACTGGAATTAGGTGCAAGCACTGTCAAAAATTCTTTTGTGTTCAGAGAATTACGGGTCGCACTCCAAGGCTCTAGACAATAGAAGTCCTTCCCCTTAACTGTCCAAAATACGAGATAGGTGTAGAAATCATCGTAATTGATCGCAATTTTCAGGTTGCGGCTATTGTCGATAATTGAAGTTGAGCGATCGCTAAGCTTCCCAAATACCGCATCAATCTCATCTTGATCAAAATCAAATGTGCCATCAAAAGCAAAATTTTCCTTGGTGCGATTATCTTGATAACTGCTAGAAGGAATATTAGCTACGATTTGATTTTTATCGCCACATAGAAAATAAGGATGGAATCCAGAAGAGAAAGGCATCGGTGTCGGGGAGAGATTTTTGTACTCTTGACGAATCTCTAACGTATTACCTTGGAGAGAATAGGTAAAAGCCAAGTGGAAGTCAAAAGGATAGACAGCCTTAGTTTCTGCATTGCTAACTAATTCAACGGTCACACTTGCCGCACCATCATTGTTTTGGGCAGTAGCAGTCCAAGGCAACTCACGCGCAAATCCATGCTGTTTGATTTGATAATCCTTTCCATCGACATTATATGTATTGTCAGGCAAATTACCACAGAGCGGAAACAGGATCGGATTACCGCCTCTAACACTCAAATCAGGATGGGTAAAGCGCTCTGTATCCAGATAGAAAACTTCTTGACCATTGATTTTCCAGCTAGTAACAATTCCACCACGTTCGGGAACAACTTCTATTTGAGAACCACTACTGTCATCGGACAAAGTATAGGTATTGTATTGCTTCTGCTCGGAAGAGACTTTGTACATAGATTTTGCCTTGGCTTGCCTTAATTTATTTGGTGCGGTTTCGTACTTTTGCAGAATTAATTATACAGCGCTTTGCGCTAAAACCAAATCCAGAGAAAAGTTCAAAAGTGCCGCGAAGCCCTCACCCCTAGCCCCTCTCCCGCAGGAGAGGGGAACAGGAAAATAATTAAATCTTACTCCGCCTCGCATTGCAGGAGAGGGCGAGGGTATTAGAATCTTTGACCGTAGAAAGTATTTCTTGAATGGTTTCTACGGTAAGCTACAAAATTATCTATTTCTAATTTTAATTTCTATTTTTGGTTGTGCAGGTTGAGTTGGTGTTGGTGATGGAGTTGGAACAGGAGTAACAGGTGTGGTTCCAGATGGTGGAGTAACTAATGGCGAAGGTGATGGTGAAGCTAAGGGCGAAACTAATGGCGAAGCTGATACACTGGGAGTAGCCGTATCCTTCAAACCCAATTTTATTTGATAGGGAAGTGGCTCAGCACTCGGAATCCCTCTAAGTTGGACGGTATAAGCGCCATCTACAGTAATTGGAATATCGGCGATCGCTACATTAGCTGCATTTGGCAAAGCGATCGCTTGGGGATTCAGCACTGTCATTAACACTCCATTACCCGTAATCGCGGCACTGAGTACTTGTCCAGACTTGGCTTGAATTACATAGGTATGCACTGCACTTCCCGATATCTTATTAGGAATAGTCAATGACTCCTTGTTTGCTTCTAAAGCGATCGGCTGATTAATTGACTCACCAGAGACTGAGGCTGTAGGGGTGGGATTAACTTCAGGCGTGAGCGGTTTAGGAACATTAGCGATCGGCGGATTATTGACAATGATCGGTGTTTGATTATTTCGCACCATCGATGGAACTGCAAAAGCGGCAATTACAGCCACTACAGCCAATAGACCACCAAATAGAAATAGAATTCCTGAATTAGAGGTAGCAGGTGCAGATGCAGGAACAGATCGGCGGGTTGCTTCACGTTCAGCTTTGGACATAGCCGCCGCATTAGCCGTCACGTTAGCTGTCACAAGCCCACTTGTACTAGTTAAAACTGTTGATCTGACGATTTTACTGGTAGTGGCTTGACGCTCAACTTCAGTCATGGTTGCAAAGGTGGTAAGTCCTTGATTGACCTCACGCACAGACTGATAACGCTGTGTGTAGTGATAACGCACCATGCGTGTAAGTACCATAGCTAAACCATTACTGACTCTAGCTTTGTCGCGCCAAACTAACTCACCTGTGGCGGGATCGGTGGGTAAATCGGTGGGACTATATCCTGTCAGAGCCTTAATCGCCACCATACCCAATGAATAAATATCACTACTGTAGTTTGGTCGTCCTGCACATTGCTCACTTGACATATAGCCAGGCGTACCGATGCTAACCGTAAATCGTGATTCCCCCTTTTCGTCAGCAGTCAATTTAGTGTTGGCATCTTGCATCGCCTTGACTGCCCCGAAATCAATCAGCACAATTTTGCGGTCTTTTTTACGCCGAATCAAATTGTCAGGCTTGATATCACGGTGAATCACACCTTCGGAATGCACGAATTCCAACACTTGGAGAACATCTTTCAAGATTTGGATTACTTCCACTTCATCAAGTTGTTTGTCTCGAACGGGTTGAGCAATATCCTGATCAATGTTTTGGAGTTCCTCAAGTTGACGATCTTCAGGTTGATTGTCTAATTCGGATGGTTCAGGGAAAGGAGCTTGCATTTCAGAGTGGAGCGATCGCCCTTCGACAAATTCTTGCACTAAAAAAAATTGTTTATCTTCTTCAAAATAGGCTAGCAACTGGGGAATTTGATCATGGCTACCCAGTTTTTCTAAAGTCTCTGCTTCAGTATTAAATAAGCGCCTTGCCTCGCGGATAAAGTTAGGATCATCGCTGGCGGGTTTAAGTTGCTTCACCACACAAGGAGGTGATCCAGGGCGACGCATATCCCTTGCGATAAATGTATGCCCAAATCCGCCCGCACCAATCTGCTTGATTAGTTTGTAACGTCCATCCAGTACTTTGGCTGCCACGGCGATCGCCCCTCTAGTTATCGGTTATAAAAATTGTAAATTACATCAGTTCATAGAACGACTCTTTTCCTAAATGAGCGCCATAAATTGGTCTTGCCTTCGTGTAAATAGTAAGTCTTTCTGCGTCGATTTATGTATTCAATCATGATTCACCAAGCCTTGTTTCAAGTTCTATAATGCGCTTTTCAAGTTTACGAACTGTATGCAGTAAATCAGGAAGTTGCCTCTCGGCAATAACAATGCGCTTCCAATCTTTTTCAGGAACCACGGGATAGCCCATCATCGTCTTACCTGCGGGTACATCACTGGGAATGCCTGATTTTGCACCAATAATTGCGCCATCGCCAATGTGAATATGATTAGCCGCGCCGACCTGTCCTGCCATCACCACATGATGCCCAAGCGTCACACCACCCGCCAAGCCAACTTGTGAGGCAAGTACCGAATGCGCTCCTACTTCCACGCCATGACCGATCTGAACAAAGTTATCGAGTTTTGCGCCTTTGTGAATGATCGTCACACCCACCGCAGGACGATCCACGGCGCAGGAACAACCAAGTTCGACATTGTCTTCAATAATCACATGACCGATTTGCGGCACTTTGTACCAAGTTCCATTGGGAGCTAACTCAAAGCCAAAGCCATCACCACCAAGGACAGTATTGGGATGCAAAATGCAATTTGCCCCGATCGCTGTGCGATCGCTAATCACACAACCAGCATGAATAGTGGTATTTGCCCCAATTTCCACATCGTTGTAGATAGTCACATGGGGATAAATCGTGACATTATCACCAATTTTGACGTGATCGCTAATTACCACATAGGGGGCGATCGCCACGTTTTCACCTATTTGTACACCTTCACCTAAAATCGCTGTGGGATGAATCCCAACTGGTGGCGTGGGTGGTTGATAAAACTTTTCGAGAACCTTGGCAAAAAGGATGCGTGGGTTGGCGGTACGAATGCAGGGTAATGTCGATGGTGTTTTCAGATCGAGGATGACAGCGCTGGCGGCGGTATCCTTGAGATGGGCGACAAATTTAGAAGAGGAAACAAAGGTAATTTCGCCAGATTGCGCCTTATCGATCGCCGCCACACCTGTAATTATGGGATCATCACCATTGGACTCAAATTGGCAATCGGGCAATGAGGCGACAAGCTCAGCCGCAAGTTCGGAGAGTTTAAAAGAAGTTTTAGCCTTGATTTTAGCTGTTTCTGTTTGAGTCATGAGCTAGATGATTTTTTCGGGTAATGGCGATCGCCTAAAGCATAGCCATCATAGCTTGTATCTCGTTATAAGAATTACTTTCTACGGTCACAGTCTTTAAGAGATCCCCCTCAATCCCCCTTAAAAAGGGGGAAGAAGATAATTTAATTGATTCTCCCCCCTTTCGTAAGGGGGGCTGGGGGGGAGCTAGATTAAACTTCGGGTGGATTTAGTCTTGCCATCACCCATGTTACATAAGTCCCAATCGGACTCCATAACAAATATGGTATTAGCAGCCATCCCGCTAAGCTAGAAATTTGCCAAACTTGAGCCGTTAAGATTACCCCAAACACAAAACCGATCGCGCCTGCGATCGCCCCTGCTCTAACATTTCGCAATCGAGTTAAAACGGGAGTGTAGGCTAAAATCGTGATTTCGACAACAGCATAACCACCCATCAGTAACCATGTATTCGTAATATTAGGCTGGGCTTCCCATAGGACGGCGGCGGAAGTAATGCCGCAAATAAAGATTGATATCCAAATAAAGGGAATTGCCCGCTCAAAGGTCAACCATCGGGGGCGGCGCAACTGCATAAACCATTTGTAATCGGCAGGAAACAATTTGTTTAGAGCCAAGCCAATTAGAAATGAAATGATCGCGATCGCTAACCAAGTGAGTATCATGATTGTTTGTGAATGATCGGCAAGTATACCCTTATCGGCTTATTTCTAGAGGGCGATCCCAGATTGTGTAACAAATTGTTAAAATAATCTATATATTAAAGCCTCAACCTGAGCTTACAAAAATCCTATGTCCACGCCAAATTCAGACCCAGAATCAGACTTTGAGTTAGATCGTTATGATATTGAGGCGATCGCCAAATATTACCGTAATCAACCTTTGCGGGTCTGGTGGCGATGTGTAGTGATTTTTGTGCCGCTTATCTGGCTAGTTTTAAGATTGCGTCTGAGTGCAAAATCCTCAGCTACAGAACTAAAAAAATTAGCGATCGAATCCCGAAAACTATTAACTCGTCTCGGTCCCGCTTTTATCAAAATCGGTCAAGCCCTCTCCACCCGCCCCGATATTGTCCCGCCCATATTTATGGACGAACTTGCCGAATTGCAAGATCAACTGCCGCCATTTCCTAATGAAATTGCATTTCAGTTTATTCGCGATGCATTGGGAGCCGATCCTTCGGAAGTTTATGCAGAAATATCTGATAATCCGATCGCGGCTGCTTCTCTCGGACAAGTCTATAAAGGCAAGCTCAAAACAGGTGAACTGGTTGCGATTAAAGTTCAGCGTCCTGATATTGCCGCAGGGATCGCTCTCGATATGTATATTTTGCGTGGCATTGCCACATGGCTCAAAAAGACTTTTAAATTTGTCCGTACCAATCTCGCTGCTATTCTTGATGAATTTGCCAATCGGATTTTTGAAGAAATGGACTATACCTTTGAGGGTCAGAACGCCGAGAAATTTGCTAAGTATTATGGGGGATTAGACGGAATTTATGTTCCTAAAATCTATTGGGACTATACCGCGAAGCGGGTGCTAACGATGGAATGGATTGAAGGGCTGAAATTGACTAATATCGAAGGTGTCAAACAAGCAGGTTTTGATAGTCGTCACATTATTGAGGTTGGTGTGCAATGCTCCTTGCGACAATTGCTGGACTATGGCTATTTCCACGCCGATCCTCACCCTGGCAACTTGTTGGTAATGGAAGATGGTCGCCTTGCTTATCTTGATTTTGGAATGATGAGCGAAGTTTCGGCAGATCAGCGATTTGGGCTAATTGAAGCGATCGTGCATCTGGTTAATCGTGATTTTGCCGCCCTATCTAAGGACTATGTTCGATTAGGTTTTTTGACGGAAGACATCGATTTTGAGGGAATTGTCCCTGCGCTATCCAATGTATTTAATCCGCCCGAAGGTCAAAGCTTAACCCAAATGGATTTTAAAGACATGACCGATCAGCTTTCGCAGATTATGTATGACTATCCATTCCAAGTTCCCGCATATTATGCGTTGATCATCCGATCGCTGGTTACATTAGAGGGCATAGCCTTCAGTGTTGATCCTAAGTTCAAAGTACTGGCGGTCGCCTATCCCTATGTGGCAAATCGCTTGCTCAATGACTCGGCTCCAGAATTGCGGATGGCGCTCAAGGATTTACTATTCCGTGATGGTGAATTTCGCTGGAATCGTCTCGAAAATTTATTAAGCAACGCCCAAACTAATCCCGACTATGACTTGAGTGGAACTCTGGACAAAGGGATTGATTTTTTGCTGTCTGATCGCAGCGAGTTTATGCATGATCGGATTATCGATGAAATCGTTAAGGGCATTGAGACGGAAACAAGTAAGCGCTTACCTAAACGCATCAAGACATCATTCATTGGAAATATGGTCTCTGACGCAAAGGAAAAGGAAGCGATCGCGACATCAGAAACTCCTTCCAGTTTGAGTTCGATCGCCAAGTTATGGTCAATCTTGCAGCGCGATCAAGCGATCGCTCCCAACGATATTCTTCCCTTAGCGACACGCATCCTTACTAAACGTGAAACGTTCACCCTTGGTCGTGATGTTGTATCTAAACTGGCTCAGCGATCGCTAGTAAGAGTTGTGCGTGGTGTATTACTTCGCGATGAGAAGAAGTATCAAGATGACAAGAATCAAGATTTAGGTAAGGAGCATAAGCTTGAGAGTAATTTTTCTACTAGTTCTAAGCCTAATTCCACAAGGGAAGAGAGAGAATTAGTTGGTGCTGGCGGATCTGGCTTAAGGCGATCGGTCAATGGTCGCAGTTGGTAATAAACGTTGAGAAGCAGGCGCAAAGAGCCTGCTTCTTATGGATATAATTGTAGGCAAAAAACATGGCTAATATCAGTGGTACTTGGCTTGGCACTTACTGGCAAAATGGCGAGCAAACCCGTTTTGAGGCAACCTTTGTCCAAAGTGGTAATGCTATTTGTGGCAATATTTTGGATAACGGTAATCTTGGTGAAGCAACAATTCAGGGTGAGGTTGTGGGACGCAATATTAGTTTTGTCAAAAGTTATATTTCCGACCAAAAGCTTGCCTCTGTGAACTACAAAGGGACGATCTCTGAAGATGGAGATTCCATGTCTGGACAGTGGGATTTTTTAGGAAGGTTTGGTTTTGAGGAATGGGAAGCCCATCGAGATAATCAAAGTCTGGAATCTGAGTTAAGCAAATATTTAACCAATCGCGTACCTGTCGGAGCCAAATAAAAAACTTCCTGCCTATTTTAGTTGCGCGGCGAAGCCGTGCAACCTTATTTTTCACTTCTGAAAGTATCGATTTAGCAAGCTATGCACCTGCGATAGCTTTACATAACTATGCCGATCTTTGTTGGGCATGATCACCAAATTCGGCGCTTTTTCGCATAACTTCTGGCATCCCGTTTTTTGTAGTTGCACCCGATCGCTCAGTCCGCGATCGCGCAATTCTGTTTCCAAACACTGATAAATTTCTCGACCGCCGCTCAGCCAACAATCAGAGCGATAACAAATCAAAATACAAAAGTTCCGATTCATTTTCATTTTATTTCACTAACTTACGTTATGGGGAAGAATTTGTGGCGCTTACTTTCGCGGTGAAAAACTATGGGCTTTGAGAATAGCAGCTACTAAAAAAGCATAGGAAACACCACCCACCAAAGCTAATAGCCAATAACTAATCAAAGCACTTGTATTCCAAAATGCATGAAGTAAAGCTGCACTAAGATAGCCGATCGCCAGAATTTGCCAACGCAGAGAAGGTTTGAGAATACTCAGTCCAATAAAATAGCCAAAATAACCGCTATACGCCATGTGTCCTGCCACCGAACCAAGGACACGGGGAATCAATAATTGCAATCCCGTCAACTCGGCAATACCCGTACTTCCCATTTGATTGGTGATGCTTTGGACAATGCTCGGTACATAGCCGCCCAAGGTTTCGGCTAACGTGAAACCGATCGCCGAAGCCGCGCCAATCAAAATTCCGTCTAACGGTTCACTGATACCGACTCGCGATCGCCATTTTCTATCCATTCGTAATCCAATTAACCATAGCCCAAATACAGGTAGCGATTTCAGCAATTCTTCCATCAAGCCAGCACCAAAAAACATGGCAATTAAGACATTCACAAAACTGACCTGTCCCGTTGGTGGCGTTCCTGGTAAGACTTTGTAGAAGAACCAAATGAAAATTTGCAAAATGGGACTTTGAATGACTAAAGTCGTGAATAGTGCTGCACCAATGATGATCCACCAAGGCTTAGTTTTGGCACAAAGTTGATAGACAAAATAATAGGCGGCAAGACTGATATAGATAGAAATAGTGAGATTAAATAATCGCGGCTGCCCTAAAAAAGCAAACATCATCACCACAAAAACAACCGTGATGATTCCTGAGAAAAGATAGCTTTGTTTCCACAGATTTTTATCAGTAGAAAAAATTGGCAATAGTTTTGTGAAAGTGATATTGGTAATCTGCGATCGCGGACGTAGCCCATATGTACTGTTTAAATTTTTATTGAAATAGCGGTTTACAGTCGTCACCGCAGGTACAGACTCTAATTCAAATAAAAATTGTGGACCGCCCTTCGTTAACTGAATGCGATCGCCATGCTCTAACTGAGAACAGCCTTGTAAGGGGCGATCGTTAATAAACGTACCATTGGCACTATTCAGATCACAGATCTCCCAACCCTTAAACTCGTTTTTTACAAAGAGCGGACGAATTTCGGCATGACGACGGGATACTGCGCCATAAACATTAATATTGATCGCCACTTCACAACTAGGATCACGCCCCAAGGTAATCGTGCGATCGCCCAAAGTCGCCACAAGCTTAGTTTGATCGAATTTACCTTGTTCGAGATTCTGACGATCTGGAAAAATTTGCTTTAAAAAAGCGCTGGAACTAGCAATTTTATCTGCGCTCATTTCACAACCAAAATTTGAAACCCAAAGAGCCATCTAAAAGTGACGCAACGCGGCACTATATCTGCAATTTTGATACACATTAACCTTGAATTATGGTGAAATCTGATTCCTCATTAAAATCTCTAAAATTTGACACCGAATAATTTGGTATAGCCACGCTGTTTTTAGCATTTTGCAAGAGTTCCTGTGCTTCAGGAGAATTTATTTGCGTTAAAGCTCTAGATACTGCACCACGAACGGCGCGATCGCGATCGCGCATTGATTGCGAGAGATAATATACGGCATCATGGGTTCCAATTTCCCCCAAGGCAAGAGCGGCATCGCATCGGACATAGGCGTATTCATCATCTTTGAGGACTTGAGCTAGTAACGGCACAACCTCCTCCATGCCGATTTGTCCTAGGGTACGCGCAGCGACACTACGAGTATTACTAGCAGGATTACTCAGCATCGTGGCTACGGGAGCGATCGCAGGAGCGCCAATATTTTTCAAAGCTTGTACCGCTTGAGACTGGACACCAATATCATTTTCGGTGAGTAAACTGGCTAGAGCATTGGCGGCTAAAGGTGATTTTATCTGTCCTAGCGCCCATGCTGCTTCATAGCGAACTGACTTACTGCCATGTTGCAATGCATCAATTAAGGTGGTGACGGCGAGGGGTGAACTAATTTGACCTAAAGAATGGGCGGCATGGACTTTGACCATATCATCGCTATGCTTTAGGGCTTCAACTAGGGGCGATACCGCAGGTAAACTCGCTCTGCCTAAAGCTTTTGCTACAGCCGCTTGAACTTGAATTGAGGGATGATTTAAAAGTTTGACTAAGGCTTTGATTGCTTCGGCACTGCCAATCCAACTGAGGGCGGCGGCGGCTTGCCAATGAATTTGACGTTGGGGATTTTTGACAGCTTCGATCAAGGGTGCAATGGTTTGGGGCGATCGCAAATAGCCCAAGGCGATCGCGGCTTTTTTAGAAAGTGCCATGTCGTTGCTTTCGAGACGTTCTAACAGGGCGGGGACAACATTGTCACGACAGCGAATTATTTTTTGTAGGGCGATCGAAAACTGGTCGGATCGACTTGCTGCGTCAAACTCAGCCAAAATCACTGATTCGCCCCCCAATTCAGGCGCGGACATAATATGGCGATCGTCCGATAGCGCATATCCTGGGGACGTAGGAATCCGATAGTCACTTAGGTTTGGTGGCGTTACTTTCGGGATGTGAGACGGGATGTGAGAATTTTTTTGGTTATGGGATGGGAGTTGTGGCTCTTGGGGGGGCATAGCGGCTGTCCTGCGTTTACGCAAATGTTTCTATGAAATATAGCTTTACAGCACCTAAGTCTTTAATTATGCGTTGTTAGTTGTTACGCTAGGTAATGACCTCAAACAACTGTTAACACAAAGCCTAATTTACAAGCTTTACAAGCGCAATTATGAACCAAATTCTCAGCGCCTTTACTTTATTTTTAAGCCTCCTTGTGGAAGCAATTCCCTTTTTGATGATGGGGGTGCTGCTCTCTGGGGTTTTATTAATATTTGTAGATGAGCGTAAGCTTATAGCGATCTTGCCCAAAAACCCGTTTTTAGGTGCATTGGCAGGTAGTTTATTAGGGTTTATGTTTCCTGTCTGTGAATGTGGCAATGTCCCTGTCGCAAGGCGGTTGATTTCTCAAGGTGCGCCGATCTCCGTGGCGGTAAGTTTTTTGATGGCGGCTCCCACGATTAATCCTGTCGTAATTTGGGCGACTTGGACAGCTTTTCGTGATCAGCCTGAAATTGTGGTGTTGCGAGTGGTTTTATCTTTATTAAATGCGGCGATCGTAGCGATGCTATTCAGCACTCAAAAAGATCTACGCGAGATCTTGCAACCAAATATCGCGATCGCCTTGCCATCTCCAAAAATCAAAGCAGGGGCTGTTCCTGTTGGTACATTTTTTCTGGGAGAAGATCGCAGTCAGCCTTTGGACTTAGCAAGCTATGAATCTAGTAAAAGTCAATTTGCTTCGAGATCTTTATCCGATCGCCTTAACCAACTTTTAGATAACACGCTGGCGGAAATGCGTGAGTTAGGGGCGATTTTAGTAATGGGCAGTGCGATCGCGGCGGTGATTCAAGTTTGGGTTCCCCGCGATATTATTTTGGGATTAGGGCAGGGACAAGTTAGCTCTATTTTAGCGATGATGATTTTGGCGGCGATCGTTTCGATTTGCTCGACCGTGGATGCATTTTTTGCTCTATCCTTTGCTGCCACGTTTACCAGTGGTTCTTTACTTGCGTTTCTGGTATTTGGACCAACGATTGATTTAAAAGCGATCGGCTTAATTTTAACGATCTTCCAAAAACGCGCCGTGATCTATATGTTTTTAATCACCGCACTGTTGACTTTTTTAACCTGTCTATTCATTAACTTCCAAATTGGCTAATTCCAAATTAGTTAAATACATAGATATCCTCAAGTTTGATGCGATCACCTTAAATGAAGTCAAACAAATGCTTGGTTTATGAGATTCTAACTAAATCGCTATTTGAACCCACATTCCGCTCGTAATGGAATGGGAAAAATAATTAAGAAACAGGCTCAGGCACAAGATAGTAGCGTTGGCAGGCGGGAGAGAAGAAATTTAAAATACGAAGACGAAGAGAGGACAAATTGAT
>JBIKYX010000164.1:0-5399 GCA_044355035.1 Pseudanabaena sp. | reverse complement strand
AGAGCTTTAGTTTTAACTTCTACGCGTTGGGAGCAATTCTGGCAAAATCTCAATCAGTATGGGTTTCCTGTTGCCACTTAATAAGTGTATTATATTAAGGTCGCACCCATCACCCAAATCATCGGTATTGTAAAAAGTTAATATTGATCGCCTTGGCAATTGTTATACTATCATCAGGCTCAAGCCCCTTTTAATCGGTATTTTCAGGCTGTTTTGGGAGAAATATTGTGGCAGAACTATTGCTAGATTCTGAAATTCAAACAAGAGCGATCGCCTTGCGTAAGATATTGCAACAAGCGAGTTATGAATATCATGTTCTTGATGCTCCCACAATGGAAGATTCTGTTTATGATAACTTTTATCATGAATTACAGAACCTTGAAACCCAATATCCGCAACTGATTACACCCGATAGTCCCACTCAGCGCGTAGGTGAAAAACCCGCAACTCAGTTTGTATCGGTTCAACATAATATTCCACTCTATAGTTTAGAGAATGCCTTCACCTCCAACGATGTGATTACTTGGCAAGAACGCTGTCAAAAAGGATTATCTACATCAGATTTTTTGGATAGTATTTGTGAATTAAAAATTGATGGCTCAGCGATCGCCTTAACCTATGAACATGGGATTTTAGTGCGCGGCGTAACTAGAGGTGATGGTGATTGGGGTGAAGATATTACCCCAAATATTAAAACGATTCGTTCCATTCCCCTACGCCTAAATTTAGAAAATCCTCCCGATCGCTTAGAAATTCGTGGTGAAGCGTTTTTGCCGATCGCTGTTTTTGAATCGATTAATCAAGAGCGATCGCAACAGGGCGAAGCATTATTTGCCAATCCCCGCAACGCCGCCGCAGGGACATTACGCCAACTCGATTCACGCAAAGTTTCTAACCGCCGCCTTGATTTTTTTGCCTATACGTTGCATATTCCTCAAGATCTTGGGGATATTACCTCCCAATCGGAAGCTCTGGAATTTTTGAAACAAGTCGGATTTCGCGTTAATCCCAATAAGACACTCTGTAAATCAATTCAAGAATTACAAGATTATTATGATCATTGGTCAACGGAACGGCTGAAGCTGCCCTATATGACCGATGGCATGGTAATTAAACTGAATAATTTTTCACAACAGGGACAACTGGGATTTACTCAAAGAACTCCACGCTGGGCGATCGCTTGGAAATATCCCGCCGAAGAAATGCCCACAGTGATTGAATCTGTCACCGTTCAAGTGGGGCGCACAGGTACTCTCACCCCCGTTGCCGAATTGCGTCCCGTGTTACTTGCGGGTACGACCGTTTCCAGAGCCACACTCCATAATAGCGATCGCCTTGCAGAACTAGATTTACATCTTGGCGATACGGCGATCGTGCGGAAAGCTGGCGAAATCATTCCCGAAGTGGTGCGAATCTTGACTGAATTGCGCCCCACTGGGGCAGTTCGCTTTGTCATGCCTAGTCACTGCCCTGAATGCGGTCAACCAGTCTTGAAGCCTGAAGATGAATCGGCAACCCGTTGTATTAATCAAGAATGTCCTGCGATCGTGCGTGGAGCGATCGAGCATTGGGTCAGCCGTGAGGCTCTCGATATTAATGGCATTGGCGAGAAACTGGTCAGGCAATTAGTAACCGAAAATCATGTAATTTCCGTAGCTGATCTCTATGAATTGACCAGTGAAAAATTGCAATCCCTCGATCGCATGGGGCAGAAATCTGCCGATAAAATTATTAAGGCGATCGCCGCATCCAAAAACAAACCTTGGGCGCGAGTACTTTATGGTTTAGGCATTAGACATGTCGGCAGTACCAACGCGCAAACGATTAGCGACAATTTTCCGAATGTCGAATTATTGGCTAACTCTAGCCCTGAAGCGCTCGCCTCTATTTACAGTATTGGCGAAGAAATCGCCCAAGCAGTTTGTGAATGGTTCCGTAAACAAACTAATCAGCATCTAGTAAAACGTCTCCAAGCTTCAGGCTTACAGTTTGTGAGTGAGCCGAAATCTGGTAATGCGATCGCTCTTAATCCAAATATTGCTGGTAAAACCTTTGTGGTGACAGGTACATTGCCAACCCTGAAACGGGATGAAGCCAAAGAACTGATTAAGTCCGCAGGTGGAAAAGTAACCGATTCAGTCAGTAAAAAGACCCACTATCTGGTTGTGGGTGAAGAAGCAGGCTCCAAACTAGACAAAGCCAAATCTTTGGGTGTGCCATGTTTGTCAGAGCAGGAATTATTGGCATTGATCAATCTAAGTTGATCACTCTAAGTTTTGGGGTGGACTGGACAGATCCTTAAGCGATCGCCCCATTTCCTGCTCTGACTGACTCAACGACCAACGATAAGACACATCAATACCGTGATAGCCACATATATCCTCAACTTGTTTTTGCAAAGCAAAAGCTTTGCGTAAATTAATAATCGCTGCCTGAAGATGCTCTCTTGACAAATTTAATTTTGCCGTCAGATGGGGCTGTCTCATCTCCCCATGTAAAGCAGGCAGAGTCTGTCGCTCCAGCAACTGAAGCAAAAGTTCATAGTGAATATGGGACGGAACAGGAAGTGAACTCACAGATACCTCACTCAACGCAACACCAAAATTTAAATTGGCTGCTTATTTACTTACATTTTTACTTGCATTTTTGAAAATAGCTCACACAAAGTCTTTCGAGCAACTATTTGATATACTTTGCGTCAATCTTGGCAGATTAAAAACCTGTACCAAGTGTTTTATTAAGCCCTCTATAAATTGTAAAGGATAAGTTTATGTCATCGCTAAAGACATTAAAGACATTTTCCCGCCTATCTCTAGGACTTGCCTTTCTAGTTACCTCTGGCTTACCGCCAATTGTTGCTTTCACTGGATCAGCGATCGCCCAAAATGTTAACTCGCTTAATGCCACAACTGACTCTCTGAAACTCGCCCAAGCCAACACCGTTTTATTTGTTGCCCCCAACGGTACAGATGCTAACTCAGGTATGTCTGCCGATCAGCCCTTGCGATCGCTAACCGCCGCGCTCAAAAAAAATCCTCAAGCTGGCGCAGTGATCCAAGTTGCTAGTGGTAACTACACCGCTGGAACAGGTGAAGTATTCCCGATTAAAATTCCCGCAGGTGTGACTTTACGAGGCAATGCCAGCAATCAAGGTAAAGACATCATTATTTCAGGCGGCGGAGTCTTCGTCAGCCCCACTTTTGCTCGTCAAAATATCGCCTTACTTGCTGGTGATGGCGCACGCATTGATGGCATTACCCTCACCAACTCTAATCCCAGAGGTTATGCACTTTGGGTGGAATCTGCCCAAAACGTGAATATCGCCAACAATACCTTTGTCAAATCTACCCATGACGGTGTTTTCTTGACAGGCACTACCACCGCTAACGTGACTGGCAACATCTTTACCCAAAATGGGGCAAATGGTATTTCCGCGCTCGGTACAAGTTCAGGACAAATTCAGTCCAACACCTTCGATAATACGGGATTTGGTCTAGCGATCGGGCAGAAATCGCAAGTCGCCGTCCTATCCAACCGCATCATCAACAATCGCGGCGGCATCGTCGTCTCCAATCTCTCCACCCCATCATTTCGCAATAATCTCATTGCCAACAATCAGGAAAATGGCTTAGTAATCTTAAAAGACCGCAGTGGTCAGCCCAATGTCGATCTCGGCACAACCGCTAACCCTGGGCAAAATATTTTCCAAAACAACAAGCAAACCGATATCAACAATGCTTCTGGTGTGACAGTCGTAGCGATCGGTAATCAAGCTGATCCTAAACGTATTCAAGGTTCAGTTAACCTTGTTCAGCCCACATCGCCCCTCACCCCTCCATCTACCCCCGCAACACCAACCGCTCAAGTTGCCTTTAATGATGTTCCTTCCAGTTACTGGGCGCAAACCTTTATCCAAGAGCTAGCCACTAGAAATATCATCAAAGGCTTTCCCGATGGTAGTTTCCGCCCCAACGATCCCGTTACCAGAGCGCAATTTGCTGCCATTCTCAGCCAGTCGATCAACAAATCTCCCATCCGCAACAGCATTGACTTTGTTGATCTGCCATCAACCTACTGGGCTACTCCTGCCATCCAAAAAGCCTATACCATCGGTTTTATGTCTGGATACCCTGGAAGTTTATTCAAACCCAATGAAAACATTCAGCGTGTACAAATTCTCGTCGCCCTAGCCAACGGTCTAAGCTTTGCCCCCACTAAACCCGTTGAGACCACATTGCAAACTTACTCAGATGCAACCGTCATCCCTAGCTATGCGCGTAGCAGCGTTGCCGCAGCAACCGAAAATAATCTAGTTGTCAACTATCCCAATATCAAGTTTCTCAATCCGACCCAACCAGCCACCAGAGCTGAAGTCGCAGCCTTTGTCTACCAAGCCCTAGTGCGATCGGGGCAAATTCAAGCGATCAATTCCCCCTATATCGTCAACAAATAACCATCCGATGCTCAGATAACAACTAAAAAAGCATCGCCCCTCGTAAATAGCCCGCAATACAAAAAACTTTAACGCGCTAAATGCTTACTCTGTAAGGTTTAGCGCGTTTTTTTTAAGGATATGAAAAAACAATTTTGCAAAAACGCTTGACAAAGCAAAATAAACAGGTTAACTTAATAAAGCGCTGAAGGGAGCGACGAGCGAAAGCGAAGCGAACCCGACCTGAAAGGGAGAGCCAAGAACCTAGACAACCAAATAGTTTGAAAGCTTTAGAAAAGCAATAAACCTCGTCAAGAAAATAAAGAAAGACTGGTTATTGAGAAATAACTAGCTACCCGACAGGATAAGCGAAAAGCTTAAAAAAGTCAAGCAATCCGAAAGGAAAAAAAGCTAGAGGAAGTAGAAAGCAATTTTGAAACCGATAGACACCATGGAGAGTTTGATCCTGGCTCAGGATGAACGCTGGCGGTATGCTTAACACATGCAAGTCGAACGGGTACTTCGGTACTAGTGGCGGACGGGTGAGTAACGCGTAAGAATCTACCTATAGGTTCGGGACAACAGTTAGAAATGACTGCTAATACCGGATGTGCCGAGAGGTAAAAGCTTTAGTGCCTATAGATGAGCTTGCGTCCGATTAGCTAGATGGAGTGGTAACGGCACACCATGGCGACGATCGGTAGCTGGTCTGAGAGGATGACCAGTCACACTGGAACTGAGACACGGTCCAGACTCCTACGGGAGGCAGCAGTGGGGAATTTTCCGCAATGGGCGAAAGCCTGACGGAGCAATACCGCGTGAGGGACGAAGGTCTGTGGATTGTAAACCTCTTTTGTTAGGGAAGATAATGACGGTACCTAACGAATAAGCATCGGCTAACTCCGTGCCAGCAGCCGCGGTAAGACGGAGGATGCAAGCGTTATCCGGAATTATTGGGCGTAAAGCG
>JBIKYX010000019.1:0-55822 GCA_044355035.1 Pseudanabaena sp. | reverse complement strand
GAAAAGTTACCTTTGTATTTGGGCTTCTTTGAGTTTGTTCATAATGCCAAGAGGAGGGGTAAAGCTTTGCTAAGTGCTTTGTTGGACTCTCTCCTTTCTTTACCTCCCCGAATCACCTATTGAGCCTCCATCTTTTGGGACATATCCAGCCCCACGGAGTTTTAATTTGCCTTAAAGAATCGAAAACAAGGGGACACAAAGAAACGAAATTAGAGATTGTTCAAATTAGTGAAAACACGATTGACTTTTTTAACATCCCCGCTAATTCCTTAATAAATAAATCTTTAAACGTTTTATTCTCACAATCTCAGGTTGATATTTTAATCTCTTATCTTTCTCTAAGAGATTTAGATGTAGTTAATCCCATTAAACTCAATGCTCAAGTTCAAGAGAAAAATCAGTTGTTTCAAGGAATAATTCATCGTTCTGATGGATTATTTATTTTGGAATTGGAACCTTTGCCTGAAGACTTTAGCACTAATTTAGGATTTTATTATCTCGCAAAATCAGCCGCTATCAATATCAGAAAGGCACGGGATTTTGCAGAAATGGCTGACGTAATGGCGCAGCAAATTCGTCTGATAACGCAACTTGATCGAGTCATCATCTATAAATTTGAAGATGATGATAGTGGAGTGGTTATTGCTGAAGATAAAGCCGATAATTTAGAATCTTTGCTAGGCTTGCATTACCCTTCCTTTGACATTCCCGAAGTTGCTCGTAACCTTTATTGTAAAAACTGGCTGCGCCTAATTGTTGATTTGAACTATCAGCCCGTTCCAATTACTCCGCCCAATAATCCACTCACTCAATTACCCATCGACCTAAGCCAAAGTACACTCCGAAGTATTTCTGAATTCCATGTAAAGTATATGAAAAAGATGGGGGTTACAGGATCTTTCAGTATCTCGTTAATCAGTAAAGATAAACTATGGGGATTGATTGCTTGTCATCACAATTCTCCTCGATACATTGATTACGAAACAAGAAAAACCTGCGAATTTCTTGGGCAAATTATGTCTATTGAAATTGCGAATAAGTATGAACAACATTTAAAGCAGGCTCAAGAAAAAATCAAACTTGTTCAATCTAAATTAAGACAATCTATCCTGAAAGATGGTCAAGCTATTAAAAATATATTCACGCAAGATTTAGATAGTTTGTTGCATTTGGTTAATGCTCAAGGTGCTGTTGTTTGCCTTGGCGATCGCATTTCCGAGATTGGAATATGCCCTTCACAAAGAGATATTAGAGCATTAATTACTTGGCTAAAGACTCAATCTCAGGATATTTTTTACACTAGCTGTTTAAGTGAGATATATCCTGAAGCGATAGAAATTAAGGATATATGCAGTGGGTTATTAGCGATTTCTATTTCACTCAATCACATCTCATATCACATTATTTGGTTTCGGAATGAAGTTATCCAACACGTCAATTGGGCTGGAGATCCTAGTAAGTTAATCGATGTAAATGATGATCTTGATGATCGGGACCCATCACCAAGGAGATCGTTTGAGTTATGGAAAGAGACGGTCAGAAATAAGTCGTTGCCTTGGAATCAAGCGGAAATTGAAGCTGCCTTAGAATTAAGAGGTACTCTCATGCTAGCGGCTTTAGAATTTTCGCAGAAGGCGCTACAAGAAGAAGCGGAACGTGCTAAGGTCGCGAGTCAAGCTAAAAGTAGTTTCTTAGCAAGGATGAGTCATGAATTAAGAACTCCACTCAATGCAATCTTAGGATGTACGCAATTGATGGCGGGAGAAAATTTAACTAAAGGAATCAAGGAATACGTCAATATCATTGGACATAGTAGTGAGCATTTATTAGACCTGATTGATGATGTTTTGGAAGTGTCCAAAATCGAGGCAGGTAAGATTACCCTAGAAGAAACGAACTTTGATCTGCATGAGTTGCTTAAAGGCGTAGAAGAGATGATGCAACTTAAGGCGCAAGAGAAAAGTTTACAGATGCTCTTTGCGATTCATCCGCACTTACCACAGATGATTAAGTCTGATGAACGCAAAATCCGCCAAATTTTGTTGAATCTATTGGGAAACGCGATCAAATTTACCAAGAAAGGCTATGTAATGCTTAAAGTCTCATTGGTAGAAGCTGATCCAGCAACATCAAAAGCTACGATCCATTTTGCTATAGAAGATACAGGTGCAGGAATTGCTGCTGAAGAGATAGATAATTTATTTGAAGCTTTTGTGCAAACTGCTTCAGGAAGAGAATCACAAACAGGAACAGGTTTGGGCTTAGTAATTAGTCAACAGTTTGCTCATTTCTTGGGTGGTCATATTACCGTCAGTAGTATTTTAAATCAAGGCACTATTTTTCAATTTGATATTATAGTTGAGCAATTATCGAAATTATCCGATCGCGAATCTAAACTAGTTCAAGAACTGGAAATGAGTCAAGATGCTGATGCTGAGCATGATGAACAAGATATCATAGCGATCGCCCCATCAGAAATCACTACAGAAACCACTCAAGATGCATCAACCAATATATTAAAATCTTCTTCAGACGATTCTAGCTTTTTACATTCTTTACGGATTCTCTTGGTTGAGGATAATTCATTTAATCAAATGATTGCTTTACGTTTCTTGGCAAAACTTGGCTATCAAGCAGATTGTGCAATGAATGGATTGGAAGTATTAAAAGCCTTAGAGTGTAACATTTACGATGTGATCTTGATGGATATCCAAATGCCTGAGATGGATGGATTGGAGGCAACTCGACGAATTCGCTTAATCGAAAAAGATAAATTTACCAATCACAAATTAAAAATCGTGGCGATGACGGCAAATGTCATGGCTGAGGATCGCGAAAACTGTGTTTTAGCAGGAATGGATGATTTTATTAGTAAGCCTGTGCGTTTAGAAAGTCTCGCCAGTGTTTTGAGTAAATTTAATTAGAAGGCAAATAGACCAAGAACTCAAGTTCTTGGCTCAAAGCTAAAGTCAGCTAAAGCAGACTGAAGATTATAACAACCTGTTTTAACAGGTTTAAGCTTTCAGCCCGCAATTTATTGCAGGGCTAGTTCGTGAAAAGCCGAAACTAATTTATGCTCCCAATGCGATCGCGATCCAGCGCTTATTTTTGATCAGTTTCCAGATTACAATCCCGATCGCCCATGAGATCATTGCCGCTAATAACACAAATAAAATTCCTCCGACTATTTCTAGAGGAGCGATCGCTCTCAACACCCAGACGTGAACTAGATAGGTGGTAAAACTTGCCACTGCAAAAGTCTTACGATTAACGCCCAAATTATTGGGGTGAAATGCGTCTCGCCAACTAATTTTGGCTTGTGAATTTTGCCAAGAAATAGACCATAGTAAAAAGCTCAAGGTCATTAAAACTACAGTTGGGCGACCGTAATGCCCTACAGCTTCCGCCGAACTTTTATATATCGCGCTCCAATAAAACTCACTTAATTCCAAACTTGCGGCGATCGCAAATACATATCCCCAAGAGTGCGTTCGATATTTGGAAACTATCTGATTAATCCATTCTTGCTCCCTAGCCAGCCAAATACCAATCTGAAAGTATGATAACCAATAGATAACATGATTGGCATCTGGCAAGAATATCGCCATACTTGAGAACCATCCAAACATTGCTGATGTCCAACGCAAGGCAAACAGAGTGAAAGTGGCGATTAGTAATAAGTATAAATTTTTAGGCGTGAACTTAATACGGCGTAATAATGGATACACTACATAGCATTGGAAAATGATTCCTAAAAAGTAGAGATGATAATCCCCCATTCCAGTAGTGAGAGCTTGCCAGATCTGCTGTCCACGACCTAACCAATCGCTGGCAAGAAATTGCGATCGCCCAATGATATTAAGTAGCGTAAATAAAAAGTACGGCGGTACAATCCGCCATAAACGACGTTGGATAAAGTTTCCCAAATGAAATGAGCGTTTTTCTTCGGACTTAGCAAGAGCAAATCCCGACAAAATCACAAACATTGGTACGGTAAAACGTCCAACTTGGTTGATGAGCGTATCAATAAATATTTCGGGATTGATAGTTGTCGTATCATTCACTCCAAACCACCAATGATGGGAAGCATGAATGCCAATCACGATCGTTGTGGCGATCGCCCTTAGTAAGTCAGAGAGTTCCCAAGTCATACTTTCGGACTATACTTCTGGATCATATTGCTGGATTTTTGGGATCGCTAAATCCCCTGATTCAATGAGTTTTAACGTTTCTAAAATCCCTTCTTTACCATTTATCTGGACGGTTCTTAATATTTCTAAACTGTCTTCTAGCAAGCTTTCTACATCAATAGATTGATATTCAGGCAGATATTCTGGTAAACGGCTCGTGCCTTCGCCTAAGAGAATGGCGGCTCCATGCCAATTATGATTATTTAAGTGATACAACCCGACCGCTATTTGCAAAATACCTTGATAAAAACCGCGATCGCTTTGCCAAGCATCATTCCAAATTGCTTCAAGAGTGTCATGGCAATTGTAGTAATCGCCATTATTAAACTGGGCGATCGCTTCTTCAAATAGTAGATCAGACATACAGCTTTCCCCGTTAATAACTCAACTACGGTTCTAACCATCGCTCTAAATCTCCGATATTTTCAAAGTCTAATAAAGCATCACCTAACTTCTCTAGTTGGGCGATCGCTAAATTTGCAATTTGAGTTTCGTGGCGATCGGTTAACTTACCAAACCGTCTAGATAGTTGTCTGATTAGTAATCTCACTTCTCCTTCTTGGCGACCCTCTTGGCGACCTTCTTGTCTTGCCTCTTGATATACTCGTGATTGCTTGATATCACTTAGTAAAAACATAGCTTCGATCTCCTGACGACTTAGCTTAGAAAACTTCGATACTAAAACACTCTCTAATAATTCTATAATGCCTTGCCTAATTGTGACATCGACAATCTCGGTTCTGGTTCGTTGCATTAACTGCTGGACTAGATCTGGCGCTTGTGTCTCTTTGCTGATAATCAGTTGAATTAAGCCGACTCCAATGGAGATTGGGGCAGATGAAGCCAATTCATCGAGATAAATTCGCACGATCCGA
The DNA here is from genome assembly GCA_044355035.1 of Pseudanabaena sp. GTDB lineage: Bacteria > Cyanobacteriota > Cyanobacteriia > Pseudanabaenales > Pseudanabaenaceae > Pseudanabaena. The sequence continues at coordinate 50,757 of JBIKYX010000019.1, read as the reverse complement.
TCGCTATTAACTAACTCTTGGTGATAAGCGGTTAATGTCTGGACTTCAAAGCTACGTTTGGCAAATATTGCGACTGCTTGCCAGTCCTGAAGAGGCTTGTATTGGTTGAGATAAATGTTGATTTCGGCGATAAATTCCCAATAAAATTCTGGCTTGTCCTGAAATTGTACCTCCACAAAATAGATCGGTTGATCTAGGCGATCGGGAATAAAAATACCATCAAATCGAAAAGATTTTTCTTTCACTTCGACAGAAGTAAATTGGTAGCGCTCGGCATTCGCCAATGGTTGACCAAGTAGTTCAAACAGTAGCGTGTCAAAGGTGAGAAATAGTTGGTAGAAGATCGTATCAGTTCGCATAGTTTAGTTCACAAACAGTGGCGATCGCTTGTTTTTGTTCGGCATCATAGCCCCATTTTTCCAGAAAAGCTGCACAAGTTCGGATATTTCCGATTCAAATATTGCCTCATCAAGATCCCGATGGGAAAGCAAAGTTTCGGTATAGGAGATCGCTTCTTCAAAAGCGATAAGTTTCATGCATTCTATTTCATGATTAATAGCAAACTGTTTGTATGCTAACACTTTGCTATTAATTGCCAATCTAAAATATGTTGCTCTTACATATTGATTTTAAAGCTGGGAATATGCACTCGCACTATTTTTAGCTTTAAGCAAATAACTGATTTTTATATGCAATGGTTTAAATTTAACTGGCTCAGTATCAAATCAAAGCTGATTGTAATGTTGCTAACTGTCAGCAGTAGTTCAATTGTTGTCACTGCTTATCTTGGTTATCAGAGCGGTAAGTCTAATTTGACCGATCGCGCTTTTAATCAGTTAACCAGTGTGCGGGCTTCCAAGGCTTATCAGATCGAATCTTATTTTAAAAACACCCGCAATCATATTCAAATCCTGAGTAATGATCCATCCATGAGTTTGGCGATCGCCGAATTTACTAAGGCTTATCAACAGCTTGAGACAGCCCAATTACCAGAGGAGGCAGCTAAAAAAATTAAAGCTTATTATCAGAATGAGTTTTTGCCTAAATTAGCCCAATCTGAGCAGGGTTCTCCAGTTCTTGATTCATTTTTACCCGCATCAACAGCTAGTAATTATTTGCAATATCACTACATCGCGGCAAATTCTAATGCGATCGGCAAAAAGCATTTATTAGATAAAGCCAATGATGGCAGCGAATATAGTAATGTGCATGAACGTTATCAGCCAATCTTTCGGAACATAATTGAGAAGTTTGGCTATTATGATATGTTCTTGATCGATCCACAGGGAAATATCGTTTATACAGTTTATAAAGAGACGGACTTTGCCACTAATTTGACAACTGGAGCCTATAACGATAGTAATCTGGCGCGTTTAGCTGCTTCGGTGCGCCGTTCTAAACAGAAGGATTATGCTAGCATTATCGACTTTGAATCCTACGCTCCTTCCTACGGCGCACCTGCGGCGTTTATTGCTGCACCAATTTTTAATAATGCCAATAACCAATCTAAATTCGTTGGTGTTCTAGCAATTCAAGTGTCTGCCGATGAAATTAATAATGTAATGACAGGTAATCGTAAATGGGAAGATGATGGCTTGGGTAAAAGTGGAGAAACCTATTTGGTTGGGCAAGATTTTTTGATGCGATCAATATCGCGATTCTTGGTGGAAACCCCAGATGATTATCTGCAAACCCTTACGACATTGGGCGTAAACAAAGAAACGATCGCTCGTATTCGCCAATACAAAACCTCAATCTTAGAACAAAAAGTGCGGACTAAGGCTGTGGAAGAAGCGATTAAGGGTAAACAAGGGATTGAAATTATTCGCGATTATCGGGATATCCCTGTTCTGAGTTCCTATGCACCATTAAAAATAGAAGGATTGAATTGGGCAATTCTTTCGGAAATAGATTTAGCGGAAGCCTATGCCCCGATTTATGGTTTTGAGCGTCAATTATTGATTTCGGCGACATTATTGATGTTGCTAGTGATTATCCTCGCTATGGCAATGTCTTCGTTTTTTGTGAAGCCAATTAATCAATTGATCGAGAGCGCTCGCAAGGTTGCGTCTGGACAATTGGATGAAATCGCCACTTTGGATACTAAGGATGAATTTGGGGAACTTGCCCATTCCTTTAATGCGATGGTGGTGAGTCTGCGCGATCAAACAAATTTAGTTGAAGAAAAAAATCGCGAAAATGAGCAGCTATTATTAAGCATCTTTCCTGCGGCGATCGCTAAACGTCTCAAACAAGGCGAAAAGAATATTGCCGAAAGTGTTTCTAATGTGACCGTGTTATTTTCCGATTTAACAGGTTTTTCTAAATTGTCGGATTCTCTGACCGCCTATGAGATTGTCAGCATTCTCAATGATCTGGTAACGATTTTTGATGAAACTGCCGAACGCTATGGCATGGAAAAAATTAAGACTATCGGTGATAGCTATATGGCGGTATGCGGTTTATCCATTCCCTATCTCGATCATGACAAGAGGGCGATCGACTTTGCGATCGAGATGCAAGCGATCGTGCGACGGTTTAGTCAAGAGCGCAGTTTCCAGTTAAATATTAGTCTAGGCATTAATTCGGGTGATATTGTGGCAGGAATCGTAGGTCGAAATAAGTTTATTTATGATGTCTGGGGCGACACGATTAATATTGCCAGTGCTTTAAAATCTGCCTGTCCTGAAGGGGCGATCGTGGTTTCTGGTGATATTTACCATCGTTTATCTGACCTCTATGAATTTGTGGCGCTAGCTGCCAAAGTAGAAAATGGCAAGGATATTTTAAAAGCATGGCAATTAAAAAGCACAGTGCCGTTACGATCTAAAAGTTAACCTTAAGAGTTAACCCTAAAAATCAACATTCTCGTAAAGACTTGACATTGGGAAAGACAGAGAAAGTCTAGTTAATGAAATCACTGGATCGGCGATCGCCGTCTCAATTTCATCAATCGCAATTCCATCAATCTCAACTTCATCAATCTCAACTTCATCAATCTCAATCGATAAATATTCCCAAGTGCGATCGCCTCTTTGAAATATTTCGACTCTGGGTCGCTCTGAGTTAATCAGCAGGTAGGTTTGCAGAGTATCAATCTGCATATAGTGCTGTTGTTTAATACCTCGATCTCTGGCTTCGGTAGTAGGAGATAGTACTTCGGCAATTAAGCAGGGGTATTGCAGAAATTCGCGAGATTGGCGATCGCGATCGTCGCAAGTAACGACCAGATCTGGATAATAGTATTTCTGAGATTTTGTCAGTACTTTGGCATCGCTGACAGATGTTTTACAGCCTTTACCGCGCAGGTGAGGAATTAGGATGGCGGCGAAATTTGCTGTAATTTGGCTGTGGGGAATTGTGCCGCCAGTCATGGCGATAATTTTGCCATTCTCATATTCAAACTTGTCCTCTTGCTGGACTTCCCAATCAAGATACTCTTCTGGCGATAAGAATGTTGTTCTTTGCGGCTGGGCAACCATGACTATGTTCCACTTTTTTCTCTATTTATTAGACAGTTTATTAAGCATTATTTATTACGTATTATTAAACGATATGCAATTATTATCAAACAAATTATCAAATAAATTACCAAAAATTGCCTTATGGTACAAGCTAATTCCAATCAGTTGTTGATTTGGGCGATCGCCTTAATTGTCGGATTAGCTCTATCCGTAATTATTCTCGGTGAAGTGATCTATCGTTTGCAGCATCGCCGCCGCCCCCTCGCCGCTACTTTGCAGGTGGTACGAAATTTGGTGTTACCGATGTTTGCCTTCATGCTGTTTGTGCAGTATGTCCTGCAACGTCCAGCCAGTGATGAGGTCGTAAAGGCAGTTCAAACTTTATTTTGGATCTGCGTCCTCCATGCCTCCCTCTCATTATTGAATGCGATTATTTTTGAGCAAGCTAAAGCTGATACTTGGCGAGCCAGAGTTCCCAAATTATTAATTGATTTATTTCGTCTCTTTTTAGTACTACTCGGAACCGCTATCGTCTTAGCTACGGTTTGGAATGCTGATTTAGCAGGATTAGTTACCGCTCTGGGTGTAAGTTCAATTGTCATCGGTTTAGCGCTCCAAGATACTCTCGGTAGCGTCATGTCTGGCATAGCCCTATTATTTGAACGTCCTTTTTCTGTAGGCGATTGGCTGAAGGTTGGTGATATTCAGGGGCAGGTGATTGATATAAATTGGCGAGCCGTGCGTCTAATTACGTTTGAACGGGAAATGGTAATCATCCCTCACAAGCTAATTGGCAATGAAATCATTCGTAATTTCAGCCAACCTCAACCGATTCATGCAGAACGGATTCGAGTGGGATTCTCTTACAAAAGCCCTCCCAACTTGGTTAAACATGTTCTGCATAGTACGGCTTTAGAAACTCAAGGAATTCTCAAACATCCCGATCCACAGGTGTTTACAATTTCCTATGACGACTCAGCAATTACCTATGAGGTGAAATTTTTTATCGATGACTATAGTGAATTAGAAGAAATCCGCGATCGCTTTATGAGTCGTGTTTGGTATGCCGCGCAGCGTAGCGGACTAGCGATTCCCTTCCCGATTCGTACGGTCTATAACTTTCATGGTCCCACCTCTCAAGCTGAGGGAACCTCGAAAAAGTTTACCGAAAGCCTCCAATCGCTTCCATCCTTTGTCCCCCTCGATAAATCTGTCGATCCCGATATATCCAATTCAGGAATTTGTTTACAACATTTCGGCTCAGGGGAAACGGTAATTAAGCAAGGCACAGAAAATAATGCTCTCTATATTTTGGTTTCGGGCAGTGCGGCGATCGCTGTCCAAGATATTACTGGTGTAACTCACGAAATATTAACCGTGAAAACTGGCGAATTTTTTGGTGAAATGACTCTGTTTTCAGGAGAGCCAAGTCCGATCGCGGTTACGGCTGCGGAGGATCTAGAGGTGATGATGATTTCGGCGGAGGCGGTAAATCAAATGATCGATCGCCAGCCCAATTTTGCGCGTGAGATCAGTCAAATCCTCGAAACCCGCCGCCGTGTTGTTAATACGATTCAAAATTCTTAAAAACTGCACTTACTTTACGGATTTCTACGTTGCCTTCTTCAAATACTTGAACGGTGAGTTGGTAGCCCTCCATCAATGACATTCCAACTAGAGGTTCTGAATCAGCTTCATCAATTGGGATAGTCAGATAATTTCCATCCCAAACTACAATGGCTTCATAGACATTAAAAACGCATTCGCTACCATCACCAAGAATAGCGCGTCCTCGTCTTTTCCATTTTAGATTTAGCTGATCGATTAGGTCTGGAGGCAATGAAAGCCAACCGTTAAAGCCTGTGTCAACGATCGCATCTTGTGTGTAAATTTTTCCTTCGGAGTCACATATCGAAAGTGAGATAATCGCCTCAAAATCTGCATTAACAGTTCCTGTAATCATATTGCTGTCTTCGTTTTTCCACCAAATCGACGAACGTGGCGAGAGCCAACTCGAACAATCCAGATTTGAGCGTCTGGGTGGCGGGCTTCAAGCTTATTGCAAGCAGCTATTTCACGCACATCAACTTCAAAGTCTCCAGTTTCAATGTCAATCGCTACAATTTTGCCATGATTACCTGCTTCGACTTGTGGGCGTATTTTCGTTTGATAAATTAGATCGCCTCGCTGAGCGAACTCTTCTTTGCTGTAGAGTGGTTGACGGATTGCCATGATTGTGAATTCCTAGATCCTTATTTGGCATTATAACTGACCAGAAACTGCTCCGAATAGATTGATCTTGCTTAACAAGCTAAAGCAAGAATCTTTAGAGGTACAAGAGCCTTATGAACTTGGTTGCAAAATGTTAGTAAACTGATTAATGATATTTTGTTGACAAAAAAAGTTAACATTAACTTAATAATTCTGCAAATCAAGCTATCCTCCCCAAGCTTGTTACCTTAATCTCTAATCAAAACCAGTTAAACTTAAACGTCATGGCTCGACAACTCAAAAACATTGCACCGCATGGTGGTCAACTGATTAATCGCATCGCCTCGGATGCCCAAAAAGAAGTTTTTTATAGCAAAGCTGACCACTTGCCAGTTGTGCAGTTGACTGAGCGATCGCTGTCTGACCTTGAACTAATTGCGATCGGTGGATTCAGCCCACTGACTGGCTTTCTTGGTAAAGCTGACTACGAATCTGTAGTTTTGAATATGCGTCTTGCCAATGGCTTGCCTTGGTCAATTCCCATTACACTACCCGTCACGGCTGAAGTTGCTGACACATTAAGCATTGGCAATCTTGTTCGTCTCAATGATCCCGATGGTATTTTTATCGGTGTGTTAGAACTCAGCGAAAAATATAAGTACGACAAACTCAAAGAAGCTCTCCATGTCTATCGCACCAACGAAGATCGCCACCCAGGGGTAAAAGTTGTTTATGCTCAGGGTGAAGTTTATCTGGCTGGTGATGTTTGGTTATTAGAGCGCCGCTCCCATCCTCTTTTTCCCACCTATCAGATTGATCCCGTTGATTCGCGTGAATTGTTCATCGAAAAAGGTTGGCGCACTATTGTCGGATTTCAAACCCGCAACCCAATCCACCGCGCCCATGAATATATTCAGAAATGTGCTTTAGAAATAGTCGATGGTTTGTTTCTGCATCCCCTTGTCGGTGCAACTAAAAGTGATGATGTGCCAGCCGATGTACGGATGCGTTGCTATGAAATCATGTTGGAGCATTACTTTCCATTAGATCGGGTGACTTTGGCAATTAATCCTGCGGCGATGCGCTATGCGGGACCCCGTGAAGCAATTTTCCATGCCTTGATTCGTAAAAATTATGGTTGCACTCACTTTATCGTTGGTCGCGATCATGCAGGTGTCGGCGACTATTACGGAACCTATGATGCTCAACATATTTTCGATGAATTTGAATTGGGCGAACTTGGCATCATTCCCTTGATGTTTGAACATGCTTTTTATTGCAAACGCACTCAGGGCATGGCAACCACCAAAACTAGCGCCAGTCTACCTGAAGAGCGCGTTCATTTATCGGGTACAAAAGTTCGTGAAATGCTCCGCCGTGGCGAATGTCCACCGCCTGAGTTTTCACGTCCCGAAGTTGCGGCTGAACTAGCTAAAATCATGCATAAAATGGCGATCGAAGAAGCTGCTACAGGCTTTGAGATCTAAATATAAGGGCAATTCATGAATTGCCCTTAAGTAAGTGGGCTTAATTAATTGTTAGATAGTGGAACAGTCTTCTAGCCTGTTGACGGGCAAGATGCCCGTTCCACATTTATATTTAATTCCGACCAGTTACTTATGGTAAAACAAGAGCTTCAGGTCATTTTTGTGTAAGTCCTATCTCAATCAAATTACCAATGTGAAATCTGTGAACCCAGAACTAGAACAAGAAGTAGCTAATTTACGAGCTTTAAACCTAACCCCAAAGCAAATAGCGCGTAAGTTGGGGCTAAGACCTTCGGAAGTCACAGCGATTATTCAGAATCGAGCCGAGAAGTTGTCTCAAGAGCTAGATAAAAAAGGTGAACTAGCACCGATCTTCAAATGTTTCGCCAATGTAGGCTGTATCGAGAAGCTGTTACGCTTAGAATCACAGGAATTGGTTGGTTTTGACAATACAAATGAGGACAATATAGATTCAGATTCTAGGGGGTTAGGCACGGTCTTTGTCGCTAGATATGTGTCTAATCGTTTTCGGGTCTGCACATATCTTGTCGATTACTGGTGCTTAGGTGTGAAAGATGCGATCCCTCCCAGACAGATGGATCGCACAAAGTACGAAGCATTTTTACGCAATATTTACCATATGTATCCTGACGGATATGCAGAAATCACCCTAAAGCAAGCTCAAGACATCGTGTTCGGCGCTGTAGCATATGCTGACTCACTGGGGCTAAAACCCCATGCCGACTTTGCTTTGGCTAGAGAACATCTTGGTGAATGGAGTGGTCAAACCGATATTGAGTTTGGGCGTGACGGCAAGCCATGTTTTATTGCTGGTCCTTACGACAACGCGAATATGATTATGCGTACTCTTTCACAGAAAGTGGGCGCTAATACATTTGATTTTTTAACTCCAATTGATGATCTTGAAACTGAGGTTAGATTTTTTAACTAGTAGATATCGGTTTAATCCTTGAATTAGATGTATAGCTCCCCTAAAAACTGTTTGAAAAGTTTTGCTATAGGAAACTTCCACGCAACATCAGTTAGCTCAGTTCGTTTTGTATATATTCAACTACTGACTCGATCGCCACTAATGTCGCTACCTTCGTAGCCCGATTTACGATTTCCACTTTGCCATCAGCGATCGCTTTGCCCGTGACCACACGATAAGGAATACCAACAAGATCGGCATCCTTAAACTTCACACCAGCGCGTTCATCGCGATCGTCTAGCAATACTTCAATCTTAGCAGCATTAAGTTCTGCATAAAGTTTTTCGCCAACTTCCATTTGTTTAGCATCGCCAACATTGGGAACGGTGACAATCACATGATATGGCGCGATCGCTTTATTCCAGATGATGCCATCTTTGTCGTGGGACTGTTCAACGGCGGCTTGGGCGAGACGCGATACACCTAGACCGTAACAACCCATAACCAATGGCAGTTCTTCGCCTTGCTCGTTGGTGAAAGTAGCTTTCATTGCTTGCGAATATTTAGTTCCCAATTGGAAGATGTGACCGACTTCGATGCCTCTCGCGGTTTGCAGGATTTGCGAAGGATCATGGACAGCGCGATCGCCTGCTTTGACTTTATCGAGATTGACCACGGTCGGCAAGGTGAATTCTTTACCCCAATTTGCACCAACAACGTGATAATCAGCCTCATCTGCACCAGTGACAAAGTTGGTTAACTCAGCAACGGTGCGATCGGCTAAACGTAGGAATTTTGATGTAACCGATGAAGTTGGATCAATGTAAGAGTCTTCAAGACTAGGGGAAATGAAGCCCAGAGGCAATTGAGAATGCGCCCATTTTTGTTGAGATTCTGCATCGGCAACTTGGAGATTGATAATTGCCTTACCACCGTAATTAGCGGCTACCTTCGTCAGTTCGTTTTGTAATTTGACTTCGTTGACATCGCGATCGCCACGAATACTGACTAGCACTAAAACTGTTGTCCCGTTATCATAGACAACTTGATAGAGAACCTGTTTCACTACTTGGGTAGGATTGCATTTTAACAGCTTGCAAACAGTTTCAATGGTTCCTTTCTTGGGTGTATGAACTTTCTCATATTTATCAAAATGGGAAGGAACTGCATCGGGTGGAAGGGATACAGCTTTTTCGACATTAGCGGCATAGCTACTATCTTCGGTAAAGAGAATATCATCTTCACCAGCATCCGCTAGTACCATAAATTCTTGCGAACCTGAACCACCGATCGCCCCTGAGTCAGCTTCCACGGCACGGAATTTCAAACCACAGCGATCGAACATATTCCGATAGGCGCGATCCATCGCGTAGTAGGTTTCTTTGAGGCTTTCCTCGGTGCTGTGGAATGAATAACCATCCTTCATGATAAATTCGCGCCCGCGCATCAAGCCAAATCTAGGACGAATCTCATCGCGGAACTTGGTTTGGATTTGATATAAATGCTGTGGCAATTGGCGATAGGAACGAATTGTGTCTCTAGCGATCGCTGTAATAATTTCTTCATGGGTTGGACCTAGACCGACTTCACGACCAGCGCGATCGGTGAGGGCAAACATGATCCCTTCGGCTTTGGTATAGGTATCCCAACGTCCTGACTCTTGCCATAGTTCCGCAGGTTGCAGTTGTGTCAGCAAACATTCTTGCGCCCCTGTCTTATTCATCTCTTCGCGCACGATCGCCGAAATCTTCTGCAAAACTCGCCACATAAGCGGCAGGTAAACATACAAGCCTGAACCCACGCGCCTTATATAACCTGCACGGAGTAGTAGTTTGTGACTTGTGAGTTCTGCTTCGGCGGGATCTTCGCGGAGAGTGACCCAAAGCATTTGAGATAGACGCATATTTCGGAGATGTTTGCTAAGGATAGTTCGCTAAAATTGTTACTAGAGCGCTAAGTGCTGTAAAATCTAGTACCAATTACACTCACCAATTTTATCAGACTTGTGGAACTTTCCCCAAGCAACTTTAAAAATGCAAAGGATTTGTACCGTATCAGCGCAAATCAGCATCAATGACATTGATCGCTACAGTTTGCCCAACCGACAAATCAGATTCGCTGATAACTGACAACTTCTTACGAGACAATTGCATCGCTTCTAAACAAGCGTTAATGTTAGAAACTGCGGCATTAAAAGGAGAGCGTGTTCGGCTCAAGAATAAAGGCGCAAAAAAGAAAACAGTGGATGACGTGTTTAATTTGTTGTGTTTGGAATAGTGGAATTTAATGCATCGACAAAAGTTTAGTTAATCACTATATAGTCTCCGAAAACGAGGATCAAGTTTGTCGCTCTTTTGGCGGTTACATTTAGCGCAAAGAGTTTGCAAGTTACTAAAATCATCACTGCCGCCTTTTGCTTTGGGAATAATATGATCGACTTGCAGCTTTTGGGCTGTGAGGTCGATTTTATGGCAACTTTGACATTGATAGTTATTACGTTCAAAGACAAATTTTCTGGCTTCGGAAGGGATGTTAATACGCGGTGTTTTGTCTATCATAAATTATAATTTTTCCTATGGCTTATATTTTCATTATTGGGGCGAAAGATTGCCAATCCTATAATTCTGAGATTCTCCGAATTTCATCTAACGGTGAGCCTATTTCGTCTGAAAGAATGGTGTTTTCAACCGTAGGCACGTCTTCTATTACATCAATTGTAAACTGAATCCCAAAAATGAGTGGTTCCCAACTTGAAGACCCCAATTTCAGAAGCTCATTGCTTTCCAGTTAAGAATAAATTATGATTTTGAAACTCAACAACTGTTTTCGCCAATTGTTTTACAATGTTAGAAACAACTCTGTCATTTGACGCTATAGCTCTAAAAATCGCTTTGATTGGTTTCACTTTATATAGACAATCTTCCTTTAAAGAAATAATGTCACTATCATCTAAAAAAATATTTGAGTAGTAGCATCCAGATGTAAATTGTTCTCTCAGATCAGACTCTTTACTATATAAAAAAATACTCAGATATATTTTTAATTTCCCCTTCGTCCAATCTGAACTGCCTAGTTTCAAATACTTAAAGTCATAATAATTCCCTGAATAAATATCTGACATGGAATTATCAGCATTAGCTAGCCCAAATTTATGGGCTTGTTGCTCATTCAAATAAGGGGAAATCTCTGGATAAGTTAATACAAGCAAATTCTCGAAAATACTTCTAATTTTTGCTACTTTGTAAACTACATCACCAAAAGCCATTACATCTTCATCTCGAATGCTAGCGTCGAACAAAGATATTCTTTTTTCTTCCATATTTATATTTTCCCCCTAAAATAATTGGCTAAACTAGATTTTACATGCTGAAGTTTATATTTGCAAGCATCAATTTTTGTTTTACGACTTCAATTTTTTATGCAACTAGTAGTTTGAATCAGCAATGTTAAATGGTAAGACTATTAGTAACTTCTGCTAATTCATGAAACTGGACATGACTAGAATTAGGATATAAATCTTGCAATCTTGCTACAAGTTTACGGCTCAAATTCTGCAAGCTCTAATATCTTCTTTTGTCAATTCTGGAAAATCATCTAAAATCTCATCTTGTGACATACCAGCCGCTAACCATCCCAATACATCGTAGAAAGTAATCCGCATTCGGCGAATACAAGGTTTTCCGCCACGCTTGTCTGGTTCAATAGTAATGATATTTTGGAAACTCATAAATCTATCTTCTATCTTCCTAGATTAGGAATTATTATATCAAACAATAATTTACTGCTTAACATAATAATCCCTAAACTGAAATTAGTTTTAATTTTCTGAATCGATCGCTTCATCAATAACAACAGATTCAGCATCAATGACATCGATCGCTACAGTTGGCGAAACAACCGACAAATCAGATTCGCTGATAACTGGCAACTTCTTGCGAGACAATTGCATTGCTTCTAAACAAGCATTAATGTTAGAAACTGCGGCATTATAAGCATCAATATTTTGCTTGATGTCACCCTGCAAACGGCGATTATTATCAATTTTAGATTGAGCTTCTTTCTCAAGGGTTTGAGCAAGATAGGCACGAGCGCGATCGTACTGCTGCAAAATCTCATCGCCTTGTTTCGCCGCACCCGCTAGTAAATGCGTATTCAGAGTTTGATTGATTGACTGGCGGAAAGTGCGAAGTACTGTGTCCTTGACTTTGAATTCAAAATCTAGTTTCAGAAGTTGACGAATTGCTGGCTCCGACTCAATCATACTTTGGTAATCATAGCCGCGACAGGCTTGGAATAAAGTTTGTTGCAGTTGCCAAAATCCTGCTGTTCCTTCCGCATAAAATGTTGGACGTTCGCGCACATAGCGATCGCATTCCACTTTAGCTTCATTCACCAACGCATCAGAAGCCTCCAACATGACACTGTGTAAATAGCTCTCCGTGCCGCCATCGTTACCAAGCAAGCGATATAGTTCTAGATAATAATCAGTCTTTTTGATTTTCTCAATCAAATTTTGGAAGAAATTGGTAACAATCTCTTTCGAGCATTCTACCAAAACATCCTCTAACTCATTAGCCAAGAAATAGAATCCTTCTGTCAAAATCCCCATCACAGGAACGACGGAATTACGGCGGTGACTAGCTTGAGCGCGTTGATGAACCATCGCCACGGAAAAACTGACAATCAACTCATCTAAACGCCGCACCATCTTGGTTTTGAGCTTCAAATAGTCAGCTTCTAAAAACTCGTTGTGATCGCTTGCCACCGCAACATTCACTTCTTTAGCAATATCTTCGTAAAGGCGATCGCCAATTTGTTTGAGAGCGCGACTGAGTTTTTGTAACTCCTGCGACTTGATCGCATCAATATCACGCGGTTGACTTTCGAGTTGCAGCCAAGCTTCCAGATAAGATTGACGCAGGGCAATGCAAATCGGTTGCAAGTCATCCGCAAGATCGGCAAACAATAAAGGACGCTTCTCCTCGGTCAGATAGCGCGTAATCGCCGTGCGAAACTCCTCAATGCCACTATCCTTAATCAGGTGATCGATTAGCCCCGTTCCCAAACCACTGAGTAATCGTACATACTTCTCATTCTTCACATTCGTTTCTAAAACGCTGTAAGGAATAGGGAATTTAGTAATATCCAGCTTGCCAGACACCAGACAATAGCTATTGAATTCATTCACAAACTGCGGTGTTCCTTCCTGACCGCCCACTGATTTAACAGTTTCAGCAAATACAGAATCTAAACCAAAGCGATCGCCTGAACTGGTGTTTTTAATCTGACTGCCGTAGAAGCCAAGCAAACCACTAGTTTTATAGATTTTCGAGCTATTGCGGAATTGAGTATTGATTGTATTTTGGAGGCGATCGCGCAACTGGTCATTAGTCCAAGTCTCATCAATGCGATTGAATACATAGAAAACGCGATCGCGGATTCCTGCGTTAGCTTGCATCTTTTCACTCAGTTCTGTCTCTTCCGATGTCATCTCCCCAGTTGCCGCCGTTTTCAAGACAAACACCACCGCCGAAGTATCGGGATTCTGAATCTTGTCAAAGGTCAACGCCGCATCTTTTTTGACAGGTGCATCAATCCCAGGGGTATCGATAATTATATTGCCATCTTCTAAAAGTGGATGATGACAATAATATTCCACTCGTTTCAAAACCGCACTATTAGCTCCACGACGCGCATAGTCCGCCGCTTTTTTGAGATTATCAAACCCAAACTGTTCCATCGAATAGGTGGCATTGGCAACCGAACTAATGCGATCGCGGTTATTCGTAAACCCTTCCAGCAATAGATTCAAGGCATCAGCATCTTTAGCTCGTTTGGATTTGCTCTTACCACCTTCTTGCTCAATTACACTAAGAGCCATAGTTTGCAATTGTTTGAGGGCTTCAGGTTGATTGATATTCATCGGTGCTATCTGTCCAATCAACTGAGCAAGTGCTTGCACCTGCTCGCGGACTTCCACTTCACTAAGGAAAGTCAACACAACCCGCTCTTCACCAGTTTTGGCAAAGGCGATTTTGCATTCTGTCCCCGTCGCATGTCCCTCTGCGCTATAAAGCAATTCCCGTTCTAAAAGCGCGTTAATCAACATCGATTTACCCGCACTAAAAGCCCCCGCAAACACAATCTCAAAAGTCGGCGCGATCGCCTTTCTTAAAGAAGACTGCACCACGCTACCATCCTGCTGCGATCGCAGGGTTGGCTCCTGTTGCAAAAGTTGTAAAATCGCTTCAACTTGGGCCTGTAAATCTTGACACTGGGGAAAAAGAGTAGTGAGAGTCATGCAATTAAATCCTAAAGTTAAGAAAATGCAACGCTTTTCCAGAAATATATCATTAATTTAACTTTTAAATTTTGCATACTTTAGCCACAGACTCATCAACCAAAAAAATAATTTAAATACCCAATATTTCCAGTGTATTTTTCATTTAAGCCAAAATCAAAAAAAGCAGGTGAAATGCGATCGCTTTTTACCCCTTGCGATTCCCGTCCCGTAAATTAACACCATAGGACAAGCGGAGACAATATCTTCGCGTCAGGAATTGGAACAATATTAGCTTAAATTTTCAAGTTAAAATATCCCGATTGAAATAGCGATCACTGATGCTCCAGTTTACGCATTACGTTTTTAAAACAAATGACTCTAAACTATTTTTGGGAGAAGCTTTTACGGATTACACACCCGATGCTAGCGATCGCAAATATCATCAAAACAAGTCTCTGAACTCATTTCGTCAATCAACCCTATAGGACAAACTAAACGCCCGCGATTTTTGGGACTCTAAGACCTTTGAATGCTTAGCGGGAGAGGTTTATACACTCGCGATATTTGATACTAAAACATGGTTTAGAGATCATGTCATTGATCTTTATGAGTTGCCAATAGTGATCGCCAATAACTATCAAAACAAATCCAAAGATAACAACGGGACGGCTCAAGCTAGAATCTTTTATAGCGGCTGAGGTGCGAGAGTGAGAGCAATTATTGGAGTGTTAAATCTATGCAAGTAATTGAAAAGCCCGTTAGTACTGAACAAACTGAACAAGTTGATGCTCTTGTGATTGAGCAAGTGATTGAACAAGTATCTGAACCGTCGCATGAGTCGGCTTTGTTGTCTATTAATGCTCAAGTGTCATTTGCTAATTTGCTAACGCTGATTCAAACTTTGCCCAAGGAACAGAAATGGCAGATTTATCAAGCGTTAGGTGTGGAGCTTGCGCCCCAGTCAGCAGAGGCAAAGGCGATCGCCCGTTTAGCGGATGAGGATGACGAATCCCAATGGATCACGGTTGTCCATGAAGATGATGAGATCGATGAAGAGGCTTTAAATGAATGGTTGGTGAAGCGTGGTTACAAAAAAGCAGAAGTATAGGGTTACATTGCATCCGCTAGTGGGTGTTGAAGATTTACCTCTGTTGCCTGAGTTTCTACAGAATGATCTTGCTAAATATCAGTTTGTCTTGGCGATCGATCCCGTGCAAACGCAGGGAGTGTCTAGCCATGATTTGCGGGGCGATTTAAAGCATTATCGGGCTTTGGAGATTGACTATAACGGTGTTTGCTTTCGTTTGGTGTATCGGGTGTATGAGTCACCTACGCCAAAACGGGTGCAAGTGATTAGCTTTGCTGAGCATGATTTGGCTTATGAAAGAGCGAAAGAGAGGTGCTAAGTGCAAAGTTAAGTGCGATGTTAAGTGCAAAGTTATTCAACAAAAATGTTATCGGATATCTCAAGCAAGATCTGCATTAGCGATCGATGGAGAAGCCCCTAAACTAATCGAGTATTGGCGGATATAGTCAATATCCGTAGACAGCCAAGGTCTTACATTTTGACAATGGTGAGCAACTAACAACCCCCACAAATTCCCCTTACTTAAAACTGGCGCAACCAGATTCGATTGAACTTGTAAGCTCCTTAAAAAATCTCGATGACAATCACTTAGTTCAGCCGTTTCGATATTATCAACAGCTTTAATCCGACCCGCCAAGTATAGAGCCGCATATTCGAGATTGAAGCAATCATCAGCACCCGTTGAACAGATTATCGAAAATTTTTCATCGGTAATCGATTCAAAGGTAACTTGACCTTTCCATTGTGAATAGAAATAATACAAAACCACCCGATCCACATTCAGAAAAGTTCGGATTTCACGGAGTGTGTCATTAACCACTGAGTCTTGTTGGAGTTTATTGGTAATGCGATTTAAAACTTCATTTAAACCGCGCTTTTGGGAATTCATTATTTCCACAGAGAAAGTTATATATTAGTTATGTATTAGATTTGATTTTAAGCTAGGTCTAGAATTATGGTTGCGCCACAATGTTAACCAGTAGTAATTTTAGATTAGGAAACGATCCACTTGCCTAAAGAATATCGAGCCACAGGGATTAATCTCAAGGGAATGCCCTTGGGTGAAAACGATCGCCTCTTGACAATCCTCACCAAAGAGCATGGCTTGATCCGTGCTGTGGCGGCAGGAGCGCGAAAGCATCGTTCGGCAATGGCAGGGCGATCGGGTTTATTTGTGGTTAATGATTTGCAAATTTCGGTGGGGCGGAATATGGATCGGATTAAAAATGCCGAAGTCATCCAATCCTTTGTCGGTTTAGGGCAGACTTTAGCCAAACTTACCGCCGCCCAATATTTGTCCGAACTGGCGCTGATGCAAGCCCTGTCATCTCAACCACAAGAGGATTTGTTTTTAGTGCTGGTCGAGCATCTTAATCGGATTCAAGCGGCGGCTAACCAGAATGTTTTGGCATATTTAGTGCATGGTACATATCATTTGCTAGCGATCGCAGGATTTGCGCCCCAAGTCCATAATTGCTGTATCACCCAAAGCCCAGTTGTTGCTAATTATGAAATTTCAAGGTGGAAGGCGGGATTTAGTATTGTCGGCGGCGGCGTGATTAATCTGGATATGGGTGAGCTTGGTATGAGTGAGTTTGGTATGAGTGAATTTGGTGCAAATAATCTTGCTGTAAATAAGCTTGGTATAACCGATCTTGTGAGTGACGGTAATCCGAATAGCGATCGCCATAATACCGATGATGATGATACTGATCGCCATCGTGATCATCATCTAGCGATCGGTGGTGAAGCCATGCATAACCGTATTAGTCACTACCTCAGTGGCTCGGAAATTCTTGCCATGCAAGCGCTTCCACAAATTGATTTGACCGATAATATATTAGAAGTACCCACATCAGATTGGATGGCAGTCGAAAGGTTGTTACGAGCCTATGCACAGTATCATTTTGATAGACCAATCCAGTCATCGGCTTTGATTGACAACTGTTTTTTTAATATATGACCCATTTATTCGATCCACCGACACCAAATCTACCCGAAGACCCACATCATGTCCCACTTGCCCCTGAAGCTATTGCGGAACTGAAAGTAGAAAGTGATTCTAAGTCTGTTCTACGGAATCCGAATTTTTTATCGCTTTGGAGTGGACAGGTTTTTTCACAGATTGCTGACAAGATTTTTTTGGTATTGGTAATTGCGATCGTTTCTACACAATTTCAGAATAAGGGCGAAACGATTAGCGGATGGGTCTCCGCAGTCATGGTGTCATTTACAATTCCTGCGATTTTGTTTGGGTCGATCGCTGGGGTGTATGTCGATCGCTGGAATAAAAAAACAGTTTTAGTTAGTTCAAATATCCTGCGGGGCATCTTAGTCCTGAGCATTCCCTTGTTGCTTTGGGTGACGAAAAAAAGCTTTTTGCCTTGGGGCGCACCGACTGGATTTTGGGGATTATTGTGTATTACGTTTCTGGTTTCTACCTTCACGCAGTTTTTTACGCCTGCGGAACAGTCAGCGATTACCCTTGTCGTTGAGAAGCCCAAATTATTAGCTGCCAATTCGCTCTATACAACGACGATTATGGCGGCTTTAATTTTAGGGTTTGCGCTTGGTGAACCGCTTTTGGCTCTATCCGATCATCTTTGGCATAATGTCGGTCAAGAGATTTTGGTGGGTGGCAGTTATTTGATTGCGGGGCTAATTTTGCTTTTGCTAAAAACAGGTGAAACCAAAGAAGACTTACACCGCGATAGTTTTCATCTTTGGAATGACATCAAAGAAGGCTTGCAATATTTAAATAACAAAAAAACTTCTCTATCAGCGCTGATTCAATTAATTTGCACTTTTTCAATTATTGCCGCCCTAACGGTTTTAGCGGTACGGCTAGCGGAAGTGATGCCCGAAATTAAGTCGGAACAATTTGGCTTTTTATTAGCTGTGGCAAGCTTGGGAATGGCGATCGGTGCGGGTGTGGTCGCCAAATTAGGCGATCGCTGTAGTCGTCAAACCCTCGCTTTAATTGGCTCCTTGGGAATGTGTGTATTTTTGGGGATGTTGGCAGTATTTAGCGATCGCTTTGGATTGGGACTAATTGCGATCGCAGGGACAGGCATATTTGCAGGCTTATGCGTGATTCCGATGCAGACGGTGATTCAAGAAGAAACCCCTGAGGATGTACGCGGTAAGGTCTTCGGTCTACAAAATAATGCTGTAAATATTGCTTTGAGTTTGCCCTTGTCCTTAGCGGGAATTGCGGAATCTTATTTCGGATTGCAGCAAGTAATTTTTGGGCTGAGTGCGATCGCCTTAGTCACGGGTGTATTGGCTTGGTATATTGCGCGTCAATTAGTCAAGTAAGAATGCTCTGGCATGGAATAAAAAAGCGGCGCTTTTTTCTGGTTTTGTGTTTAGCGCAAAGCGCTATTTTTATGAGATAAATAGCTGAAATAATTAGTTTATATACCATTTGGTAATTTTCCTTGATAGAGTCATTGATGTGGTGCGAAGGATTAAGACGAAATTTTTGTAAATGCTTTTATAAATGATAGTCATCGGCTATCAGTATTAGTTATCTTCACTATGGAACCATGATCAAAACCGCAACTACGAAGATCGCAATATTAGGGCTTGTCCCTCTGATTTGTAATCTCGCGCCTAACTTTGCAGCGATCGCCTTAGCTCAAACGAGTAACTCAAACAGACAATCTACCCCAATCCTTACGCAGGTTGATTCTCTCGCAAACACACCCATCAAGTTGGTGGAAAGAGCTAATTCTCTGAGGGAGCAAAATCAAATTGACCGCGCTTTGACTTTGTATCGCCAAGCGATCGCCGCTAGTCCCGAATTTGTACCCGCCTATTATGGTTTAGGTGTCGCCTTGCGCCAAAAGGGAGATATCCAAGGCGCAATTGAGGCACATCGTCAAGCGATCGCTCTCGATAAAAACTACACTCCCGCCTACTACGGATTGGGAATAGCCCTATATCAAAAAGGCGATGCCAATGGCGCGATCGCCGCCTATAGCGAATTCATCAGATTTAGTAAACCTAATACTAACCTTGCCCCTGCCTATTACAATTTGGGCTTAGCCTATGAACAGAGGGGTAATCTCGAAAACGCAGTAGCTTCGTTTCGGAAAGCGATCGAGTACGATCCTAAATATGCTCTTGCTCATAATGGTTTAGGTACAGCTTTACGCCGTCAAGGCAATCGTGCAGAAGCAATTATTGCCTACCGTAAAGCGATCGAACTTGCACCTCAGTACGCCGTAGCCCATTTTGCGATGGGGATTTCTTTATATGAAGATCAAGACTATACGGGGGCGATCGCTGCTTACAAACAGGTAATACAGATCGATCCTAATTTTCCCAACGTTTATTACAATCTGGGCTTGGCTTATAACCAATCGGGTGATCGCCAAAATACGATCGATACTTTTCGGAAGGCGATCGAGCAAGATCCCCGCAATGCCGATATTTACGCCGCACTAGGTAATGCCTTATTGCGTGAAGAAAACAGCCCTGAAGCCGCCGCCGCCTTTAAACGGAGTACGGAACTCAATCCCAAGGTCGCGAGTACTTTCAATGGTTTGGGTTTAGCCCTGCGCCGTCAAGGGGATTTGGCTGGGGCGATCGCTGCCTATGAGCAGTCAATTTCGCTTAATCCCAACTATACCGCCGCCTTTAATAATCTAGGTCGGGTGCTGTCTGACCAAAATCGGAACATCGAAGCTATTAATGCCTTCCGTCGAGCGATCGCCCTTGATCCTAAAAATGCCGTTGCTTATAGTAATCTTGGCAATCTGTTGCGAACTCAAGGTGATAGTGAGCAAGCGATCGCCGCTTTTCAACAAACGATTGCGATCGGTAAAGATGAAGTTTGGATAGACTATACCAGTCTGGGGCTAGCCTATGCTGATCGCGGCAAGCTCGGCGAAGCTCAAAATGCCTACTTCCAAGCTCTATCTTTAAATCCCAAGTTTGCCAAGGCTTATTTTGGATTGGGTGCTTTGTATACACTCAAGGGTGAAGTTAGTAATGCGATTCGGTCTTACCAAGAAGCGTTGAAGCTGTATGAAGAAAACCGTGATGCTGAGTGGATTAGAAGAACACAACAGGCAATTCAATCATTGCAGGGAATTACTTAAAAATCACAATCACGGATTAAGCGACACCAAGGCTAGGGTCAAAGTCAGAGGGAACAGGCGTGGCGACGGTTGCCTGAATGTCGAAAGACTTAAATATCTACCTCTGACCTTGCTAGATCCGACATCAAGGCGATCGCTACATAGATCCGCAAAAAAAGATAAGAAGTTCTCTTGTTCAGTAGAGAACTCCTTATCTTGAGAAAAAAGAGAAGAATCGAGCATTCCCCAGCTTAAATTGCTTGCAAGCTATTACTAAACCTAAGATATGTCCTATTCCTTATATTTATCCTAGCACAGAGTTTGTAACTAAATACTTCCTCACAGCATATTGAAGCTTTATAGGGATACAAGCAAATTTTTTAAAGGTTCGCGCAGCAAGGTTTTTAAAGATTTTCTTGGGACTTAAGTCAGCGCAAGGCTCTGTATGCTGTACGATCGCAAGTAGCGATTAAAATAAACTCATGATGTCAAACCTTTTAGATAACCGCTATCGTGTCACTAGCGTATTAGGTAGTGGTGGATTTGGTGAAACCTATTTGGCGGAAGACACCAAAATGCCCTCTAAACGGCGATGTGTGATTAAGCAACTTAAACCAGTTGCCGACAATTCCCAGATGTATGAGCTATTGCAACAACGCTTTCACCGCGAAGCCGCAGTTTTAGAAGCTTTGGGCGAAGAAAGTCGCTACATCCCTAAGCTCTATGCTAATTTTACGGAAAACGGGTTATTCTATTTAGTCCAAGAATGGATTGATGGCTTAACCTTGACGCAAGAAATAGAAGGTAATGGCAAATGGAAAGAAGATGCTGTCAGAAAGTTAATGATTAGCGTCCTTGAGATCTTGGTCTATGTGCATGAGCGCGGTATTATCCATCGTGATATCAAGCCCGACAATATTATTTTGCGTAATGGAGAACCAGTACTAATCGACTTTGGGGCAGTTAAAGAAACTCTCAACGTCAGCACGATCCGTAACTCTTCTCAACAAGCGCATTCAATCGTCATCGGTACTCCAGGCTTCATGGCTTCAGAACAGGCGGCGGGGCGACCATTTTTTGCGAGTGATCTCTACAGTCTGGCTCTAACTGCTATTTTTGCGCTCACAGGGCAGTATCCGCAACAATTAGGTACTGATTCGCAAACAGGAGAGATTCTCTGGCAGAGTCAAGTTTTAGGGATTAGTGAGGATTTAAAAGCGATCTTTGCCAAGGTTCTGCAATTCGATCCCCGCGATCGCTACAACTCGGCAAAGGAAATGCTGGCGGTAATGCAAGCAAATACGACCGCACCCCCAATTCCCGCCATCCCAATCATTCCCTCGCCGCCGCTCCCTTCACCCATGTCGAATATGCAGACTGTAGCGGTAACTCCTAGGGGATATACCCCACCCGCGAATGAAAATGAATCAGTTTATGTCTATCAGTCTTCACAAACCCCGAAAAAGCAATTTTTCGGTCAGTTACTAGGCATCATGATGGTTGGTGGAGTAGTTGGGGCTGCGATCGCTTTAGGGGTAGTTGTTTCTCAAAATGGTGGAATCGGAACTCTATGGAATAAACTTTTTAGTCAACCAGCCGCTAAAGTTCCATTCTATTTTCTCGCTGATTCAGCCTATCAAGACTTAGAGGCAGCGAGTCGTAGGGTTAAAAAATTAAAAGAGCAGGGGTACAATGACGCAGGGCAGTTTTGGATTCCCGATTACCCAAATCTTGGTAATGCTCAATATCAGCAGGTATATACTTCTAAATTTGAAGATGTTGAGAAATGCAAAATTAAACTTCAAGAACATCGAAAATATATTGAAGATGCCTATTGCGCTTTCGCCAGCCTTAATGTCAAAGATCAAGTTCAAAGAGTGACGGGGAGTGATTTACCAGAGAATCCCACACCAACTCCCACAGTTACATCAACTCCAACCATTAAACCAACTCCTACAGTTTCAGCTACACCCACTCCCACTGTTACACCAACCCCAACAGTTACACCTACGCCCACGAAAACCATCGTCAAACCATCTCCAGACCAATCTGTCCGCGACTATTACAACCTGATCAACGATCGCATGGCAAAACCTCACGCCAACATTTCAAACTGGTAAACCTGCTGGTTATGATAGTTTCACTGGATACTGGCGCACTGTTGATAAAGTTTCTGTGAATAATTCTCAGATTGTCACTATCAAAGACAACAATGCGATCGTTGATGTTGATCTCACCTACCAAAAAGGTAACGCGACTTTCCCCGAAAGACTGCGAATGAATTTAATTTGGAATGAAGCTTTAGGACAATGGCAAATCAATGAAACCAGTAGACAGTAGATCGTTATCCGCCACCAACAATGGTGACAATTTCTAAGCGATCGCCTTCTTGAATCTTAGTTTTTTCCCACAATTGACGATGTAAAATCTCGCCGTTATATTCGACGGCTAACAAACGCGGGTTCAGTCCCAAAAATTCGAGTAGTTCGGTCATGGTCAAGTGAGCATCGCATAAGCGATCGTCACCATTTATTTTCAGAGTAATCATTTGGAGTAAATTTTAATCTTGATTGCTATCTATATCATGTCAGAAGTCCTATACTGCAATACTAAAATGACCACCATGTATTTATGCTTCAACCTACATCAGCAAATACGACCGACATACCTGCGATCGCCTCGGTCAATACCCAAGAAATAAATCCAGAAATAGGACTCAGTGAAGCTGAAGTTTTAGAGCGAAAACAACGTGGCGATCTTAATGTCGTGGTCATGCGCTCTAGTCGTACTTATAAAGATATTTTCCAAGAAAACGTTTTTACATTATTTAACGTTACTTTTGGGGTGGTGTTAATCCTGCTGACAGCGCTCGGACAATTTACCGATGCGATTTTTTCAGGGTTTTCCGTGTTTATGAATATTTTGGTGGGGGTTGTCCAAGAAATTCAAGCAAAGTTGACCTTAGATAAACTTGCGCTGTTGTCAGTACAGAAAGTAAAAGTGCGCCGTGATGGTCGATCGCAGGAGATTCACGTCGGTGAGGTGGTGCGTGATGACCTGATTGAGATTAACCCAGGCGATCGCGCTCCTGTGGATGGAGCAGTCTTGATTTCGCAAAATGTGGAAATGGATGAATCACTGCTAACGGGAGAATCCGATCCCGTGGCAAAACAGATTGACGATATAGTTCTGTCGGGTTCCTTTTGTTTAGCAGGAAGCTGTGTATTTCGCGCCGATAAAATTGGCAATGAAAGCTATGCTGTGAAGTTATCCCAATCATCGCGAGTTTATAAGCGCGTATTTACACCTTTACAGAAAAAAATTGATGTCTTAGTCGAAATTTTAGTGCTAGTGCTGATTGTCGCGGCGTTTTTGCATGTAGTTTCTAGCCTCAATTCAGGGCGTACCGTTGTCGATACGATTCGTTATGCCTCGGTGATCATTAACAGTTTTGTTCCCGCAGGCTTAATTCTTTCCATTAGTGTTGCCTTTGCGATCGGCGCAGTGGAAATCAGTAAAAAACGCACGTTGATTCAAAAAATTAATGCTGTCGATTCGATGAATAGCGTCAGGATTTTATGCACTGATAAAACAGGAACGCTCACTCAAAATAAACTGATAGTCAAATCGATTGTCCCATTAGGCGATACCGATGAAGATTCACTACGCGAATTAATTGCGCTCTACACAAACCTCATGGGAACTCAGAATAGTAGCGCCAAAGCGATGGCTGCTTTTACTGACAAGCCCCGATCGCAGTCGCAATTTGTCAGTGAGATTCCCTTTAGTTCTAGTCGCAAATGGGGAGCGATCGCCATTGATATCGGCACGACAATTATGGTGGGTGCGCCTGAAATTTTGCTCACCAATCCTGAAATGCAGGAGGAGGCAAAACAATATGCGCGTCAAGGCTTACGAGCGATCGCTGTTGTCACCAGTGAAGATCACATCGATACAGCCGACAAGAATCCTGCTTTACCCAACAATCGCCGCGATCGCGGTTTGGTATTGCTAGAAGACAGTCTCCGTCCTGATGTAATTAAGACGATCGCCGAATTACAAAACAAAAATATTCGTCTGAAAGTTATCTCAGGCGATAGTGTAGAAACGGTGACTTCGATCGCTCGGCAAGCAGGAATTGCTGTTCCCGATGATGCAGTTTTCACTCAAAAAGATTTAGAAGCAATGGAGGCTCATACCTTCAGTCAAGCCGCCGCCACTGGTTCCGTATTTGGTAGAATTACGCCAGACATGAAACGCCGCCTGATTTCGGCAATGGTGAAGCGCGGTGGCTATGTGGGTATGGTCGGCGATGGAGTTAATGATGTGCCTGCGTTTAAAGAAGCACAATTAGCGATCGCCATGAATGACGGCGCACAAATTAGCAAAGATGTCGCCGATATTGTTCTATTAGATAATAATCTCTCCGCCCTTCCCCAAGCCTTCGCCGCAGGTGATGACATCAAACAAAAGATTCTCTCGTCAGCGCTGCTTTATCTCACCAAGAATATTATGGTGATTTTGACGATTTCCTTTGCAGGATTTGTGCAACTTCCCTTTCCCGTGGAGCCGCGCCACATGACAGTTTTAACGATGGCAGTAGTCGGTTTACCGACAATTTGGATCGCCTTTGGTTGGCTGAAACCAAAACGCCTTGAAAACTTCCTTCGTGATGTATTAGGCGCTAGTTGCCTAGCAGGAATTTTTGGGGCGATCGCTATGACCATAGGCTATGTATTTTCCTATTACATTAGTGGCTGGGCGCTGCTAAAAACTCCCAATGGTGTAACTATGCTCGATTCCAATACTTTCCAAGATATTGCCAGAGGTCAAGCGCAATGCGTCAGCACTTTTATCGGTACTATCTTCTGTCTATTTGTATTTTGGAGTCTCACCGATATTTCCCTATGGAAAATCCGTACCTTTACCAAGAATTCCACTTCGGCAATTCTTGGCTTTGTCTCAGTCGGATTGTCCCTATTATTGATGCTATTATTTCCAAGCTTTTTTCAAGTCGCCGTCCCCGATCAGTTTGGCTGGACGATGATTCTCTTTTTGCCAACCTCAAGTTATTACCTATTAAGGATGTTGCAATCAAGTAAGCTATTTCGGTATCTGCCGCGTTATCTCAGTCAGCCATAAATCATAAAAGTGCGATCGCATTCTGAAATACCCTGCAATAAATTGCGGGCTGAAAGCTAAAACCCGTTGAAACGGGTTAAAACTCAGGAATTAGTCAGTTTTAACTGACTTTAGCTTTCAGCCAAGAACTTTAGTTCTTGATTCTCGTGACTTGTGTGTACACTGTAGCTTGAGAAAGGGGGAGAATAAATTAAATTATCTTCTTGCCCCTTTTTAAGGGATTGAGGGGGATCTCTTGAGTTTTTTGAACGCAGAAAGTAATTCTTAAATGATTTCTTGAAGAGACAGTTGAGAGAAGTTTAATTCAAAACGTTCCCAAGGTTGAGGTTCAATTACCTGCGTGTTAATCTCATTTTCAGCCAGTAGCGATCGCAATGAATCAACAGTTCCTTCTGCTTTTAATAGATTTAATAAAAAACCACTGTAGGTTAAATCCCCACCTGCGGCAGTTGGTAAAATCACCCTCGGCTTCAGCCATTTAGCGACCTGTAATGCACCCTGTTGTCCCTTAATCACAGTACCAATCAGTGGCAATTTCAAATCAATAGTTGGCGTAATCACCACATCCACAGGTGCAAATTCTTGGAGAGCCGATGTATGATAACCGTGCGGTTCATAATAGATAGAAGTTCCTTCGACTAAATCTTTCAAGATATAGCCATTCTCAATCGTAGTCGGTCCCGTTGGTGAACCAATCACGGCACGAATTTCCAACAAATCAGGAATAGTAAATAATTCGCCGTGGGCAAGAGCCGTAACTTGGCTATAACCGATTTCCTTAACTAATTTTGCCGCACTTGGTGAACCAACTACAGGGATTTGGCGATCGAGTTGTTTGAGCGTGGCTGGATGGGCATGATCTTCTAGTCCTTGAGATAGCAAAATCAACTCAATATTTGGGGGGATTTGCCTTACTGTCTTTCTCTCAGACTTAAAGAACCAATCGGCTTTTCCAAACATCAACGCATCAACTAGCCAAGGATCGAGCAAAATCCGTTTACCCGCGATTTCAATTAGCCATGAATTACTGTCCAGCCATGTTAAATGCATAATTTTTTAAATTGATAACTTTGCTAACAGCAAAACTCGATGAAATCCTACTGTTAGCTTATTGTAACGAATTATTTACATACATAGCAAAGCGCTGGCGGCACTCTCTTTTTGCCATAAAAAAACCCGCAAGAGGCAATCTCGCAGGTGAGAAATTATGTAGATACGTCGCTAGTGATTTAAGTATGTTGCTTTTTACTATTTTTGGCGGTGACTCAAGTCACAACTACAGCACGATCGCTAAACATATTTCCTGTGACAACGATCACACACTTATGGCTTCGGCTTACCCAACCTAAATTTCTATGTATTTTACCCAACCTATTGTACCAATAAGCACTTTTGCAGATCTAGCTTATTAGTATAAGAAATTAGGGGCATATTACAGCTTTGATTATATTGCAGTGTGTAGAGTATACAAATGGTAGACATGGCAAAGGTTACAACCCAAAGGAAAAATCATTTTGCGCGTTTTGCAGCGATCGCGATCGGAGCCGCGATATTTGCAGCGCTTACGCCCACGATCGCCCACGCAGTCGAAGCTCCCACCCTTGAATCTTTGACCAAAACGACAAACGAACTGCGATTATCGGTTGATACGAGTTGGGTATTAATCACAGGCTTTTTAGTGTTTTTTATGCAATGTGGTTTTGCGATGCTAGAGGCGGGACTAGTCAGACAGACGGGGGTAGTGAACACTCTTGCCGAAAATTTCATTGATGCGGCGATTACGCTCATAGCATGGTGGGTGACAGGTTTTGCGATCGCCTTCGGCACAACTAGCAACGGATTTTTTGGGGTAGATGGTTTCTTCTTAGATAATGCTTTTACTGTAAGTAATGGCGCGATCCAATACGCTATGGGTTCAGGTGGTTCCACCGCGCCCGTAAATACCTTAACCCTTTTCTTTTTTCAGTTCGCCTTTTCTGCTACCGCCAGTACGATCACCACAGGCTCTATGGCTGAACGTACGGAATTTAAAGGCGACTTAATCTATGCCTTTATTATGGGTGCGCTCATGTATCCCGTCGTTGTGCATTGGGTTTGGAATAGTGGCGGTTGGCTATTCAAGCTCAGCTTTCATGATTTTGCGGGTAGTGCGGTGGTGCATACGGTGGGTGGATGGACATCTCTCGTGGGAGCATATCTACTTGGACCAAGACCAAATCGCGTATGGGGGCAAATGCCACCAGCACATAACCTTGGTTATGCCACGATTGGCACAATGATTTTGTGGTTTGGTTGGTATGGCTTTAATGCAGGTTCAGCCCTAACCTTAAAAGACACAGGTTTAGTCGGCTTAGTTGTCGTCAATACCACGATCGCCGCTTCTACAGGTGCGATCGCCGCGATGTTGTACATCTATCTGCGTTTCCGTCAGTGGCATTTATTTTGCGGACTGAATGGCTCTCTGGCGGGGTTAGTAGCTGTTACCGCAGGTTGTGCCTATATAATGCCTTGGGCGGCGGCTTTGATTGGTTTAGTAGCTGGCATCCTTGTCTTGGTGGTAGTAGATATTATTGAGTGGTTTGAGATCGATGACCCTGTAGGTGCATTTGCGGTGCATGGTTCTTGCGGCATGATGGGCGTAATCGCGGTTGGTTTACTCGGTCATCCCGCCCTAACCATGAACAAAAAAGCTGGGTTGTTCTTGGGGGGAGGGTTTGATCTTCTAGGAGTGCAACTTGGTGGACTAGCAGCGATCGTTGTTTTTGTCGTTGCCTTCTCATTTGTGATGTTTGGTTCACTTAAGGCGGTTGGGCTGTTGCGCGTCAATGCTGAAGCCGATCGCATCGGTATTGATGTCTATGAGCATGGTGCATCGGCTTGGCCTGATGTTTATCCGATTGACGATTTACAATTTGAGGAAGACGAAGAAGACGAAGATTAACCCCCATTCAAACCCTGATTAGTTTTTATTCGCCAGTTTTTATTCGCCAGTTGTTTATTCTCTAAAGTGTTGGCATACTTCAGCAAATTGGTATAACTCCAAAAAGTAGGAATAATTCAAGAAACATCCCTACTTTTTGGGCTTTATTATTTCTTTGATGCATTTTTTCTAGTATTATTCGCATAGATTGTATTGCTGAGACTAACCAGTAAATTGGACTGAGCAAGACATTATCAAGATATCGGCTACATCCATGACCCCTAATTCAGGCTGGCAAGCAGAAATAACTGAAGGTTTGTCCCCCTCAAAGCCGCAGTTATTAAATAATCAATTATTAGAGCGACCTCCCAATTACGAGAGCTTGCTAGAGGAGCTGATTGCCTTGTCCCTGTCCTTATCTGGCAATAACGACCTCAGATCTTTTCTGGAATCAGCATTGACAAGATGCCGAAAAATGACATCCAGTGATGCAGGAAGCATTTACTTCATCGATCGCTCTACTCCCGTGCATACAGTTTGTTTTGAAGTCTCACAAAATGACTCACAACCAGAGCGATCGCTAGTTAGCTTTGCAGTGCCACTAAATAAAGACAGCATCGTCGGTTATGTCGCATTAACTGGAGAAATATTGAACCTGTCAGATGCCAATGATTTGCCAGAAGATGCGAACTTTCGACACCACAAGACTTTTGACTACGATATTGAGTACCACACCCGTTCGGTTTTAGCCGTGCCTATGATTGATTCGCAAAATAGGACAATTGGCGTTTTTCAGTTAATTAATCGAAAAAAACAAGATATTGCTATCTCCAAGGCAAATGTGCAAGAGGTGACAATGGTTTATTCAAGTATGGATGAAAAGCTATTACAGGCGATCGCCAGCCAAGTATCTATATATATCGAGCGATCGCAACTTTTGGGGCAGATTTTTCAATAAAGTCACATTGCAGATTCTTTTAAAATCTTTGGGGTGGCTTTGCCGCCCCACTATTTTGGGTTTAAGTAATGCAATCTTAATGAATTATCAAGAATCTCCATCTTTTCCTATAAGATTGAACATAGGATAAATTCTTGGATATTTATACGGAGATTATTTATGCTCACTTTAAAAATAGTTGTTTACATCACTGTCATATTTTTTATCAGTTTGTTTGTATTTGGTTTCCTCAACAGTGACCCATCGCGGAATCCTGGTAATCGGGATCTCGAATAGTGCCAATGCGTAATGCCTAACCAATCTAAAGCTAGCTCTGCACAGGCACGATCTGCTCAGACACAATCTGCTAATCGTCTTAAAAGTAATGATTGGCGGTTGCTATCGAGTCTATTTCCTTACGCAAAGCGAAACTCGCGTCAACTTTTCATATCATTGTTTTTGCTTGTCCCCCTATCGATCGCTAGTGCCGTTCAACCGATTCTGGTACAACAGGCGATCGATGGACCAATTAAAAATGGTGATCTGCTCGGTTTGCGCTGGCTTTGCTTAGTGATATTACTCACAATTGCCGTAAGACTTTCGTTTCAGTCTTGGCAGGGCTACTTAGTTCAGGAGGTTGGACAAAAGATTACGGCGGATATTCGTCAAGATTTGTTTCGTCACGTCACCTCTTTATCGACCAGTTTTTTTGATCGCACGCCCGTTGGCAAACTGATTACCCGCCTAACCAGTGATGTGGAAGCGTTGGGTGATGTCTTTGCGACTGGTGCTGTGGGCGTATTAAGTGATTTTGCGGCGATCGCTACGATTGCTGTATTTATGTTTTTACTGCGGTGGGACTTAGCATTGATGCTAGTGGCGATGGTCATCCCCGTTACCGCCTTGATTGTTTATTTTCAGTACGAATATCGCAAAGCAAATTTCAAAGCCCGCGAGCGACTGTCTGAACTTAATTCAATTTTGCAAGAAAATATTATTGGCGCAAGTATAGTTCAGTTATTTCGTCGCGAAAAGTTTAACTCGGCGCAACATCTTAAGGTAAATCAGCTATATGTAGCTGAAGTAAACCGCACTGTATTTCACGATTCCGCTGTGTCAGCAACGCTGGAATGGATTGCCTTGGTGGCGATCGCGGGGGTGTTGTGGCTAGGTGGCGGACAAATTGTCCAAAAGAATCTTACTTTCGGTGAACTTTCGGCTTTTGTGCTGTTCTCGCAGCGACTGTTTGATCCGATTCGCCAACTTGCCGAAAAATTTACCACGATTCAAGCAGGATTTACGGCAGTTGAGCGCATCAACGCGATTTTGCAAGAACCGATCGAAATTCGCGATCCCGAACATCCTAAATCTCTGCCCCTTGATGGTACGGGCGAAATTTGCTTTGATCACGTTTGGTTTGGCTATAAGCCCGATGAATATGTTCTGAAGGATGTCACCTTTACGCTAAAAGCTGGTGAAAAAATTGCCCTTGTCGGACCGACTGGGGCAGGTAAAAGCTCAATTATTCGATTGCTATCCCGTTTGTACGAGCCAACTAAGGGACGCATTTTAATTGATGGCATCAATATTCGTGAAATCACTCAAGCTGAGCTACGGCGGTGCGTGGGGGTAATTTTACAGGATGCTTTTTTATTCTCTGGGGATATCAAGGACAACATTACGCTCGGTGAAGACTATGCGATCGAGCAGGTTGTGGAAGCTGCCGAATTAATGAATGTCGATCGCTTTATCCAAGATTTACCCGCAGCCTATGCTACTCAAGTACGGGAGCGCGGGACAAATCTGTCAGGTGGTCAGAAGCAATTACTTGCTTTTGCTAGAGCCGCCATTCGCGATCCTAAAATTTTAATTTTAGATGAAGCCACCGCTAGTCTCGATGTGAGTACGGAATTTTTGATCCAACAGGCTCTAGATCGCTTATTAATCAATCGCACCACGATCATCATCGCACACCGTCTATCCACAATTCGCAATGTCGATCGCATTCTCGTCCTCAAACAAGGCGAAGTCGTCGAGTCGGGTAGTCACGATCAACTAATTGCCAAACAAGGCTTGTATGCGAGTTTGTACGAATTGGAAATGATGTCATCGCATTAAAGTTAAAGTGTTACTTTTTGGGGTGGCAGTAGCTTCCGATTACTAAAGCGCTAGATTTTGATCTTATCCATTGTTACGCAGCCAATCATTTAAATGAGCAACAGTTTGTAAATCAAAGATAACTTCAGCAAGGTTTTCTAACTGCGTTATCGATAATTTCGTGATGCGATTTGTTGTTCGAGGGCTTAATTTCCCAAATTTGCGGTTTAGTATTGTTAGCAGCATCGCAACTTGTCTTTGCAAACCTCTTTGTTCACCTAATTGCAAACCCTCTTGCTTGCCTAACTGCAAACCCTCTTGCTTGCCTAACTGCAAACCCTCTTGCTTTGCATCTTGGTAGACGCGGGTATTTTTTAAATCGTTGAATGTAAACATGGCTTCGATCTCCTGACGACTTAACCTTGGGAATTTGTATACAAGTACAGTCTCTATAAATTTTACTACTTGGTCTTGTAAATCTATGTCTGGCTCTTGCTGGACTTTTTCGTTGATTTGTTTTGCAAGTTCGGGCGTTTGGGCTTCTGGAGCCAATATTAGTTGAATTATGGCGATAGTCAGTGAATTTGCCTCCTGCTGCAACCAGTCTTCTAGATACACTCGGATAATGCGATTGGAGGTGATCATCTCCTGCACATGCTCAATGATTTCTGGTTCACAATTGCGTTTTGCAAATATAGCTACGGCTTGCCATTTGTTGGCTGGGCGATATTGGTTAAGATAAAGAAATATTTCTGACAAGTACTCCCAATAAAAGTCATTTTTCGGTTGAAATTGGACTTCGAGGAAGAAGATCGGTTTGTCATCGGTTGTGGGTATGAAGATGCCATCAAACCGAAACGCTTTCTCTTTGATTTCAGCCGTGGTGAATTGATAGCCATCTGCATCTGCGATCGGGCGATCGATTAGCTCAAAGAGTAGCGTATGGAAGGATTGGAAGAGTTGATAAAATAGGGTATCGGTTTTCAAATTATCTTTCTCTGATTCAGAGATCGTTTAATATTAATTCAAATTGGGATAGGCGATCGCCTGACCAAAATAATCCAAAATCGCTTGATTGATGGTTTCTTCGCCATGCATATCCAACTGTTTAGACTCGGCTAAATCTGGTGCTTGAAATGGTGCATTCAGAAATGACCAATCTCCCTCATAAAATTCTTGGGGCGAAATGATTAGATGCTCCGCGTAATTTTTTACACCAGCAATCAAAGTTTCTGCTTCTAGAAAACCTTCACGGGTAAGGCAAATTACGGGAATGCCCACGCGCAAGGCTTCTGCTAAGGTTCCATAACCAGGCTTGGTAATTAACCGATCGCATACCACCATCAAGTCCACAGGACGGAGGCGATCGCAATTCGCTCTCGTTAAATTCGGTAAATCAGGCGCTCCCCGATCGAAGGTAACAAATTGCCAATCGGGAAACTTAGCAAGATTGTCATAGGGAATAGCTTCCAAACTCAAACCGCCAAAGGTGAGCATTGCCGTAGGGCGATCGCTGTCTAAATTAAATTTTTCGCGAATATATGCTGCTGAATATTTGGGTTTTGCACCCGTGAGTCCGACATTCTCTATATTTGGGAACGCGCTCATCGATTCGGCAAAGGGTAAACGAAATAGGCGATCGCAATGACTATAAGCCTCTGACATTTGATCTGCTAACTGGATATACTTGCCACCCCAATCGCGATAAATAAAATCCCACCCAAAATTACCCGCCATCCAACAGGGGATTTTTGCCGCTTTAGCAATCAGAGCGATCATGGGTGGAATATCACCAAAAATTAAATCAACTTGATTTTCGTGCAGAAATTTCACTTCCGCAGCAATGACATCGGCTTGAGTTGCGTAGATCTGTTGCCATGTCTCAAAGGTAGCTTCGCGATCAACCTGCAAGCTATCAGCTTGAATTACACCGACATCAAATACTCGCGGATGATAAACAAATTCACCTTCGATATATTCTTCCAATAACCAACGCGGAGCCTTGGTCGCAATAATCAATTTGATATCAGGCGATCGCTTTTGTAGTTCCGCCAGCACTGCCGCAGTACGGGTGGCATGACCGAAACCATGATTGGTAATTGCAGTATATAAAGTAGGCATTTACAGGGCTACAGGAGAGACAGGACAAAATCAATACAAAACTAATATTATTTGTCTTTGTTGTAAACTTATCTTAACTAATTTGTAGTTATTAACCCCGATCCTGCTGTAACCAAAGCCAATGCAACCAACCGATCCGAAAAAATTTACTGAAAAAGCATGGGAAGCGATCGTCAAATCGCAGGAAGTCGCAAGGCGATCGCAACATCAGCAACTCGAAGTCGAGCATTTGCTAATGGCGCTATTGGAGCAGGAAGAGGGCTTAACTACGACTATATTTGCCGCTTTGTCCGTGCCGATGGCGAGAGCGCGGCGACAGGTGGAAGAATTTTTGCGGAGACAGCCACGGGTCGCTAGTCAAGAGCAGTTATATTTGGGGCGCAACTTAGAAATTTGGCTCGATCGCGCTGAAGAAAGTCGTAAGGGTTTTGGTGATGACTTCATGGCGGTGGAACATTTGCTATTGGGCTTAGCCGATGACGATCGCCTTGGTAAACGACTATTTCGAGATTTGAGTGTCGATCGCAAGCGCCTAGAGGAAACAATCAAATCCTTGCGCGGTAGCCAGACTGTCACCGATCAAAATCCTGAAGCCAAGTATGCGGCACTGGAGAAATATGGGCGCGATCTGACGGAGCAGGCAAAAGAGGGGAAACTTGATCCTGTGATTGGGCGTGATGATGAAATTAGGCGGGTAGTACAGGTTTTATCGCGGCGGACAAAGAATAATCCTGTGCTGATTGGTGAACCTGGGGTGGGTAAAACGGCGATCGCGGAAGGATTGGCTCAAAGAATCATTCGTGGCGATGTGCCTGAATCCCTCAAAGACCGCACGATTATTAGCCTTGATATGGGTTCGCTGATTGCGGGAGCCAAATATCGTGGTGAATTTGAAGATCGATTGAAGGCGGTGCTTAAAGAAGTTCTCAATTCCGATGGGAAGATTGTGCTGTTTATTGATGAATTGCATACAGTGGTAGGGGCTGGAGCTACACAGCAGGGCGCGATGGATGCGGGGAATATTCTCAAACCAATGTTAGCGCGGGGAGAATTACGCTGTATCGGTGCGACTACTATCGATGAATATCGGCAATACATTGAGAAGGACGCGGCTTTAGAGAGACGTTTTCAGCAGGTGGTAGTCGAACAGCCGACCGTTGAAGATACAATTTCAATTTTGCGCGGATTGAAAGAACGCTACGAATTGCATCATGGAGTCACGATTTCCGATTCGGCTTTGGTGGCGGCGGCAACTCTTTCTAATCGCTATATTACCGATCGCTTTTTACCCGACAAGGCAATCGATCTTGTCGATGAATCCGCAGCAAAGCTGAAAATGGAAATGGATTCTCGACCTTTGGAACTAGATGAAATCGACCGCCGTATCCGTCAGTTGGAAATGGAAAGATTTTCTTTGCAAAAGGAAAAGGATGCTACCGCCGTTGAACGGGTTGAAGCGGATGGTAAAGTAATTTATAAAAACAAGAGCAGCAAGGCGGTATTAGATCGTCTGGAACGTCTTGACAATGAAATGAATGAGTTAAGCGATCGCTTTACCAAACTCAATGATCGCTGGCAGTCAGAAAAAGATGCTGTCACTAATTTGCGATCGCTAAAGGAACAGATCGATCAAACCAAGCAGCAAATCGAACAGATGGAACGTGAGTTTAACCTTAACAAGGCTGCTGAACTCAAATATGGCAAATTAACGGAACTAGAAAAAAATCTCGATGAAGCTGAGCTAGAAATTAGCCGAACAGGTTCCGAAGGTTCGCTATCGCGTGAACAGGTTACGGAAGATGACATTGCCGAGATTGTCGCCCGTTGGACAGGAATCCCGCTCAGTAAATTATTGCTGTCAGAACGACAAAAATTACTAACCCTAGAGAAACATCTCCACGATCGCGTGATTGGTCAAGAAGAAGCCGTAACTTCCGTAGCGTCAGCAATTCGCCGCGCCCGTGCGGGTATGAATGATCCCAATCGTCCCATTGGTTCCTTTTTATTCCTTGGACCAACAGGAGTTGGTAAAACGGAACTGGCAAGAGCGTTGGCGGAATTTCTCTTTGATTCCGATGCCTCAATGGTGCGGATCGATATGTCGGAATATATGGAGAAGCATTCTGTATCGCGTTTGATTGGAGCGCCCCCTGGGTATGTGGGCTATGAAGAAGGCGGTCAATTCTCAGAAGCAGTGCGCCGCCATCCCTACTCTGTAGTCTTGTTCGATGAAGTAGAAAAAGCCCACCCCGATGTATTTAATATTCTCTTACAAGTGCTTGATGATGGCAGAATTACCGATAGTCAAGGGCGTTTAGTCGATTGCAAAAATACCGTAATCATTATGACTAGTAACATCGGTAGCGATCGCATTTTGGAACTCTCGAAAGATCTAGATGATGATGTCCAAGCTGATACGGGCTATGATGAAATGCGCGATCGCGTCCTTGAAGTCCTTCGCAATCACTTCCGTCCTGAATTTCTGAATCGCATTGATGAGACAGTGATTTTCCATGCCCTTCGCCGTAATGAGATTCGGTCAATCGCGACCTTACAAATTAAACGGATTGAGAATAGACTTAGCGATCGCAAGATTTCTCTCACCCTTAGCGAAGCTGCCAAAGATTATATTGCTGCGGTTGGTTACGATCCCGCCTACGGTGCGCGTCCGCTTAAAAGGGCTATTCAGCGAGAAATCGAAAATCCGATCGCTACAAAAATTCTCGAAGGTACTTTTGCGGAAGGACATACAATCGAAATCACGGTGGAGGATGAGAAGTTGGTTTTTAGTTAAAGATTAGTATGAGCGCCCAGAAATCACGACTCACAGTAATAGCGATCGCTTCTACACCAAAATCAAACAGCGATCGCATTGAGAAGTACTTCGTTAATGATTGCTTGATACTCAACTCCTTTTTTTTCTGCTTCAGCTTTTGCCCAAGCAATTATTTTGGGATGTAGTTGAATAGAAACTGATGGATAATTTTCTATTCCGTTTTTAATTAAAGTTTTGCGCTGTGTGAAGTCAATTCCAAATTGTTGCTTTATAGCTTGTTCAGCAGCTATTACTTCTAATTCACTAATCTTTCTAGCATTAGCAAAAGGAAACTCAGTTTGATTCGGCATACTTTTTCCTCTCCGATTTACTTGCTGGTCTAGCACTGATAAGTCTAATTGTCTCTTCTCTCATTGTAAAAACAACTACTAACACCCGACTTTCGTAAGATTTTCCAATAATCCATTCTCTTTTTTCTATTATTGAATGAATTGGATCGGGAGCGATTAAAGCTAATGGATCTGTCCAAACAGTTGTAGCTTCTTCAAAGGAAATCTTGTGCTTTTGTTGATTTTGCTGTTGTTTGTTTGCATCCCATTCAAATCTCATGTTTTTAATATATACATTTTAACTTAATGTATACAAATAATTATAGTCAATGAGTAATTTTTAGCACGCTGTTCATCAAATAATTGCCTCAATAAAAAATCAAACAGCGATTGTCCCTCAACACCTGAAAACATCATGATCGCCTCATAAATCACGCCTAACAGTTATAGCGATCGCCTTTAAAAAATAGATTGTCAATGCGATCGCCTCATAAATCACGACTCACAGTAATAGCGATCGCCTTCAGAAAATAGATTGTTAATGCGATCTCCCCATAAATCACGACTCACGACTCATAGTAATAGCGATCGCCTTTAGGAGATATAGCAATCAGAGATGAGTTATAGCTTAATTGACTTATCTGAAAACGCCCACGATAATCGTTATCCAATTACAGATGATTTCGGATTGTTATAGATGTTAACGCGCTTTCAATTGACTTAAAATAGAATCTACGGTAGTTTATCCTCAGTAGAGTAATTAAACCGTAATTACATTACAAATTACAAATTCAAGTTCTAATCACAGCAGTTAAATAATACTGGACATATATGATAAAATCCTGAAAGTACTGCACAAGAACTTTTAGTTGGAAACGAAAAAACGTTAACCGCGTAGCGTAGCTGTTGCGGTTCAACTTGCTAGTTAGCCTTTATTGAGGATAAAAAGAATGATACGAACACCAACAGCAGAGCGACCGCTTCTGGTAGGGATACTAGTTGATGTTTCAGGTTCTATGACTTCGTCAATCCAGAATGCATCTGGTTCATCGCAAAATCGACTTCAAAGCTTTCAGAGCGCATTGGGAAACCTCGCTAAAAAAGCTCATGAAATGTCAGGAGAAGACTCTGATAATAGAGTTCAGTTATTTGCCTATGGGTTTGGGTTTGGCAATCCTCTAGGTGCTATTTTTGGAGGCGCTTCGAGTCCTCCCGTTCGAGACTTGCTTGAAGGCGCTACTCGTGGAACATCAACAATAGGGATAAATGAACTGGCGGCAGATTGGTCACGCTACAAATCTCATGTAGAAAGCCTTGCGATCAAAATGTTTGGTGCTACTCCTATGCTTCAGGGCGTAAACACTGTTGCCAACCGTATTTTAAAGGAAAAACAACGTCTGAACCCAGTTGGTACGGTGATTTTCCTTTTATCAGATGGCGAACCAACCGATTCAGAACCTGCCGATGTAGTTAGTTCTATTGAAGAATTTAGAGATGACGAAACTATATTAGTTTCTTGTTACGTTACTGACCAGAACATCACCAGATCAAGGGTTCTCTATCGCGAAACACAGAGTAATTGGCCTACAGGTGCAAAACTGATGTTTAACGTAGCATCTGAGGTTCCTCTCAATACGGCATTTTATTATTACTTGAAAGAACATCAATGGAACGTTGAGTCAGGCTCTCGACTATTTACGCAGGTGAACCAATCTGAAGTGCTTTCTGAGTTTCTTCAAGTAATTATAAGTCCTTTAGCATACAAAGCTGACAAAGAATCCCCCACCGTATTCGTAAGCTATAGCCACAAAGACGAAAAGTGGCGTGAGCGGCTTCAAGTGCATCTTAAGCCATTGGTACGCGAAGGCGCGATCGATCTATGGGATGACAGCCGAATACACACAGGACAAGATTGGCGAACGGAAATTGATAAAGCTCTTTCATGCGCTCGTGTTGCAGTACTTCTCGTAAGTGCTGACTTCTTAGCCTCAGATTTCATCTCTTCGGAAGAACTACCGCGAATTCTAGAGGCAGCCCAGAGACGAGGGGTTCATATTCTGCCTGTGCTACTCAGTCCCTCGCGGTTTTCTGAATCTGCAATTGGACGTTTTCAAGCTGTAAACGAAATAAACAAGCCGTTATCAAAGCTAAAGAAACAAGAGGCAGAGGAGGTTTTTGTATCGCTAAGTCGGGATGTCGAAAGAGTTTTAGGTTAACAAGGCGCTCTAGGAGACTACGCTAAATCTGCACGTCTGAGCTTTACGTTATAACGAAGCGATGCACCCGTTAAGGCTGACTGTTTTGAGCCGAGATTGTGCCATCAAAACTCATTTACTTCGTTGTTGAGTTCGCAGAAATTATTGGCGATCGCCTTTAAAAAATAGATCGTTGATGCGATCGCATAAAACTCACGACTCATAGCACTAGCGATCGCCAGTGATCTCACACCATTGGTGCAGAAAGAGCTTCTTCCAAGGGAGCGAGTCCTAGACGTTCCTCTAGAATGTTCATGACAGTACGCCCAAAGTCGTCATCATCGCGTTTCCATGCTTCTAGACAGACTTCACCAAAGAAAGAACCTAGAGGCTCAGGATTCCAAAGTAACTTCTTGGCTGTCCAAGGCATCATACTCATGGGGTTATAGCCCTCCTTGAGAATGTTATTTTTGAAAGCATATTCTTCCAAATGGGTATGGGGTTGCAAGCCGATAAAGAAGATCGCAGGTTCCACTTTGTCAGCACCAAAAATAGCTTCTAATTCACGGTGATAGGCGATCGTTTGACGCACCGTTTCTAGGGTTTCATCAATGACATTAAAGGAGTAATTAACTGAGACTAATTCATTAAAACCTGCGGCTCTGAGATCGCGACAGTTTTGGAGAACCGATTTGAGGTTATAGCCCATTCGCATTTTGCGGACTAATTCTTGAGAGCCGCTAGTGATGCCGATCTCGAAATAGCTCATGCCTGTCTCCACCATCAATTGACAGAGGTAAGGCGTGAGATTGTCCGCCCGAATATACGCCGCCCAATGAATATCGGTCATTCCTGAAGCCTTGACCTTTTCGAGAAGTTCTACAGCATCGTCAATGAATTTCTTGGCGGGAATAAACTGAGCATCGGTAAACCAAAAATTGCGAACACCGCGATCGTAGAGTATCCGCATTTCTTTGATCACTTCATCGGTGGGATTAATCCGAACCTGTTTCCCTTCAATCACCGTATAAATGCAATAGCAGCAGTTGTGAGGACAGCCGCGCTTGGTCTGCACACCAATATAGAAATCCCGATCGCGAAAATAGTAATTAAAATCTTCCCAAATCGATTCGATATATTCGTAGTTACAGGCGCTTTTTTCAATGGGAGCGGGTTGCTCGTGGATCAATCTGGGGCGAGGTGTAGTTTCGCCAATCACATAACAGCGATCGCTGGCTATTTCTCGACCTTGTACCAACCGCTCTAGCAGTGATTCTCCTTCACCAACAGAAATAATCGTACCTTTTGGCAAAACATTTCCTAACTGTTCATAAAATACGCTGACTGCCCCACCACCAATCACGGCTTTCGCCTCAGGATGATAGCGCCGCGCCCGACTTAAACCACGTTTGATCAATTGAGAATTGCGCCATAGCTCGGTGTAGTAAGAGGTAAACAGCCGTAATCCATTTACCGCACCCCGCAATTTTTTGACAGGATTTTTGGCATAGTAAAACTCAAAGGCATTTTGCAAAGGATTGCCGCCACGTCCGCCCACGGGTGCATAGATCTGAATATCCCGCCATGAAAATACTAATAAATTCGGTTGAAACTTGTCGATCGCCCGATCTAGCGCCGTATAAAAATCAAGGGGCGGCACAGTGCCGAGGTCAAAAATATTTTGCTGCACATGGGGCGCGACCTTATGAATGTGATCGGATAGATAAACTACGCCAATCGGAAAAATCGGATTACAGGGTAGGCGAATGTAGAGCAGGCGATCGTAACCCACGGATATCGCCTCTATACCTTGAGATTCGGCACTAGATAGGGAATTTATTATGGAATCTTTTATGGGGGCTGAAGTGGCGGACATAGGATTTGGCTCTGAATATTAAGTTATTTTTTATTATTTTTATTGTTTTGGAAACTGTCTCAAGGCTGAGTAGTCATGCACTAATAAACCTTTACATAACTTAATTATAGGCAATTTTTAAAATGGCTATGCAGTTTAAGCTCATTTTTGGGGATTTCTTATAGTTTTTATTATTTTCAGGTTATAGACATCATTGGCAATTAGGCGATCGCCACCACTACACTTTTGCTAGTCGTTAATATTTTCGAGCCAACTGTGTAAATCTTCCCAACTTTCTAAATCAAACAAAGCTTCACTCAATGAATCTAATCGTTCTGGCGCTAACTGATGTAATAGAATTTTAATTTCATCAGGGATAGTTCCTAGTTTACGAGAAAGCAGTTTTAGCAAAAGCGAGCTTTTTCCCTCTTGCACACCTTTAGCCTTACCTTCCTCACGCGCTGTTTCGATGACACCATTCATGTCTCGATAATACTTTAAGCTGTTTTCATAAGCTTCCCTTTCTGTTGGAGAAAAGTTCGTAATCCGTGCAACTTCAAACAGTTGCATAAATACGTTCTCTTGCAACGGTAAAGGCGGTTCTTCTAAGTCGGGTAGATGTTTCAGCAAAAATAACCACTTGTCAAAATGGTCGTTTAGTTGATCGATTGTTTTTTTGAATTTTGGTAATTCCAAATAAATAAATTTCAGCTTTTCATAGAAAACCTTGCAATTTTGATCTTTTAGTTCAACGATATGTAAGAGATTCTCATCGTTTTTATCCTCATCAAAAACAAAGTCTAAAATGCCAATGGTATAAACTGGATCGAGTTTGTAGTTCCAATCTCCTTTTTCTGCTTGGTCTTGAATGGGAAAGGATGCGTAGTAAATGCTGCGGTCTTTAAAATAATTATGTTTGGCTTTTTGCATCTCGACAATGAATTTTTCACCTTTTTCGCTCTGGCAGTAAAGATCGAAGACTGCTTTGCGATCAAGGGGCGTATTACCAAGGTTTTCATTACTGCGATAGGTGAGATCTTTGACTCGATGTTGGGGCGGTAAGATTACATTCAGAAAATCAATCAACAGGTTTTTGTTCGGCTCGGTTCCAAATAGTCGCTTAAAGCCAAAGTCTGTGAGTGGATTGATATAGCGATCGCCGCTAAGACGAGGATAAAACATGATATTATTCGGAGCGCCTAGTGTCATACTATATCAAAATCAAATTGTATTAATCGATCGCTGCACAACCAAAGGGATAAGCAGTATGATATGTGCGATCGCGTTTACCAAATAGTCGATAGCGATTGTCCCGAATTTTGATATAGCTTGCGTCCCCCAAAGCCTTGAGTGGTGAAATAGCCCGATATGCCGAGATTAAAGCATTACCTGTTGGCAATAATCGCGTAATCTCTTCCGCCGCCTCACTACCCTGCCATCTTCTAGTGCGATCGTGGCGATCGATTAAAATCATTCCCATTTCGCAATCAGCAGCCGTAACCTCAAATTGCCGCAAAGTCTCTTCATCTTGCATGGGTATATAGCAAAACAGGCGACCACGATCCAATTTTTCTAAAATGTTGACAAAATTGGCACATAGATTGCAGTCACCGTCATAGATTACAGCGTAAGACATAATTGACTCG
Organism: Pseudanabaena sp.; assembly: GCA_044355035.1. Taxonomy (GTDB): domain Bacteria; phylum Cyanobacteriota; class Cyanobacteriia; order Pseudanabaenales; family Pseudanabaenaceae; genus Pseudanabaena. The sequence continues at coordinate 8,189 of JBIKYX010000019.1, read as the reverse complement.
ATTAATTATTCAGGTTGTGCTAACACCTATTTGACCACAGCATTCGGCTCATTTTTTGTTTTTTATAGTTTTTGCGATTTTTTGTCATTTTCATCCTTTTTAATCAACTTAAAATAAAAAAGATATTTTAATATTTTTTTTATGATTGCCGATCAATAGATGGGGATGGGGATCAAGGGGGCGATCGCTCATCTAATTGGCTAAACTAACTGGCTGAATTACTAGTTGGTAGTAGTATTTACAATCGTTAAGTAATCTTGAGTGCTAGTTTTATCTTTAGACGAAATTATAAGATCGTTTTCTCGTAAAGCCCGAACTCGTCAGCAGGGATTATTTAGTTTGCCTAAGCACACTTCATAAATACTTTACGAATACTTTTGCATTTACGACTAATTTATGGTCACTTGCAGAGTTATCAACTTGTTAACTTTACTATAGTAAATTTCATATAAAACGATTATGTCTATATTTGATCCGTTACCTGCTGATTTACGCGATGAGACGATCGTTTGCTCCTATGTTAATGCCACCAGCAAAATTCAAATTGCGCGAATCACCGATGTCCCACAATGGTATTTCGAGCGGGTCGTCTTTCCAGGGCAGAACCTTATATTTGAAGCGATCGCCTCGGCGCATGTAGAGATTCACACAGGAATGATGGCAAGCTCCATACTTTCGGATACAATTCCTTGTGTCCAATTACAGGTCGAAGAAGCTAGCACCATGCTACCAAATTGGGTTCCGATCAAGTCATCTGATGAGAACTCACTTTCTAGCCCTTTGGAGATAATTTCTTTGCCTGAACCTGAAGCCGTCTCCTAAAAATGGATTTTCTCGCCTTTGATTATGCCCAATTTCTGGCTGGCATAAAAATGGACTTTTTGTCCCTTGATTATGTGCAGTTGCTGATCGCTACAACGATTATCTATTGGCTAGTCCCGAATCTCCAGATGCGCTTGTTGGTGATTTTGACCGCAAGTTTAATATTTTATTCATTTATTCAAAGACAATATGTCGCGCTGTTGATCGTGATGTTGGCGATCAATTTCTGGTTAGGGGGGGAAATTCGGAAGGGCGATCAATTTCTGCGGCAGTGGTTATTATTTGTCGGGATATTTTTCAATGTGATCTTGCTGTTTGGTTTCAAATATATTCCCTTTGTGGCGACAGCGATCGGTAATATTACGGGCTTACCCGCAGGTAGCTCGCTAGCGATCTGGGCAAAGTCAAATATTGTACCGCCGATTACTCTTAGCTTTTTCGTGTTTGAATTAATTGCCTATTTAGTCGATATTTATCGTGGTAATAGTCCTGCTAAGAATTTTCTCAGTTTTGCAACCTATAAATTATTTTTCGCAAAGCTGCTATCGGGACCGATTACCCGCTATCCAGAGTTTGCACCCCAAGTCATGGGGAAGTGGCGATCGCGTCCGATGTTAACGGACATCATCGAAGGGGTTTGGCTATTTGCCTGCGGTGCGGTCAAAAAAGGAATCATTGCTGACAATATGGCGCAACTGGTAGATCTCTGCTTTCGGAATGTGGGGCGGGCTGGGAGTGTCGATTTATGGATTGCGCTGTTAGCCTATGGAATTCAGATTTATTGTGACTTTAGCGGCTATATCGACATGGCAAGGGGTAGTGCCTTGTTACTGGGAATTAAATTACCGCAAAATTTTGATTTCCCCTATTTCTCGGCAAGCATTTCCGACTTTTGGCGGCGTTGGCATATGACCCTCGGTGCTTGGGTACGAAATTATCTCTATATTCCCCTTGGTGGTTCTCGTGGCGGACTTTGGCGCACTTGCCTAAACTTGATGATCATTATGGTTTTGGTCGGGATTTGGCATGGTGCAAACTGGGGCTTTATCATTTGGGGCGTTTGGCATGGAGCCGCCCTAGTCGGGCATCGTCTATGGATGGAAGTTTGCTCTGTATTTGAAAACTTACATAAAATCTGGAAGCCGATACCGATGCAAATTTTGGCGATCGCGATGACGCAGTTAATTGTATTTTTAGGTTGGATTCCCTTCCGATTGCCAAATGTGAATGATACACAGATGTTTTTGCAAAGGCTATGGGGCTATGAGAGCGATCCACAGTTTGGGGTAAAAATTTATGTGGAATCCCTTGGAATTACGATCGGACAGATTGCGTTATTAATGTTCGGTATATTCATCGCGTCGTTGGTAGCATATCGTTGCGATCGCGCTAAGTGGCAGTTACATTGGCAAGTAAAGTTATTTTTAGTTCCCATCAGTCTATTTCTAGTCAGCATCCTCAGTCCCGCTAAGAAGCTTCCCTTTATCTATTTTGATTTTTAGATTGGCGAGAAGAATGGATTTTGGATTTTAATTGCCAAACCAGATAGATGGTGGGGGTATTTCCTAGCTTGTCATAGTAGACTTTTACTTCTGCCATAGTTTTTTATAATTTAATCCGACGTGCTTAAAAGCTTTAGAATTATTGACTTCAGTGGCTCTAGATGTTGCTGTGCGACATCCCAAACTGTTTCTAGGAACTTAGTTGTTCTGTTAGTTTATCGATATTTTCTCTAAATCTTTGGGTAACTGGATTATCCTCCCCTAAGCTGATTATGGCGATTTTTAGAGCTTCTTCATATAGAGGTTTGGCTTCGGCAAAACGTCCTTGGGCTTTGTAAATTCCTGCAAGATTATTGAGACTGCCAGCGACATCGGGATGATTTTTGCCTAGTAGTTTCTGACGAATTTTTAAGGTTGCTTCTAAACTTTCTTCGGCTTGGCTAAATAGCCCTTGGGCGTAATTGAGGAGAGCTAAGTTGTTTAAAGTCGTAGCAACATCGAGATTTGTATCACCAAATAATTTGGTTTGAATATATAAAGCTTCTTCATAATTAGATTTTGCTTCGCCGATTCTACCCAGTTCAGCATAAAGCAATCCTAGATTATTCTTACTAACCGCGACATCTGGATGCTCTTCTCCAAATTCTTTGAGGCGAATCTGTAGAGCTTTGAAATATAACTCTTCTGCTTCTACAAATTTCTCTTGAGCATGATATGTCCCAGCTAGCAAATTAATGGTTGAGGCATAGGTGGCGATGTCGGTATCCTTGCCATCTTCATAGATTTCTAGGGCTTGGTGGTAAAGCTCGATCGCTTGTTCATAATGTCCCTGTGCGTGATGGATACCTGCTAAGTCATTTAATCGGGCGATCGCATCGGCATAGTTGCCCTGTTCTTGCAAGATATCCAATGCTTCAGAATAAAGCTGTTTGGCTTGTTCATATTCCCCTTGAGCTTCGTATAGGCTGCCTAGATTGGAAAGAACTGGATCTAATCCATTTCTTAAATTTAATTCCCGCCGTAGGGCGATCGCTTTTTGGAAATAGGCGATCGCTAGGACTTGTTTGGGTTGATAGTCCTTGGCTTCACAGGTCTTTAGTTGTTCTTTATAAATCTGACCCACCATTTCATATAGAACTACTAACGAATTTTTCGCATTAGATTTATTGCTATTTTCCGCTTGACTAATAATTTCTTGTAGGTCTTCCAAGCCTAAAGAGGTTTGATTGTTTTGGGTATGAGCTTCTTGATTGTGGAAGTTATCACGTTCCCATACAATAAATGGAGTAATTCCCTTTGAAGTCTGAACGTAAGTTATTGGTATACCATTTTTAACATACGAAAAGAATTTATCCACAAAGAATTTGTTAGTTGACGTAAATAGAAACACGCCTTTTCGCCAACTCCAGAAGTCGGGAGCTTTGCGGATAATGCTGTTTTTGAGTTGATTGTTGACCCACAGCACGATGGGATAGGGAAATTGCCGTAATCCTTCCCTTGTCCATTGCAAATAACCGAAAAATATTTCCTGTTCCGATCGCTCTTCTCCCAATTTCAGAAAATAAAACTCTTCCGTACCTGTGACCGTAATTACCGCTTGACCGCCATTTTGGAGATATTCATCTGATGCAATCAGACGGGCGAGTGCTGCTCTTAGGCTTGGTTCACCGCGATCGAGTTTGATTCTATAAGATTTAATTGCTGGTTCTAGTTCCAGTTCGTATCGGTCGATAATGCGATCGCGAAAGTTGGTATCGTCACAGACGGCGATCAATAGACTTAATCTGCCTTCACTGGCTTCAATGGAGACAATTAGCCCATCATAACTGTCTAAATTGTCACTGACTAATTTCTCTGTTATTTTCGCATCAGTTAAATCTGTCATGACTATTCTCCATTTTTAGCGATTAGTTCTGTGACAATGGGATGGACATCATACCAAAGTTGGGAATTGCGATATTCGAGAATGTATAAGCCATGCAGTAAATCTAGAAATCTTTGTCCAGAGGGATCTTCAGGCTTGAAATCTTTATAGGTGGTTTCTAGGGTTACATAGTCAGCTTTACCGAGGCGCGAGTCGAAATCAATCCGCAAATTGTCAAATGCTTCTTTGATGACTGCATCATTAATTTTTAGATCGGTATTCTGAGGATTGCGCCTTACCAAAATCAAGCATATACGGCAGCATTCATTGGCGATTCTAATAACTTCTCGCAATACACCACCGCTATAAAGAACAATCTGTTCGGTTGCATTCTGCTCAATTAGTTGGGAAGAAATACGATGACTCAAAACATCTTTCAAGGTTGTAAATGCTTCAGATAGAGGTTTAGCGTCAGGCTGTCTGCGTTCTCCTTTGTGAAACAGTTTCGACACGGGCATTTGGATAACGCGGTTATTGGCTTCTGTCTCAATTGATGCTGCTAAGGATACTTCCCGTAGAGCCGCAATGGGAACCGTGAGAATAATCCGAAAATTAGGCTGAAATAGAGCCTTGATGTTGTTATGATATACTTCTCTAGCCACGGTCAGATCGAGCTTATCGAGATCGTCAATAACCACAAGGATTTCCAACCCGATCGCATTCTGAATAATCGCGGCAATTTCGTTGATTTTTCCCACTAATTCTGAGATATTACGGCTAAATTCCTGTTTGATTTCGTCTCTAGTTTTCGATTCTGCTTTGAGCTTACCCGCAATTAGTTCAAACAGCTTAAACCCGATAGAACCTTCTGTAACTAAATCCTGAGTTTTAATCTGGGTGCGTGTTGCAAACCATTCATAAAAGGAATTTTTAACCGATTCTTTGATTTTGACCTTGCGTATTTCTGCTTCTTGCATCAGTCTGACGGCGATCGCAAACAAAATATTAATATGATTAACGTCTGACATTTCGATCATGTCGGAGATGGAGAAAAACACCACAAAGTAGCGATCGCGCATCTGGCGACTAAAGGCGGCTAGCAATGTGGATTTACCACAGCCACGATGTCCCGCAAATACAATCTTGCTGTTACCACTTGGGCTATCTTCAACTTGCTGCTCTAATTTTTCTAGGGCTTCCGTGCCGTAGTTAACCCGAAAGTTATCTAGATCTTCTTGCTTTAGTAAGGGCAGAATTTCCAGATTTTTATAGGCTTGGCGAAATGACGCGAGGAGGTCTTTGCTTGCGGGTTGGTTAGAGTCTGGGTTGGGGCTAGACATTTGGTTGTGTTTTTGTCCAAAAACTTGGTTACTATTATGACATCTCTATAGCAGTCGGTGCGTGGTGTCAAGGATGCATAAAAATAATTCGTCAGTGATGAAGCGTTGGGTTGCTGGTTTGTCCGCTTCGTTTGTGATGGCATTGAGTGGGTTAGCGACTGAGCCTGCTCAGGCTCAAATGACTAATTCAAGTATTTACTGTGGTTCTATTCGCAACGGAACACCAGCCACAATATTCAATAATGGTAGAGGTAGGGAGTTTGTATTATTTGTTTGGACTCGAGAACTTGCACAGGGATGGAGTCGAGAGGCAAGATGTGGACAAGTTTCTAGTAAGTTTGACAGTAACTTAGTATCAGGAAGTTTAAGGTACATAGTTTCAGGCATAGCTAACAATGGACTACCAGTTTTATGCGCGTCACCCAAAAGAACTTATGGAAGAATAACTTGTCAAGATGCCAATATTTTGATGACTTTAAGAAATTACGATAGTCCTGAAGCATTTATTGAAGCTTTAAATGACATCAATGAAAACAGAAACCCTAATCCTATGTCTCATTCCTCCTCTCCACTTGAAAGCAATTACAATCTTAATGTAGAGGTTTGGATACGTTTTTCACAAACAGATTATGGTGATCCTGATAAGTTTTTTGATTATACTCGCGCCTCTGATAATAGCGGAGCATATCTTCAACGAGTAACTTTTTATTGTGGTATGCGTAACGATATCCCTACAACTAGGGTACGAACTTCAAAGTTTGATATTCCTATAATTATCTGGAAATCCAAAAAAATAATGAATTCAGGTTTAACACCCGAAGAAAATTGTCAAAATGTTTCCAATAGATTTGAGGAGTTAAGGCAAAAAAATGCTTTCAACTACATTATCTCTGGTGTAGTTAATGATCTTCCTGCAATTTGTGCAGTTAAAGCTGAAAATAAACCTTGCACTTCGGAAGGACTTCTTTTTGAACTAGGAAAAGACACCGATCCTCAAAAAATCCTAAAACAAATGTTTCTCTCTAATTCGGATATCCCAGTAGACGATAACGGAGTTGGTAAGCGCGATAGTCGAGATTCTGTCTGTATGTCTAGAAGTGCTAGCGGTAACTGTTCTGGGTTACTAATTTCTGCCATTGAACTATAATCAGTGATTATCTATCCTCCACAAGTTCGAGATAAAGCGCGATTCAGCGATCCACCTTTTGAACATTTTCTACAGTCAATTTTAATCCCAAACTATCCAACCACGCCGCCAACTCATACACCGCTTGACTTTTATCACTTGCACCAAAATCTTTCACCCATTGGCGAGCTTTTTCACCACCCAATGCCACAACAGCATCATCAAGCGCCGCAGCCAACAACTCAAACATTCCTATTCTTTCATGGCGTATTTAGGATCTCGATAACTTTAGAGATCGCCTATTGGCGGATGTCGTTTGATAGCTATATCTGCAATCCGAATGCTAATTAAGCGATCGCGGTTACAGTCTAAAGCATTCACAGTGGCGCGTCCTGTTGGTGTAGTTCCTAATAATTTCAGTTTATCGTTAGACCAGACAAAATGATCTTGCCAGCGATCGCTACGGGGATTAAACAAAGGAGTTTCTATTTTTGTTTCAGGATCGATCGCAGTATTTTTTGTGTACTTCTGGCGATTGCAATGGAAGCAAGCAAGAGCGAGGTTATCGAGATTGTCTGTGCCGCCTTGAGATTTTGGCAGGACATGATCGATAGTGAATTGAACGAATTGCCATTTTTCTACAGCATGACAATACTCGCATAGTCCGTTTGCGCGATCGCGGACTTGGGCTTTTGTAGTTTCGGGTAAGTTACGCGCCATGTTGAATTTCTGGCTGAGTTGTGGCGATGTTTTCGAGTAGGAAGTTATTGCGAATCATCCGATTGACAAAACTGAGATAGTCATCGATCACGGCAAAGTCGTCTAGTTCTTGTTCTTCTGTTTCAGTAAGTGGAGTTTCTTCGCGTTTATCAAGTAGGTTCTCGACACGTTGTTGGATGTTTTGCGATGCGCGAAAGATCATTACTCCGTCTTGTAGTGCTATAGCGATCGCACCATCAAGGGGAAGATTTTTGGGTAATGTGGTAATTGGGGTAATTAATGATGTGGTCATTGTGTTTGTGTGATCCTCTCAAATATTATTCAATTTACGCAGCTAGGGTTTCAAATGAAAATCTGAAGATTAGATGATGCTTAGAGGCTGTAATTGAGCTTTTCAAAGCCAATCACTATTCCAGATTTATTTTTCATCAGGATGACTTCATCGCCTGTTTCTTCGCAGACATATTCTTCATTAGGATTGCCAAACCAGACGGTGAGGGTGTTTCCTAGTTTGTCGTAATAGACTTTTACTTCTGCCATAGTTTTTCTCCTTCTTTGATTGCATCGGTGGGATAGGTAGTAATTAGGAATCCGTCACCGTTGAGTCGCCTTGTGCCTAGTTATAATTTTTCTAGAGCAAGGTCATGAGCTTCAATACCTCATACATCACGGCGAATACTCTTCCAAGGAAGGGTGCGACCTTGACTTAATACGAAGATAGCAGGATAATGAGAGAATAAAGAAGGAGGCAAGAAAGAAAATGTCGGCAAAGGTAATAAGTGTAGAAGGCACAAAAATAAAAATCGAACTGACAA
>JBIKYX010000163.1:0-5581 GCA_044355035.1 Pseudanabaena sp. | reverse complement strand
ATTTGTCCTCTCTTCGTCTTCGTATTTTAAATTTCTTCTCTCCCGCCTGCCAACGCTACTATCTTGTGCCTGAGCCTGTTTCTTAATTATTTTTCCCATTCCATTACGAGCGGAATGTGGGTTTAAAAAGGTGTTCTGCCTTTTAAAATCCAAAAATAGGGGTGTGCAGCTTTGCCACGCATCCCTGTTTCTTGAATTACCATGCAGGATGGGAAAAAATCGCTTGCATGGTTTTATTGCCACGCAACTGATTAGATAGGGGCAAATGCCCCCTTGGTGCATCTAGGCTCCAAATAAACCCACTAGGATAACGAGTAAACGAGCCATCTTTTTTCCAACCAATCTTTAACCAGAACTTTTCCCAACCCTTTCCTAAACTTAGCCAGATTTTGCGCTGTACTGAGAAACCAAACTTCCCTTCAGAATAAACCAGCCACAGTTGATTAATTGTTTGGAGATCACTAACAGGAATTGATTTTGCTTCCGTAAAATAGAGCCAACCTCGCGCCAAAGCATCAGCACTCGCCGCTTCACATAGTTTTTTGCTGGTAATGCGATCGGCTTCTTCAAAATCCTGTTTGGCTAGTAAAACTTGAATTGGTTGATAATCGATCGCTTTTTCTGATCGTAACGTGACCACGCCTTGAGGATAATGAATTTCAGCTAAGGCGATCGCCCTTGGGAGCTTACTTTGCAATAAAGTTTGATGAATCTTACCGTCAATCCATGTCGGTTCAGTATTAGCTTCTTGATGGGCAGCTTTACGGGCTTGGATAAATTCATCTAATATTTGTAAGCCCTCTTCGGCTAAATTTTCCCCAGAATTTAACTCAGAACTTACTAATTCGGCGATCGCAGGTAATTGATTTGCCTCTTTACCTGAAAACAACTTATCTTTTAACGCGGTCAGTTTTGTATCCATCAGATCCTAAAAGTCACCCAAATTTATAATTCCAAGAGCCTAAAAAGCAGCACCCATTGGATGCTGCTTTTTAAATGCCCAAATAATTAGTCGATGTAACCCATCAGACCAGCATTGTCGATCACGTTGGAACCAACAGGTCTTGTTTCACCCATTTGTGAGTAGGTTTCGTCAACCACTAAACCTGAAGAACCGACAGGACGCTCGCCAGCGATATAAAATTTATCGACAATCACAAATCCATCTTCCATGATTGGACGTTCGCCAGAAGACATGAATGTACCTGTCACATGCACGTTACCACTGGTGATAGGACGGGTTGCGCCCATAGAACCATAAGTGCTGCTAATCACTAACTTGCTAGCTTCGATCGGACGCTCTCCCGAACTGTTGAAATATTCAAAGGCGCGGAAGCCGCCATCGGTGATGGGGCGATCGCCGAAATGCTTAAGGGTTTCTGTCACAGTTAATGATCCTTTTTGAGCGATGGATGCTTCAACTGGCTTAGATTCGTCTTTCACAGCCAGTGCAGCAATATCGACTGTACCAGTTTTGGTGGTTGCTTCAGTTTCAGATTTAGCCTTGGCAGGACGAGATTTGTCTGTGGTTTCAGTTTTATTGCTGTCTGTCTTGGTTTCGGGACTTGTACTCATACTGGTTGATCCTTAATTAATACTTAAATTGATTTTTAAAAAACTCTTAATTGCTTTTAATCGTCGTAAATTATTATGGCGATCGCTAAAAAACGTTTAAAGTTAAAACCTTTCAAGTTAATTCTACAGAAAAAGTCAATCGAAGTTGATCTTTTACTAAATTGGCTTTTGAGTGACCCATAAAAAATTTGCCGCAAACAGTTACTTTCTTATGGGTTTCCTGTGGGTTTCCTGTCAGCGCAAAGCTCTTGCGTTGATTAACCTAATGCGGGCATAACTCTGGGGAGTTCTAAGCGCTGTTGTTGTGGGACAGGGCGACGAGTGCGACCCGCTAGACGGAAACTAAGGCTTTGCAGTTCAATATGTAACTGGCGATTTTCTTTTTGCAAGGATTCAATTTTTTGTTTGATCGGCATGATCCGCTCGGCAAACTTAGCGCGGTAGATATTGGGCAACTCCTGTACCACCTGCTCCAGCATTCGATTGCGATCACCCATCTCTTGGATTTCTTGACGTAAAGCCACAGCTTCGCGATCGCGCTCTTTTACTTGAGCTTGTGTGGCTATTAGTTGATTTTCGACCATTGCCAGCTTTTCGGACAAAAATCGCATCTCATCTGAGTGCTGCTCATGAAATTCAGTACTGGGCAGAAAAGCGGTATTTCCCTTGACCAAACGAAAAAGTTCTTCGGAAAGCTGCTGCACTAGCAGATCCTTTTGTTCTAACTCGACCTTAAGTAAATTGATTTCTTGCTGAAGCTCTCCTGTTGTATGTTGATCAAAGTTTTTACCAAGGTTTTCGTCAAGATTCGCTAGAGCATTTACTGTGGCATTCATAGGAGCGTTATTTGTTTGGGGGATTTAGGCTAAGATTTATAGCACACAAGTACTTGATTAGCAATTTCTTTATCAATAATTTTATCGATACAAAATTTTGTCGATACAGTGCTTTGCTCTAAAACTAAACTTTTCTGTGAGCTTCATACCAGCGCAAGGCGCTGTAATCAATTACAATTTTCTGGAATTAGCAAATCGGAATCGCGCATGAACCCTAAAACGAGCTACTCCCAAGATTCGTCAGTCCTGAACCGATTAAACTTAAGTCCGTCTCAAGCCAATTTAGATCAGCACACATTGCTGATGTCGGCTCAAGCAGCTATTCAGCTACAAACAACCTTACTTAAAAATTCAATCGCCCAGATTCAGTCCGTTAGTGGCAATCTGATCCTTACCACTACCCTTAAAAGTACTTTAGAAACCCTTACCAAATATACGCAGTCAGATCAAGGCAGTATTTTCCTGATTGACCAAGATGGAATAATTATCGAGAGTATTTTGGCAAGAGGACCAGTCACTCGCGATCTTAAAGATTCCTTGATTTCCAAAGTTTTAGATGATGGTCTGGCGGGATGGACATTACGTCATCGGCAGATTGGGCTAATTTACGACACGATCGCCGATACAAGATGGATTCAGTTACCCGATCAGCCCTACAAAGTGCGATCAGCCCTAACCATACCCTTAATTTATGGAGTCGATGTGGTGGGGATTATTACCCTAACTCATGCTGAACCCAACCATTACGATGAGGCGATCGCCTTGATGATGCAATACAGCATCGAGAGTATGACGATGATCATCCTCAATGCCCAGCTTCACTCTGAGTATCGAGCTTTATGGATTTAGTTAATTAAATGAAATAAGCTGAATCGCCTGCAAAGCGGGCGATTCGGTATTAGTCTATAGGCTTAAAGCAGTGTAGATTGTCCAGCTATCCATTAGCAGCAGTAACAACGTAAACACTAGCAAAATCACATACATCCAAGGTTGGGCGAGAGGACGAACATCTCGCGTATCGATTCCTGTGCGCTCTTCCACTATTTTCACCAATCGCGTAAAACCCACTACCCGCATTGGTAGTAAATATGCTTGATCTGATGTTTTGCTAACAAAATAATAAACAATTCCCCCTTGTCCTGTAATTCTTGGCTTCAGCGCCGCAATATCCTGCCAAGTCAATGACCATCCGCGCCGCACAAAACTCGGAAACCATCGCGGATAGGTTAGTTTAATGCCTATATCATCAAGGATTACGCGATCGCTTAAGGCTCCATACAAAAACACAAATCCGATCGCTAAGGCTACGCTCAACCAAGAAGCAGCAATTGCCGCGTGAGTATAATTACTCAAAAATGGCAAGGGAGCAGTTAGGGCAACGTACAACAGCAGTAATGTAATGCGAATTAATGGTGAAACTCGAAATATATTAGGTGTGGGATTGGATGTTAGAGTAGTTTGGTTTGCATTAGGGATAGCAGCAGGTTCAGGTATAAACATCAGGTACGATTAAATAAAATTACAATTTTGGGCTGATTACAGTAAATGCTTACACAGTTTATTTTTTAAGCGATCGCTATTAAATTAACATTGTCCTTTAGGGGTAATCTGTTAAATGATGGATATGATTAACAATCAAGAACAATTACATACTTTACGGATGGTGTAAAACGTGGGTTGGCGTGTACGTGGCGTTCGTGGTGCAACCACAGTTGAGGCAAATACCTACGCGGCTCTAGAGAGGGCTGTGCTGGAGCTTATGGAGGAGATCGAGGCGCAAAATGATATCGATCCGCGTGAAATTGTCAGTGCCACTTTTTCGGCAACAACAGATATTGATGTGGTTTTTCCTGCCAAAATTGCTCGATCACGATCGCATTGGGAGCATGTGCCGCTTTTAGATGTGCAGCAAATGTATGTCAAGGGCAGTTTAGAGCGGTGTATTCGGGTCTTAATTCATGTGAATACTCCCCTTGAGCAGCATCAGATTAAGCATATTTACTTAAATGGAGCGCGAGATTTACGCCCCGATCTAGTTTGCGCTCAGGTTTAAATGGTTATAGTTATAAAGGAGGGTTTAACCGATGACTTTAGCGATCGCCCTCCTAAAAAATCAACCAAACAGTGATCTCCTATCCATGATCTAAATAATTGCTATAATTTCTCACATGTTTCATCGTTGGTAGAAACCATGCAAGTAAAAGACTTGACTGTAGAGCAACTACAAACCTTAATCCGTAGCACAGTGGATGAACGTTTGGATGAATACTTTGGCGATCCTGATCAGGGAAAAGAAATCAAAGAATCATTCATGCAAAGTTTGCTAAACATACAAAAGAAACGGATGGAGGGAAGATCTACTATTCCAGCATCAGAAGTATATAAAAGATATGGAATAGAGCGATAAATGGCTTATTCAGTGAGTTTTGAACCAGAGTCTATAGATGATTTAGATTCAATTTCTCAGGTTATGCGCGTGCGGATTCTAAAGAAAATTGAATGGTTAAGCGTTAATTTTGAAAAGGTTTCTGCTCTGCCATTGACTGGTCAGTGGTCTGGTTTTTATAAGTTAAGAGTAGGAGATTATCGAGTCATTTATGAATTCGACATAGAAAATCAGTTAATCTTCGTTGCTAGAGTTGGGCATCGCAGGGAAGTTTATTAGAGTCAGATCGCTCCTCTAAAAAATCAACCAAACAGCGATCTCCTATCCATCCTCACAAACAGCGATCACCCCTCTAAAAAAATAAAACAGCGATCGCCTCCTCAAAAAATTAACCAAACAGAGATCATCGTTTGATTCGATTTTTTACCCGTAATGATTTTTACAACTAGCAATTAGAATCTCTGTATCACTCACTTGATAGACGAGACGATGCTCATCGCTAATACGCCTTGACCAAAATCCACTAAGTCCATGTTTCAATAGAATTCGTCTTCTCATGAAATACTATCCCAATTAAGCTCTACGAGATTACTCCGATTTTGAATATTCTCCACCGCAGTCAAAAGTCTTTTTCTGTAAACAGGATTTGGCTCAATGGTTCAAACTATGCTCGACTAATATCTAAATGCCAACAAATTAGAGAACGCAACTTAAAGTTATCAAAATTTCTGAAGCCGTATCCAGAGCGTTTAATTAGCTTTAGTTTATTATTAATGCCCTCAAC
>JBIKYX010000092.1:0-17593 GCA_044355035.1 Pseudanabaena sp. | reverse complement strand
CTGGTCTTATCATAAATTGGGTCTCCTGTAGACCCTTTTACTTTATTCCCCCTTCACGCTTTTTCCTAGGTATACCCACCTTTTCAAACAGCCTCTAATGGACTTTAAACTATTTTCTTTAAAAGCCTTAGCTATATTTTCTTTTTCTTTTGAGCTTAGTCCGCCAGATGAATACCCTACTAAATAGCTAACATAGCTATCAAGGCTAAATAAATTAGTACATTCAGTGGAGATAACTGCAAATCTACCCATTTTTATAGGATTTCTTGTTCGACCATAAGTGGTTAAATTAGAATGGTATATAGGTATATGTAAAAATAATGAAATCTGCCTGTCTGAAAAATTAACTTCAGCTAGAGTCTTACTACCTTCTCGACTACTAGTTGCATAGGAAATACGATTACCTAAAGAGTTGATAATTTCTTTTACTTTAGGTTGAGATAAGAAGAGGTTTCGTAAACTCCAAAAATCATTGTGATATTCCTCATTTATATAATTCACCATTGAGTGTGCTAACGCAGGTGCTTCACGTCGAATATCAAACCACTTTGGAGCAGTTTGTAAGATAGGAGTTTCAGTCAAACCAAGTATAGAATAAGGAATACTGTGGTTACGTTCTCCTATCTGGAAAGATTTCTCCTCAACTGTGAAACTAAAAGTCAGTAGTTTGATATTTTCTTCAAACTTACAAGCTGCTTTGTCTATGAGACTATCTTCATGAAAAGATGGCGCGATCGCAATTAATTCAATGGGGTATGAATAATCAATTTGATCTGGAAATGGTCGTTTATCTAGAATCAGGTGTCTGTATCTAATTAATTGCCAAACAATACTGCGATCCTCCTCATTTTTTAACTCAAGAAGAACTGCTTGATGATTATGTTTATGACGACATAGCAAATCATATCGCTGAGAATGCAATCTAAATTGACGTTGCAGTAACTCTAAATCAGGAAAAATCTCATCAAAATGATTTTCAATGTATATTTCTAAATCTTCCTCTGATTGAAACCGCAGTGCATTAGCGGTATATGCAATTCTAGGAATTTTGTCAGAAATCCCCCCCTGACCAAAATACTTAGGCGTTATAGACTTTCTTCTTGGAGCCATGTTGAACTATATAGGTTTAAATTTATGATTAAGTAATTATTCGTTCAATCCACATTCTTGTAAACAATATGAATTTACAAACAAAAGTTTTTAGTTTCAATATTTCAGATGGGGCTTCTTGTTTTTTGCTAGATAATTTTACAAAATATCCAGAATTGTAATGATCGCGTCAGTTAAGCCGAGACACTTAGCTATGATAGCCCAAGCAATGCGATCGCTCTGACAGCAAGGATTTTTCAAAAGCATAGCGATTTAAATTATGATATTAAGAGAAATTTACAATTGATCAAGCTTTTGTTTTTACTGGCTTATTCCTAATGGCTAAATGTGTAATTAATCGCCGAGCCGAGTTTTCTGCTAGTCATCGCTATTGGCTACCCGAAATCCCAGACGCAGAAAATCTTGCAAAATTTGGAGCCTGTACCAACTTCCCACCCCACGGGCATAACTACGTTTTGTATGTGGGAATGGAGGGCGAAATCGACCATACTGGCATGGTGCTAAATCTCTCCGATGTCAAACACACGATCGCCCGTGAAGTCACCACCCAACTTAACTTCTCCTATCTAAATCAAGCTTGGGAAGAGTTTCAGCAAACCCTCCCCACTACCGAAAATATCGCCCGCGTCATTTGGCAGCGACTCGAATCGCACCTGCCATTGGTCAACATCCGTCTCTACGAACATCCAGAACTTTGGGCTGAATACAAAGGTAACGACATGCAAGCATACTTAACAATTAGCACCCACTTTTCCGCCGCCCATCGCCTCGCCCTCGACTCTCTCTCCCTTGAAGAGAACACTGAAATTTATGGTAAATGTGCGCGGGTGCATGGACATGGACATAACTACCATTTAGAAGTAGCGATCTCTGGCGAGATTGATCCACGCACAGGCATGATTGCCGATCTAGGTGAGTTTCAAAAAGCACTTGATCGATATGTACTTGAGCCAATGGATCACACATTTCTAAATAAAGATATTCCCTACTTTGCTGAAGTCGTGCCAACAGCCGAAAATATTGCTGTCTATGTGCAGAAAGTACTTACTCAACCAATTCGCGAGATTGGCGCAAAGTTGCACAGCATCAAATTGATTGAAAGCCCCAATAACTCCTGTGAAGTTTACGGGGAATATCAACTCTCAGATATCGCCCATTCATTGGAAGAGGCTCTTGCCAAATCAGCTTAGAATATTTATAGACAGGGGGCTTAAGCCCCTTGTTTTTAGATCGCCAACTCTAAATACCAGCATTCATGCTGTATACAAATGATCGTGATCATCGCTATACATGATTAGTGTTCACTGAAGTAATCTTCACTGGGGTTAACCAATATCTATGTACCAAGTTTTGCAAAACACAGATCGCCATCAAGCCATCCAAGCAAATGCTAAGCAGGAAAAAAAGCTTGCGACGAGTCTTAATACCTACTTAAAATTTGCGATCGATCCACATACCATTGGCTTACTTGAGAGCGAATTTACGCAAGAAGTGATCACAATTAAGTCTACGGAGGTTAACCCAGTTCCCAATAAGCCATCCTGTATTTTGGGAATTCTTAGCCGTCGTCGCCATGTATATTGGGCGATCGATTTAGCTATGCTATTGGGATTACAAAGATTAGATCAACATATTGGACTTTACGAAGTTATTATTGTCAGGGTGCAAGAAAGAGCGCTTGCTCTGGTTGTACCAAGTATATTAGGGGTTGTCAACATCCCCAGCGATCGCCATGAAAGTAATACTACATTGATCCCAGCTACCCTAAAGCCGTATCTCTCAGGATATGTTAATGAAGGCGGGGAAATTGCTTACTTATTTCGTGCCGATAGTATTTTGCGATCGGCGATCTTACATTCATAGATCTTACACTTATTAGATCTGGCATTCATAGATCTTACATTCACAGAAACGGTAAATACATACTCACTAAAACCTATGGAATCCAGCCGAAATGTTCTGCTTGAATTTGTTTATAGGGAGGCAAATACTCAAATCCAAGGCTTAGGTGCAGGGATTAGGGGTAACTATAATATTAATGAGGTAGTCGCCTATACCTTGAATCGATTACCCGCCAAATTTGCCTCCACTGATGAAGCTTTGGCGATAAAGAAGCAAGAATGTATGGAAATACAAGCTGACATTACCAAACATGTTCGACAATCCCTCATAGCTGTACGCAGAGATCCATTACGTCAGCATCAACCCCTTGAGGATGTTGATTTAGCTAATGCGCCCTATTCCTTGCTCAATGCTCAGAAACTATTGGGCTGGGATTGTTTGATGTGGGCAGATTTGCCCAAGGCATTGGAGGATGCTCTAGAAGAGGCGATCGCTAAATATAATTCGGGCAGTGGCTCCCCTGTTACCAGTAAATATGGCGCTCTAGGACGCAGTCGAATGCAATCGCAAATGTATCTGAGTAAGCCTGCACCAAAACGGAGTGTAGCCAATGAATTGAGGCAGACAGAACATGATATTTATATGCTCGAATCTAATCAATTAGTCCATTCATTAGAAAGACTAGTTGTAAAGATGGCTCAAAATCGGGCGCAAAACTTTCAGCCCGCCGAACTAAAATTTATTCGTTTAGAAGATGTATTAGCCAAATCATTAAATCGTTTACCGCCTCTCTATGCCACATCTGCAAAAGGACTGGGACATTTGCGGCACTATGCCCAAATGAATATTGGTTCTGAAGTTAGCATTATTGTCTATGAGTCAATGCTAGAGACTCGCAATGAAAATATGCAAAGAATCGATAACTTAATGTTCTATCAGTTTCGTCGTGAGCGTGAGCAGGCGATCGCTAAAGTCAGTAAGTTACTATTTAACCGCGAAGTAACTTGGCAAAACCTAAATGATGTGATGTCAGAATGTTTAGATAAGGCTAAATCTGGCAAGGTTTGTTGGGAACGCCCTGTAAAGGCTAATGTCTAGTTTGCTAATGTCTAATTAAGCTCACAAAAAAAGATGACGCTTTGCGTCATCTTTTTTTGTCAATTATGCATCGTAAACGATTTCCACAACTTCAAGCTCTTGCTTAGTTCCGACAAAGGGATTGTCCTCTGTGAGGAATAACATACAGTGACATTCTTTGCGTTCACGCATTGGCACACAGGGACAGTTCCAGTATGTGTCTTTGACTTCGGCTTCCTTATCTTCGTAGTAACGACAAGGACAGAGGGGCGAGCCGAGATCATCTTTGTGCTTGGCTAAGCCTTCAATAACGGCATTGGTTACGCTGGGATCGACACAAAAGAATGTGCCAGTGTTTTTTGCGTACTTTTCGGAAAATTTTCGCATTGCCTCGAAACTTTTAGAGGAAGCTTTATTTTCCCCACGATCTGATGCTGGGGTAAGGGACATAAGCTAAGAAAATTGCAAAGAAACGGCTAATTATTACCTATATCACGAAACTGCTACAGCGCCTTATTTTTCGACATATCGCTATGATTGTATGGCAGCAATGCAATGACAAGTAATGATAGCCAAGAAACTTAGCTAAGCAACTTGAGTAGACAAAGAGCTTAAGTGCTTTGCTCCTAAATTTATAGCGCTTTGCGCTAACATGAAACCGAGATAAATTTGTGAAAGTGCCACAAAGAAGGACATTGACAAATTTATCTGTACTACTTAAAGCATCGATAAGCTGTATTGATAAATCCTATGCAAAAAAAAAGAGTCCTATCTGGCGTACAACCAACTGGCAATCTTCATATTGGCAACTATTTGGGGGCAATTCGCAACTGGGTAGAAACTCAAGCTGATTACGAAAACTTTTTCTGCGTTGTTGATCTCCATGCGATTACGGTTCCCCATGATCCAAAAACTTTGGCTAGTAATACTCGCGACATTGCCGCTTTATATATAGCCTGTGGCATCGATCCAGAAATTTCCACAATTTTTGTGCAGTCCCATGTTTCGGCTCATGCAGAATTAACATGGTTGCTCAATTGCATCACGCCGCTTAATTGGTTAGAGAGAATGATCCAATTTAAGGAGAAGGCGGTCAAACAGGGCGAAAATGTGGGTGTGGGACTGCTGGACTATCCTGTGTTGATGGCGGCGGATATTTTGCTATATCAAGCGGATTTAGTGCCTGTCGGTGAAGATCAAAAGCAACATTTGGAACTGACACGGGATATTGCGGGAAGTTTTAACGATCGCTTTACATCGGTATTTAAGATTCCTGAGCCATTGATTCGCAAAGAAGGGGCGCGGGTAATGAGTCTTACCGATGGCACAAAAAAAATGTCTAAATCCGATATCTCAGAAATGAGTCGGATTCATTTGCTAGATAAACCCGATGAGATTGCGAAAAAAATTAAGAAGTGTAAAACCGATGCGGTGCGTGAGTTGGCTTTTGATGATAGCGATCGCCCTGAAGCTAATAATTTACTGGGTCTATACGCGATTTTTGCAAACAAAACTAAGGCACAAGTCCAAGCTGAAGCAGGAACATGGAGGGGGTGGGGTGATTTTAAGACTGTATTAACTGATGCAGCGATCGCGCATCTTGAGCCGATTCAAGCTAAATATGATGAAGTTGTCAAGGACTCAGGCTATCTTGAGCGCGTGTTGCATGATGGTCGGGAAAAGGCTGCGGAGACCGCTTTTAAAACACTAAATATGGTTAAAGATGCAATGGGCTACTTACCACCTTTATAGGATTTAAAGTCAATAGATAAAACCTCAAGAAGCTGATTTGCGTGTGAACTGTACGAATCAGCTTTTTTGTCTTCAGACAAAATATTTATTAATCAATTCAATGGAGAAATCACCTATATGGGTGAAGAAAGATAGCTTTAATTAATGTGAAATTTGGGTATAGACATTATTTTAACTCTGTCAATACTGTTGTCAAGAATGTTGTGACGGCTTTTCTCCAAATAAAATAAAACCAGTAATTTAGGATGTTTTTTTGAAATTTGATAAATTTGATCGAGTTTAAGCAAATATTTTCAAATTTGATTTGATATTTTGTTCAATATGTTTAAAAATGTACGAGAATGAATAAGCAGATGAATACAAACTAAAATCTTATTTCTTTGCAAAATTTCTCCTCTCTTTAGAGAGAAGTTTTTAACTTTGATACCTTGAAACTTCTGATAATCCTATGATAGACATATCAACACCCCTAACGGGAAAAGCTCTTCTTCAAAAAGCTAAAGAGCTAAATAATTTACCAAAGCGCGAACAAGCGAAGAAATGTGGCTACTTCACTCGTGGGAAAGATGGTGTAGACCGCGTTAACTTGACAGAGTTTTATGAAGCAGTCCTTGCTGCAAGAGGATTTGCGATTAATCCTGAACAGAATAAAGATGGGCGTGGTCGCGAACCTACATTTAGAGTTAGTGTTCATAAAAATGGACAAATCGTGATCGGATCTACCTATACTCGCTCAATGGGTTTACAGGAAGGTGATGAGTTTGAAATCAAACTTGGTTACAAGCACATTCACTTGATTCAGATGAGCAACGAACAAGCTGAAGATGACGCATAATCCATAAATATCTTTATTAAGGCAACGTATAAGTTAATCGCAAAAAAATTTGTTTTTAAGTACAAAATAGGTTTGCTTTAATATGCAACTAGTAGATACTCATGTACACATTAACTTCAAGGACTTTGAAGGCGATCTTGGAGCAGTTCGCGATCGCTGGCTAGCGAATGGAGTGACCAGACTGGTACATTCCTGCGTTAGTCCTCATGAGTTTGAGCAAATTCAAGCGATCGCCGATCAATTTCCTGAAGTTAGTTTTGCGGTTGGTTTGCATCCCCTTGATAAAAACCTGAATCAAGCGGGTTGGAATCCTGAAATAGGCGATCGCATTAAATCTCTGGCAGCTAGTGATCAGAGGGTAGTAGCGATCGGCGAGACGGGTTTAGATTTTTTTAAATCCGATAGTAAAGATGCTCAAATTGAAGCGTTTAAATCGCAATTGAGAACTGCGCGATCGCTAAATTTGCCAGTAATTATTCACTCTCGCGAAGCCTCAGTTACCACCCGTGAGGTTTTGCAAGAAATCAACGCCGAATCCCCTGAAGAACCAATTCGCGGTGTAATGCATTGTTGGGCGGGAAATCCTGAAGAAACCCAGTGGTTTGTAGATTTGGGAATGTATATCAGTTTTAGCGGTGTGGTCACGTTCAAAAACGCCCATGATCTACATGAGTCCGCCAAAATAGTGCCGAGCGATCGCCTATTGGTGGAAACTGACTGCCCCTTTCTTGCGCCGATCCCCAAGCGCGGCAAGCGGAATGAGCCAGCCTATGTGTTGCATGTGGCGGAGAGCGTAGCCAAGTTACGCGATGTTGAGCTAGTTACCCTAGCTTCAGAGACTACTAGCAACGCTTTTAAGCTGTTTTCATTGGCTTAGGCAAAGGTTTAGCCCAAAAAATCGGAGGCGTATAGCGTCGCCGATTTTTTTATGGCTTAGGATAAAATTAATTTATGCAAATATACTTAGATCATGGTGCTACTACCCCCGCAAGACCAGAAGTCATCGACCTGATGACCGAAATCATGCGATCGCAATGGGGCAATCCCTCTAGTCTCCATTGGTGGGGCGAACGTTCGACTATGGTAATTGAGCGATCGCGGTTACAAGTAGCGAGTTTGATAAATGCTGATCCCGAAGGAATTATTTTTACTTCAGGTGGTACGGAATCAGACAATATGGCTTTGATGGGAATTGCGCGGCAATATCAAAGACCACAGCACATGGTTGTCTCATCAGTCGAGCATTCGGCAGTCCGATTACCAGCCATCTATCTCGAACGCAATGGCTGGGAAATTACCTATTTACCCGTCGATCGCTATGGTCAAGTTTCACCCCAAGATTTGGCGCGATCGCTACGTCCAAATACAGTATTAGTCTCAATTATTACAGCTCAAAATGAAGTTGGCACAATTCAACCCATTGATAAATTAGGGCAGATTTGTCGCGGCGCTAATGTTCTATTTCACACCGATGCTGTCCAAGCGATCGGGAAGATGCCTATAGATGTCCAATCTTTACCGATTGATATGCTCTCGATGTCGGCGCATAAATTTTATGGTGTTCAAGGAATTGGCGCGATTTACATCAATCCATTAACTACCAATAAGCGATCTCTGATTCCCTTAATTCAAGGTGGTGGTCAAGAACGTGGCTACCGTTCGGGAACTGAATCTGTAGCGGCGATCGCGGCAATGGGATTAGCCGCCGAACTTGCGGAAAAGGAATTATCGATAGAATCGACTAGACTGGTGAAATTACGAGATCGCTTATTTGCATTACTTGCAGATATTACCGCTCTGATTCCGACAGGTGCAATGGGAATGGAACGATTACCCCACCATCTTAGTTTTTATCACAAACATATTGACGGTCGCCGCCTTGTGCGTGAGTTGAATTTCGCAGGTATTGCGATTAGTTCGGGTTCGGCTTGTAGTAGTGGAGCGATCGAGCCAAGTTCTATTTTGTTAAGGATGGGATATTCGGAAACGGAAGCGAGAAATAGCATCCGCCTCACTCTTGGTAAGTCAACTACTGAGGCTGATATTGATTGGACAGGGATGGTTATGCATCAGGTTCTTAAATAATATTATTCGCAACATGAGCGATCGCTCCATACCATCATCACGAATTAGCAAGGCGATCAATATGGATTGTTTTAAATTGTCCAAGGATTCACAATAGCTACTTCTATCCCTGCAAAATCTTTTTCATTACGAGTAACTAGAGTTAAAGAATTCTGTAGAGCGATCGCTGCAATTAGAGAGTCCATCATTGGTAGTGGTCGCCCTTGCTTTTCAAGTTTTCCAACTAATTCACCCCATAACAGCATAGTTTGAAGATCGATGTCTATAATTCTTCCTGCGAAACGATTTGGAAGAGTTTGCGTTAGCCAAATATCTAACTCTTCTTTGCGTCGAGATGGTGTGAGCTTACTAATACCCTTGGCAATTTCACCCATCGTAATCACGCTTAAGTAGAGTGTCTCAGGGGATTGGGCATCTAGCCAGTCTAGAACCTTTTGATTTGGTTGCTTGGCTACTAATTCCGAGATTAGGCAGGTATCAAGAAGATAAGTCATAGAATAAACCGATCAGGCGATAGACTTTTATCGCGGCTAAGGTCTAGTTCTCCATTGGCAGCAAGTTCTGCGAGAGGAGATTGTCGAAAAAATTCGGAGAGTTTAGTTTGTAATTGATTAACTCTGGATGTTTGCTTAGTCGATCGCCAAACCTGCATGAATTGGATTAGTGACGCTTCAGGTGTTTGCTCGATTTCACGGATCAGTTGTTCTTTGATTGTCATAACTTAACCCTCTTTGTTGTTTAAGCATACCTTAATAATTTTATCAATAGGTAACGATCGCCTAAGTCCATTATCACAAGTTGGTAAGGCGATCGCTTTTGTCTATATATTTTGCTAAAATTTGATTGAGATAAATTTTTAGTAAAATTAAGAGCTTATTCATGGCTGATCGCATTGAAAATTTGACTGATTTTGTGGCTTTTGTCGCAGAAAATATTAGGGGGAGCGAGAAGAGTGAAGCACAAACTTTTCTAAATAGTTTTTTTCAAGCGTTTGGTCATGGCGGCGCAGTGGCGGCGGGGGCAAGATATGAGGAGGTGATTAAAAATAGCAGCAAGACGGGGAAAACAGGTTTTGCCGATTTGATTTGGGATGGGCGGATCTTGATTGAGATGAAAAGTCGGGGTGTGGACTTACGCGATCGCAAGATTTGGACACAGGCAAGCTTGTATTGGTCTGGGTTGCCAAAAGATAAGCGTTCTCAATATGTCATGTTATGTAATTTTGATGAGTTTCATATCTATGATTTTGATAATCAGCATGATGAACCTGTCGATATTATTCGATTAGAAGAACTGCCAAAATGTGAGGCTGCTTTTAGTTTCATGCGTGGCAGCAAGGCTACACCGTTATTTCGGAATAATCAGAAGGAGATTACAGAGAAGGCGGCGCGGCAGTTGGGGGATTTATATAATGATTTGATTACGAGGGGGCGCGATCGCAAGTGGCGCGAATATTCAGAGGTACAGGCGCAACGGTTTGTATTGCAATGCGTATTGGCGATGTTTGCCGAAGATTTAGATTTACTGCCCGATCAACTTTTTACGCGATGTGTCAAGGATTGTGTTGAACAGAAGACAAGTTCCTATGATCTATTAGGCGGCTTATTTAAGGCGATGAATCAGAAAGAAGGAACTCCTTCGGGTCGCTACAAAGATGTGGAATATTTCAATGGTGGTTTATTTAAAGAAATTCATCCAATTGAGCTAGAGATTGGTGAGTTGAAATATTTAGAGGTGGCGGCGGGTGCGGATTGGTCAAAAGTTCGCCCTTCCATTTTTGGAAATATTTTTGAGGGTGCTTATGAAGATAGGCAAAACAAGAAAAAAAGTCCAAAACCAAGTAAGGGATCGGATCTGAGGCACAAGCATGGAATTCATTTCACGTCTGAGGGAGATATTAATAAAATTGTATTGCCAACAATCACTAATTATTGGCGAGATCGCATTGATTCGGCAACAACTCTATCAGAATTGCAATCTCTACACCAAGAGTTAAGCGCGTATAAGATTCTCGATCCTGCTTGTGGCTCAGGAAATTTTCTGTATATGGCTTATCAGGATTTGAAGTCGGTGGAGTTTGATTTGTTGAAACGTTTGCAGGGGCTTGATCCAACGCGAGGCTATATGTCTTTGGTGACTCCGCAGCAGTTTTTTGGAATGGATATTAATTCGTTTGCGGTGGAGTTGGCGAAGGTGACTTTGATGATCGGGCGTAGTGTGGCGATTAGGAAGTTAAATTTGCCTGAGCCTTCTTTGCCTTTGGATACTTTGGATCAGAATATTGTTTGTGCGGATGCTTTGTTTACGGATTGGGTTAAGGCTGATGCAATTATTGGTAATCCACCGTTTTTAGGTGGGAAACATATGCGCTTGAATTTAGGCGATGAATACATTGATCGCGTATTTGCTAAATTTCCAAACTTGAGAGATGTTGATTTTTGTTCTTATTGGTTTCGGATTGCTCACGACAATTTAAAAGTGAATGGAAGGGCTGGTTTAGTTGCGACAAACTCGATTTCTCAAGGAAAAAGTCGGGCGGTTTCCCTTGATTATGTTGTCCAGAATAACGGCGTAATCCATGATGCGATTTCGACACAGCCTTGGTCGGGTGAGGCGGCGGTTCATGTCAGTATTGTGAATTGGTATCGACCAATAAAAGATCAAGTTACAGAAAATTATCTGTTAGATGGTCAACCTGTCGCTTCAATTAACTCTGCTTTAAAATCAACAATTGATGTATCGCAAGCGGTGCGACTAAAAGCAAATCTTAATATTTGTTTTCAGGGTGTAATTCCTAATGGGAAAGGATTTGTTATCACAGAATCTCAAGTAATAGATTGGATTAAAGCTGATCCCAAAAATCAGGAAGTTCTTAAACTCTTTTCAATGGGTGATAATTTAGCTTCAAACCCTAACGGCAAACCTGAAAGATGGATTATTGATTTCAATGATATGGGTATTGAAGAGGCAAGTGAGTATAAATTACCTTTCAAATATCTAAAAGAAAGAATTCCTGAAGAGAGAAAGAATAATCGCAATAATACTTTAAAAGTAAATTGGTGGAAATATGAGGGTAAACGTTTGGGGATGCGACAAGCGATTGCTCCACTTTCTCTTTATTTTGCAGTTCCTGAAGTGTCAAAGTGGGCTATTTTTATCCCTTGCTCTTTAGATTGGTTAGCAGGTAATAAAAACAAAGCTGTTGCTTCTGATGATTTTTATATACTTGGAGTTCTCTCATCTAAAGTACATCGATCTTGGATGAAAGTGCAAATGTCTACACTTGAAGATCGGATTGCTTACACTCATAATACTTGTTTTGAAACATTCCCATTTCCACAAATCGATCCTAATACTTCAACCAAGATAAAACAAACCATTGAGAAAATTCGCGCCACCATGCAAGAACTCCATCAATATCGCAGGCAACAAATGGAGAAAAAACAATACGGCATCACCAAACTCTATAACGAATTATTCCACGAACCCGCCAGCCAACTTTATAAACTCCATACTAAACTCGATCAACTCGTCATGGCTGCCTACGGATTTAGCGAAGATGACGACATTCTCAGTAAGCTGCTAGAACTGAATATGCAACTAGGCGATCGCGAAAAACAAGGCTTACCCATCATTGGAGCGAGACACAACCTATGAAAGCGATCACCATTCAAGTAGATGAAGATATTGCTAGGCAGTACAACAAATCTGCCAATTATTAAATGGAGAATGATCAATGACAACAATTACTAAAGAATCTATCAAGCAAGAGTTAGACCATTTTAATGATGAACAACTAAAACAAATTGCAGATTTTATCGCATTTATCAAATTTCAGACTAAATTTACGCGCCAAAAAACTGATGTTAGTCAATTTGCTGACCTCTACCAAGAATTTGCACAAGAAGATCGAGAACTCGCCGAAGCAGGAATTTCTGAATATGCCGAATTCTTGAATAGTGAGGACAAAAAATGAAAGTCGAACGGGGTGAAATATGGTTTGCCAATCTTGATCCCACCAAAGGCTCAGAACAAGCTGGCACTCGTCCGATTATTATCTTTCAAGAAAACACCATCTCTAAATTCACCAGCACGATTATCACAATTCCCCTCACAACTAATTTGCGCCGTGCAGCTTTACCAAGCTGTTTACTGATTTCTAACGGTCAAGGCGGATTAAATCAAGACTCAGTTGCACTATGTCATCAACTTCGAGTAATTGACAAAACTCGTTTGATTAAAAGATTAGGACAACTAGACACTGAGGCGATCGCCGAATTAGAAAGAATTGTCCTGTTTACCCTTGGATATCAAATGTCGTGACAATCCAAAAGCTTGACAGATTTCCCCAAATATAGCCAAGATAAATATATTGATTATCATAAATATTTGTCTTAATCAATATTTAAAATATACTTAACCTTTAGATAATCTATGGCTGTGCGCTTTGGTATTAACGGTTTTGGCAGAATTGGCAGATTGGTGCTGCGTGCTGCTTGGGACTTTCCCGAATTAGAATTTGTGCATATTAACGAAGTCAAGGGAGGAGTAGAAGCTGCCGCGCATTTACTTGAGTTTGACTCGGTACATGGACGCTGGCAACAGGATGTGCGATTAGAAGGCGATCGCATCCAAATTGATCATAAATCCCTCAGTTTTAGCGAATATGTCAAACCCGAATTAGTCAACTGGCAAGAGTTAGGCGTAGATATTGTTCTCGAATGTTCGGGCAAATTCCGCACTCCCGAAACCCTAAATCCCTATTTCAGCAAAGGCGTAAAGAAAGTCATCGTAGCGGCTCCTGTCAAAGAAGAAGCGCTAAATATCGTCATGGGAATTAACGATTATCTTTACGATCCCGCACAGCACTGTATTCTCACTGCTGCTTCTTGTACCACCAATTGCCTCGCGCCTGTTGTGAAAGTTATCCATGAAGGTTTAGGAATTAAGCATGGCGTGATTACCACCATTCACGACAATACGAATACGCAAACCCTCGTTGATGCACCCCATAAAGATCTTCGCCGTGCTAGGGCTTCGGCTTTATCTTTAATACCAACAACAACGGGATCGGCAACAGCGATCGCAATGATCTATCCCGAACTCAAGGGCAAGCTAAATGGATTAGCGGTGCGAGTGCCTTTGTTGAATGCTTCGCTTACAGATTGTGTATTTGAAGTAGCAAGAGAAACCACAATTGAGGAAGTGAATAGTTTATTAAAGGCTGCTTCTGAAGGTGAACTAAAGGGGATTTTAGGTTATGAAGAACGCCCCTTAGTTTCCATTGATTACAAAGACGATCCGCGATCGTCCATTATTGATGCCCTTTCGACAATGGTAGTTGATGGAACTCAGGTCAAGATATTGGCTTGGTATGACAACGAATGGGGTTATTCCTGCCGCATGGCGGAACTAGCGAGAAAAGTGGCTTCGTTCTAAGACCCTCACCCCCCAGCCCCCTCTCCCGCAGGAGAGGGGGAGCGAAGAAGATATTTTTTGCTTTTTCTTCTTTCAATGAGAAAGGGAGAGTAAAGAACGCTTATTTCTTTCTTGTTCCCCTCTCCCTTTGGGAGAGGGGCTAGGGGTGAGGGCAAATCATCTAAACTTTGAGAAATTGATCATGAACTCCTCAACTGCATCACAAGCGAACTTCAAAAATTATGTGCTTGTCACCCTCACCTATTGGGGGTTTACGATTACCGATGGTGCATTGCGACTATTGGTATTACTCTATTTCAACAACATTGGCTATACCCCCATTCAAATCGCTTCGCTATTTCTGTTCTATGAAGTATTTGGAGTCGTTACCAACTTCTTAGGCGGATGGATTGGCTCGCAATTAGGATTGAAGGTCACCCTCTATACAGGAATATGCTTACAGATATTCTCACTGATAATGTTGTCTTTTCTCAATCCAGAATGGGCGCAATGGTTAGCAGTTCTCTATGTGATGATCGCGCAGGCTTTTTCGGGAATTGCGAAAGACTTGACGAAAATGAGTACCAAAAGCGCAATTCGCCTTGTCGTACCACAGGATGCACAATCGGCTTTGTTTAAATGGGTAGCAATTCTTACGGGTTCCAAAAATGCCTTGAAAGGAGTTGGCTTTTTTATCGGTAGTGCCTTATTAGGACTATGCGGCTTTGTAAATTCCCTTTGGATTATGGCAGGATGCTTATTTCTGCTGCTGTTCACAGGTTTATTTCTGCCCAAGGGCATGGGTAAAATCAAAGCGAAAGTCAAGTTCAAACAACTCTTTTCTAAAAGTCCCGAAATCAATCTTCTATCAGCAGCCAGATTCTTTCTCTTTGGCTCCAGAGACGTGTGGTTTGTGGTGGGATTGCCTGTGTTTTTGCGAAGTGTCTTAGGCTGGTCATTTTATCAAGTTGGTGGCTTCTTAGCCTGTTGGGTGATTGGCTATGGGTTGATTCAATCCCTTGCACCAACATTAATTAAGCACTTTGGTTCTGGACAACCACCCCGATCGCAAACCGTGCGATTTTGGACTACTTCCCTAATTGCCGTACCTGCGTTAATTGCGATCGCCCTGCAATTAAATCTCTCGCCTAATCTAGTTATTATCGGAGGCTTACTGATTTTTGGTGTAGTTTTTGCCTTTAACTCATCCGTACATTCTTACCTAGTTCTCGCCTTCACAGATGATGACAAAGTTGCTCTAAATGTCGGCTTCTATTACATGGCAAATTCAGGCGGACGCTTAGCAGGAACAGTGTTATCGGGATTGGTTTATCAGTTTGCGGGTTTAGTGGGATGTCTCTGGGTCTCAACGGCTCTAGTTTTAGCCGCCGCCGTAATTACGCGCAAGTTACCCGATCCGCAGGTCAGCAAGGCGATCATATGGAAATCTGATGGTGAGTAGCAGCGAAAAATCTCATTAAAACTAAAGGTTATCTGTTTGTAAATCTTTGGTTTTTAGGATATTTAACTCTCAATATTACTGGTGCAAGACATAAAGATGGATCTGTCGCTACAATAACGATACTCCTAGGTTTACAATTATAAAATTTATGACTATTCAAGTCTATGGAATCCCCAATTGCGGGACTTGCAAAAAAGCGATCGCATGGTTAGAAGGACAGGGAATAACCTATGAGTTTATTAATACAAAGGACTATCCGCCTACGCGAACAATGATTGCCGAATGGGTAAATGCATTAGGAGAACGTCCGATGCGAAATACATCGGGGCAGTCCTATCGAGCGCTTGGCAGTGAAAAAGATACATGGTCACATATCCAATGGATCGAATCATATGCCAAAGACTCAATGCTGCTAAAACGTCCCATATTTGTCAAAGATGGCAAGGCGATCTCTGTGGGGTTTAGAAATCCTGAAGAAATCAAACAAAAATTAACTTAAGAAAATATTTCGCAATATATCGTTTTGGCTATGCATCCTATACAAAAAACGCCAAAAACGTAATGGCAATTCATGAATTACCACTACATTTTCTGTGTGACAATTGCTAAATAATCTTAATGAATAAACTTATGGCGATCGCGTTTAGTAAATATCACGGCTTAGGTAACGATTTTATATTGATTGATAATCGTCACAGTGCCGAACCGATTCTCACACCTGAGCAGTCCGTGAAATGGTGCGATCGCAATTTTGGCATTGGCGCAGATGGCGTGATCTTTTTACTCGGCGTTGAGGATAGTGCAGATCATGCTCAACATCGGATGCGGATTTTTAATTCTGATGGTTCCGAACCAGAAATGTGTGGCAATGGAATTCGCTGCTTAGCGAAATTTATGCTGGATTTGGGAATTGATCCGATTGCAGGTAAGTACAATATCCAAACTGGTGCGGGTTTGATCGTGCCGCAAATGGATCAGGATGGACAGGTAACTGTGGATATGGGTAAACCTTTTCTGACAGCAGCAGAAATCCCTACAACTTTAGGTGAAAGCGATCGCAAGGTGGTTAATCTTCCTCTCGAAGTTGGTGGCAAGACTTGGCAGGTGACAACAGTGAGCATGGGTAATCCCCATTGCATGATTTTTGTCGATGATGTGGACAGCATTGCTCTTGCTCAGATTGGAGTTCTGTTTGAACATCATCCTGTGTTCCCAAAACGGACTAATACAGAATTTGTGCAGGTGATCGATCGCAGCTATGTGAAAATGCGCGTATGGGAACGTGGTGCAGGTGCAACCCTCGCTTGTGGAACGGGTGCTTGTGCGACTGTGGTGGCAGGTGTGTTGAATAATCTCTGCGATCGCCTTTGTACGGTGCATCTACCTGGTGGTGATTTACAAATTAATTGGTTAGCAGACAGCGATCATGTTTTGATGACTGGTCCCGCCCAGTTGGTATTTACAGGTTCTGCTGTTGTTGAATTGTAACAAGGGGCTTAAGCCCCTTGTCTGTTGTAATTTTGTAATACTGAGATTAAAAAAATGAGCGAAACTATATTTAGCAAAATTATCAAACGTGAAATTCCTGCCAGTATCATTTATGAAGATGAACTCTCGCTTGCCTTTCGGGATGTCAATCCCCAAGCTCCAGTACATTTTCTGGTGATTCCCAAAAAGCCAATTGTCAAACTTTCAGAAGCCACAATTGAAGATCAAGCTCTGCTCGGTCATCTGTTACTAGTTGCTAGCAAGGTCGCTGCTCAAGAAGGATTAACGGGCTTCCGTTTAGTCACCAATAATGGCTCAGAGGCTGGTCAAACGGTTTTCCATTTACACATTCATGTTTTAGGCGATCGCTCTTTTACTTGGCCCCCTGGGTAATACGTTCTCATTAAATGGAAATAGCCAGCCAAAAACTATGCGCTTCATAAATCCTAAAACTGACTATGCTTTCAAAAAAATCTTTGGTTCCGAACAAAGCCATGATATTTTGATTAGCTTTCTCAATGCCA
>JBIKYX010000018.1:0-57302 GCA_044355035.1 Pseudanabaena sp. | reverse complement strand
TTGGTGTCTATGGTGCGGTGGAACCACTCTGACCCATCCCGAACTCAGTTGTGAAACGCTGTCACGGTGAAGATACTTTAGGGGTAGCCCTACGGGAAAATAGCTCGATGCCAAGCTTAATTTTAAAAAAGAGCGATGAAAGATAAATTTCATCGCTCTTTTTGCTATCTTCTTCTGGCTTTATAATCTTTTTATTGTTGAGTGAGACTGGCTGTTATTTGATAAGATTAGTAAATATTTTTAGAATTCTAATTATTTATCTCGTTTAATAATCTGAACTATGTTCAAACGTGTTGTCTCTACTTTCCTTGTTATATTTGCTCTACTCCTTACTAGTTGTGCTAACACGCCCACGAGTGGCTTAGTACCGTTTGTTGATAGTAAGGATGGTTATCGATTTTTGTATCCAAATGGTTGGACGGAGACAAAAGGTAACTCTGCGATCGATATTTTGTTTCACGATATTATTGAGCCGTCAGAGAATGTATCTGTGGCAATTAGTAAGCTGGAAACTGTGAAGTCTCTCGAAGAAATTGGTGATCCTGAGGCGATCGCTTTACGGGTTCAGCAACGTGTGGTGGCTCCAGAAGGTTCTGGCCGTAAAGCTAAACTAATAAATGTGAGTCAGAGAGTGACTAATAGTGAACTAGGCGATCGCAACTACTACATGTTTGAGTATGCTGTAGAGCGTATGCAAGGTGAACCTCGTCACGATCTGGTGACTGTATCAACAAATCGCGGCAACCTTTATACATTAAACATATCTAGTCCTGAGAGACGTTGGGAAAGGGTAAAGGACTTGTTTGCTAGAGTGTCTAAGTCCTTTGCGATTGACCAATAGTATTTGTTGACTAATAGTTATGTGTTTAATTTCTATGGGTCTGCACAAATAATAGAATAATAGTAAATAATAATTCATCAAGATAATCCATCAAGCATATTGATTTAGTTCATTATGTTTGATGATTTGTAAAACAGATACATCAATATGCCCCAAATACTCATCATTGATGACGATCCCACTATGAGAATGACTCTTCAGAGATTTCTTAAGATACAGGGGTATGATGTAATTTCGGCTAAGGATGGTGAGGAGGGTTTGGCTAAGGCTAAGGAACTTCATCCGTCTTTAATTATTTGTGACTGGATGATGCCGATTATCGACGGATTAGAGGTATGTCGCCGCATTAAGGGTAGTGTGGAGCTAGCTAATATATATCTGATTTTGTTAACTGCGCGTGATCAAGAGGGGGATATCGTTAAGGGGTTAGAAATGGGGGCGGATGACTTTTTAAGTAAGCCGCCAAGAATTAATGAATTGCGTGCAAGGGTGAGAGCGGGCTTAAGACTTTTTCAAGCGACGCAGGAGTTGCAGCGACAGAAACAATTAATTGAGCAGGAATTGTCGCAGGCTTCTCAATATGTGCGATCGCTTTTACCTGCACCTCTTACTGGTGATATCTCGATTCAGTCTACTTTTTTGCCTTCAACGCAGCTTGGAGGCGATAGTTTTGATTATTTTTGGTTGGATCAAGATCATCTAGCATTTTATCTATTGGATGTGTCGGGGCATGGAGTTGGTTCGGCGCTTTTGTCGGTGTCTGTTTTAAATTTAATGCGGACGCGCAGTCTCAGGAGGAGTAGGGTATCTCAAGACACTACAAATTTCTTTAGTCCTAGTGAAGTGTTACAGGATTTGAATAATAATTTTCAAATGGCTGTACATAATGAGATGTATTTCACAATTTGGTATGGAGTGTATAACAAGCAGACGCATCAACTTGTTTATGCGAGTGGTGGACATCCTCCTTCGGTACTAATTTCTAATCAAGAAATTCCTCAAATTAAACTTTTGAAAACTGCGGGATTGCCAGTTGGGATGATGCCTGATGTCGATTATCAAGAACAAGTTTGTGAAATTGATACTGATAGTAGATTGTATTTATTTAGTGATGGTGTTTATGAAATCCCTCAGGCTGACGATAGTATTTGGGGCTTTAACTCATTAATTGATACATTTATTCGGATTCCTAACGATCGCCTGTCACGGATTGACTATATCTTGTCTTGTGTAAATGAGGCGGCTAACAATCGTCCTTTTGAAGATGATTTATCTTTGTTAGAAGTGGAATTTCATATATAAAAAAAGAGACGCTTAGCGTCTCTTTTTTTTACTTGTCTTTAACTTAAAGTTGCTTTAAATTCATCGATGGTTGGATAAATTTTAAAGATTTTGGTCATGCTAGTTAGTTCAAATAGCATTTGCACTTGGTCATTAGCTCCACAAATTACCATTTCCCCATTAATGTTGCGAATTGATTTTAAGGCTGAAACCAACGCTCCTAAGCCAGAACTATCCATAAAAGTGATTGCTTGCAGATCGACTAATAAATATTCGGGGGGATTTGGTGCTGAGGCGATGTCATTAACTTGACGACGAAAATCTGCCGCAGTTGTGACATCTAGCCTTCCTTGAGGCTGCATGGCTTTTACTTGATCACTCATATATGTTTTTCCTGATCTAAAAAGATAATTATTGTGATAATTGAGTATGCAGCGCAATTACTCAATCTTATAGGACGATCTTGCAACATAAGCATAAATCTTTATTGATAATTTTGTCTCTTATTTGGGCTTTAATGAAATCTTGGCAATATGAAGTAGTTTTCTCAATTTTTTAAACTTTTAAATTTATGGCTGATTTACATGACTTGCAAATGATACAGGATGTCTTGAAGCCTGTTATTGATCCCGATCGCCAAAAAAGCATTATGGAATTAGATATGGTGCGCGATATTGCGATCAAGTCTAATGGGGTTGTGAGTTTCACGTTACTACTAAATGATCCCAATAGTCCTAAGCGAGATCCTTTAATTCAAGAATGTAAAACGGCGATTAAAGCGATCGCCTCGGTTACAGATGTTTGGGTGAAGGTAATCGCCAATAGTCCTGCGATCGCTACACCAGAAGCCCCCACCAGTTCCTTAAAAGGTATCGATGGTGTTAAATATATTCTTGCAATTTCCAGCGGTAAAGGCGGTGTAGGCAAAACTTCGGTAGCGGTGAATGTGGCTGTTGCCTTGGCGGATATGGGTGCAAAGGTGGGCATTCTCGATGCGGATATTTATGGGCCAAATGTGCCTGTGATGTTGGGAATGGAGTCTGCACAGGTGAAGGTGGTCAAGGCTGAAAATGGTGCGGATGTGGTCGAGCCAGCTTTTAACTATGGGGTGAAAATGATCTCGATGGCATTTCTGATTGCTAAGGATCAGCCTGTGGTTTGGCGGGGACCGATGTTGAATGGAGTGATCCGTCAGTTTTTGTATCAGGCAAATTGGGGTGAGTTGGATTATTTGATTGTGGATATGCCCCCTGGGACGGGTGATGCTCAGTTGACGCTGACGCAGTCTGTGCCATTGGCAGGAGCCGTAATTGTGACGACACCACAAACGGTTTCACTTTTGGATTCGCGTAAGGGGTTGAAGATGTTTCAAAATATGGGTATTCCTGTATTGGGGATTGTGGAAAATATGAGTTATTTCATTCCGCCTGATATGCCTGATAAGCAGTACGATATTTTTGGTTCTGGCGGTGGTAAAAAGACCTCTGAGGAGCTTGGTGTGGAGTTGCTCGGTTGTGTGCCTCTGGAAATTGGTTTGCGCGAAGGTGGCGATCGCGGTGTGCCGATTGTTTTAGGTCATCCTGAGTCAGCTTCGGCTAAGGCTTTACGAGAGATTGC
This sequence comes from Pseudanabaena sp., assembly GCA_044355035.1. GTDB lineage: Bacteria > Cyanobacteriota > Cyanobacteriia > Pseudanabaenales > Pseudanabaenaceae > Pseudanabaena. Next base: position 53,563 of record JBIKYX010000018.1, on the reverse strand, counting down.
GAAGGCGATCGCGGCTAAAGTCCAATTGTAAAATAATTTCTCTAGTGCAGTCTCGTATTCGATTTAAAAGTTTGCGAGGCTGCGGTTCAACTTAATTTATCGCCCCATCCCATAACTAGCGATCGCCTCAAAAAAAAATCAACCAAACAGCGATCACCCCTCAAAAAAATAAACCAGCGATCGCCTATCCAAGCCCCACAACCAGCTATCGCCCCTGTAAAAAAATTAAAGTCAGGCGAGCGCCCAATTAACAAATCACTAAACTGTGATTGGCTATTCATCAAAAATTAAAATAAGGCGATCGCCAGATTATTTAAGCTGATTTCAGGTGAGTGACTGGAATTTTCTCAGTTCTCTCAGGAGAGCTTTTTCCAGTGGCGACGGCGTGAACAGCATGAAGGATATCAGCTGAATAGTAGCGATTACGGCAATGATCGCAAACACCAATCGTTACATCTTCGAGGATGACAAATCCATCCCTATGTTTGAACACCTGCTGTTTAACGGTTCGCGGTTGAACTGTTCCTTCACAATATTCGCATTGATATCCATACATAAGATTAGACCTCAAGTTCAGTGATTTCATAAACTGTGATGATTAGATAGTGTCCATTACCAAGAAAACGTCCAACTACTCCAACAGGCGTTTGTTGATCTAGTGCAATTCCAGCTACGACATATTTTGTGCCTCGCGGATCGTCTTTTTCTGCTCGAATAACTCGACCACTCAAAACTGCTTCTTCAACATCCAAGATGGTTAGCAGATCTTCCGCCATTTCTTCCATTGCATGAGCAGTCATATCATACTGACGGAGGCGAATTTTTTCTCTGATGCGGTAAATGTCGTTTGGTGGCACTTGTTAGTTATGGTCGCTACTCTGGCTAATAATAGCAATTTATTCCTACTCCTTGTTTCGTCGCCCCACCAATCAAATCACCAAACACCGATCGGCGATCGCACCTCAAAAAAATCAATCAACCAGCGATCGCCTATTTACTCCAAAAAAACAGCGATCGCCCCTCAAAAAACAAACCGCGATCGCTTAACAACCCAACAATTAAAACTAAGTGAAATTGCGTCTAATCGTTTCTATAGCTTGATTTAGCCCATCTGCGTGAATCCAGTCAATAAAAACAGCGAAAATTATATTTCCTTATCTGCAATAAATACATGATTAACACCTACAGGATTTTTAAAAACCTTTAGGACAGAACCATCGCGAAGATTCAATCTGGGAGTTGCATTTTTGAAATCTCTACTGTGAGATTGTGTCATACCTTCTACTTTATACAGTTGTACCACCCATAACATCGGCAGATCTACTGATAAACTTCGAGTCTCTAAACATAAATTTGTGATATTTGGATAAATTCGATATTCTAGTAACTATTGATAATGGAACTTACAACTATATTTCTCATGCCATTTCTCAGCCGAGAACGCTACCAATCGTTCACCCTTTTCTACATTGGCGATCGCCTCTAACAGTCTTTTAGCATTAGCAGCATTCGAGAGCAAGTACTCCGTTTCATCTTGAGCCTCAACCAATAAAATCACCTCAACTTTTGTACCTTCCATCAACTCTGGGGTATAAAGTTCGATTTTGCCATTTCTGCCCACAGTTCCTACTTGCTTAATTGCTGTAACCATTGGCTGCATCTGTTCACAGTGCTCATATTATAACGGGAAACGTTTAGATTTACATAAAATTTTAGGATTTATGGCAATAGCCCCACTCATTGTTTTCCTCTTGCGTTAGGGAGGGAAGGGGGGAGTAATCAGCATTTTTAGCGAAGTTCAAAACTTTTTAAACAATCTCTTAGCGCCATTCACCCTAACATCTTTAAGCTAACATTACGGTAATATAGGATCTAGTACCTTTCCAAAGAATAATTTAGTGCTGCACGGCGAAGCCACACACTACTAAATATTCTGCTTATAAAACCTAAAAAGTTCGTTAAAAGTTCCATGAGTCAAATGTGGCAAGAGTTAGAGCGCGAAGTCGAACGGCGACGCACCTTTGCAATTATTTCCCACCCCGATGCGGGGAAAACAACCTTAACCGAAAAGTTACTGTTGTACGGAGGTGCAATCCACCTTGCGGGTGCGGTCAAAGCCAGAGCCGCTCAGCGTCATGCCACATCGGACTGGATGGAATTAGAAAAACAACGCGGTATTTCGATTACTTCGACCGTGTTGCAATTTGACTATATGGGTTATTGTATTAACTTGCTGGATACCCCAGGACACAAAGACTTTAGTGAAGATACCTATCGGACTTTAGCCGCCGCCGATAATGCGGTGATGTTGGTTGATGGCGCAAAGGGACTAGAGCCACAAACTCGGAAATTATTTGAAGTCTGTCGGATGCGATCGCTACCGATTTTTACGTTCATCAACAAAATGGATCGCCCTACCCGTGAGCCATTGGAACTATTGGATGAAATTGAAAAAGAATTAGGGATTATTCCCTTTGTGATGAATTGGGCGATCGGTACGGGCGATCAGTTCAAAGGTGTCTACGATCGCGCTAGTAAAACTGTCCATTTATTTAAGCGCAGTTCCCACGGACAGAGAGAAGCGGATGTAAATATCTATCCCTTTGACGATCCACAAGCGATTAAGTTTATTGGTGATAATCTCTATAACCAGCTTTTGGAAGATATCGAAGTTATCGATTCCCTTGGCGCGGAATGGAACGTTCAAGATTTGCATCGCGGTAAGCTGACACCGATTTTCTTCGGTAGTGCGATGACCAATTTTGGCGTAGAGCTATTCCTGAAATCTTTCCTTGAATGTGGCATGACTCCCGCCGTTCACGATAGTTCTAGCGGTGAAGTATCACCAACCGATGAGGATTTCTCCGCTTTTGTATTCAAACTGCAAGCAAATATGGACCCCCGCCATCGCGATCGCATTGCCTTTGTGCGAGTATGTTCGGGCAAGTTCGAGAAAGACATGAGCGTGACCCATTTACGCAGTGGCAAAGTCATCCGTTTATCCCATGCCCAAAAACTATTTGGACAAGATCGAGAGGCGATCGATGTTGCCTACGCGGGTGATGTGATTGGCTTAAATAATCCTGGGATGTTTGCGATCGGTGACACGATTTACCTTGGCAAAAAGCGCCAATACGCAGGGATTCCCAGTTTCTCACCTGAGTTATTCTGTACACTTCGCAATCCCAATCCTTCCAAATTCAAGCAATTCCGTAAAGGTATATCGGAACTACAAGAGGAAGGTGCGATTCAAATTATGTATTCCGTTGATGAATCCAAGCGCGATCCAATTCTAGCGGCGGTCGGACAATTGCAATTTGAAGTCGCCCAATATCGCCTCCAAAGTGAATACAGCGTGGAAACAATTCTCGAATCGATGCCCTATTCCGTAGCTCGATGGGTTGAGGATGGCTGGGATGCTCTCGAAGCCGTGGGCAGATTATTTAATACAATGGTGGTCAAAGATGGCTTAAATCGTCCCGTACTTCTATTTAAGAACCAATGGAACTTAAATCAAGTCGAGTCCGATCATCCGAAGTTAAAGTTAAAGGCGATCGCACCTCTAGCCCTGTTGACACCGACTGCTTGATTGCGGTCAATAGTTAACTTTGTCCCAGTTTGTTTGCGAATATGCTAGGTTAGATTATGGATCTGACTTGGAGTGCCGTTATGACTATTTCTGGCGAACGCAAGCTAATTACAAAAATAGAATTGCCTGATGAGGACTTTGAGCCAATGCCCGAAGGGGATATACAGCGTCGAAATTTAAGCTATGCTACTGAAGCACTAAAACTTTGGTTTGAGAAACAAGAGAATGTCTATGTTTCGGGGAATCTGTTTATTCGCTACGAGCAAGATTTAGCTGAAAAAAGGGTCGCACCCGATATTTTTGTTGTTTTTGGCATGAGCAATAAAGATCGAGTTAGTTATACGATTGGGGAAGACGGTGGCAAAGCACCCGATTTTGTTTTGGAAGTTATTTCCAAAGGAACGAGGACAAAAGATCGTAAACAGAATCCATTAATTTATAAATATCTAGGTGTAAAGGAATATTTTCAATACGATCCTTCGAGCAAGTTTTTGAAATCTAGTTCGTTACATGGGGTGCGTTTAGAAAATGGTGAGTATGTTGCGATCGCTTCTTCAGTTTTAGCTGATGGTACTTTGTCGCTTCACAGTGAAGTTTTAGGTTTGGATTTACATTTGTATCCAAGTCTGAATTTTCGTTTCTTTGACCCAATTTCTAATCAGATGTTACGGTCTTACGCTGAGGCGGAACACGATCGAGAGATCGCTGAGTTGGAGCGTTCTCAGGCTGAATTAGAGAGATTGTATGAGCAGCAGGCTAGGCGGGAGGCTGAGGCGATCGCTCTTCAAGAAAGGCTGGCTAAACAAGAGGCTGAGGCGATCGCTGAGCAGGAACGTTTAATTGCTCTCCAAGAACGTCATGAAAAGGAAAAACTTGCTGCATACCTTAGATCTCTGGGGATTAATCCTAATGAAATTTAAGTGATTCGTCCCAATACGCTTGATAAAAAAGCGATCGCTGTTTGATGTTGAGAAATAGGCGATCGAAGTTACGAACTCTTGTCCGTTTCTACGGAGATGTAGACATCCATTATTTAGTTTGGGTCACTCGCCAACTCAGTTTGAGATTAAACCAGAAATTCCAGATTGTAACGATCGCGATCGCGATCAGATTTGCCAGATATTGATTGATATGTAGATAGTTGTAAAGAAAATTGAGAATCAAAATATTTAAGACAATTCCAAATAGACAGATAAAATTAAACTTCAAAAAGCGGCGAATTCGGTTATGCCAACCTACCTGTTGACTGGAAATATCGCGAAATGTCCATAAATCGTTCCATAAGAAATTATTGATTACGGCTACTTCCGAAGAAATGATTTTGCTGCGAGTTAGTCCCCAGCCTAACGTCGAAACATCGCTGAGTAAATACAAAATCGCCATATCAACAAACACACCACTCAAACCCACCAACCCAAATTGCAAAAATCGTTGAAGGGGAACTTGTAGTTTTTCGCGGATTTTAGTAATTCGCCCCCGCGATCGCAAACGCAGTAAATGTAAAATATAATCTACATATTGTCGCCAAGTGACTTTACTTTCGCCCTCCTGCCGTTCCTGAAAGACATACCCAACCTCGGCTACCTTATCAATCTGTCCTCGCCCTAATACCTCGATCAAAATTTTGTAACCCAAAGGATTCATCGCGCAATTGGCGATCGCGCTACGTCTGACCATAAAGTATCCACTCATCGGATCAGAAACTCGTCCAATTACATTCGGTAAAATCAACAAGCCGAGCATTTGCGCCCCACGCGATAGAACTCGCCTGATAAATCCCCAATCACTGACACCACCACCTTCAACATGGCGACTTGCTACAACTAAATCTACATTAGGTAAATCTCGATTAGGCGTAAACATTTGATCAAGCATCTGAGTTAGTGTTTCAGGTGGATGCTGTAAATCACCATCAATCACTCCTAAAATTTCTCCTTGAGATGCTTGCCAACCACGAATTACCGCCGTTGATAGTCCCTTTTCACCTTGACGACGCATCACTCGCAGTTGGGGATAATTTGGCAATAAGTCCATTCCCACTTGCCATGTTAAATCAGGACTATCATCATCGACAATAATTAATTCGTAAGTTAAATTGTCAGTTAAATTTTTAGTTGATTCGCCTTTTCTATCAAATTTCTTCTCAAAATAATTATTCAATAATTGACTAAGAACTTCCACTAACTGGGTTAAATTCTTGCTCTCATTGTAGGTTGGGACAATTAAAGAGAATAGAATTTGTTGCTTTTCTGGAATGGGCAAATTTTGTGGGTTAGAAAGTTCGGATTCTATGGTTGAGGATAGTTCATTAATTTGAAATGCGCCTAATGGGACAGGAATTAGCGAATACAACATTAAATTTAAAAATAATTTTCGATCTACTATTCTAGTATCTTTAGGACTTACGCAAAATAACCAAACGTAGGGGCAATTCATGAATTGCCCCTACGTTAGTGGTTGTGTTAGTGGGCATTGCTCACACATAAAAGTGATGAATTGATGACAAAAGAGCGCAAAGTTACAACTCAATACGCCTGTCAAAAAGTAAACTAAGTCTTCAAGTACTACAGTTTTTTTTGTATGAGCCAGTCAACAGCCCCCCAACCTTGGAGTCAGCGTTTCGAGACAGCGCTGCATCCCGCGATCGCCCTATTTAATGCCAGCATCAGTTTTGACATTAATTTAATTGAATATGACATTACGGGATCGCAGGCGCATTCACGGATGCTCGCCAAAGTGGGGATCATTAGCGCCGAAGAAGGGGAAATGCTAGTTAATGGCTTAGAGCAGATCCGCCAAGAATTTCGGTCTGGCAATTTTAATCCTGGGGTTGATGCTGAGGATGTCCATTTTGCGGTGGAGCGTCGCCTGACGGAGTTGATTGGCGATGTCGGTAAAAAAGTGCATACAGCGCGATCGCGTAATGACCAGGTCGCCACCGATGTACGTTTGTACTTGCGTGACCAGATTCGTAAGATTCAGGGAGATCTGCGGACTTGGCAACAAACTCTGGTTACAAAGGCTGAGCAGAATATTGAGACTTTTATTCCTGGGTATACGCATCTGCAACGCGCCCAACCGATTAGCCTCGCCCATCATCTCCTTGCCTATTTCGAGATGGCGCAGCGCGACTGGACAAGACTGAATGAAATCTATGAAAGAGTAAATGTCTCGCCCCTTGGTTCGGGAGCTTTGGCAGGTACGCCCCATCCTATCGATCGCCATTACAGTGCTGAACTTTTAGATTTTGGTTCCGTAGGACGTAATAGCCTTGATAGTGTGTCCGATCGCGATTTTGCCGTAGAGTTTCTCTGTGCAGCGAGTTTGATCATGGTGCATCTGAGCCGCTTGTCGGAAGAAGTAATTTTATGGTCTTCACAGGAATTTAGTTTTGTGAAGCTCAGCGATCGCGTTAGCACTGGCTCTAGCATCATGCCCCAAAAGAAAAATCCTGACGTTCCTGAATTGGTGCGCGGCAAAACTGGAAGGGTGTTTGGACATTTGCAGGGCTTGCTGACAATTCTTAAGGGTTTGCCTCTGGCTTATAACAAGGATATGCAAGAGGATAAAGAAGGAATCTTTGATGCAGTGGTGACAGTTCGTGCTTGTTTGGAAGCAATGACAATTTTGGTCGATGAAGGAATCGAGTTTCAGCCTAAACGTCTTGCTGAGGCAGTTGCTGAGGACTTCTCCAATGCAACCGATGTCGCCGATTATCTCGCTGCTAAGGGAGTTCCATTTCGTGAGGCATATCAACTAGTTGGGAAGTTGGTCAAAACCTGCACCAGTGAAGGAATTCTCCTTAAGGATTTATCGGTTGAACGTTGGAAAACTTTTCATCCTCAGTTTGAAGCCGATATTGTCGAAGCGATCGCTCCAGCACAGGTAGTTAAGGTTCGCAATAGCTATGGTGGTACTGGTATTGAGCAGGTCAAAATCCAAGTAGAGGCAGCGAAGAAATTAATTGCGTAGCTTTATCTCAATCAGGCGATCGCCCTCAATCCCCCTTATAAAGGGGGAAGAAGATAATTTAATTGATTCTCCCCCCTTTACAAGCTACCGTGTTAACACAAGTCTCTCTGTCTACGTTTCAAGGTTTAGATCCCCCCCAGCCCCCCTTGTAAAGGGGGGAGAATTTTCTTCTTCCCCCTTTACAAGGGGGATTGAGGGGGATCTTTGGTAACTTACGATATTACTGACAACTTGTGTGTACGCGATAGCCTTTACAAGTGGGCTGGGGGAGCTAGACAATTCTTAAATGGTTTCTAACGACCAAATGCACAGGTTATTTGTTTTTCATTCCTTAGCAATTGGCAACGCATCTGAGCCTTATCCTTGGAGTTTTTAGCAATGATCGATTGGTTATTGATTTGGGGCGTGACAAAGGCGGCAGGTGTAGTCGTTTATCCCATTTTGGAGGGTCTGGCTCAAGATGCGGCAAAGGATTATGGCAAGGACTTTTTTAAGGATTGCCTGAAAAAGGTGATCCGCTTGCCTGAACCTGATGTGTTGAAGGAAGCCTATGGGAAAGCACTGAAAAATTTTTTGGAACTTATTCAGGATGAGTTGCAAGGGGCAGGTTATTAGGAACCAATTATCAAGCAGTACGTTCCTTTTTTGAAGAAGTTTATCGATCGCGAAGAAGTGGCGGCGGCGCTAGGGATGGCGTTTAATGTGGAATGCAAGGCGATCGATACGGCGTTGTTGGTGCGGACTTGGGCGGCTCTGAATTCGCCACTTTTGCCAGAGGATATGGACTGGGATTTTTTGGGTAAGTCCTACATTAGAGCCGTCAAGAAAATTGTCCAGAATTCAGATAAGTTGCGCCCGATTTTTGAGGTGCAAACTTTGGATAAAATCGCGGATGCTACACAGGAATTAGCAGGAATTGCGCCAGTCTTTGATTTAGGGAAGTATGCAGAAGGTTTACGGGAGCAGTATGGCAACTTGAAGCTGGAATCTTTGGATACGACTGGGGTGTATTACAACGAGTTGAAGCTTTGGAAGATCTTTATCCCTCAGAATTTGCGGGAATGTCAGGAGTTTATTCCGCAGGTGTATGAGTTGCCGAAGGATCGATCACGGCTGTTGCAGGAGAGTGGACAGTTGGATGTGTTGGAACTTGCCGAAGCGGAGTTAGAGAATCATCGCAAGCGCTATGTCGAGCAGCCGATTCGGGGGGTGTTTGAGATTTTGGGCGATCCGCAGGAGTTGGCGAAGGAGGTCGTTGCGAAATATGCGGTGATCTTGGGCGATCCTGGATCGGGAAAATCGACGCTGTTGCAATATCTGGCTTTGATTTGGGCGGAGCGACCTGTACGAGATTTGCCTTTGTATCCGTTGCCGCTTTTGTTGGAGTTGCGGACTTATGCCCGTGATAAGCAAGCGGGGAAATGTAAGGATATTGTTTCGTTTATTCATGGTGGGAATATTACCTGTCGGCTGAATCAGCAGGATTTGCATGAAAAGCTGAAGAATGGGGATGTTATTGCCCTATTTGATGGGATTGATGAGGTGTTCGATCCTGCGTTGCGCGATGAGGTGGTGACGGATATCCATCGCTTTACGAATGAGTATCCTGCGGTGAGGTCTGTTGCGACTTCGCGGTGGTTGGGTTATAAGGCGCAACGTTTAAGGGATGCGGGGTTTCAGCATTTTATGCTGCAAGAGTTGAATGATGAGCAGATGCAGGATTTTGTGGGGCGTTGGCACGATCTGAATTTTGCGGAGGGTGCGGATAAGGATCGCAAGCGGGAGCGGTTGCAGAAGGCGATTAGGGAGTCGCGATCGATTAAGGAGTTGGCGGGAAATCCTTTGTTATTGACGATGATGGCGATTCTCAATCGTAATCAGGAGTTGCCGAGGGATCGTCCTGAACTGTATAACCAAGCGTCTAGGGTGTTGTTGCATCAGTGGGATGTGGAACGGGCGCTGGTGGAGGATCGGCGGATTGATCCGAAAACGATTGACTATCGCGATAAGCAGGCGATGTTGCGGAAGGTTGCTTATTATATGCAGTCGAGTGCGAAGGGTTTGGCGGGGAATTTGATTAGTGCGGCGCAGTTGGAGAGCATTTTGACGGATTACCTGAAGACGATTGAGGTGGAGAAGCCAAGGGAAATCGCCCGCATCATGATCGGTCAGCTCCGCACGCGCAATTTCATTCTCTGCGATCTGGGTGGGGATTCCTATGGGTTTGTGCATCGGACTTTTTTGGAGTATTTTTGTGCGTGGGAGTTTGTTTGGCAGTTTAAGGAGTCGCAGACGCTGACGATTGAGCTGTTAATCAATGATGTGTTTGGGAAGCATTGGCAGGATGAGTCATGGCATGAGGTTTTACGATTAATTTGTGGAATGATTGAACCGAGATTTGTTGCAGAGATTATTGATTTTCTTTTGGAGCAGGAAGTTGATAAAAGTGCATTTTTAGACGAACAAGTCAGACTTAAAAAAGAAGGAATATCGAATCTATTATTAGCAGCAGATTGTTTTGTTGAGGTTAGAAATAGAAGTTTGATTGCGGTAACATCAAGCAAATTACTAAAAATATTACAACATGAAGCCGAACAAGAAACTCCTTATCAGTTCGATTCTGAATTAGTAATGAGACTTATAAGCAACATTGCAAGCGCTTGGCAAGATAACTCTGAGATATTAGCTTGGTTGAAAAAATGTCTTAAGTTTGACTCAAGTTCTTATATACCAGAGTCAGCAGTACAAGAGATTGTCAAAGGCTGGAAAGATGACTCTGATACCCTTCCTTTACTCAAAGACCGCGCTCTTAATGATCCGAATCAGTTTGTGCGAAGGGCGGCGGTACAAGAGATTGCCAAAGGCTGGAATGATGACTCTGATACCTTTCCTCTTCTCAAAAACCGCGCTCTTAATGATCCGAATCAGTTTGTGCGATGGTCGGCGGTACAAGAGATTGCTGAAGGCTGGAATGATGACCCACAAACGTTTGATTTTTTATGCGATCGCGCTATCCACGATCCTTTTAATCGCCAATATGAGTATCAAACTAATCCCCGCCAAACTGCACTAGAAGCAATCCTCAAACATTACAGCGATAGACCTCAAACATTGGAGTTATTGAAGACAGTCTCTAACAACGATCCTGATGAACAATTAAAGGAATTTGCGAAGGAGAAATTAGCAAAATTGAGTGAGAATCCCGTAGGGGCATAGCATTTGCGCCACAATTTCTAAAACCCGTAACAATATTGATCTGCAAATGCTTTGACCTCTATGCTTTCAGCGATAAATTGTCCCTGCGTTGTGAGATTTTGGGCATAGTATTCCCGAATAACGCGATCGCAAAATGTATAAATTTCTACGGGAATGCTATGCCCCTACGATTCAATGATCACCCTTAAACATGGGAATTATTGGAGGCGATCGCGATCGCTACTAGCTAAAACTCAAGCTGTGGTAAAATCCAACCATTACAAACAAATAAAACAAACATAAAAAAGACTAATTATGGCTCTACAAGTAGGTACAGACGCTCCAGCATTTACAGTCAAAGATACCAGTGGTAAGACAGTATCTTTATCTGATTTTGCTGGTAAAACCGTAGTCTTATATTTCTATCCTAAAGACGACACCCCTGGATGCACCAAACAAGCCTGTAGCTTCCGCGATGCCGCAGATACTTACACCGCTAAGGATGTAGTAGTACTAGGAGTCAGCGCTGACGATGAAGCTTCTCACCAAGCATTTACTGACAAATACAATCTCAATTTTCCCCTATTAGCCGATACCGAACACCAACTGATCAAAGCCTACGATGTTGACGGTGGTGGTTATGCCAAGCGCGTCACCTATGTCATTGATGGCAATGGAAAAATTACCCATGTAGATGCTTCAGTTAGCACAGCCACCCATGCCAACGATATTTTGGCTCAGTTAGGTTTGTAAAATCATTCTGGAAATGGAACTGCGTTACTCATGTCCTTAACAGGTTTACCAAATATCCTCCATGACATCCAGTCGCGCAGTAGCTGGCAACAGCGCCGACAATATCTATTCATTCTCGAAAAGTGGTCAGATATTGTCGGTGAGTCAGTTGCCAAACAAACTTGTCCATTGGGAGTTTATCAAAAAGCCTTACAGGTAGCAGTATCTAGCTCGGTTTGGTCACAGGCGCTTGCTTTTGAGCGTGTGCGAATCTTAGCTAAAATTAATGCATTATTAGGTGGCGATAGTAGTTTAGCGATCGCTGACATTCATTTCTCAACCGCAAAATGGGCTACACAGCAGCAAACCATAGCCCAAGCCAAAGTTGTGATGGAAGATCATCCCAGTTATTTACCAGCGATCGCTTCATCCAGTCAAAAAGCTAATCATAAACCTTATCTAAAATCAAATAAACTAAAACTTCCTGATATTCCTAAACCACCCGAAAATGCTAGTGAAGCTTTTCAGCGTTGGCAGACTGTGATGAAGTTAAGAACCAATCAATTACCAAACTGTCCACGATGCGATCGCCCAGCACTAACTGGTGAAATATCACGATGGCAGATGTGTCGAGTTTGTGCGATCGAATCTTTATTCAATTAGTCGGTCAATAATCAACAAAATAATCGACACTATGCCAAATCGAGAATCTCTCCATCCCTGCAATCCTAACTTTGTCATTCCCTTCGACAAAATGCAAGATTATTATGTCGATTTGGCTAATGGAAGAGGCGAAGATGTAGTGAAGCGAATGCGGAGAGCGATCGTTGTATCGCCCAATAAACCGACCTATCAACTATTGGCTGGACATATTGGTAGTGGCAAAACCACGGAACTATTACGACTAAAAACAGAATTGGAACAGCACGGGTTTCAAGTACTTTATTGCGCGATCGACGATTGTCTACAAACTACGGCGATGGGTTTAACCGAACTATGGCTTGTGATATTAAGTTTAATTATCCAACAGCTAGAACAGCAAGGAGAGTCTTTGTCCTTGGCTTATTTACCCAATGCAATCCGCGAAATTGAACTATGGCTGCGCGTAGCTGCTCCCTTAGGAATAGCCACTTATTGTCCACGCATCCAGAAAATCATTCAAGCTCTACAAGAACGTCCAGCCAACCATAATCAGTTGCAGAAAAGTCTGGAGTCAAGACTGAAAAACTCACTATTAGCGGCTGGGGAGGAAGTAACGGCGATCGCTGTTGAGCGATTCAAGCAAATGGGAAAGAAGGGATTAGTAATTATTGTCGATAATCTCGATCGCTTAAATCTAACTGAAACTGAGATTCTGTTTGGTGAAAGCGGCAAATATTTGCGTCAATTACAATGTCATTTAATTTATACTTTGCCCCTATTGGCGATCGCCCATACTGATGAGCAATGGCAGGAACGCTTTCAGCATAATTTCAAAAGTAGTCTAACGATTTTCTTACCAAATCTATATCTTCGCGATCGCAACGGTACTGTTAATTTCAAAAATTTGCATCTGCTGCGTCAAGTAGTTTTAAAGAGAATGTTACCGAATTTCCCGCAAGATGTTTCAGAAGATATTTCGCCAGATATTTTATCAGAGCAGCAGCTAGAGCAAGTTACCCATATTTGCGATCGCCCAGAAACCCTAGATCATTTATGTTTAGCCAGTCATGGTCATCTGCCCTATTTACTATCCCTGCTATACAGTTGCCTACAATTACAAGAGCCACCAATTGAGATGGAAACTGTTCAACAAGTCTTGCAAATAGACTACGCCACAAGACTAGCCGCAATCAGCGATCGCGATCAATTAGCTCTCAAACAAGCCCTTAATAATCCATATTTACTTACGCCCGATGCGATCGATTTGTGTCGGCGGCTCTTACTGTTTGTTAATCACGATCCTGAAGGATATTGGTTTAGCAGTCCTTTTCTATACTTTACTGCTCAAAATATCGCGGTTTAGAGCCTGTTGAAAACTTTCCAAATGCCCACGATGTTTGGGGAGCCAGATATTGCCTGACTCAATGTGCATTGGTGGTAAAACATCATAAATAGGTTCTTGTAAAAAGTAGGTTTCTTTTAGCTGCAATAACCACGCCGATTGACATTGATCTTCTACCCTTGACTGCATGTCGATAAGGCTAGTGGGAGCAATATCAAACTGCCGCTCTAACTCAAAATCCACCTCAAAATTTTGGCGATCGCAAGGGAATATGGCAGCGATCGTGGCAAGTCCTTGGAGTGCAAAGGCAGGAAAGGTATTCGCATCAAACCCAAACTCATCCATGAGTTGCTTACAGGTATGGGCTGAGTCAGCATTGTCGGGATAGCCAAGGGAATGAATCAACACTCTACAGCCAATCGCAGTTTTGATAAATTCAGGCGGATTAAAAACGACTACGGTTGTGTAGACTCTCGCCAAGTAGCAAACTGCCTCTTCAGGGCATAGGGAAATAGCTACGGTTAATGATGCGCGATCAAGCATAATGCCAAAATGCAAGTAGGTTTGATGTTTAAGTCGATAAGCATACAATGATTTGTTGGTTTATATCTTGCTGCAAATGACTTAAGTCAGCGCCATTAAATGCAGCGCTTTGCGCTATGTGGGTCGCAAAGCGACCCTGTTTAACTTTTCTCTAGCTATTTTTAAAAGTGTCTTTTAAAACTGTTCGCGCTGCTAATTGACTTCTCGTAGAAGATAATATTTCGGCTTCACGGCGCAGACGTGCCGAAGTGTCACAGGTTTCTAGCAATGATTGCTGTTCGAGGCTGGCTCCTTGAAAATTACTGGCAATCCAGTAGGATAACTCAATGGGACTACGCGGGATTTTGGGCATTTCGATCGCTTGGTCAGTCAGCTTTTGCGAGAGACGGATCACGTCATTGAGCAGTTCACGGACTTCGGTGGCTAACAAATATGGTGCATCACTACTTGGCTCATCTTCAATCCATTCCACCAAGCCCACGCGATAGGGAGTTTCACGCACATAGTCTAAAACGCGAAAGCGCTGCTGTCCTAAAGTCAAAATTTTAAAGCGATCGTCTGGCAATCGATGATATTGCAATATTTGGGCGACACAGCCAATATTTGCAGGTTTACCTGTCTCCGAATCCCACATGAGTACGCCAAACATGCGATCGCTTTCTAAGACGGTATTAATCATCATGCGATAGCGATATTCAAAGATATGAAGTGGCAAAGATTGCCCAGGAAAGAGTACCAACTCAGGTAGAGGGAATAGGGGCAATTCTCGAACTGAAACCGATGATGAAGTCATAATTGCTAAAACTTTGCCCTAGTTAAAATTCTTTTTCTAGTCTAGCTTGTGTTTTCATTAGATGCGATCGCCTCAAAAAAATTCCCCCACCATCGGCGCGGGAATTTTCAATAAAGATCTCTAGGATTTTCTTCATCACGCACATGAAAACGCATTCTAGCTTGTTGGATACAGGGGCGCATCTGTTCATATAGCTCCCTCACGTCAATTGGTAAACGCTGTAATAGCAGTTTGGGAGACGAAAGATCGCGGGTTAGTAAAACCATATTCCCAGTCCCCATAATCCTTTGATTTAAGGGTTTCTCTAGATGAATATCATCGATTTGATAAATTTCTAAAGTCTCGATATCTCTTGAGAAAACGCCAGTTTCGATCACAATGCGTTGAGAAGTGATCAAATACTGCGTGTTGATGGACTTCAACCAAAACCAGATCGCACTGATACCTAAAGTAAATATCGCGATAAGCAACCTCGTCACACTACCGATAACCGCAGGATGACCTTTAAAAAGAATACGCTCATCAGGTAAAGGTACTTTTGTCATATCAATATTGAAACTCTAAAGGAGCGCAAAAGTTTTATTTTCTGCACTCCCCTAAAATTTATCGGTTTTTCTGCGCCCATACACGGATCGGCATACCCCAGACATAGATAAAGCCTTCAGCAGCTTTATGATCGAACTGGTCAGCACTGGTATAGGTTGCCAAGTCTTCATCGTAAAGGGAGTTAACCGATTGACGACCGACGATGATTGCGTTACCTTTGTGGAACTTGATGCGGACTGTTCCTGATACGCGCTCTTGGCTACTGTCGATGAAAGCATCGAGGGCAGTCTTGAGAGGACTATACCAAAGTCCGTTGTAAATCATTTTGCCGTAGGTATCTTCGATGCCACGCTTGTATTGAGCCAGATCCGATGGCAACGCTAGGCTTTCGAGATCGCGGTGGGCATGAATCAATACTAACATGGCGGGAGCTTCGTAAATTTCACGAGACTTGATCCCGACCAAGCGGTTTTCCACCATGTCGATGCGTCCTACGCCGTTATTACCAGCGATCGCATTGAGTACGGTGATTAAATCGACAGGCTCAAGGGCTTTGCCATCGATCGCGACAGGAATACCTTTCTCAAAACCAATTTCAGTGTAGGTCGGTTCGTCAGGTGTATCGCTGATCGCTTTAGTCATCGCATAGATTTCTTCAGGCGGCTCATTCCACGCATTTTCGAGAGGGCCTGCTTCGATACTACGTCCGAGCAAGTTGCGGTCAATGCTAAATGGAGAAGATTTCTTCACTGGCGAAGCAATGCCAAATTTTTCACCATAGGCGATCGTTTCTTCGCGACTCATGCCCCACTCACGGGCAGGAGCTAACACTTTGATGTCGGGATTAAGAGCAGCGATCGACACATCAAACCGCACTTGGTCATTGCCTTTGCCCGTACATCCGTGAGCAACGGCATCAGCGCCATATTCTTCGGCTGCTTCTACCAAGATCTTGGCAATGAGAGGACGTGCTAGAGCCGTAGTCAAAGGATAGCGACTTTCATAAAGCGCGTTAGCCTTGATGGCAGGAAAAGCATAGTCTGTGACAAATTCTTTAGTGACATCTCTGACTAAGGAGACAGATGCTCCCGAATCGAGAGCCTTTTGCTTGATGGGAGCTAACTCATCGCCTTGTCCTAGATCTGCTGCAAGGGTAATGACTTCTTCGACACCCCATTCTTGCTTGAGATAAGGAATGCAAACGGATGTATCAACGCCGCCAGAATACGCAAGTACGACTTTTTTCGCCCGACCCATGAATCTCTCCTACAACCCATTTAACCTAAAAAAGTAGCCCGGGTACTACGCCTATCTCAAGCATCCCTTAGTGCTGCTGTCTTCCGACCCTGACACGATTCGGGCGTTGCGATCGCGTAGATCCGAGCCATCTACAACATTAGCACTAAGGAGGGTGAAAGGTAAACTAAAAGTTAAATTAATTGTCGTCAAATCCACACATAACTTGTTTTCGGAAATTACACCATAAAAAAGCCCTGATTTTTTATGGAATCAGATTTTGTTTGGATGCTTCTAGCTGATGCCATAGCTCGGCGATCTGTTGATATGCTTCTTGGGTTGAAATTTTACCGCCAGTCTCTAATGCACATATAAGGCTAATACGATGGGCAAACTCTTGGAGATTAGAGTTAAACAACAAATTCTCTGGCGAAAATGTGCCGTAATAGCGGGACTGAGGAAATAAAAAATTGGCAGTAGCAGGCATCATAATAATTCGTCCCTCCTTAATAATTTGGATTAGGGTGAATAAATTGGTTTTCAGTGGGGCTAGCGACTTGGCAATGGAGATCTTAGCGATTTAACTGTGATTAACTATACTAACCCTATAAATGCTTTTATTAACCCTATCTTAACCTTCTTTTAACCTAAATTTAGTGTATTGTTTTTTGGGTTTCTGTATTGTGATAGTTTCGCAACATATATTAGAGTTAGTCAAAATAGAGTTATTGAGAAACTCTAGATGTCCGCAAAGTGGCGATCGCTAAGATTTCAAGGGTTAAGCAATGACTGGAAATAGCCTAGAAAATTATCGCAAGCAAAATATGATGCTATTTAAACCAGCGATCACTCTTATGAATCAACTGAAATACCCTCAAAAGTTTTTCTTGATCAGCGTGCTGTTTGTTTTACCACTAGCATTGGTGATGAATTTCCTGCTGTCAGAGATCAATAGCCGCGTGGAATTTGCCCAAAAAGAACTCTATGGCACTACTTACCTCCGCCCCATCAGTCAGCTATGGCAACATATCCCCAAAAGACAATTGTTTTTGCAGCGTCAATTTTATAAAAACTCAAAAAGTTTAGAACGGGAAAATCCATCACAAACGAAGGAATTATTGGATTTACAGGATAAGATCGAGAGAGGATTTACCCAGCTTTCAGAAGTTGATCGCAAATTAAGTTCCATATTACAGAGTGGGGACAATCTGAAAGACATAAAAATTTCATGGCAAGGGCTGCGTGATGGTCAGGAATTTGCTGAATTCCGTAATCACGATTTACTAATCGAGCAAATTGATCGCTTCCGAATCTATGCAGTTGATGCATCTAATTTAATTCTTGATCCTGACTTGGATACCTACTATCTCATGGATGCAACAGCGCTAAAGCTGCCAGAGATGCAAAAACTGTTGCATAAGATTATACTGACAGAAGCAGAAATTACATTTAAGCAGGAAATCACTGAAGAACAGAAGGCTTTGTTGATTGGTTTGATGAGTTCTTTGAATTATTACAACAAGGAGCTGGAGTCAAATCTGGAACGTGCATTTAAAAATAATCCTCGCGGCAATCTTCGGAAAGATCTGAATATCCCTCTTCGCAATTTTAATGCTAAAGTCAATCAACTGAACGCCTATATGAATCAATTGGTTGGTAAAGAGGGTAAGTCTTTTTTCACTGGCAGTTTTTATAAGGAAGAGATGGAAAGCACTTTAGAAGAAAGCTTTACCTTTTGGGGGCAGGTGATCGATCGCCTTGATGAATTGTTGATCTATCGTATTCAAGGATTTGAACAGCGTAAACAATTTGTTTTGACATTTGTAGCTGTGATATTTGTAGCGATTATTTATTTGTTTTTTGGATTTTATCTATCGGTGATGCGGACGGTAGATCAATTGGATATTGCCGCTAAGCAGATGACATTTGGCGGAGCGATCTCAATCAAAATCGACAGCAAAGATG
This sequence comes from Pseudanabaena sp., assembly GCA_044355035.1. Classification (GTDB taxonomy): domain Bacteria; phylum Cyanobacteriota; class Cyanobacteriia; order Pseudanabaenales; family Pseudanabaenaceae; genus Pseudanabaena. The sequence continues at coordinate 35,008 of JBIKYX010000018.1, read as the reverse complement.
AACTATCGATGGTGGTACAAGCTTTTAATAGTATTGCGATCGCTCTAAAAGAATCAGAAGCAAAATATCGCAGTATTTTTGAGAATTCCGTTGATGGTATTTTTCAAACGACAGTCGATGGTCACTACTTGAGTGTCAATCCTGCGCTGGCTCGAATTTATGGCTATGATTCGCCTGAGCAAATGCTGAAAGAAGTTGTGGATATTCAGAACCAGATTTATGTTGATCGCGATCGTCGCCAACAGTTTCGCGATTTAATGGAAACTAACGACACGATTACAAAATTTGAATCGGAAATCTATCAACGTGATCGCAGTATTATCTGGATTAGCGAAAATGTGCGGGTGTTACGAGACAACAAGGGAAATATTATCAATTATGAAGGTACAGTGGAAGATATTACCCAGCGCAAACTCGCAGAATTGGGACTAGACAAGGCGAACAAACAAATTTTGGCGCTCAATGAACTTCTCAAGGAAGAAAATCTGCGAATGGGGAGTGAACTGAATGTGACGCGCAAACTCCAGCAGATGATCTTACCTAAAGATAAGGAACTTGCCCTGATTCCAGCTTTAGATATTGCGGGATATATGGAACCTGCGGCGGAAGTGGGCGGTGATTATTACGATGTCTTGCAACAAAATGGACGCATTAAAATCGGTATTGGCGATGTGACTGGGCATGGTCTGGAAAGCGGGATGTTGATGATCATGGTACAGACAGCGGTACGCACCCTATTACAAAGTGAAGAAAATGATCCCGTCCGCTTTTTGGATATTCTCAATCGCACGATCTATGGCAATGTCCAGAGAATGTCCTCTGACAAGAATTTAACTTTAGCGATGATCGATTATGAAGATGGTAAATTAACCTTAAGCGGTCAGCATGAAGAAATTATTGTGGTGCGTAAAAATGGAGATCTCGAAAGATTTGATACGGTCGATCTTGGTTTTCCGATTGGATTAGAGGAAGAGATTTTTTCTTTTCTTGATCAAAAACAAATTGAATTAGATAAGGGTGATGTGATGGTGCTATATACCGATGGCATTACCGAAGCCGAAAATGAAGCGCGTCAACTCTATGGATTGGATCGTCTATGTGAGGTGATTTGTGAGAATGTTGATAAGTCAGCGATCGCTATCCGTCATGCTGTGATCGATGACTTGCGATCGCATATTGGCAGTCAAAAAATCTATGACGATATTACGTTATTAGTTCTCAAACAAAAATAAGCAGTATCGAAGATTAATAGCGTAACTGTGCCAAAGCTTCTGCGGAACCAACGACTGAAATCGCGGGAGTAGTAAAATACTTTTGCGCCACATTTAACACCTCAGCTTCAGTCACAGCAGCGATCGCTTCGACAAACTGGCGATCGAACTCCAAACCTAAACCCATTACCTCATACCAACCATATACTTGAGCGATTTGGCTATTGGTTTGCTTGCCGAGAGCATATTGTCCCAGTAACTTGCTCTTACAGATTTTTAATTCCTCTTCCGTGAGCATCTCCGTTGCTAAGCGTTCACATTCATAGCGCAAACCTTCTAGAGCCGTACCCGTATTTTGAGAAGCCGTGCCAATATAGGCGACAAATTGCGAAGCTTCTAAACGAGTCGGATAAAAGGCGGAAACTTCGTAGGCTAGTCCCCGCTTTTCGCGTAACTCGACAAATAGGCGACTGGATAGCCCATTGCCTAAGTAGGTAGAAATAATTTTCAGGGCGGCATAGTCGGGAGAACTCACCGATGGCGCAGCATAGCCAATAACCACGATCGCCTGTTGAGTATCCTGTTCATGGGTGGCTAAAATTGGTTGAAATTCTGGAACTGGGGTTGAAATCTCTACTGGCTCAGGTGGATTTTGCCAATCACCAAAGGCTTCAGAGACAACGGCGATCGCCTGTTCAGGTTGAATTTTACCCGCAATGCTGATCACCATGCGATCGGGACGCAAGTACTTTTGATGAAAATTCACTAGATCATCACGGGTAATCGCACTCACGCTCTCTTCTGTCCCCAGACTAGAAAAACCATAAGGATGATCGCCATACATCAAGCGTTGTAAGCGATCGTAAGCAATGGTAAATGGTCGCTCCTGTTGCGATCTGATTGATTGGATGGTTAATCTTCGTTCGAGATCAAGTTCACTATCAGGATAACTAGGCGATCGCAAAATCTCGGCACTCAGCAACAACATGTCCCGAAAATCTGATGTAATCGTTTTTAGGGACAGTACAAAATAATCACTCGCCGATTCAGTTCCTAACGAAGCGCCAATCGATTCCACCTGTTCCGCAATTTCTAAGGAGGAATATCGCTCTGTGCCACGGGTCATCAATGAAGCTGCTAAATGGGTTAGCCCCGATTTTGCCACGGTTTCTACAAGTTCGCCACCCGCAAAAAAGCATCGCGCAGCAATAATATCGGCTGTAGGATTTTCATTAACTAAGATGACAAGCCCATTAGGTAGCACTAAGCGATCGCTTTTGCGTTTGGACATTGTTGTAATAGACAAAATTTTTCACCGCAATTATAAAAGCTCAAACATAAAAGCTCAAATATGTGACAAACAGTTAGATTTGAGACTTGTGTAGATATCAACCTTATCAAATTTCTAATGACTATAGGTTAATTGACTGACTAAATCGTACATAATAGAAACGCTATCTACAAAATCTGTGAGATTCACCAGCCGTGTCATTCTTTCGTCAGTACATTGCACCGCTAATTATTTTCGCCATATTTCTATTTACACTGGTATTGGTTAGCTCGCGTGCTTTTTTGCCAAGCGACATGGTGGCTCCTGCCCCCGTCAGTGTATTGTTTCTTTCATAGCCTAGACCATGACCGAACTTACTTGGCAGCGCCGACATGTAATCTCCCTTGCTGATTTTACGCCTAACGATTACGAAACAGTTTTGCAGACTGCGGTTAGCTTTGTGGAAGTGTTGTCACGCCGCAACAAAAAAGTGCCAACATTGCAAAGTAAAGTTGTCGCCAATCTGTTTTTTGAATCTTCGACCCGTACTCGCAATAGTTTTGAGCTTGCCGCCAAGAGACTCTCGGCTGACACTTTAAATTTTGCCCCAGGTACTTCTTCCCTCTCTAAGGGCGAAACAATTCTGGATACAGCGCGGACTTTTTTGGCGATGGGGACAGATATCATGGTGATCCGTCATCAGTCGGCGGGTGTGCCTTTAGCGATCGCCCGTGATATGGATGCCCTCAGTGGCAAAGTTGCCATTCTTAATGCTGGTGATGGTAAGCATGAACACCCTTCCCAAGCATTGCTGGATTTGCTGACGCTATGTATGTATATGAATCCCACCGCGCCCACTGCCAAAGATCTTAAGGGCAAAAAAGTGGCGATCGTTGGCGATATTTTGCATTCACGGGTGGCGCGATCGAATCTTTGGAGTCTGATTACTAACGGTGCTGATGTGCATCTCGCGGCTCCACCGACATTATTACCGCCAGAGTTTGCCGAATATGGTGCAAAAATTCATTATTCCCTCGAACCCGCCCTTGAGGATGCTGATTTTGTGATGACTTTACGTCTGCAAATGGAAAGGATGGGGCAGTTTCTGATTCCCAGTTTGCGCGAATATCATGCCCGTTATGGCATAACTCGCGATCGCCTAGCCAAATGTGCGCCCCATGTTCAAGTCTTACATCCAGGTCCCGTCAATCGTGGTGTAGAAATTAGCTCTGACTTGATGGACGATCCGCGCCTGAGCTTGATTGATAAACAGGTGACTAATGGTGTAGCGATTCGGATGAGCTTGCTGTATTTGCTCGGCACGGCTATTTGAGTGCCATCGCTGTAGGTTGGATATTTGGTGATAATTTTTCTTGTTTATGCTACACAGAAAACTTTCTAAGCCTATGTCCATCGGATGTAACACCGATAAATGCGCCCGCTAAATCTTCTTGAGTATGTGTTTGTAAAATTCTTTCTAATTCGTCATGCACCATGCCTATCTTCATAGGCACAATGCGAAGATAAATGACACCAGTGCCTAAATTCCTAACAAAGACAAGATTGCCGTAGTCTCTGTCCCGCGTTACAAGAATACGCTTTTGGTTCTGTGCTGTTCTGAGTATATCTTCGTCATCTGCTTGAGAAAGTCCAAGTTCAGATACGGGGACAACATCATGCCCAGCCTCTATCAAAAACTTAGATGTTACAAAATATACGTCTTGGTCAAGTAAAAGCCTCATAATCAAGCAGTTGCAAAATGAATTTCTTCAGACGTAATTAGTGAGATCGCATATTGAAGACAAGCTCTGATGTCTGCTACCTGCAAATCTGGATAGTAGTCACGAATAATATCTTGAAACGAAAGCCCCTCATTGAGTAATTCCAGCACATTCTGTACGGTGATGCGCGTACCTGTTATACAAGGTTTACCAAAATGGATTTGAGTATTAACTGAGATTCTATCCATAAGCTGATTTTGGAATATAGAATACTGGAGTTTGTTATCTAGTGACATTATACGGCAGCCTTTGGAAGGGCTTATAAACGACTTAAAAAAAGATTTTACAAAACAAAATGTTTATGCGTTAATTGCTTTATCAATCTACATCATCCAATAGATTGAAAGCGGACAAGCATAACGAAAAATACATTAGATTCACAAGGAAAAAGCCTGTGTTTACCCCCCCCATAATTTCTAAAATCCTTGCTGTGAGCGCTTTTACAGCTTTTCTGTCTTTATCGGCTACCTCCGTGTCGGCAATCAATCTCATCCCAAACGTCACCGCGTCAACCGACATGGGAGCTTTCGGTCCTAATTATAACCTCCAAGCTACTGTCAATGGTAGTGGACTTTCAGGCAATACTCCTAGTTTAACAGGGGCTCATAACGGGCTAATCGATTCAAATATTTGGCTTTCCAGTCTTGGCGTAAAAACAGGAAACATTACCTTTAATCTTGGCGGAAGCTATAACCTCAGTGGTTTCAGTTTCTGGAATTTTTCTTCTAATCCACCTATTGGAATTAGAGACGTTAGCATTTTGACCTCGACAGATGGCACTAATTATACATCTCTAGCTGGTGCGCCCACCCAATTTGCTGTTGGTGTATCTGCTACTTCAGTAGCCCCCCAGACATTTACATTTTCCCCAACTACCGCATCCTTTGTGCGCTTTACAGTGGGTAGCAATTGGGGTTTTACCGGCGGCGGCGGCCTTACAGGATTTGGGGAAGTCCAGTTTGGTGAGACGGCGGCGACACCTGTACCCTTTGACTTCGATCCTTCTCTTGGTGTCGTCGGACTCGGTGTAGTGTTTGGGATTAACAAGTGGCGCAAGAATAAGAATAAAGATGTGAAAAAATAAGTTTTCGCTGTAGGGGCAGAGCATTCCCGCCACAATCTATAAAATTCTGAAATCCCCTCAATTGGGAATGCTCTGCCCTAAACTCGCAACGCAGGGACAATTTATCGATAAAAGCGAAAAGGGTTTAGCATTTGCAGATCGAGATTGTCGTGTGAGTTTATAAAGTGTGGCGCAAATGCTAAACCCCTACTTATTGGTTATCTGCGGACTGATGAGCTTGCTGTATTTGCTAGGCAGGGCAATTTGTCCCGATATCCGCGATAATTAATAAGCAATTAAACAATCTCTGTCCATGTTCACTTTCGCATTGCCCAAAGGCTCACTGTTAAAAGACTCCATCAGCTTGCTGCAAGGTGTCGGACTCGACTTTAGTGCATTCCTTGATGCCTCTAACCGTCAATTGCAAATTGTTGATCCCACCCAGACTGCCAAAGCCCTATTGGTAAGAGCGCAAGATGTCCCCGTATATGTGGAATATGGACAGGCGCAAGCTGGTATCGTCGGCGAAGATGTATTGCGAGAAAAAACACCTAAAGTTGCTAAATTACTCGATTTAGGTTTTGGTGGCTGTCGAATGTCGATCGCCGTTGCAGGAGAGAGTCACTATCGATCGCCCCTAGATTTACCGCCCCATAGCCGTATTGCCTCGAAATATGTTGGTTGCGCCCGCGCCTATTTTGACAGCATCGATTTACCCGTAGAGATCATTCCCCTGTATGGCTCCGTGGAGCTTGGTCCAATTACAGGCATGGCAGAAGCGATCGTGGATTTAGTTTCCACAGGTAAGACTCTCAAGGATAACGGGCTGATTGAAATTGAAGTTTTATACCATAGTACCGCCAGACTGATTGGTCATCCCCTGAGTTATCGTTTGTATAGCGATCGCTTTAGCGAGTTAATGAATAAAATGCAATTAAAAAGCAAAGATTAAGCCACCTAAATCTCCCAATTCTGGGGGGCTTTGAGAGAATGTTATTTTCTTGTCCCCCCAGAATTGGGGGCTAGGGGGCGATTAATTTATTGATAAATTATTTGGCATTAATATGTAGAAGCAAACTAAACTTAAAATTTACAATATTTAATGCAATATTTAACTTTATGTACTTCAACATAGATTTGAGTGAACTTTCTGTCCGAGAAAGCGAACGAGTGGAGTGGAAAGAAAATGGTGATGATATTGATGTAGTCAAAAAAATTGTCAAAACTATTTCAGCATTTGCTAATGATATTTCTAACTTTGGTGGTGGATACGTTGTTTGTGGAGCCAAAGAAATTAAAGATGATTATGGCTTTCCTAAAGTTCAATATAAGGGACTAACTGCAAATAAGCTAAAGGAAATTGAAGGCAAAGTAACTCAACATTGTCGAGATTATATTCATCCTGCTCTATCACCAATTATTGAGGAAATTATCAATCCTGAAGATAGTAGTACAAGAATCCTTGTATTTGTGATTTTGGCTAGTCCAGACGCACATATTTACAGAGATGGACAAACTTCTACATATTATGTGCGAATTAGTCGAGAAACTAGAGAAGCTAAAAATGGCATCTTAACGCAGTTATTAATTAAAAAACAAAAGATCGAATATTTTGATAAACGGGTTAATAATACTGCCACGGAGGCTGATATTGATATACTTTTGTTTAGAGATAGTATGCAGCAAATGGGATTACTATTTCCAGAAAAATCATTAGCGGATTACTTTTCTGATCGCGAACAAATTGCCGAACTGATTGCGCCATTATTTATAAGAACAGGTTTAGACAATATATTACGCCCAAGAAATTTTACTTTATTAATGTTTGGCAAAAAGGCGAGTATTACGGCTCTATTTACTGAAGCATATACGGTTTTGTCGATCTATCGAGGTATAGATCGTAGCGAATCAACGGCGGAACGTTATATATTTACGGGAAGCATTATTGAACAAGCCAAGAAATCTATAGAGTTGTTAAATGCGCAGATTTACACAGCTTTTGATAAAAACAGTAATAAACCCAATCAGGTGAAATATCCCATCCGAGCTTTACAAGAAGCTGTGATTAATGCGATCGTGCATCGGGATTATGAAATACCTGAACCAATTAGAATTACTGTATTTACAAATAGGATCGAGATTCAATCCCCAGGCGCTTTGCATTGGGGTGTTGATCGAGAAAAGTTTTTACAAGGGAGAGCTAGCCCTAAATGGAGAAATCAAAGTTTTGCCTATTTGTTCAACAAGCTTCAGTTATCGCAGTCGGAGGGTCAGGGTATACCGACAATTATTCGCACGATGAAAGAGGAGGGCTGTCCCGCTCCTATTTTTGAAATTGAATCTGAGAGTCTCACTTGTATTCTGCCTGCAAATCCAAGACATCAACTCATTCGAGAATCACAAATTGGATGATTTCTTAGCCAATTTGATAAGTTTGATCCCGACCTAACTCCTTAGCGCGGTATAGCGCATAGTCCGCCGCCGTCAGTAGTATCGAAGGATTAGAATCAATTTTTGGAACTAAACAAGTTACTCCCAGACTCAAGGTGACAAATTTACTAACTGAAGAATCTTCGTGGGGAATAGCCAAATCAGACAACTGGCAACGAATAGACTCGGCAATGCTCACCGATCCCTCTATATCTGTATTGGGCAGCACCAACACAAACTCCTCCCCACCATAACGCGCCGCCAAATCCGCAGGACGACGCACTGATTGCTTAATTACCCCTGACACCTTGCGTAAACAGTCATCTCCCGCCACATGCCCGTAAGTATCGTTGTAATTCTTAAAAAAATCAATATCACACATAATCAACGACAGAGGTAACTGTTCCCTTCCCAATCTTTGCCATTCTAGCTCTAAATATTCGTCAAAGCAGCGACGATTGGCTAATTGGGTTAAACCATCTAGATTAACCAGATGCTCTAATTTTCTATTGGCTTCTTGGAGCAATGTCTCCGTAGCAACGCGATGGTCAATTTCTTTCTTGAGCTGGTTATTTTGTTCCTGCAACTGTTTTTGTAATCGCCTCAATGTAAGCTGATTTTCAACCCTAGCCAGCACCTCGGCAATCTGAAATGGTTTGGTAATGTAGTCCACACCGCCCAAAGAAAATGCTTGGACTTTATCCAAAACTTCATCGCGGGCGCTCACAAAAATAATCGGAATATCGCGGGTGCGATCGCCTGACTTTAGTTTTTGACAAACCTCAAATCCATTAATGTTTGGCATATTAATATCGAGCAGCACCAAATCAGGCAATTTATCTTGCATGTCTGCCAACGCTTTGATGCCATCATTCACCCCCACTGCTTCATAACCCTTACGAGTCAGCATATTCAGAAGCAATTGCAGGTTGTGTGGTGTATCATCTACAACTAAAATGTATTCTTTTTTAGGCGAGTTTTCCAGTAGTTGCATTTTGATATCATTACGACATTTCGGATACAGCCTATTGAGGCTTTATGGGAGGCATGGATTAATTTGATGCGCTAGCGTGCAATCGATTATCCTACAAAAGTTAAGTATTTCTACTTATAAATCCAAGCTATATTGCTCAAAAATACATAATTTTATTATAATCTTACTCCTTTGCTCTTAATGTTGTCGCAATTATCGTGCTTTTGTTGATTTTTAGAGTTGTAATAAGCTCATCCACACGCAATCGGATCGTCTCAACACTAGTTTTGGATTGTTGCATCAGTTAAGATACATATTATCGATAGTTGTTATTTTTAATTTGTTTTTTAATTTGTTTTTTTAGTTTGTTTTTGCAAATTGCTGTCATAAGTTTCAAAACTTTCTTGTTTTTACCTATTTTTATTTATTCCTATAGTGTTAGCCAATGTCTAGTCCATCTCAAAGAATTGATCTCTCAGGAAGTGCTTTGGGAATGGTCTCCACAATTAGTTTCCCTGCGATCGTAGGGACTGCTGACGCAATGCTGAAATCGGCAACGGTCAGATTGGTTGGCTATGAAAAAGTTGGTAATGGCTTTTGTACAGCGATCATACGCGGCGCGATTACCGATGTGCGGATGGCTGTGGAAGCGGGAGCCGAAACGGCTAAAGAATTTGGGCAATTAGTTTCTACGATGGTAATTCCGCGCCCTTATCCAAATTTAGAAGCAATTTTGCCCATTAGTACTCGTTTTAGTCAATTGACCGATGGGCAGTATAGTCGGCTCAGTAATCAAGCGATCGGGTTGCTCGAAACTATCGGGTTTCCTGCAATGGTGGGAGCCGCCGATATGATGTTAAAATCTGCCGATGTAAATTTGGCTGGCTACGAAACGATTGGGGCGGGTTTATGCACAGCAATTATTCGGGGTAATGTGGCGGATGTAGCGATCGCGATCGAAGCGGGTATGCATGAAGCCGAACGCATTGGCGAATTTCATACGCTGATGATTATTCCTCGCCCCCTTGACGATCTTGAAGAAACGTTACCCACAGCCGATTACTGGATTGAAACCCCTACACCTGTCAGCATTCCGATGATGGCTTTACAAGAACAAGAACGCGAGTTGGTGCAACTACCCAACCTAGAAATTGCTGAAGTGGAAACTATTTCTATTGGCGATCGCTAAGCCAATAACTAAATAAGTCTGCGTTATATAGATTATTTAGATTTATCATGGCGGCTTATGTTGTCAAATGTACCGTCACTAGCTATCGTATATATAAAGATAGAGTTGAATATATTAATATTATTCATTCCTTCTGATTTTCCAGACTTATGATGGTCTTCACTGTAGTTATAAATACTTATCTAGTTAAATAGATCAATATTTTTACAGTAAATCAAAGGATGTCTGGATGTTTAGCTGCGAAAATACTTCAAGCGTCATCTGATTTTTATTTTCCCTTAAAAATTTAAAATTTGATGTTTTAAGCGACACGATCATGGCTAAGATCAATAGTTGCGCTCGTGAATCTATACTTAATTTTATAGATACAGCCACGAGAACTTCGGTTTTTTAGAGAGTCGTAAGGACACTGACTTAAAAATTATGGCGATCGGTATTGGAATGATCGAGACCAGAGGCTTTCCCGCAGTTGTAGAAGCGGCAGATGCTATGGTCAAAGCTGCTCGTGTTACCCTTGTGGGTTACGAGAAGATCGGTAGTGGACGGGTAACTGTCATCATCAGAGGTGATATCTCTGAGGTGAAAGCATCCATAGCTGCTGGTGTTGAAGCTGCAAATCGAGTTAATGGGGGCGAAGTTGTTTCGACTCACACCATTGCTCGACCACATGAAAACCTAGAGTATGTTTTACCCATTCGCTATACGCGAGAAGTAGAGCAGTTTGCTTTTTAAATTTGCTTCTTTTGTAATTGTCTCAAAAAGATTTTTTCAAAAAAGTATCAAAAGACTGAATTTTCATTATTTTCATTATTTATTTTTTCAGGAGAACATTAATTATGGCGATCGCAGTTGGAATGATTGAAACCCTTGGTTTCCCAGCCGTTGTAGAAGCAGCCGATGCTATGGTCAAAGCTGCTCGCGTAACCTTAGTTGGCTACGAAAAAATCGGTAGTGGTCGTGTGACTGTTATCGTTCGTGGCGATGTATCAGAAGTACAAGCTTCAGTAGCCGCAGGTACTGAGTCGGTTAAGCGTGTAAACGGTGGACAAGTTCTTTCTACACATATCATCGCTCGTCCTCACGAAAACCTCGAGTACGTTCTACCTATTCGCTACACCGAAGAAGTCGATCAGTTCCGTGACAATGTAAATTCTATCCGTCCTATGAACCGTCCATAGTATTGAATTGAGGCGCTTTACGCCCAAGTACAACACCCCAACCAAGTACAACCCAAATTTTGTTAAAGGTCTTGCTAAGCGAAATCTTTAACAAAATTTAGCGATCCAAGTGATCAACTCCAAGTGATCAAAATTTAGCACTCGATACCTGTCTGCCTACTGATAACAATATGCAAATCGCTAAGGTTTACGGTACGGTCGTCAGTACCTACAAAGAGCCAAATTTATCTGGAAGTAAGTTTTTGCTATTGCAGATTGTCGATCTGCAAGGTGAGTTAACTTCAGAGTATGAAGTTGCCACGGATACGGTTGGCGCTGGCGTGGATGAATGGGTGCTATTTACTCGCGGTAGTGGTGCAAGACAGGTACATGGTTGTGAAAATCGTCCGATTGATGCGGCGGTGGTCGCTATCATCGATACAGTTAGCTTGAGCGATCGCACTCTCTACAGCAAAAAATACAACGAGAGAATGCAATAGTCCCTATGGTATTTCGTAATGGCAGTTCGTAGTTTTGCGGCTCCCCCCACGCCTTGGTCGCGGGATTTAGCCGAACCCCAAATCGATCCATCCGCCTACGTTCATTCCTTTTCAAACTTGATTGGTGATGTTTATATCGGTGCGAATGTGTTGATTGCTCCAGGCACGTCAATTCGTGCGGATGAGGGCAGTCCTTTTCATATTGGCAATGGTACAAACGTTCAAGATGGTGTTGTCATCCACGGACTAGAAAAAGGTCGTGTGGTTGGTGAAGACAGTCAAGAATATTCGGTTTGGATTGGCGATCGCACCTCGATCACGCACATGGCTTTGGTGCATGGTCCTGCCTACATTGGCAACGATTGCTTTATTGGCTTTCGCTCAACGGTATTTAATGCAAGGGTCGGTGACGGCTGCATTATTTCCTTACACGCTCTTGTCCAAGACGTAGAAATCCCTGCGGGTAGATATGTTCCTTCGGGAGCCGTGATTACCACGCAGCAACAAGCGGATTTGCTACCAAACGTACGCGAATCAGATCAAAATTTTGCCAGTCACGTTGTCGGTATTAACGAATCCTTGCGACAAGGTTATCGCTGTGCTGCTGATATTGCCTGCATCACACCGATTCGCCAACAGCAAGAGAATTTGCCTGCATCTATTAATAATCAAATTAATCAAAACTTTACATATACACAATCACAGAGGGATGAACCTATGGCAGGGGATTTAGCGCAGCAAATACGTCAACTTTTAGCTCAAGGCTATCATGTTGCGGTGGAGTACGCCGATGAGCGTCATTTCCGCACTAGTTCTTGGCAATCCTATGCGATTCCACATACAACTGATGTTTCGAGCGTAGTTGCCGCCGTGCAGTCGGCTTTGAGAGAAAATGAAGGCGCGTATGTACGTTTGTTTGGAGTCGATACCAAGGCTAAGCGTCGTCTGACCGAAACACTCATTCAACGCCCAAGCGATAAACCTGCAACGATCGCTAATGTCGCTTCGAGCAATGGCTCTCCTAGTTATAGCGCCCCGAAATCCTCAGCCAATGGTGCGGCTAACGTGGGTGGTGATGTTGCTAACCAAGTTCGTCAATTACTTGCTCAAGGCTACCGCATTAGTACTGAATATGCCGATGCTCGTCGTTTTCGTTCCGCAGCATGGTTAACTGGTCCCGCGATCGATGCATCTCAAGAATCGGCAGTAATCGCTGCCCTAAATAGCATTCTTGCTGAACATGCAGGTGAATATGTGCGTTTAGTTGGTGTCGATCCGAAGGCCAAACGTCGTGTTGTCGAAACGATCATCCAAACTGCTGATAGCCAAGCGGTTACTATCGGTCAGTCCAATGGTGCTGTCAACTATAGTGCGCCCCGTTCTAGCAATGGCAATGGTAACGGTATCGCAAATGGTGATTTAGCGACAACTGTACGTCAGCTTTTGGCTCAAGGACATCGCATCAGTGTTGAACATGCCGATGAACGCCATTTCCGCACAACTTCTTGGCAAACTCTTCCTGCGATTACCGCTAGCAATGAATCAGGGGCGATCGCGGCTTTGCAAAATTACATTGCTGAATATAGCGATGAATATATTCGTTTGGTTGGGGTTGACACCAAGGCAAAACGCCGCGTAGTGGAATTGCTTGTACATCGTCCAAACGGACAACCTGTAGTCGCATCTCGTACTGCGGTCAAGGTCAGCAACTCCAGCAATGGTTCCTATGGTGGTGGTGCTGCTGGCAAAATCAGTGGTGATATGCTAGCTCGCATCCGTCAACTTTTGTCTCAGGGCTATCGCATTGGTACTGAACATGCCGATGAACGTCACTTCCGCACCAGTTCTTGGTTTAGCTGCTCACCAATCTCGACTGCTAATGAGTCAGAAGTAATTCGGGCTTTGGAAGCTTGTTTGGCTGAGCATGGTGATGAGTATGTGCGTTTGCTAGGTATTGACCCCAAGGCAAAGCGCCGCGTATTTGAAGGCATCATTCACCGTCCTGCCAAGTAACAGCCTTGAATTTCCAAAATCTTCTTCTTCCCCCTTTACAAGGGGGATTGAGGGGGATCATTAGCAAATAATGATATAGCAACTTAATTCTGTCTACGTTTAGAGTTTAGATCCCCCCCAACCCCCCTTATAAAGGGGGGAGAATTGGATTCTGACTTCACAAGAGAGATTGACGGGGAATCTAATTTAGAAATATAAAAAATCATGCAATCCAACTACTTACCACCTTTAGAACCAATCGGAGATTTTCGCTCCTATGTTTGTGGGGATGTAGTGATTAATGAGACTGCGGCGATCGCCTCTGGTGTGCTGCTCCAAGCTGACCAAGGCGGCAAAATTATCATCGCGGCGGGTGTATGTATCGGTATGGGAGCCGTGCTTCATGCCCAAGGTGGAATATTAGAAATTGGTGCGGGTGCGAATTTAGGGGCGGGAGTTTTGGTTTATGGTTCTAGCAAAATTGGTGAAGGTGCTTGTATTGGGGCATCGAGTTCGATTGTACGGGCGGTAATTGCTAAAGGGGCGATCGTGCCGCCTTGTTCGTTGATTAGTGGTTTAGAACAGAGTGCAATTGAGAAAGAGATAAGCCCTGCGATCGCTCAAGATTTAGAAGCAAGTTTAGAAACAAATAAAATTCCTTCTCCTACAAATTATTCGTTTACCCATACCTATTCTGCTGCTCAACCTTTAAAAAATAAATTTGTATCAGCTAGCTTTGCCCAGTCTCCTACATCTCTAAATCAATCTGAAACTCCTGACAATATTATTGAGCGATCGACCACAGAGACTCATGTGCATACTAGCGTCACCGCCACATCTGAAAGTGTAATTGCCAACTCGGTCGAGCGCACTGTTACTGAAACTCAAGTGGAAATTCCTAAAGAGCCTATTACTGAGCAGTCTGTGGAATCGGTGCAAATTTCTGATCATGCTTTAGGGAATGAGCCAAGTGATCAGGTTAGCCCAGCAGAGTCAATGGGTTCTAATTTGACCACCATCAATGCAGCGAATTCAGCGCAGGCTAAGGCTTATGCTCAATCGCAAATCAATCGTTACATCAAAAGGCTTTTTCCGAATAATTAGACTATGCTAAGCCAAGAGCTTTGCCAACGGTTTTGACAATTTTAGCGATCGTGGGAATGTGGTAGATCATTACCTTTACAGCTAAATGAAATCAATATTAATATTTTTGCAGTGTCTCTATTACGGACAAAAAATATTGGAATGAGTTTAAATGGTTAGGCTGAACTGTAATTCGTTTAATCAATTCGTCTAAATAAAATTTTTCTCCCACTTCTTTTGATTTCCCTTTAGAGTAAGAAAGTTCTCTAGCTTTAAAAACAGCCTTCAAATATTCTTCATGAAATTGAGCATGGGTAATCGATGTACTACCACTGTATATACCCATTAATTCTGGATCTTGATTTCTAACATCATAATAATTTCTATACGTCAGAAATGGTTCGCTATATTTAAGCGGAATATTGGCAGCTTGTGTCAGAACAAAATTTTGATTTCCTAATAGCCAAGTCTCTATACATCGATTCTGAATTATTAGAACTAGCTCTATGCTACTTAAGTTAATATTTTTGTTTGATTTTAATGATGCGAGGATATCTTCCCTTAACTCATCAACAGTCAGTTCCTCTGAGTCTAGACAGACAAGCAGATAATTGTAATAGTGTTTTCCTTGTGATTCGAGAAAATTTATATCTTGTATCGCATTTGGTAAATGTTCATCAATTATTGCAAGTTGACCAGCAGCGTTAAATACAAAGTAGTTACTGTCAGTAATTTGATCATATTCATTAACTCTTTTAAAATTTGGCAAAAGATGACTTAGCCATTTTGGATAAATATTAAACTCAGAAGATCCCTCTACAAGGAAATACAGATTCATGCAACTTCAGCCTCTTCGTTATATGTTTCCAACTTGTTAATCAGTTGCAAATAAGCTTGGTGCTTAGACTTACCTAGATTTAATTCCTTCGCATTTCTTACTGTTACCACACCACCTTTACGAGTAACAATTTTCCAATAATCCATCGGAATATTATTAATGATATATGGATGATGACTGGTTAAAATGAATTGCAAATCTCCTTGATCTAAAATCAGATCTTCAGTGACGGCATCAATGCAATTAATACCTAAACTATTCTCAAATTCGTCAATAATTATCAAACTACCTTTAGGTGACAGATAGAGTTCCGCTATACTTATTAAAGTTATATACATACCTGAAGAAATCTCTTCTTGACTTATCCAAGTTTTGACACCTTTTTCTTTAATATATATGACTGGGAACTCATTTACTGCACTAGATATTTTTTGCAGTGATTTACCATTAAAAGGCTGAATTTTGATGTCTTCTACTGTAGGAAATACCTGTATAAATTTATTCTTTATCTCTTTAAATATCTCTGAGACATTATTGTGGATTAGAGCTAGTTTAATTTGTTCTCTAAGTCTACTTTTTACTATTTCTTGTATAGTTGGATATTTATCTAAAAGCATAGAAAATGGAACAGGATAAACCTGATTTTTGGAAGCAGTATTTTCAATACTAAAATTTATTTGCTGAAATCCGTTCCATGCCGATCTAACAAGATCTTCGGACTTAAAAATTACAATAACACTTTCAATAGCTGATAGTTTAGGAAGAAGATTTCCCTGAAATTTAATTTCATTTCTTATTCTTTCCACTAAAAGATCTCCATTCAAGAATAAACTTTCAGTTGTAATCTCAGGTTTATCATAGCTATCATCATCAAATTCGTAAATAAAACTTGTTTCAGATCTCAAGAGCGGTTCAAATTGTCCAAGCCAGCGATACTCTTGATTCTCATCTGTTAGAAACGTAATTTCCCACTCAATACCGTTGATAGATTGTCCATTTGCAATTTCTTGAAGATTGAAAATTGCATTTAGGATTTTTGTTTTGCCTACCCCAGAGACACCCACAAGTAAGTTGAGATTAGAAAATTCAACTGGCTCTAACCACCATCCTTTGGCGTGGTCATAATATTTTAGTCTTTTAATTTTCATCTTTATCAATCCTTGACTTGTATATGACAATGGTATGGCGATTTACACCTTATTAGTAAAAATTATCTATGGTCGTCAAGTTTTTTTACCTTAATTAAAATAACCCAATAGTTCATCGTTGCATCATATACATGAACTACATGAACTTTAGATCCTGATAAAAATCTTGACCAATGTAGCGATCTCAATTTTCAGCACGATCAGGTATGTCAACATAACTTTCGTCAGATTGGATTGTAATTATTTTTAGGTCGCAAATCTAAACCCAAAATCAATAGTTTTATGTCTCGATACCTAAAGCTGCTAAGCGATCGCGCAATTTTTGAGCCTCCAGTTCTGCAACTCTAGCCCGTTCTTCTGCCAAATCAGCCCGTTGGATTTCTTCTTGCCACGCCGAAAATAGCTCGCTGGGAATCAGTAATTTTTTGCCATTGTCTTGACGATAAAATCCGATTAGAGCGCCTTCGACTTCGAGACGTAATCCTAAAACTTGACTCAAACTATCAGCGATCGCTTCATAAACCAAAGACTCTTCATCATTTTTGGGTGGATTAGCTTGACGGCGATAGCCACGCAATTTTTCGGGAATCCATTCTCCTTTAGGATCGAATAGCCAATATTCCTGAACACCAATACTTTCGTAAAGTTCACGTTTTTTAGCTTGATCATGGGCTTGTGTACTCGCAGAAGTCATTTCAAAAATGACACTCGGAACTTTCCCTGTTTCCCAAATTTTGTAATTGTCGTAGGGCTGCTGTGGGATATCAAAAATTACCATCACATCAGGCGCAACTCGCAATCTAGAGAAGCCCTGTGCATAATACAAAAATTGATCGGCAAGGACAACAGGCGATCGCTCTGCAAACTTTTCTGCTAAATAATTTCTTAAAACAGCGACCGTCGCAATAGTGGCATCAGCATGAACGGAAGTCTCTGCCAAGGGTTCACCATCCTCAGAGGGGTAATATATTTCTTTTGGTATTTCTTGAATTTGTTGAATAAACTCAAGAGGCGGGGCAACAATTGTTGTCATAGCTCAAACAATGCGATCGCACTGATAGCAAGGGACTGTTTAGATTATAAATTAGGAAACAAAAAATCTAGAGTTTAGTCATGGAGTTCGTTAGCGCAGCGATGTTGTAAGTGTAAGAATATCTGGAGGAATATGAAGATGAATAGCAATTTTAGCCTTAAATCTAGTATTGCCTTACTCGTTTTGGGTGCGTCGTTGATGGCAAATCCCAAACAACCAGCCAAATCAACATTTGCTGTACTTGTTACCTACCAATCAGCGATCTCAGCTTCGGCTATTTGGGCGATCGCTAGCACTATGTCGTAATTTTACTAAAAGCAAAAGGTGGCACATCGTGTCGCCTTTACTTCTAGATTGATACAAAGCCTAATAATTTTACTAAAAGCAAAGGTGGCACATCGTGCCGCCTTTACTGCTAAATTGATACAAAGCCTAGTTAAAAAAGGTAGAATACTAGAGAAATTTTTGGGCTTTGGTGGACAAGGGGCAATTTTGGAAAAAGGTACATTAGTCGAAGTTAAATTGCATGGCGATCGCCGCCTTGTGGTAATCGATCGCCCTGAAGGAAAAAAACACTTTCAAGCGATCGACGAAAATGGCAATACCCATACAATTCACCCCCGCGAAATTAACTACACCATCAAAGCAAGTGGTGAAAGCTCTAACTTTACAAATACGCAAATCCCGACATTTTTGCAAAAAGTCGAAAAATTTCTTGATCCGTCTAGTCTCGAAGTTGCATGGGAAATTTTGATCGAAGATAGCCAAGCAACTAGCCCTACAGATCTCGCTAATCTTTTATTTTCAGAAATATCTACCGTCACTTCCTATGCATCCTATTGTTTATTGAGTAATGACAAAATTTACTTTAAACAAAAAGGCGATCTCTATGAACCGCGATCGCTGACGCAAGTATCAGAACTAAAACATCAAGCCGAAGCTGCCGCCCAACGAGCAAGACTAATCGAAGAGTTTCAGCAAAAAATCACAGCTAAGCTGGCGGGTGAAGAGGTGACATGGACAACTAGCGATCGCAGTCGCTTAGATTGTTTAGAACGTTATGCGCTGCATGGTGATGAATCATCGGATAAATCCGCCGCCCAAGAACTATTGAGCTTTGCCAAACGTTCTAAAAATGAACAGGCGGCGTTCCAAATGTTGGTCGATCTCGGCATTTGGAGCGAACATGAGAACTTGAATTTACTGCGGAGCCAAATTCCAATCAAGTTTGCAAATGAGTTAATTGTCGCCGCCCAAGAATGTTTCACTGCACCGATTCCTGACAGTATGGGAGAACTGCGCCGTGATTTGACCCATCTCCATGTTTATACAATTGATGATATCAGCACCACTGAAATTGATGATGGTCTCAGCATTGAGACTCTTGCCGATGGTGGTAAACGGATCTGGATTCATATTGCCGATCCAACGCGATGGCTCGATCCAGACAGTATTCTTGACAAAGATGCTCGTAAGCGTGGAACGAGTGTCTATTTGCCCACAGGTGTAATTCCCATGTTTCCGATTGAGTTAGCGGCGGGACCGATGAGCTTGATTGAGAACAAGGTCTGTCATGCTGTTTCCTTTGCAGTCGATCTGGATGAGATAGGTGCGATCGCCCATTACGAAATTGTGGCAAGTTTGGTGAAGCCGAACTATCGACTCACCTACGAAGATGTCGAAGAAATGCTGCAACTGGGCGTTGAAGACGATCTTGAACGTCTTGCCAACTATGCCCGTCTTCGCAAAAAATGGCGCGTTTCCCAAGGGGCGATCGAGATTCATTTGCCTGATACCAGTGTTAAAGTTAGCTCTAAATCCGATGGAAAGGAAGGCGATCGCTTATCCTTAGAACTGCAAGAAGATACATTCTCGCGTCAACTAGTTGCCGAAATGATGATCCTTGGCGGAGAAGTTGCCGCTAGGTTTGCACAAACCAATAGTATTCCCATTCCCTATCGCTATCAAGAACAGCCCGAATTACCACCCCTCGATACATTAATGCAGTTGCCATCGGGACCTGTGCGCGAATTTGCGATTTGTCGCTGTATGACCAAGGGTTCTCTAGGGTTATATGCTTCTCGCCATGCAGGTTTGGGACTGGATGCTTATGCACAGGTGACTTCACCGATTCGGCGTTATAGCGATTTATTAGCCCATTGGCAAATCAAGGCTTTTTTACGCGGTGAGCCTTTACCCTTCACGGCGGAAAGACTTACGGAGATTTTGCAAGCGATCGATCCTGCGATCTGGGATGCTAATCAAGTTGAGAAGCAGTCGGTGCGGTATTGGAGTTTGGAATATTTGCGCCGTAATAAAGATGTCGTTTGGGAAGCGCTCATGCTGGACTGGTTGCGTGAAAACGAGAAGTTAGCGTTAGTTCTCATTGAAGATTTGGGCTTGAAGTTGCCCATGCGAATTACTCGCCAGATTCAAGTTGGTGATAATTTGCGAATTAAAACTGCGGAAGTCGATCCGCGTAAAGATATTATTTATTTCCAAGAAGCGCAGCAGTCAACATCTCCATTAGAGATGGAAATGGACAGGAATAGCGATCGCTTTGAATCTGAATGAGTGAACAACTTCTCACACTCAAATATTTCTTGACTGGAAAGGGAGTATCATAGTGATTAAATGAGTTTGGATTTAAGCAAATGTTAATTGAGCGTCCCAACCATAAAGAATTAACCCCTGAAGAGTTACAGAGTTTAAAGAAACTACATTCGATCATTGATCAGGCGATCGCTGATGGCAAAATCTCTAAGTATGAAATGGAGCTAATCGATCGCACCATTCATGCAGACGGTTCAATTTTAGTGGAAGAAATTGCACTTGTGAGGGAACTGATTCAAGACAAATTAGATATCGGCTTGCTTTCCTACGATTGGATATAAAAATTGTCAAATTTATTTCTAGAAAAAGACTGTGATTGACTTTTCAAACAGACTCTAAACAGATTTAATCAAACTTAATTTGACTAGCATTGCTAATTTGAATATAGCTAATACTGTCATCTGAGTTTTTTATAAAGTTATCGCCTTCTAGATTTCTTAAAGACACTTTGGAGTATTTCCCTGAACCAATTAAAGACTGTGCTATGCCTTTAGATATATCAATGCGTAATACTTTCGTTAAAATCTCATATGGGATTCTAACAATTAGTTCATTGCTTTCTTTTTTAACAATAAATTCAATTATTGATGATCGACTGGATGTTGGATTAAAAATTTTTAATCCATTAATTTCACCATCATATGATTGAATTTGGCAGTCATTAAATGTAAAACTGGAATTCTTTTGAGATTGTTCTTTTTGACTGCATTCCCATAGCTCTTCAGCCCTTTTCTTGATACCTCTAGCTAACTGGTAATCTGGCATGTTGCCATCACCATAAGCAGTTATTTTCTTTAGTTCCTCGGAAGCATCTAAAAGTACAGTTGTTAACTTATTCTGGATTTTTGTGGATATATTGGGTGAAATAAGAACCGAGCCATTAGGCATTAATCTACTTAAACTTAAGACTCTAATTTTACCATTTTGTTCACTCTTAACCACCTGTGGTAAATAAAGAACAGCACCAACTAAGTTTCCTTGAGTATCTTTCTCAACATCACCTAATATTTTGTCTACCGAATTAATATCTTCTGAAGGTTCAAACTTTGCAAACTTAGCACTAATCAAATCAAAAATCGGCATATAGAACAAGCCAAGACTTTTATAGCCAATTTCTAAACGTCTATTGTTTAGACATTTAGTTTCATTTAGATCCCTATATAAATCATCGAAACTTTTAATGCATCCATTACTATTGGTTATTAACGCTGTACGCAATGAATATGAAGGAAACATTGGCGCAACAAACCTATAGTCTTGATTAATTGCTTCATTGGCCAGTAAAGGCTCTACAAGAAAAGCAATATCCCATTCCTTATTCTTGATTTTCTTTGTTATTAGATCAAATGCCCCATTTTGAATAATTTTAATTTCTTCTATATTGTCCGCAACACTTACAACTTGATTGTCAAAAATGAGGGGCTTACCATCTGTATTAGTAAGATTCTTCTTTAAATAAGCTCCCAATTTGTTATACGACTCAAGGTTATTTAGTGGTGTTGTAACCACTCCTATTTTCAAAAGTTTGGAATCTAGAGTCACAGGTTGTGTATTGGGTTTAATAAAAATTAAACCTACAGCAACAATGATGCATATTACACTTATGAAAATAAGAATTAAAGCTAATAATGGTGATTTTTTACTCATGATGTTTAGATAATTTAATTAAATCGATTTACTGAAAACATTTAAAAATAACGATTAAATTTTAATTTGTCTAGCCAATACATTCAAGTATTCCTATCTTATCTCTGCGCCATATCTTATTCGCCCCTTCAACTGGACGTATTTCTGCACAGCAAAGCATCGAAATATTTTGAGATGTATTATTATCATTGTCTTCGGGAAGAATGTTAAATAGCTTCTTGGTAATAGATATTGTTCTAGAATTCAATTTAAAGTCTGGATTGGGGACTAAAAAGTATGTCTCATTACTTACATGGATTAGTCTGAAATATCCTTTAATATCTTCTTTAAGATAAACATAGCTTCCTTGTGGTAGATTATTAAGAATATCTTTATCTTTATCGTTACAAATACTAACTTTTGTATATTTGAGTTGATCGAATTCTTGGGGATTTTTGTTAAATAAATCTACCCAATATTTCATAGATGACATTGGGAAGTCTATCTTTTGGATGACAGACAATTGCATATTCAGCTTGTTAAGCTGCTCTTCTATATACTTTGTTTTTTCTTCATATTCTTTCTTTAAATTGTTAAATCGAACTGAACTATCATCGCATCTTTTCCATAACTTATCATCTTCATTTTTAACATAAGCTAAGATATTTCCCTTTAGTTGTTTTGTTTGTTCGTCTTCAACAATGTCTACTTTGTTCTCTACATTAGGTTGATCGTTGTTTGTAATGCTAATCAAATCTGTTTTAGTTGTTTGACTAATAGGAACATTATCTATTAATTTAGGATTACTAATTGATTTAGGATTACTAACTGATTTAGAATTACTAACTGATTTAGCCTCACTTATTAAAAGTAATTTACCTTTTCTATACAATTCAAATAAATTGTCTTCGCGGAATTCGATAAGTGCTGGTTCCCATGAGTCGCAATAATATGTGGGATCATCTATGGGAGTACATTCATCAAGGTCAAAGAAAAATCTAAATATGTCCAAAGTAAATCCAATATTATTAATAAATAATTTATTGCGTGGGTGTAAATAGTAAAAGGTTGGATACTTATCAAATTCATCATGTTCAGAAGCGACAAATGCGTGATCGCCACTTGAAACTGCGTATAAAAAAATAGGCTCATTACGACTCTGCTCATGTCGGTAAGCACTACTAGGTTGCCAATTCAAGTTGTAATAAGTTTTTCTGGATTTTAATTGTCTCACATAAGCATCATTACAGGGGTATTTATTTTGTCCTCCAGTTAATGTTTGTTTAGGATTAGAATTTATTTTAGATGGTTCCTCTACAGTGTTTTTTGTAAGTGGCTTGGCGATATCTTTTTGAGAACTTACTTCAGGATCAAGCTGTTGTTGAGGAAGAGTTAGTTGTTCATCAGTTGATTGCTGTATTTCAGATACTATTTCTTCTTTTATAATGCTTCTTTCATCACTATGTAGGCTTCTCCTACTCTCATAGTCTTTAAGCTCATTTACTCCACCGAGCTTTGAAGATTTTGGCTCTTTTTGTTGAGCAGAGTAATAGAAGTAAATACTAACGAAAAAAGCTGTACTTCCAAGCCCCCCCGCAATTAACAATAAAATAGTTAATAGGAGATTGTTATCACTTTGATTTGCAATACTAATAGGAGTTGGGCTTTGACTTTCTTGGGATGTTGGCGCTTGTTGTGAAATTATCTCATTACAATATACTCCTTCACTATTAAATGGTAGGAATATAAATAATATTGTTGATATCAAAAAATAGAACCTAAAAAACATAAACTTTATTGTTTCTAATTATTATTTAGTCCCACTTATTAAGAGTAGTTTACCCTTTCTATTCAATACAAATAAATTATCTTCACGGTATTCGATAAGTGCTGGTTCCCATGAATCACAAGAATATGTACGAGCATTGATTGAAGTATTTTCATCAACGTCAAAGAAAAAACTAAATATGTCTAAGGTGCTTCCAATATTATTAATAACCAATTTATTTCGTATATGCAAATAATAAAAGGTTGGATACTTCTCAAACTCTTCATGTTCAGAAGCAACAAATGCATAATCTCCACTTAAAACTGAGTATAAAAAAATAGGCTCATTGCGACTCTGCTCGTGTCGATATACACTACTCGGTTCCCAATTCAAGTTGTAATGAGTACTTGTAGATTTTAATTGTTTTACATAAGCATCATTACATGGGTATTTATTTTGTTCTCTAGCGACTGCTTGACTTGTTAACTGTTTTTGGCTGGACTGTTGATTAGGATTAGAACTTATGTCGGAAATTCGTATTACAGCAAGACTTGAAACATTACTACTACCAACATTTTTATTTGCTAGATGGGCATAAGTTCCTGGTAATTTACTTATTAATTGCTCCAATTGTTGATTTTTCTTTTTTAACTGTTCTAATTCTTTCGACAAGCTATCAAACTTCTTTTGTAATGAATTGTCACTAACTTGGATTTCTTTTTTTAATTTTTCTATCCTCTCAGTAAGAATATGGGTTGATTTTTTGATTGATTCACCTAATCTTACTTCAATAGCTTGAGTTGAATTTTTAGATTCAGATGTCCCTTTTCCTTCATCATTCCCAGTATTATCTTCAATATAGCCTACAACGAAAGTCTGAATTGCATCTTTGTTCAATGTTAAAACAAAACCAATCACAAATACAAATATAGTAAGAAAAAGCGATAAAATATTTATAGCTTGATTATTGGCTTGATTATTTTTTTCAACTTGATCTCTTAATTTGTTGACTTCTTCTTTCAATGGATTAACAATTGAGTCAACATTTTCTTTGTTGACTGGTATAACAGAGTCCTTAATTATAGGATCTTTAACTATAGTTTTTGGTGGAGTATTTGATGGTTTAGGATTTAATAATTTTGTAAAGATGTCAGTTATAAAACTTGATTGCGGATTACTTTCTTGAGCATTATCCCTTGATGATTGCGAACAAGCCACAGGTGTATAACCTAACAAGGCAACTATAATTAATACAAATAAAGAAGAGGTGATGCGTTTCATGGTCTTGCCCACCTTTTCCCCAATACCCGAATCAAAGAACGTAATCCCAAGATAAACGGCGGCTCTAAACGCTTGTTACCACTACTATCATGGGTATCCATTAAGGAATCTTGTAACTCCTCAATAACTTCCCACCAAAGCTCAGAATTGTCTTCCCACAGATTTTTGTTTTTCCCTGATTCGAGATTAATAATTGGTTGTAAGTCTCCAAAATTCAGATCTATTTTTCGATGCGTATAATCACGCACAACATCTATATCATTTAATTTGGTGATTTGACCTTTGCGAGAAATTTCATGAAAATACCAAAGGAACTGTGGTAGGTGATATAACTCGGATGGATTCATCGGAGGATTGTAATCTGTAATAGGATCAGAGATATTCATCACATCATACCAATCGAATTCCTGACCATTAACTCTGCATTTTTCACCCGCGATCGGGAAGTTACTCTCATCCTCGTCTGGATTTTCACCGTCCATTATCGCATCAAATCCACCAGCTTTTAATGCTACAGGAGTTTCCATCCTCTTCTTATAATGCAGTAACCCTGCTGACACTTCTCCCTTAGGCATATTGCTGAGAATCGTATCTTTCTTTTCTTTTTTCAGAGGTGGTAAACTACTGCTTAGAATTACCATAAAATTCAACAAAACATCTACAGATGTTTTACCGTCAGGGAATTCCTTGCCGTATGACAACCATTTTGATAGTCGAGAACCATTACCTCCGAGGAAAACATGAGAAGCGTCTCTTTGATTATATTTATCACTTTGCTTCAAGGAACTTAAAATAATTCCCACGTAATAATATAAACCAGCAAAACCTAAAGACATAATCTGCCTTAATCGGTTAAAGTCTTGATTATTTTGCAAATGTACAGCATTCTTCTTGAAAAAAGCATCTGAATTATAACGTAATGCAAAATCAATCCGAGTTCGCACAATTTTTTCTGATAAATTGTCTAAATCGCCTCTTTTGAAGAAACCTATATCGTATAAGAGTTCAGGCTTTAACGTTAAAAGATCGGAAAAGAGATGCTTACCTGCAAGCTGAACTGAACTTTTATGAATATTTTTCACTTGTCCGCTACTAGGAGTCCAGATACAGATATCTGATGTACCTCCACCAATATCAATACAACAGCTATTATTTATTTTGGCACTGTGATATCTCTTAATATCAGGATCATCAGCAAAATACTGTCCCACTGCTGAACTTTCAGAACGGAAGTACTTTTTATCTGATTCCGTAGGGCATTTATGTTCAAACCCAGTCATTTCGACTAGCTTCTCAACTATACTCTGCCATTCTCCCAAATAATTTGATTTGTCATTATCAGTAAATGCCGAAGGATAGGAAATTGCCCATTGATAGGTAGAAGCTTGATGTTGGCTTACTAAACTAGCTGTTATTTGAAGGGAAACATTTAACAAGAACAGTTTTACAAGCTGACGATTCTGAGGATCATCTCCCCATTTTAAATCACATTTAATAGTTTCATTAATTTCTCCAGCCTCACTATAACTAGCTAAACGACCATTAAATAGGGGCTTTAAGTCTTCGCCACCAATCTTTCTAGAATTATTCGCTTCAAAAATAGACATCAAGGGAAACTGTAACTCATCTACAGGCTTTCCTTCCCGTTCGCGAGTAGGAATAAATTCTAGTCTGCAAAAAATATCTCTTTGGAATAGGCTTGTTAATGGCAAGTTTAATGGCTTTAAGTCAATAATCTTTGGCTGTTCATCTTCTCTCTTTACATACCCAATGGTAAAAGATGTACCAAAATCTAGCGCGACTTCCAAAGAAACATTAGCCTCTTTTGATGTGGCTATAACATTCAAAGACTTTGGCTGTAAGGCGAGGACACCGATATGAGTCTGATTTTGAACACAACATACAAATTCAGGAGGCTTATTTAACTGCCATAGATTTGATTTTCCGACGCTTTCCCCATGAGCGTTTTTCGTATCGTACCCATGATAATCAATTTGATTGATAACCTTTACCGAAAATGAGTCATCCCACAGTGCAAGATTGTATAGGTAGTATGTATTCCAATTCTCAACAACAAAGTTTGGCCAAAGCTCAACAATTGGAACGTTTGCAATTCTATTTTCTTCTTTAATTGGATATTTACGAACTAATTTAAAATCACCACCGCTAAGCTCTAGATCAAGCGAAAGATAAATAAAATCATCATCATCTACCTTGGTCTCAACTTGGAGACGATCAAATAGATAACTCGGTTCAAACAAATCAAAAATATCTTCTCTTAATGGAGGTAATATTGAAATACTATCGCCTTCATACGACAATCGATCGCTTCCGTGAGGCATCAATGAATTTGTAAATATACCAGAACCAAAGGCATGATAAATATCATCTAGAAATATATCATCACTAGTAATGCACTTTAGAGCGTTGACGGAAATATTGGGATTCCAGTTAGCAAGAGTATATTTACCCTTAACGATTATTTGATCTGGACGCTTATCCAAAACTTGGGGTAAAGTAGAGTCATAAAATAGAATTTCTTTAGATGGATTGCGTAGCCCTTTGATTAATATGTCTGGAGTAACTTCAGGCAACTTAATTGGTAACAGTCTACCAAAGAAGGCAATATCAAGCTTAACTCCTAAGTAATCAGGCTTATTGGCTCGATATTCATCTTTTAAATCTTGCAATGAATTAGACTTGTTAGAAAATCCTAAGTCCGCCATGAACGTATTCAATGCATCTTGAATCTTGTTGATAGCTACTTTATTCCCTCCATATTTTTCGTCTTGAATACTTGTACTTAAACCTTGTAGCCATTTAGCTAAAAGCTCAGCGAGTTTTGGCTCATTTTTGATTAGAAATTCAATAGGAGAGGATAAATACCCGTCTTTAAACCAAGGCAACCCTTCCCAATTTCCTTCTGTTGCGGGGAATAATATTGTGGAAGGAGATGTCATACCTACTGGCTGGTTATTCCAGTAGAAAATATAAAACCTGTACCAAGAATTTAATTGTCCATCTCTATATAACCACCGATCCGATGAGGTCGGCACATCTCTTCGGGCAGTTCTAATAAAACTTTGCTCTGATTCGGTTAAGTCGATAATGCTAGCAGATAATTTATGCCCTGCTCGCTCAAAGTATTCGGCAAGTGCAATTGCTGCTAACATCCCCCGCCACTGAGAAACTGTATTCTTATATAGGGGATGATCACTAGCCCCATGCAAAACTGAATCAAACAACAAGGGACGCGCCCACATGGTAGGTATAGAGTTTACGCTTACAACCTGTTGTGTGCGTGCAAATTCCAGCGCGTCAGCTAGCGTAGTGTAAGGATCTGTTACGTCTTGAGTACTCCAAGCGCCAACTTTCTTGCCAAGAGTCAATCTATGATTTTCACGTACAGACGGTAGTAGGAATTGGTTAGCCATGATCTGCTCTCTATACCTTACAAGTTATATACACTGCTTTTGCTAGTCCTGCAATACCTGTCAATTTATCAGGGTTACTCAAATAATCCCTAAACTCTTGACGATCTAATTTGTCTTTGATCAACTTAATTGTATCATTTCGCAAAATTTCATTGCCCCTTTTATCACCAATGATCAAGCTTTGTAAGTGTGTCGATTCAGTGGTCGGTAAATCATTAATTGCACCAATGTTCAAGTAACCAATCAATCCGCAGATACTCTCACTAAAACATCTATCATCAAAAAGCATTACTTTAGGCAATCTATCATTAATATTAATCTTTTCTCCCTGTGCGTTGAAAAAATGAATGGCTGACCACCACCGTAAAATATCAGCACTCCATTGAGCAATTTGTTTAGCCAACAATATTTGCGATTCATCTAGTAAAGGTTTATCTCTACCATCTCGACTAAAAAAGGGACGCGCCCACGGCGCGGCAGCAAGAAACTTCTTAGTACCAATTTTATTACCTTCCAGTAACTCACTATATGTATCTGCCAGCCATACAAAAGCAAATCTCAGTGCTGAAGAGTATAGAGGTTTACAGCTAGAAGGTAAATCAGCCCAAGTAATTTGTTTTTGATGTTCCATGACATAGGTGTAAAATGACTTGTCTGCCGATTGATCCTTTGATCTTGACAAAAAATCGGCAATAGAGATCGACGCAAAAAGCTCAGCAAAGTGGGGAGGGTTGTTTTGTTCGCTTCTGCCCACATATGCTTGAACGGGCAGTTGGGTTTGGCTACCTGCGACATAGACGGCATCGAGAATATTCTGCCCATCAGAGTCTTTCATTTCTTTTTCATAGTATCGCAATGCTGCTTCTGTATTGAGCATAAAGTCATCCGAGTTAGCAAATAGTTTTTTCTTTTCAGAATCATCCAGATCAGCTTCGTCAAATCTAAAATATGGCAGCATAAGAACAGATTGTATTTTGCCAAGATCGCGACCGTTTCTATTACCGCCAATTTCTGTGTTAATCAAGTATCTGTGGATTTCTCTAGCGATACTAGGCAATCCAGATGCTCCAGTACCACCAAATATAGAACCACACAAAATAATCTTAAAAGGTGCAGCATTGTCCCCTCCTTTTAAGCGAACTTGAATGTCTCGAATGAAATTAGACCAAGCATCTTGACTATCTTTTGCCCTACCGTTAATATTCACCTCTTTGTTAATGGTTTCCTCAGTTCCGTTCGCTATATCCTTTCCACCTTTAGGAGCGTCGGGGAAAATGATTCTGTCCCTAAAAAATGCTGCCCCAACAGAAGGATGCCCTCTAAATCCTTCACTTAGAGGCATGTTTTTCTCCTTACTTGTGAACAACAAATCAAACATATCTGCGGCATTTTTAGATGATGCTTGCATTGTTGCATACTGAAAATATTCACCTAATGTCACTTCTTTCGCGTTTACGGGAGAAGCCACTCCCAGATCTGAAATAGCAGGACTCAACCACAGCAAGTTGGGATCATTATCTCTACGAACTTTATCTCGACAGTTTTTGTAGCAAGCCAAGGAAAATCTGGTGCGTTGTAAGTTGCCATTATTTTCATCAGCATCAACAAACAAGAAAGCTATCTCAGTATCTTCGATTAGCCCCGATGAAGCAGCATGAATTACTGCTTCTGCCACTCTTGCACCCGTCCCACCTACACCAATAAAGTACATCATAGTTTTATTAGATTTTAATAAATTACAAAAATATTATTTTCATCTTAAGAGAAATTTTAGACTCTAATATGCGTTAACGTCCAGACGCTCTAAATATTAAGTTTCGTATCCAAGCGTTTGGAATAGAATCACGCATCTGACCAGGGGTTGCAAAAGCAGTTGCTACGACAAAGCACCAGAAAATATCCAAGGCGTACATACCGACTAGCCAAGGTATAGCAGCATTGCTCTGACCTCGAAAAAATATAAAGGATACAGCAAGGCTAACAATGTTTAGAGCAAAAAATATCCACCATTGTCTTGCGCTAGCACGAACTTTGCTAATTTTTGCATCCCCACCCAAGGTTCTTGTAATAGCAAACAAAAACCAAGCGATGGCTAAGGCGATCGCAGTGCCAGTAACGACCCATGCTCCCAAAATATACGATTCTTCAATCCACCTTTGTAACGGTGAGACACTACCTGAATCAATATTGGGCAGATCTAAGGGTATAGTCCCACTTCCAAAAAGCCATGCTTGAAAATAGACTAACCCAATCCCACCTAAAATACTGAAAAGTACTAAGGCTAAAATTTCCCAAATAAACATTTTTACTTGTGCATTGTTAAAATAACCGTATCAATAAGACGATACCATACAGTTAAAAAAGATGAAAGTACGATATGATTTTTGAAAAATCAAAAAATTTTGAACCATTTAAGGCAGAATTAGTAAGATTAACTATTATGGCTTTAGAAAAAAAATCATTTCTCTTCTTCAAGAAAAGATTAACTGTATTCCTGCTCTCTATTATTCTCATAGTGTCAACGCAAACTCTTCTAGGTTGTATGCCTCCTAAGGAAGAGTCAGTTGGTTGTTCGGTGACATCCAATACGAGTACTAGTAAGGTGGACAAGCCTCTCAATATACAAGTTTTTGTTGATGGGACATTGTCTATGAGTGGTTTTACTTCCATACCCGACAGTAACTATATCAATATATTGAACTATCTAGAAATATTATCTAGCTTATGGAGTAAGTCTGGTATAGACTACTCTCGTTACACTGATGGCGGACAAGAAAAGATTTCTATACGTCAGGCTCAACGGAAAGGCTTTTATATACCGAACATAGATAGTAAGTTAGCATCAGTTATTCCAAAACCAGAGGCAAAAGAGAATGATTTAGTAGTTATTGTTACGGATTTAGGAGAAAAAGATCAGCAGGTTACTGATGCAATTAATGCTTTAGGGCAGCACCTTGATAAAGCTAATACAGTGGATATGGGGATTGGTATCATTGGAATTAAAAGTCAGTTTTATGGACAAGTATTCGATGTTGGTGTTGACAATCAAAACTTTGAGTGGGATACAAGGAATAAAGAAAAGGATCAATGGAGACCTTTTTACCTGATTGTAATTGGCAGTCGCAAAAATATTCTCACTTTCCACGATGATCTAAAGAGCAAAAACCAATGGTTAAATAACAACCTAATATCCAACTCTTCCCTGCTTTGGTCATCAGTAAGAGATAAAATAGCAAGAGCCGATACGAAACAACTACGACTTGTTTCAAATGACGGAAAGAAGATTACAGTTGACAACATTAATAAAGACGGAGTACAAATATCAAGAAAAATTGACAATGCTCAGTATGTATCTCAATTTGCGGTTAGCCGTGGAAGTATATACGATATTGAGTATATAATTCCTATAAAAGATAGTTTAACTGCCCTAGATGTCTCTACTCAAACTAAGATAACATCTAAGTTAAATCTGGAAAAATTTGATACTAAAAATAGAAAATTTCAAACTTTTAATTCTAATGCTATTACTTTGAATCAAAAGCAAGATAATCTCGATACTTACACAATGAGCATTAACTCTAATTCTTTGCAATCAGGTGTATATCATGGAGAGTTTCTATTAACGCCTTCAGAGCAAGGGATAAGTTTTGTAAGACCAATATGGTGGGAGCAGTGGAGTGCTAGAAACGTAACCTTAGAGGGATCTAGAACCGACAACTTACAAAAATTTATGGATGGTTTGCAAAGTAGGTTGCAAGCAAATACTAAAGATGATAATCTTGTTTTGGGAAAAGTATGTTTTGTCATACAAAGCAACTGACTAAATCAAAAGTAATCCAACTAATTCCACTAATCCCTAACCCAAATTAGATGTATGAGTAAAAATTCTTCTGAAGCACAAGAATATACTGGATATGAAATCTTAGTTGAAATTGGAGAATATCCAGACTTTGATCCTGAGACTTTATCTCAACAATTTCAAGGCAGTTTACAGGATTATTTTGCCTTGCATGGATTATCCGATTTTGCTCAAATAGTGAATGTTCCAACTAAGGAAATTCAGACTGGTGTTCGATTTGCTGGAGAAGAACAAAATGAAACTAGTGTTATAAAAATTGAATCTACTGAGACTGATAAATCTACTGGAACTGATGGATTTTCTGATCTAGTAAATGCTGAACATTGGTTTAAATCAATCATCAATGCTATTGAGAAGGTAATTGGCTCATTACATCTTTATTTTGAGCTTCACATAAAAAAATCAGATGAACAAAAACAACATAAAACCTCCAATTCTATGACAATTTATTTGGCTTGTGGTCTGAAAACTGAAAAAAAGAACGCTGACAAGTAACATGTTATTTCTTTCATGATTTATGTTGATTGGTATATTTATTTAGATTTAGAGATTCTAGTAATTACTAGATCTGTTGGTTAATAAGCTCAAAAAGTCTCGAAAGTCAATCTGGGTAAGGGTTTCAAGAGTGTCGCCTTAAGATGCTTGAAACCCTTTCTGTGTAACAGTTTTAACTATTTTAATTGTTATTTATTATTACCCAACGGTCTACTGTAGTCTTTGAAGTGGAAATGTGAGCTAATGACATATATTATCTCAATAGTAACTAATGGTCATGAAAGGGATCAAAGTATATTTAATCAATGCGTAGTTAATTTAGAGTTAGCTCTTCGTGATTGTTCAATTGCCAAACCAATTGAGTCTGCAAGGTTCGGTTTTGATACGCAAGGATCTGAGGTCGAGATTAAAAAGCATTCACTAAAAATATTAAGAAAAACATCTGTTAATGACACTTTAATATTCCATTTTGTCGGACATGGCAGATACAGTCCTAGCGATACACTAGAATTCTATCTGCATGGTAATGAAGATAATTTAGCACCTGATTCTGTTCTCATGAATGTTAAAGACTTCATTACATTTGTCTCAAACAATAAGGAAATAGGCAGAGGGAAGGTATGGTTAATCATGGATTTTTGTTATTCAAGTCAGATATCAAAAGATCTAAAATGGTCTAAACAAACCGATATTTGTATTTTTAGTTCTACATCTAAGTTATATAATTCTCACCAAAGATCATTAATAGAACCTAACCTATTTAAGGACAAAATACAGGAACAAACCGCAACACCGTACAATGATTGTCTAATCTATGCCCTGAGACTGAATTATAGCTTAAGCAGTTCAGGAGATTTCAACTTACAGCAAGTAGGGGAAGTTCTAAAAAATGCTTACTCTATATATATTTCTACACTCATTGAAGCTAAAACAATTGATCCTTCCATAGAGAGTCGATTAAAAAATGTAAAACCTGAATATACTGAACAAGCTGATTTTTTTATGTTCCAATCTGCCTCTTTAAAAAGTCAGGAATTTAGAGAAGTTTTAACATATATAACTAATGCAATAATACGTCCTAATTGTGACTTTATCTGTGAAATAACACAAAAAGAATCTAGCAAGGGAGATCTAATTGATTTTTCTGTGCAATCCTGCAACAAGATAAATCATAATTTATCGGTAGAAGAAAGATATTTCTATTATTTACTAATATATTTTATCTTACATTCTATTTCGAGATTTAATACATCACAATCAGAACAACAGTTATTGCGTCAAAAAATACTTTCAAAAAATGTTATTGAATTTATTTGGGAGATGGAATATGACTTTTTAAAAGCTAGATTTGATAATTTATTTAATAACCAATATCAGCCTTTATTAAAAAAATATGGTAATTTAAAACTTAAATTTGATGATTTTCGTGATAAGGAATATCAACCTTTATTAAAAGAATATCGCAATTTACTGGATAGACTTAAACTATCTACGAGAGCTTTTGCCGCATTTACTGGTTGTATTTTTCTAGCAGGTATTCTTGTATATTTTTATAATCGTAATAGTTTTAAAAATGTTGATCCTCCTAAAAATGTTGATTTCTCAAATGGGAAAGCTAAAATAATTTGCCAATTGGTACAATCTGATGATAAAAACAAAATAGCTGATGATAAAAACAAAATAGAAATTACTAGAATTAAAAATCAGATTGCAATTAATTTAGGAAAGGATCAATTTGAAAGTCTTACAAAAGCATGTAAAGATCACCAAATGCTTGAGTCAAGCTTTTCACAAATTGAAAATGTTGCAGTGAGAAACTTAGATTTATCTAATCTTGGAATTAGAAGTTTGAATTTTTTTAGTGTACTTAGTTTGAGTAGCCTATCTATCAAATCTATTAATCTTTCTCAAAACGAGCTTGATTCAAACGATTTTCAAGATTTAGATAAAATCGTCAAAGAAAATATTATCAATCTGGATATTTCTAGAAACAAAAGAGAAATCGATAACTTAAATTTTTTTGAAGATTATAAAAGTCTAATCAGCTTAAATATTAGTGACAACATTTTATGTAAATCAAAGACGTGCAAGTTTACTCTTCCTCCAACTTTAGAAATTCTAAATATAAGTAATGTTGATTTAGAGGCTGTTTGAAAAGGTGGGTATACCTAGGAAAAAGCGTGAAGGGGGAATAAAGTAAAAGGGTCTACAGGAGACCCAATTTATGATAAGACCAGCATACGACACAGACCTCACAAATGATC
>JBIKYX010000091.1:0-17764 GCA_044355035.1 Pseudanabaena sp. | reverse complement strand
GACAAATCATTGGGGTTGGTCAGGGGCGCGGCTTTGGCTTGATGTTTGTCCTCATGGGCTTATTTTCTTTGATTACGACCTTTTTTGCCTATTTATATAAACCCTTGCGTCTTGTGGAGTCAGCAGAAAACGGGGAGAACTATATCGGTGATTGTTAAATAGCAAAAATTAAATAGCAAAAACCTCTTAAGGTGTTAGTCGCTACGGGTGTAATTAAAAGTGAAAGTTCCGCTCAAGAAGAAATCGAAGAAAGATTAAGCCAATAAGCATCCCAATCTTGATTAGTACGGCAGATTCTAAGAGCAAGCATAGCCTTAACATTTTCAATCGTCCACCAAGAGCCAGCAAGTTTTAAACGATTTTGAATAACATAGCGGTGACCACTCTCAATTTCACCTGAGCCAATGGGTAAATTCGAGTCAATCGCGCCCTGATAGTCTAGACAATTAGGACGATTGAAAAGATAGCGATAAGCGGATCTCATTCGCGGTGTTAATTTTCTGAAGCGATCGCACACACTTTTAAAGTCATGGGAATCCAAAGCGATCGCGCCGAATCTCTCGCCTGTCCATTTTCGACTGATTACAGGCTTAGACCCCACTCCAATCTTTGGTAATGCCGCCACCCCAAAAACAGATAGAGGTACATTTGCTGTCAGAAATACTACAAATGCTTAACTTGCGATTATTTTAATCAGCCAGTAATCTTTTAACTCCTGCGAAAGAAGCTGTAGGGCGATTTTCAAATCCACATCCAAGTCTTTATTTTTGATATCAATAATCAGATCGTAGATTAAGTCAAAATTTAAGCGATCGCCTTTATCCATAATCTGAAAATCACCATTTTGGGTATAGCGAAGTTTCTCAATCGATTCTTTACCGACTTTACCTGTAATTTCAGCTTCTCTAGCATCGCGTAATAGATAAAACTTTGTGCGCGGATGACTGACCACCAATTCATTGAAGTTCTTAATGCGCGTGGTAAAGGCAGTGCCGCTAATATGCAAAAAGCCAATCACATATTCTTGATTTTGAATTTTGAATTGAAAGTGTTCTGGCAAAGCTTTTTTACCCAATCGCATTTGATCGATCTCAAAATGCTGTAACAACTGGAATGATTCTAAAATCTGCGAAAGCTTACCTAAATCTTCGGCATCAAAAATAATGTGCGGGCGGTCATAGTCCTTGGCTAAATCATTCTGTTTTCGTTGGATATATTCCTTGATTTCATTATATTCTGGCGACTGCGGTTGATCTGATGGTCGCGAGTTTTGGTGAATCGCTTGGGGAAGAGATTCAGTTTGATCGTTAATTTGCTCTGACTGTCCAATTAAGGGCTGGTCTGATGAGGTGTTGCTGAGAGCTTGTTGAATTTGCGCGATCGCCTGTTTTAATTGCGCGATTTCCTGCTTTACATAATTCCATCTAGACTCGCTCAAATCTGGTTCATTGAGATTCGGAAGCGTGGGTGCTATTGTGGACGTGAGTGCTGGTGTGGGCGTGGGTAAAGGAATATCACTAACTTTGTAACGATAGTAAGCACCTGCCCGATTAAGAGTAGCCCGAATAGATTTTTGGCTCAGGATATCTTCTCTCTCCTTTGCGTCAAAAATTTCTGCAAAATCAAGGCTAGTATTTTTGAGCTTAGCTTGGAGGATGTCACTAAGCGTAGATTGGTTAGGGCGAGGTAAATACACTTGATCGGGAAAGCGATCAATAACCGCATTATCAAAAACTGTTTGGAATTGTTGCCAACGGTCGGGAAAAAGATTGAGAATCACTAAACTATTGGGAACTACAGTCAAGATTTCTTTAACAGCATCGCCAAAATTAGATAGAATCGTGGGCTTGTCGCTTAGCCCTTCTAATTGGTCAAACACAATAATTAAAGGCTCATCTAAGGTCGATAGTCTCCCAAATACAGCGATCGCTTCAAGAGCGAATTCTTCTCGGCTGATTTCTTCATCCCAATTTTCTAAATTAACTTTTTGAGCTTCTTCTTCGCTAATATCCAGCCCTGCTAACCAACGCCTAACAATACTTTTGAGATTTGGATCAACATAGCTACAAAATTTAAGAATCCCCTTGAGAATACTTCCCGAATGTCCTGCGGCATTATATTTTTTCTCCCACCAGCGCACAATATTTAATTCTATGGACTTCCACTGTGGCGAACCCGCACGAAATTTGTAAAGTCGCAGGGGATCTTCGCGGAGAATCGCTAATGTTTTTCGCCCTGATTCAGTGGATACAAACTCTTGAATTTGACCAAGAATATTTACGAAACTATTTGCTACTAAAAGCTCTAATTGTGTATGCTGAGTTTCAGGAATTTTTTCAGCAAAAGATTCCAAAATACGCGCATAGGTATGATAAATCACCGTACTTGCATTATTAGGCTGACGAATGAATAGTAATCGATTAGTTTTGAGTAAATCCGTTGCCAAGCGCATCATCAAATGGGTTTTTCCTGATCCCGCCTCACCTATTACTACTGCCCCACGACTTTGTTGATTTGCATCCCGCTTGATATCGAGTAGAATAGACTTTAATCGCTCATATTCACCATGATAAAGCGCTTGTAAATCAATATGATGCTGAAAAGGATTATCAACGCGGCTACTAGTAAAAGGATTGGGAATGGATTGTAAGCGATCTTTAAGCATATTCATCACCGATTGTGATTGCAGTTTATGATATAGCTGATGGGTGAAAATAGCATCATAGCGCGAGGCATGGGCAAATCTAGAGTTAAAAAGCTTGTTATCTACTGACAGCCGAAAATATCTACTCAAGTGGGCGAGAGAATAGCTCGCTAAGTTCGGAAATAGACGCTGGGATAGTTCAACGGTGCAGACAAAAGTTAGCTCCTGCCATTTTATTCCTGCTTTCCGACAGCTATTTTTTAAAATCTGACGATCATGCTCTGCGAAATGACAAACTATGGTCTTGGGCTGCGGAGTCAAGGCGATCGCTAGGAAATCCTGTAATACTTGCACTAAGGGTTTGCTATGTAGTTTGGATTTGTCAGTTGCGGTGTAGGCTTCGTAAATTAGTTGACCTTGACTATCAATGATGGCAATTTCACTGAGAATAGGGCTACCTTCGGTATCGATAACAATAAAATGTGAAGAAGAAAAATGTGAAGAAGTGGAGATGGATGAAGATAAAGTTGTCTTGGAGTGCAAATTCATGATCTGTATTCTGTCTGTCATTTTATTTTTATGAGTCTAACTAATTAGATATAGACGATAGTCATCGACAAAAAACAAATAAGTGAAAATAGTTATAAATTTAGTTAAAAAATTTGACGAATAGTACAGTGATCTTAGATACTAAAAGTATAATTATGGGATACGAAACTATTAGAAATATATGGCAAAAATTAAACCCCCAATTCAACTCTCTGGCAATGCGTTGTTAGAGAAGGTCAAAGAGCTAGATCATCTGTCTAAAGAAGAAAAAGCCAAGGCTTGCGGATATGCAACCGTCACCAAAAACAATCAATCTCGCGTCAACTTGATGAAGTTTTACAATGCCTTAATGGCGGCTGACGGGGTTGAGCTTGAAGCGAAAGGTAGTGGCAAAGGTGGGCGCAGTGCCAGTTATCGCGTCAGTGTCCAAAAGAACGGCAACCTACTAATCGGTTCAGCTTATACTCAAATCATGGGTTTACAGGCTGGAGATGAGTTAGAAATTCGCCTTGGACGTAAACATATTCACTTACGTCAAGTTGGTGCTGACGACGACGAATAAGACGAGGTACAGCAATTCTGTCACCCGAAATTGTTGTACTTCACCTTATTGTGAAATTCTGCCCTTGTCTACTTGAAAAATTCTTGCTGAATTTAGCCATTGAGCATCAAACGAGCCAAGATGAGTTGTCGTAATAATTGTTTGGACGCGATCGCCGATCGCATTTAACAAATAATCTTGGCGTTGGAGATCGAGTTCGGCGAGTACATCATCTAACAACAATAGGGGCGGTTCTCCGATCACAGATTCTAGCAACTCCAACTCGGCAAGTTTTAGAGCTAGTACTAAGGTGCGTTGCTGACCTTGAGAGCCATACTCTCTTGCAGGTGTCGCATTAATCGTGAGGGCAACTTCATCGCGGTGGGGACCAACTAAACTTGTACCTTGATGCTGTTCAATGGTTGTTTTTTGCAAAATCATATCAAAAAAAGCTTGATGAATCTGCTCCACCGTGTCGGTAGGTTCAAAGCTGAATTTGGGAATGTAAGTAATGGCAAGATCTTCACTGCCGCCACTAATTGACTGATGCCAAGTATGGGCGATCGGCGTTAATCTTTGCAATAAACGCGATCGCCTTCTAATTAAACGAGTCCCTGCGGTGACAAGCTGAGCATCCCAGAGTGCCATTTGTTGCGGATCGTATTTGATTATTCCCTGTTTAATTGATTTCAACAAAGCATTACGCTGTCGCAACACCTGATTATATTGCTGCAAAAGATTGATATAAATCGGCTCTAGTTGAATTAAAACTGTATCCAACCAATTGCGCCGACTCTCAGGACTACCGCGCACTAAATCCAGATCTAAACTGGAAAACATTACCGCATTCAGATTTCCCAAAAAGTCTAAATGTCTTGCCTGAT
The DNA here is from genome assembly GCA_044355035.1 of Pseudanabaena sp. Lineage (GTDB taxonomy): Bacteria > Cyanobacteriota > Cyanobacteriia > Pseudanabaenales > Pseudanabaenaceae > Pseudanabaena. The sequence goes on along the minus strand of JBIKYX010000091.1, from coordinate 13,146 downwards.
TAACATTATTCACATTCAAAGTGCGCTTGCCACTGACTCGCATCCGCATCATTAATTCGATGGGATAGCTTTCAGGCGATCTCGATCGCTGACAAATAGCTCTAATCTCGGCGATCGCTTCCCCATTTCGCACTAAGTCCCGATCTTTACTAACACGGTGCGATCGCAAAGTTGCTAAGAGCAGAACAGCTTCAAGTAAGTTGGATTTACCTTGAGCATTATTGCCCACGATGACAGTTTTGGGCGCAGTGAAGGTGACTTCCTGATCGATGTAGTTGCGAAATTGCTGAATATGTAAGGATTTGAGGTACATTCACGCGGATGGATGCTATTTGCCGAATCTTTAGGATACAGCGCTTTGCGTTTACTTAGCCCCGAAAAAAATCTGGAAAGCGCCGCTTTCCAAATTTTGATTTTGCCTTCTACTACGCATAACGCATCAGTAGAAGATCTACTTTATCTCTAATATCGTCTCTGATATGACGGCATGAATCACTGGAATTCACTTCCAATTGGGGTAGCATCCATTCATCAAAAATTCGACTTAGCATCCAGTTGTCAGGTATCCTCATACTGAAATCACACAAGGAGATCACAGCATCAAAATCCTCTGGACGATAATCACTGAGAAGTTTTGGCTGATGGTCACTGATATCGATCCCGACTTCATTCATCACATTCACTAGCTCTGCACTAGTGGCTCTAGATTGATTGTTACTCAATCCCGAACTCGCTACAAAGATGCCATCGGATACAAAAGAACGCATCCATGCTTCGGCAATTTGAGAATAGGTATTGTCTTGACAGACAAACATTACATTTTTCATCAATCGAATCTCCTGCTAGTTTAGCACTTTAGAATTTGGCACTTTAGAATTTGGCGCTTTAGAATTTGGTGGTTTGGAATTGGAAGTTTTAGAGTTTAGTTTCTCTTTTTTGGGTTTGCTAGATGTACTTTCTAGCGTTTGTGAGTTGATGTTACCGACTTGGTTCTCATCATTTAAAACAACAGGCTCATCGAGAATAGATTGTTCGCTGTTAGTCTCAACTACAGCAGCAGTCACTTCTATCTCTGGAGACTCAGTAGAACTGATTGCCAATGTAGCCTCTAGTGCTTCAATGCGTTTTTCCAAACTGTCAAGGCGACTGTCAAGGCGATCGCTTAGTGGTGATTTAGACTCATCAGCAGCTTCTTGATGTTGCAAAGCCTGAATTAACAGGATTTCAACCATCGCCGCCATGCCCATTTTTGTCTTCTGAGCGCGATCGTCTAGCTGACTAACCAACGCATCGCTGAGCCTTACATTCAACTGCCTTTTTTTTGCCATGTGGAACACCTCTTTGCTATCAATTGCTAGTATAAGCTATCTTGCTATAAAATGCTAGCATTTCGTAGCAATTTTTTAATGATTACCCCAAAAACCTTTATAGTAAAGGCTATTCATGAATTGCCTCTACGTTTTTTTATGGCTCTGTACAGCCGTCAACAGCGCAAAGCGCTGTAAGATAAAACTGGTTTTTCATTTACCACCCATGCCTGAACTGATTGAAAATATTGCATTCCAACAACGCCCAACATGGGATGAATATTTTATGTTGCTCACCAAACTCGCTGCCATGCGCTCCACCTGTCTTGCCTTTCCCGTGGGGGCGGTGATTGTCAAAGACAAACAGGTATTAGCCACAGGTTACAATGGCTCGCCTTCTGGCTCCGTACATTGCACCACTCAAGGCTATTGCTATCCCAATGTAATTACCTGTGACGCAAGTAAAGAGTTTCCCTCTAGAGCCGTTCATGCCGAAGCCAATGCGATCGCCCAAGCGGCAAAACATGGTATTTCCACTGATGGCGCTAGTATTTATGTCACCTTAGAACCTTGTATTTCTTGTTTAAAACTGGTGGTATCGGCGGGGATTCGCGAAGTTTATTATGAGACAACTTTTAATAAGGGAAATAATGCGGCTCTCTGTCAATCCTTTGTGCAAGAGGGATTAGTCACACTTAAGCAAATTAAAATATCGCCATCAGTCATCCAAAGAGCCAACCTATTTCTCAATTCGCCAACTTCCGAATTACGCTTGTTTTCTGAATTAGTTTAGAATCTGAGTGCGATCGCCTCAACTAAACCATCTAAAGTATATTCCACAGCTTCGCAATCCACGCGCCCCAATAATTCATCGCAAGTCTTAGAAGTCTGCGGACCAATGGAAGCAATCGTCACATCTGCCAACCACGATCGCCAAGTTTCCCGATCTGCAACCCGATCTAGTAATTGACAAAAATGCTTAACGGTTTTGGAACTGGCAAAGGCGATCGCATCTAATTTTTGATTTTGATTTTGAATCGCCTCTAACGCCGCAGGAGCGATCGCTACAGGACATCCTGACTCGTAGGCAGGAACAGCATCAACTATTGCACCATGTGTTTGCAACTGCTCCACCAAAATCTCGCGTCCACCTGACTCGACTCGTGGGAACAACATTTTTTTGTCGATTAAAACATAATTGGGAATTGCCAGAAAAGCATCAACTAAAGCATCGGCGACAAAATCTGTCGGTACTAAATCGGGCTTAATCCCATAATTAGCAAGTACTTCTGCCGTTTTCCGTCCGACAACAGCAACTTTGAGAGCATGTAAGGCGCGACTGTCTTTTCCAGAATTTTTTAGCCGCTCAAAAAAGCTATCAACAGCATTGGCTGAAGTCAAAATCAACCAATCATAGTTAGGCAAAGAAGCGATCGCTTGATCCAAAAATTCCCAACTCGTTGGCGGTAAAATTGCCAAAGTCGGCATTTCGATTACTTCTGCACCCCGACTAGTCAGCAAATCCGTAAATTGACTCGCCTGACTTGCCGACCTTGTGACTAAAATCCGTTTACCTTGCAATGCTAATTTTCCCTGTGCTAAATCATCTAAATTATCTAAATTTTCCAATGATTGCAGTCGATGACTAGCCAATTGCTCATGAAACTTAACGACTTCGCCGACAATAATCACCGCAGGCGATAGAGAACCTTCGGGCAGTTTTGCCTGAATATCGGTCAATGTCCCTGTCCATACCTGTTGATCGGCGCGTCCACACCACCGCACGATCGCGATCGCTGTATCTCCAGATTTCCCAAGTCTCAATTTCTCCAACAATCCCGCCATATTATTTGTCCCCATCAAAATTACTAGGGTCGGAATTTGGGCGATCGCTTCCCAAGGCAATCGATGCAGATCATGTCCCGTCATCACCGCAAAACAAGAACTCGCTTCCACTTCGGTTAATGGAATCCCTGCCAACATCGGTGCAGCGATCGCGCTGGATATACCTGCAACAACTTCCCATTCACAATTGGCGTTTTGCAATGCTGATATCTCAGGTAGCGATCGCCCAAATATCCAAGGATCACCGCTCTTAAGACGCACGACGCGCTTTCCTGCTAGGCAATAATCCACCAGCATTTGATTAATTTCTGCTTGTTTGATGCTTTCCTGTCCGCCGCGTTTACCCGCAATGATCCGAGTAGCTGTTTTTGGTGCGAGATTGAGTAAAGTGCGATCGGCCAGTGCATCGCTAATAATCACTTCAGCCCTACATAGCAAGTCCCTAGCGCGAACTGTCAAAAATTCTACACCCCCAATCCCTGCGCCAACAATAAAAACTATACCTTTCAAAATTTTGTCCATCCATACTAGATAACTTTAGCTACGCCTTGGAAATAGCATCTTCAATCTCTTCTACACTAACGTCTGCTTGATCTGATTTTGCATAGATGAGTAAGAGCAAGACTAATTCAGGTGAAACTACTTGATAGATAACGCGATAACCACCGCTTTTTCCTGTGGGAATATCACTATTTTTTGCGCGAACTTTAAAAATGGTGAAGTCAAGACCAGTGATTTGATCGCCAACAAAGTTTCCATTTTGTAACTGTTCAATAATTGGCTGGATGTCAGATTGAATTTTTCGATAACGTTTGGTTAGTGGTTTTAAGCGGCGAATGAAGGGTAAGGTAAAGCGAACTTCAATCATAGGTTTATGCTGTAGCGTCTTCCCATAGTTGTGATACTGGAAATGTTTGTCCTGCGGCAGCAAGTCTGACAGATTCTTGTAAGTCAGCTAATATTTGTTCTTTGGGTTCTTGTTCGTCAATCCAAGCTAATCCGCTAACGCTGTCAGTATTTAAAGAATGGATTAGCTGTTGCCAAAGTTCTAAGGGGACAAGCACATCGGTTGCTTTGCCGTCTGAGTTGGTGACGTAACGGATAAGGTTTTCAATTTGGGCGATCGGCATAACTCTATTTCTCCTATCTTGTTTTTATTCTAGCCTATGTCTTGTTTCTAAGAGAGTTAAGTATTCATTGAATGTTGTCTCCAAAGGCTTTGTTAACTCTCTCAATTTGTTTCGGCGCTTCCATTTGTGCGAAAAGTTCTAGTGCTTTTGCTTTATATTCTGCTGCTTGGTCATGTTCTCCCATTGCCTGATATGTTAGCCCAAGTTGAAAGTATTCTTCTGCTAGTTCAGGCTTGACTTCTATTTTACTCAAAAGTTTAATACATTCCAAATGATCACTTATCGCTTCAGACAAATAGCTGTGCCGTTTCTCAATCTGGAATTTTTTCCTAGAAAATTGGGCTTTACCACTATATAAATCAGTCAAAAGGACTGTCGATTTATAACCATTATTATATATATCTTCGACTTTAATTATTTGTTGCTCAGATTCTTTTAAATCTATTTCTAAATAGAATTTAATTAAGCAGCATCTTGAATAACCTTCAGAAATATAGTCTTTGATTAGTTGATATTTATGTATAGACTGAATCATTGTTTCAATAGCTTCTCTCACCATACTTTGACCATAAAGAGCGCAAGCTTTAGTAGCTAAAGAATCACCCGCTTCACGATATAAAATTTCTGTTTGATTAGATGGCTTTGACCATTGAAACGCTTCTTCAGAAAACGAAAAACTTTGATCATATTCACCTAGCTCATAAAAAATAAAAGCTAATGATTGAAGGCAGCTACTTTTCATCCTTTCAAAGTAAAATTTTCCTCTTTCATGCTTTATTTCTTCTCTTAAATCAATCTTTTCACAAGCAATCAAGGCTTTTTTACAATACTCGATTGCTCGTGTAGATTCTCCAAGAAAATGATAAGAACATGCCAAATAATTAAGACAATCTGACTGTAGCCTTTGATGTCTATAGTCTATTTCTGACTCAATGAAATATTTGGCTTTTTCTAAAAACTGAATAGCTAATCTATAATCATTATTGTAATAGTAGCAGACTCCAATTATTCCTAATACGTCAGTTTTATTTATACCATCTAATTTATTTACAAGTTTCTTTAAACAATCGACAATGCGCGATGCGTATCCCCAAAATCTCAAATAAGCATATAGGTTCCTTTCGTAAATACCTATTTTAACCCTCAGTGTAAAAACTAGAAAAGCCTTTTCGTAACTATCAATTATATAATAGTGATAAAAAGCTTCAAAAATATTTAGACGTTTTTGAAATAGGTTTGTATCTGCAATAGTGATTTCCCAAAACTCTGATACTCTTTGATTTACTTCCTTCCATTCAACGTTTGCCCTTAATCGAGAGATTGCTTCTGCCCTAATTGCAGGATGTAAAAAATATTCTCCTTTGTCAAACTCAATCAAAGAGCGCTCTCTAAGAGCGTTGATTACTCGTATATGTTGTGATTTTACCACATCCCAGAGTAAACTAATAAGTCCTTCTTTAGGAACAGTTGGCACATCTTGATATCGAAAACAACCCATACGGCAGAGTAGTTTATATAATTCAGGGCAGTTGCTTTGAAGACGATCAAACTGTTCCCTTATCAAATTCTCTAAAGCTTGCTCAACAACAAGCCCACTTTCAGTTTTACATTCTCGCCAGTATGCAGCTAAATCTCCATCATGATAAGTCTTAATTGGCGTACAGAGGATTTTCATTGCCAGAGCATTCCCGCCAAAAGCTTTATGCATCTCAGTTAAAACAGATGTGTCAACATTAATACCTTGCTGAATAAGGAATGACTTCCATACATTCTCTTTCAATCCTCCTAGCATAAGAGTTTGGATGTCCAGTGCTTCGTTCAATGCTTCTCTGCTAGTGATGAGCGTAGTTGAACGCAATGAGCTATCATTCAAAACCCGTAATAGTTCTACATAACTTCGATGTTCCTCCACAAACTGACCATTTCTATCTAAAGCAGGTTCCAGATTATCAATTAATACACCTATCCTTTCTCTCTGAAGCCTAGACTTTAAGCGCTCTAACGAAACCATAAATTCTCTGCCAGATTCTTCGTTTAGAAATCTTAGTTTTTCTTCCACTAAACTTGCAATTGAGGCAATATTTTGTCTTTCTTTAGCAATGGAAAATTCAATATATGAGTCAAATGATTGCTTGAGATAGTTTCTAGCTAACGTAGTTTTGCCCACACCTCCAACCCCAAGAATTAGAATACACTTAGCCCCTTGAGCAGTTAAATGATGAATATACCCCAACTCATTATCACGTCCAATAAAATTAGGGTTTTCTAGTCGAGCTTTTAAAACTTCGGACTGCAATATATCCCCACATACAACAACATCATCAGAAGCTTTAGTAATTGTCACCATATTTACAGACTTGTTTAAGCTGCTAGTGTCATGACTCATTCCCTTAATAACCTGTTCTCGTCTTACCTCAAGTAAATCGCACAGTTTCCAAAAGTTAGCACGACTGACTGGCTTACCATTCAGGAATTTACTTATGGTATCCACCGATGAGATATCCGCTTTTTCTGCCAACTCATTTTGATTTGAGTAACGAGATTTGTAAGCAGTCTTAACGGCTTGAATCCAGTCTAGGTGTATTTTTAATGACTTTTCTGACATGGATTAACACTGAACATAATGCTAAAGAAATTGTAAGTCATATGTAAGTCAGTAGCAAATCAGATGTTTTTGGTAATTCATTGCTAAATCAGTAGTTTATATAAGTTGTAAGTTCAGTGGATCTTCGATTCCATTCTAGAAATACAAATGGTTTTATATATTCAAGGACATACACCACAACGCAATCAAGGTTTTCTCAACAACCTTTATCGCTAGTAAAAAATGTCCCCATAATCTATAAACTTTAAAGGGTATTCCCATGACAACAGCAACTCTTGACAAGCAAACCTATCCCCTGATGATGCATCTCAGTATTCTCCCAAAATACAACCTTGCTTCTGAGAAAGTCAACTATGATCCTACAACTCAAACCTCTAAAATCTCTGGTATGAGCGGATCTTGGTGTTCAAAAAGCGGCTCAACTTATAAGGTCTTTGGTGATAATGATGACGACAGTGCAGAAGATGATTAAGCGATTGCTTACTGATAGCTGTAATGTTTAGCTAAATTCTACTTTGTGAAAGTTAGCATTGCATATCTCATTGCTAATATTCCAAGAGGCTAGCATCTTTTTTAAATAGAGCTTGCTAGTCTTTTGGATTTCCTTACCAATTTTTGAAGTGAATTCTATGACTCAATTACTCATTGTGACTGCTCAAGATGATATACATACTGACATGGTAATTAAGGAGCTATCAAACTCTAAAATTGAACCAATTCGCCTAAATTCCGATAATCTAATCCAAAAATCTGCATACTCTTTTTCTTGGAATCAGAAGGGACAGCCCATTTCGCAAAGTCTGACTTTTAATGACTCTAAGCGATCAACAGAAGAAGTTAAGCTGATCTGGTGGCGAAAGCCGAAAAATTATTATCCTTTCCCAGAAGTAGAAGACGAATGGGCTAAAAAATATGCTGTTGAGGAAACAAAATCTCTAGTCCTATCTGTATCTGGACTTTTCCCCAATGCTAAGTGGATCAATAATTACTATGATTTACGCTTTCCATCTCAGCGCATTAACCAGATCCCTTTTGCTAAACAGCTAGAGATTCCCATCCCAGCAACTTTAGTAACAAACCAATATGAACCTATTGTAACTTTCTTGAAGCAATACGACAGTTGTATTATTAAGCCAATGGATTACTCAGGCTTTTTACATGACGATAAACAATACGCTTGCTATACTCGACCCATCGATCTTGAAACTATTGATTCATTACGAGACAGCATTCATCTTGCGCCCGTTTTTATTCAACAGAGGATTTCCAAGAAAGCAGAATATCGCGTTACATTAATTGGAAAAAAGAGCTTTGTTTGTCGTATTGAAACCGAGCATCTCAATGATGTAGAAGTTAATCAAGACTGGAGAGCAACTGAGCCTGACAAGCTAGTTCACACTCCTGATACCTTGCCAGAAGACTATATCGCCAAACTACATAAAATGCTTGAACTATTTGGCTTAAACTTTGGAGCTTTCGATATTATTCGCGGTGATGATGATGTTCTCTACTTCATCGAACTCAACCCTAATGGTCAATGGTATTGGATCGAAATTCTCACTGGAATGCCAATGGTTAAGGCAATGGTGGAGCTAATTGAAGATTTAGCGCAACATTAGATCTGAAAGTGATCGTCATTATTTGTAAAAATGCGATCGCTTTTAATCCAATTGATAAGCAGTAACAATCCTATCATTCGCAGGATTATAAACCGCCATCACACTATTATGCTTTTTATGCGAGAAGAGATACTTCAGACAATTATGTTTTCCCGAAGGCATAGTTGCACTCAACGTATAACCAGCACCCGCAAGAAGATCGAAAAACTCTTGTTTAGGTAAAGACTTAACCGTGAAAGGCGGTAAGCCAATAATGGCAGGATGTTCATTTAGCGGCACGAGTCTCAAATCCTTCCGCTACATTATTTACCTTCCGCTCAAGTCGCTTAAACTTAGCAAATGGAGTATGCCAAGAGAAACCATTAGGAAGCACAAATCCAAACCCAACAAACGTAGGAACCACAAAAGGATAGTAAAAAGGCTCATCATCCACCTCAGTACCACCCAACTGAATCACAAAATTACCACACCAAAAATACAACCCAGCCATTTGAATATCTAGACTGTAAGTAAGCGATCGCAATTTGTCCGATATGTTCATAACAAATATCCTTCCCAATCCTCAAGTTGCAACCCATCCACACGCTCAAACTCCCTTGTATTATGTGTCACCAAAATTAGATTATTCGCCAAAGCGATCGCCGCAATCTGTAAATCATAAGCACCAATAGGAGTCCCCGCACTAGCCAGCCTCGCCCGAATTTGCCCAAACAACAGTGCCGACTCATCCCCAAACGGAAGCGACACAAATCGCTCTAAAAACTCTTGCTGCCGTTCCAAAGTTTTAGTTGGGTTATTGCTTCGCATCGCACCATAAAACAACTCAGACTTCACCACAGAACATACAGCCATATCCTCAATCGGAGTAGAAATTAAGCGATCACGCACTGCATTCGAGCGAGCATTCAAATACATCACACAAACATTCGTGTCCAATAAATAACGCATTTCTAGTCAAAAGCTCCTACCAGTTCATCATCAAGACTCTCTAAAATCCCAGAATCATCAAGAATAATCGGATCGTCTGCACAAATACCATACAGATTTTCTAGCGATCTCCTAGCAGGGGTTAACGAATAATCGTATTTGACTTGGCGATCGCCCAATTTAAAGACAAGAAATTCAATAAAATTTAATGCTTCTTGCTGCTTCTCGATTGGCAACTGCTGCATCGTACTTACAGCCTTTTCTAAAACCGTCATGATTTAAGTCCTCTTAAAAACCCTTAAATTTTTGTACGCAAATTCGCATCATATTCGTGAACGGTGTTTTGACGACAAACCCACATCAAACAACCATAAGTAACAATGCTATCCAAATTCTAGCTTTTAACATAATTATATACTGCGTGGATACTCAGATAATACTTGCTTGAGATACTTGCCCGTATAGGATTTAGTCACTTTCGCAACCTGTTCAGGTGTTCCTTCGGCGATAACTTCACCACCGCGATCGCCTCCCTCTGGACCTAAATCAATCACCCAATCGGCACAGCGAATCACATCAAGATTATGCTCAATCGTGATGATGCTATTGCCCTTATCGACTAGGCGCTGCATCACATCTAGTAATTTATGCACATCATAGAAGCTTAAACCTGTAGTCGGTTCATCAATGAGATAGAGGGTTTTTCCTGTAGCGCGACGAGCGAGTTCTGTCGCCAGCTTTACTCTCTGCGCTTCACCACCTGAGAGCGTGGGAGCCGACTGACCAAGACGCACATAGCCTAAGCCCACATCTACCAACATTCCCAATTTTGCATGGGCGGAAGGAATATTTTCAAAAAAGTGCATCGCCTCTTCGATGGTCATATCTAACACATCAGCGATCGTCTTCTCTTTATACTTCACTTGCAATGTCTCGCGGTTATATCTTGCGCCTTTGCAGATATCGCACTGGACATAGACATCAGGCAGGAAATTCATGGAAATAATATTTACGCCCTGTCCCGAACAAGCTTCACAACGTCCACCCTTAACATTAAAAGAGAACTGTCCTGCTTTATAGCCTCGCGTTTTCGCGGCTGTGGTCAGCGTAAAGGTTTCTCGAATCACATCAAATAGCCCCGTATAGGTGGCTGGATTGGAACGGGGTGTGCGTCCGATTGGGGATTGATCAATGACGATGAATTTGTCGAGAGCAGCTAGTCCCTTGATCTCCTCAATCCCTTTTGGAGCAGGGACTTTGCGTGAGAAATGGTGATCGAGAGAATTATGTAGTAAATCATTGATTAAAGTTGATTTGCCTGAACCTGAAACACCTGTGATGCAAACCAGTTGTCCCAATGGAAGTTTAACGGTGATATGTTTGAGGTTATTGAGATAGGCATTACAGATTTCTAGGTGTTTACCATTACCCTCACGCCTGACGGAGGGAGTAAGAATCTGCTTGCGTTTGGATAGATAGGCTCCTGTGAGGGATTCGGGATGGTTCTCAATATCCTCAACAGTGCCTTGGGCGACAATCTTGCCGCCATGTACACCCGCCCCCGGTCCGATATCAACCAGATAATCCGCAGCCCGAATGGTTTCTTCATCATGTTCCACGACAATCAAGGTATTACCAAGATCGCGAAGTTTAGTTAAAGTCCCTAGCAGTCGCGAATTATCCCGTTGATGCAGCCCGATGCTTGGTTCATCCAATACATAGAGAACTCCCGTTAAACCTGAACCAATTTGAGTCGCGAGGCGAATACGCTGGGCTTCACCGCCTGAGAGAGACATCGTAGAGCGATCGAGGGTGAGATAATCCAATCCCACATCAAGCAAAAATTGTAATCTCGCTAAGATTTCCTGTAAAACCCGATCGCCTATTTGTCTGGTGCGATGATCGAGTTCGAGATTTTGCAGACGTTGTAAGCAAGTACCAAGAGGAACTGAAACAAAATCAATAATGTTATAACCACCGATGCGAACCGCGAGAGATTCTGGCTTTAGGCGTTTTCCTTCACAAGTAGAACAGGGCTGTTCGATTAGATAGTTTTCTAACTTCTGTTTTTGCGATTCCCCTGCTTCGGCATATTGCTGCTCAAGCATGGCGATCGCCCCTTCATAGCGCTTGTAATAGCCTTCAGCCCGATCTCGATAGAGCGAATCTGGTTTGATTAAAATCTTCTCAGTCGTGCCATGCAAAATAATATCAATTTGAGACTGCGTGAGATCTTGCCAAGCCGTATTAATCTCGAAACCTGCATATTCACCGACACTGGATAATAGCGAAATATAATAAGTATGGGTTTTATCCGCCCAAGGCGCGATCGCTGCATACACAGGCAAAGAGGGATCTGGAACAATTAATTCAGGATTAAAGGTTTTGATACTTCCCAATCCATGACAAGCGGGACAAGCACCGTATGGCGAATTGAAAGAGAACATACGCGGCGATAGTTCTTCCATGACTGCGCCATGTTCTGGACAAGCAAAGTTTTCAGAAAATGTAAGAATAGTATTTTCCTGTGAAGTTGGGGGTGAGGGCAAAATCTCCACCATCGCAATCCCTTCCGCTCGTTTCAAACAAGTTGCTAAGGAATCTGTTAATCTTTCTTGAATATCATTTTTGCGAATCAAGCGATCAACGACTATTTCAATATCATGGACTTTGTTCTTTTCCAGTTCGATATTGTCGCTCAATTCCCGCACTTCACCATCAATTCGCACTCGCGCAAATCCTTCCGCCGCAAGCCCCGCCAATAATTTTTTATGAGTTCCCTTTTTGCCACGAATTACGGGAGCCAGTAATTGAAAGCGGGTGCGATCGCTCAATTCCATAATTGCATCCACCATCCGATCAATGGTTTGAGGCGCAATATTGCGATCGCAGATCGGACAATGGGGCGCACCCGCACGCCCAAACAATAAGCGTAAATAATCATAAATCTCAGTGACAGTCCCCACCGTTGAGCGCGGGTTGTGGGAAGTCGATTTTTGATCAATGGAAATCGCGGGACTCAAACCCTCAATGTAATCCACATCAGGTTTATCAACCTGCCCCAAAAATTGTCTTGCATAGGCGCTCAGCGACTCCACGTAACGGCGCTGTCCCTCGGCAAAAATCGTATCAAAGGCGAGGGATGACTTGCCAGAACCAGATACACCTGTAAACACGATCAAGCGATCGCGGGGAATGGTCAGATCGACATTTTTGAGGTTGTGCTGTCTAGCACCTCTGACTTGGATATGGGTATGGTCTGGCATTTGAGCGCGATAATCATGAAGATTTGTTACTAGTATAAGCTACATCCAAAAGGGATTGGCGGCGCGAAGCGCCGCCAATCTTTTTCTGGTTTTAAGACTGGTGACAGCTATACAAATACAAAAGCTGCCTCAACCTTGCGATCGCAGCAGCCTTTGTAAAAAATTAAAAATAAATGAGAGCGAAATCAACAGCAAAAGCTATTGATTAGACATCGTAAGTAGCCTTACCAGTAAACTTAACGCTTATAGGATTAGGATTGTCACCAATTTTGCGGCTGACGCTATTAGCGGCAACACGACCAGCATTCACCTTCTCAGGGAATACGCCATCGCTAGGATGCAGATAAACTTGGTCGCCATTAGGAAATTCGCGCCAAATTTTGTAATTGGTGATCTTAAATTTACGCAACTGTGTACCCAAAGCAAGGGCTTGCTCTTTCTTAGCTA
>JBIKYX010000090.1:0-17785 GCA_044355035.1 Pseudanabaena sp. | reverse complement strand
CTAGTGGGGCTAGAGCAGATCCTAGACGGCTTGCGTTAAGATTAGTTAATTAAATCAGTCGTTCTTGGCAAAATCATCTAAGAACATCTCTATTGATGGAGCAGTAGTAGTGAAAAGCAGCAATAATAAAAACGATAATAATAAAAAGTGGAAAAATTTTGGTTTGTACGCACTGCTTGGCATTGTCGTCATTACCCTAGGTACAACCCTTTTAGAACAACCAACTACGCAAGTCGAATGGCGTTACAGCAAGTTGCTTGAAGAAGTCAGAAAAAAACCAGCAGGTGTTTCTCGTATCACTCTTAGCCCCGATCGCACCTTTGCCGAAGCCACTGTACCTAGTGCAGTTGAAGGTAAGAAAAAAGTGCGCGTCAACCTGCCCAACGACCCTGAATTCATCAAAACCCTCAGAGAAAACAACGTTGAACTAGATGTCGCTCCCCGCCGTACTGATGGCGCATTGATTCAAACTTTGAGTGGCTTAATTTTGCCAATTTTGCTACTAGTAGGACTATTCTTTTTATTGCGCCGCGCCCAATCAGGACCTGGCAACCAAGCCATGAATTTTGGCAAATCCCGTGCTCGTGTGCAGATGGAGCCACAAACACAGGTCACATTTACCGATGTTGCTGGCATTGAGCAAGCCAAATTTGAACTTACCGAAGTCGTAGACTTCTTGAAAAATCCCGATCGCTTTACGGCTGTCGGCGCAAAAATCCCCAAAGGCGTATTACTAGTTGGACCTCCTGGAACTGGTAAAACCCTACTAGCGAGAGCCGTTGCAGGTGAAGCTGGCGTACCTTTCTTCAGTATTTCTGGTTCAGAATTTGTGGAAATGTTCGTTGGTGTTGGTGCATCGCGTGTGCGTGACCTGTTCGAGCAAGCCAAGGCAAACGCCCCTTGTATCGTCTTCATCGATGAAATTGATGCGGTCGGTCGTCAACGTGGCGCTGGTTTAGGTGGCGGTAACGATGAGCGTGAACAAACCTTGAACCAATTGCTCACCGAAATGGATGGCTTTGAAGGTAACACAGGCATCATCATTGTCGCGGCAACCAACCGTCCTGATGTATTGGATGCAGCTCTACTACGTCCCGGTCGTTTCGATCGCCAAGTAGTCGTTGATCGCCCCGACTTCGCTGGTCGTCTGGAAATTCTCGGAGTTCATGCACGCGGTAAGACTCTATCCAAGGATGTCGATCTCGAAAAGATTGCCCGTCGTACCCCTGGATTTACAGGTGCGGATCTATCTAACCTCTTGAACGAAGCTGCCATTCTGGCTGCCCGTCGTAACTTGACCGAAATCTCGATGGATGAAATTAATGATGCTGTCGATCGCGTCTTGGTTGGTCCTGAGAAGAAAGATCGCGTCATGAGCGAAAAGCGCAAAGAATTAGTTGCTTACCATGAAGCAGGTCATGCCCTAGTTGGTGCGTTGATGCCTGACTATGACGCGATCCAAAAGGTAACGATCATTCCTCGCGGTCGTGCTGGTGGCTTGACATGGTTCTTGCCTACAGAAGAGAGAATGCAGAGCCGCTCCTACTTGCAAAATCAGATGGCAGTAGCCCTTGGCGGACGCATCGCTGAAGAGATTGTGTTTGGTGAAGAAGAAGTTACGACTGGTGCATCTAGTGACTTGCAGCAAGTAGCCTCAGTTGCACGTCAAATGGTGATGCGTTTCGGAATGAGTGAAAAACTCGGACCTGTGGCTCTCGGACGTTCCAATGGCAATATGTTCCTTGGGCGTGATATTGCGGCTGAGCGTGACTTCTCGGAAGAAACCGCAGCCACAATCGATGATGAAGTTGGCATTTTAGTAGCCGATGCTTATCGCCGTGCTAAGCAACTCCTGATTGATAACCGTCATGTTCTTGATCGCATTGCTAAGGATCTCGTAGATCGCGAAACTGTTGATGCTGAAGAGTTACAACAAATTTTGGAAACCAATGAGTTAAAGCTTGCTGCGGCTCTTTAATTATTTTAGGATCACAAAAAAGGAGGGTGCTAAGCGCTCTCCTTTTTTTGTTATGCAGTTCTACATGACCTCTTTTAACATCCAAAAACCTGCAAAATGTTCCTCCTCTGGGCTAGTTTGAACAGCCAGAAAGTGAAACCCTTGAGAATTTTGTTTGGCTTTTTCAAACGCTGCGCCTTGAGCGATCGCCTCCTTATCTTTGGGAGCTTGCAAATTAGCCAAGACCCATCGCGCATCAGCACTGGCTTCTAATTGCATTTGAGTGCGATCGCCTAATAAATTACGCTCAAATTTGAGGAATACAGGATCAACTCCAGACATCCAAGCTGCCAATGCAGTCGCCCGCGCCGAGATTAAAATAATGCCCGATATGATCACGTCAGGATCGAGATTGCCAATATCAAGTAATTCACTAAAATCCATCGACCATTGACTGGCATCAGCAAAATCCCCCGCCTTCAGGGATACAGAAATCCATTTTTCACTTGCCAAAGCATCGGGGATCGGTTTGGGATCTTGGGCGGCTAATACCTTGAGCGGTAATGGATTGGGATCAACGGCTTGAAATCCATCGCGATTGGGATAAATAATTGCCATTCGCTCCGCTAACCATGCCGACATCGTAAATACCCGCCGCGAGGCTTGCCCCTTAATTCCTGTCAACGAACAGGCGCGAATAATAATATTGGTCATGCTCGGACGGAAAAACCGAATTTTGATCGGATTCTGTCCTGTTGTTTCTACACATTCCAGTAGTTGTTTGGCTAACCATTCCGAGTTGACTTCACTGGATGGACATTCGCGTACCCATTCAAACTGGCGATCGAGATCGCAGATTAGCAATTCCCAAATCTTTTTATTATTGGCATCCAGTAAGGGACGGGAATAAAAATCTAACTCCCAAATTTTCGACATATATTACTTTTGAGTTTGATTTTTCTAAGTTGTCTGTTGTCATCGTATCGCGATCGCAAGTAACATTATCACTTCGGCTATGATCTGGTATCTATCATCATTTTGTTTGCAATTTGTTTGCAATAAGAGCAAATTCATGTCTGAAGCATATTCTGAAGCCAATTCTGAAGCGATCGCGGCGCGTATTCAAGATCGTATTCATCAAATCCGTGCAAATATACCGCCACAGGTCAAGCTGGTCGCCGTCAGTAAATACACAACTACTGCTGCGATTCGCGCTGCCTATGATGCAGGAGTTCGGGACTTTGGCGAATCAAGGGTACAGGAATCGAAGGTTAAACAGACTGAATTAGCGGATTTAACTGATATTAATTGGCATATGATCGGTTCGTTGCAAAGTAATAAAGTAAAACCAGCGATCGCTCAATTTGATTGGATACATTCGATTGATCGCCTTAGTCTTGCCGAACAGTGCGATCGCCAAATTCGCGATCAAGTTTCTGAACTTGCGCCCAAACTTTCTAAGTCTCCCAAACTATTACTACAAGTCAAACTAGCCGATGATCCCAGTAAATCAGGTTGGTCAGAGTCAGAATTATTAGCGGATTTACCAAAATTAGAGAAATTACAAAATCTTGATATTGTCGGATTAATGACAATTTTGCCCCTTGGTTTAGATAAAGATCAATCCTATGCCGTATTTAGTCGTGTTGGCAATTTAGCGGAAAAGTTGCGATCGCTAGGGTGGTCTAACATTCGAGAATTGTCAATGGGCATGTCTAATGATTATGCGATCGCGGTTCAGGCTGGCGCAACCATGATTCGAGTTGGCAATCAAATATTTGGTGCTTAAATATGACTTTTGATTGGCAGAAATTTGATTGGCAGAAACTGTCCCAAATTAGAGAGGTTCAAGAATATTTTGAGGCTGACTTTCAAGGCTTTCAAAATCGGGTCGCATACCATATCTGTGAACTAGAAAAAGTTGACCCAGAGGAGCTTGATAAATTAGCAATTATCCGCGTTATTGAGGTTACAAATGGTTGTACTCAACATGGCTTTAGGCGTAATGATGAGAACAGTCTCACTGTTGAACAAACTCGTGATTGCATGAAAAAAGTGATTGGGTTTATGAATAACCAGAGAGTCGATCTACCTAGTGGTAAATCTATAAGTTTTAATGAATCTACCAATCAATTGATGCGTGAAGTTAGAGAGCTTTATCAAGATGCATTTAAGAAGAATATGCCCGATCAAGAAAAAGAATTCTATGCATATTCTACGGCAAATTTTTTAGCTCTTGGTCGTCAGCGTTTTGAGAATGCGATGCAACTAGTCAAGCAGGAGTTTGACGATCTATTCTCAACCCACTATATCGAAAAGGGACGCAAGTATATTAATGCCTATCTTGAGGCAATTTCTCTGGATAAAGAGTGAGGGTAAGAGGAGCGCGAAGCGCTGCCCTTAATTGGATCTTGAGGCAATTTCTCTGGATAAAAAGTAGAAAAGTAGGGGCGGCGCGAAGCTCCGCTCATACTCTGATATAGAAAAGTAGGGGCGGCGCGAAGCTCCGCTCTTAGCTCTGACAATAAATTTTGGTAAATGTCAGAAAAAGTCGGCGATATTCTATAAAAAATTGCATTTATGTCGCTACAATATGTCCACATTTTGATGAGGGTGTAGGGATATGTATAGAAAGCGTCAGAAAATGTCGGTTGTTGATATTGGTAAACAAGTTGGCATCATGTTTTTAGCGTCTTTAGTCGCCGCGATCGCTATACCAACACATACCCAATCGCAAACAATCGTTAATCCCGAAAATCGCACCGTGCGCGATGAAGCCGATCGCCTCTTAGATGTTGGTAATACCCAACTCAAAAACGGTAAGCATCGTGAAGCGATTAAAACTTGGCTCTATGCAATTAGCTACTATCGCCATGTCAATGATCAAGCGGCTATTTCTTACACATTGGGACGGATGCGCGAAGCCTATTTGAGCATCGGTGCAAATACTGCGGCTGAAGAAACAATGCAGCAAAGACTTACCTATGCCAATACTTTGAAAGAGATGAGTACGGTAATTCAAGAAAGTAATAATATTGCCAGTCTAGAAATCGGCAAAGGGAATTTAGAAAATGCAATAACCTTGACTAATAAGGCTTTGCAATTATCACAAGAATATGAACAACCCCTCGGCACAGCGATCGCGCTGAATAATCAGGGATTGATAGCAGGGCGCTATGGCAACCATCTGGCGGCGATTAAACTTTATTACCGAGCATTAAAAGAGCATCCGATCCGTAAATCAATTGGTATTGGCTACACATTCACCAATAGCGGTGATAGCCTGATGGCTCTGGGCAACTACAAATCGGCAATCAAAGATTACGAACAAGCCCTCGCGATCGCGACTAAACATCGTAATTTTGCGCTGATGTCTAGTGCTAGCGATCGCCTGATTGCCGCCTATTTAGAAATTCCGAACTTTAAACGGATCGAAGAACTGTTGCAAAATCGCTCTAGCCTAGCTCTGGTCATGGGCGATCGAGAAACGGCGGCAAATGTGCAGCGTTATCTGGGAGATTTGTATTTATCTTGGGGAAATGTCGCGAAAGCAAGACTCGCATACCAAGAGTCCTATGATTTTGCTGCTATGCTAGAAGATACCGCTAGTTTGCCATTGCGAGAGGCTTATTTCAAATTGCAAGCATTAGACAAATTATAAATTTCAGATTTTTTAGCTTAGTAAAATTTAGTAAAACAATATATTGCCATGCCAGCGATCGTCATTCCATGTCGGTTAGATGTTGCTGTACCTGATCATCTTCCTAGTGATCTAGTTGCAAACTCTTCAAAAAACTTAGTTTCAACTCCTACCGAACATATCCTACCCAATGGCTTAAAAATCATTGCTGAACAAGTCCCTGTCGATGTCGTAAATCTCAGTATCTGGGTTGGGGTTGGCTCGGCTGTCGAGACTGATGACATTAATGGCATGGCGCATTTCCTTGAACATATGGTTTTCAAAGGTAGCGATCGCCTTGGTTTGGGAGAATTTGAACAGGCGATCGAGTCTCACGGCGGCAATACCAATGCGGCGACCAGCCAAGACTACACGCATTTTTATATCAATGTCGCCCCCCAAGATTTTGCCAAGCTTGCGCCATTACAACTGGATTTGGTCTTAAAAGCTAGTATTCCTGATGAAGAGTTTCAGCGTGAACGTCATGTCGTCCTCGAAGAAATTAGACGTAGTGAAGACAATGCCGATCGCCGTATTTATCGTCATATTTCCGAACTTGTCTATGAGAATTTACCCTATCGCCGCAATGTGTTAGGACCAGTAGAAGTAATTTCGGAAGTTACCTCTGAGCAGATGCGATCGTTCCATCGTCAGTGGTATGCACCGCAAAATATGACTGTCTCCGTGGTCGGTAATCTGCCCGTTAGCGAAATGATTGGTGTGATTGCGGATTATTTTCAAGGTGAGGCGATCGCCGATAAACCTGTGGCTCATAGTTTTACCCCAGAGCAGCCATTTAGTGCGATCGTCCGTCGTGAAGTGGTGGATAGTAGCCTCAAGCAAGCGCGGCTGAGTATGACATGGCGCGTGGCAGGACTGAATGAATTATCGGCAACCTATCCGTTAAGCATTCTCGCGAATATTTTAGGTGGTGGGCGCACGGCGCGGATGGTGCAGGATTTACGCGAAAATCGGCGCATTGTCGATCGCATTTCTGTGAGTAATTCAGCAATGCGTTGGCAGGGGACTTTTCAAGTATTTGCGAAGTTGAATGTGGAAGATGTGGCGATCGTCGAGCAAGCAATTCGTGAGCATATTCAAGCATTGCACGAAGCTTTTGTCACGGATGAAGAGTTAGCCAAGATTCGCATTCAAGTTAGCAACCGCTTTATTTTTGGGAACGAGTCACCCAAGGAACGTGCTGGTATTTATGGCTATTACGATCGCATCGTGGGTTCTCTAGAGCCAGCCTTGAATTATCCTGATTTGATTAAATCGATCACCAAAGAGGACATCCAATCCGCCGTTCGCAAATACCTCAATCCTGATGCTTATGGTATCTTGATTGTCAAACCTTAACTTTCTCAAACCCGAATTTTGTATGTTTGATGTAGGACAATATCCAACTCTCTGGGATAAATCTAAAGACAAAACCTAGTAATAAGGGATTTTTCTATACCTCTGCACCCTTATTTATATTCCTCCCAGTCTGAGAATTTGCTATGTAAGCTGATCGGCATTTATCTTTCAAGCTATATGCCTTGATATAAGGATTTCACGTCCCCTATTAGCTTAGATGTCTATTTAATAAACTTCAGGAGAATTAACTCCTAGCAACTATTTTGCAGTATAGGAACCAAAGATAAGGCGATCGCCCCATATTTCAGCATTCTAAACTGGGATATAGAGCGATCGCTTTTCTATATGTCAAATCTCATCAGGATTAATCCCCATTGACCTGAGATAATTCGCTAGCTTCTCTTTTTGCTGACGTTCCTGCTCGGCGATCATTTCCACTTGTTGTTTAGCCTTTTCTGCTTGTTGTTTAGCCAAACGCTCTTGTTGGGCAATCAAACTTTGTTGAGTTGCCAGAATTTCAGCCTTAACTGCTCTTTCTTCACCCGTCAAGTAACGATCTCCTGATTCATCGTACCAATAGAGCCATTCTCGATTCCATGCAATATGTTCACCTTGTTCATAGCCAAACCCAAGCCCTATTTCAGGTAGCCACACGCGATTATTTTCTAGCGTGAGGAGTTCATATTTCCCAGAAATTAATCGATAAACTTCCAATCTCGCTCTCTTTTTAAAGCGACCTTTGCGACCGCTCAGAGGATTATAAATCGCATAATACAAAATCCCTAAGACTTCATAATCTGCTAGCTTATCCTCATATTCACTGTTATAACTTTCCGAAATCACTTCCAAAGAGAAAATCGGCATGATATTGCGCTCTTCCCACAGCACATAGCTCAGCCGCCCTTTCTCGCCTGTATCATGCTTGACTCCAACCGATAGAAATCCATCAGGCACGATCGCTGGCTCGTCGGGACTATAGTGAACAGCCATATCCACACCAAAATACCAATCGTCACGACCCGCCCAGATTGAGGCTAATAAACTCAGTAATAAATTGGGAATGTCGTTCTGTAACTGATTATCCACAGGAGTTTCGTCTGAAAATGGCAATTCTTCAGCAGTGGGAAGTTGGCGATTTTTGTGATAAGTGAGGTTGACCATAGCTTATGCGATCGCAATGTTATGCCAATTCTAGCAGATTTGATTTGAAAACGTTGATTCTAAAAAAGGCGATCGGGACTTAATAAACCTCTCGAATCAAATTGAGTTTGAAGTTTATGCATCAGATCGCCAGCATTTCCTCTGTAACCCCAAACATTTTGCTTGAACTTCAATGCATGGGGAGCTTCCAGAATCGTCAAAAATCCTCCGTGAGATTCAGCAACGAGCCTTGCTTTCGCAATCTGTTCGGAGATCGCAGCCACTTCTTTCTCAGCCTTATATTCTAATCTTAGCAGCCCCAATCCACTACCTAGATGGAATTGCAGATAATGAGATAGATTACTAAATATCTGTTCGCTTTGTTCCATTATTGACACCGCAGCCGATGGCAATACGCCCAATTTACACAGGACATGATTAGTTGGGGCAGATTCTATCCGATTACGCGAATCCTCTTTCCACATTAGCAATTCTAATAATTGCCAAAATTCTTGATACTCAGTGATGACTTGCACTTGCAGATTTAATTCTTCAGCAAGCTTACTCATGCGATCGCACTGTTCGATTACACTAGCTTTGAGACTAGAAAATTGCATCGCTAAACCAACATTTTCTCCAGCATTCAAAGGAGAAATAGCCAAATCCGAAATTACCGATGCTGATAATAAATCACAGGCTGTTGGTGTAAGAACTGAAGTACTAATTTTTTCTTGGGCTTGAGCGATCGCCTCTGATGTACCCGTGATCACCACCACTTGCGTATATTCAGGCAAAGGATATAAACGGAAGGTCACGCTGGAAACAACGCCCAACGTACCGAACGAACCCGTTAATAATTTCATTAAGTCATAGCCAGCCACATTTTTAACTACGCGCCCACCTGCTTTGACAATTTCCCCATCGGAGCGCACAAATTCAATCCCCAAACACATATCCCGCACACTGTTGTAACGATGTCGTAACGAACCTGCGCTACCTGTGGCTAAAATGCCGCCAATCGTTGCCCCAGCAATATAGGGAGGATCGATCGCTAAAAACTGCCCTTGTTTTGCCAAGACTGCTTGCAAATCTTGATATTTAACACCAGCTTCAACCGTGACCGTGAGATCACCAACACAATGTTCAATTACCTGATTAAGCCGCGATGTACTAATCACAACATCAGCACGACTCACCAATCCGCCCCAATCGAGTTTTGTCGCATTACCACAGGGCAGCACCCGCAATCGATGTTGGTAAGCTAAAGCGATCGCCGCAGACAGTTCCGCGATCGTTTGGGGATAAACCACACAAGCGGGTGAAAGGCTATCAGGACTGAGACTATCTGCTATTCGCCTTTGCAAATCTTGTCGTTGAAAATCTCGCCCTTGTAAATCTTGTCCTTGTAATTGGGAATTAAGGCTATCAAAAGCGATCGCGCTATCAACGCCGAATCGGTCAGTGAATAATGAAACAAGTTGATGATCAGGAAGTCTCACAAAATTTAAGTCCGTATATATAGCCTGTTTTTAGAAGCGCTGCGAAGCAACGCTTTTAAAGTTCTGTAATTAGAATAAGCGCTTACCACCATCAGGACGAATCGTCCCCCAATTGGTTTTAGCCTGAGATAACTGCTCATCGGAAATCTTCGCTCCTTTTAAATCAGCGCCACAAAGATTTGTCCCATTTAAATTCGCTTGACTTAAGTAGGCTCCTTTTAAATTAGCACCACTCAAATTTGCCCCTGATAAATCGGCTTTACTCATATAGGCTGACTGAAGATTCGCTTCTCGCAAATCACACATCATCATCGAAGCACCACCCAAATCAGTCTTAATCATGATCGCCCGTTGCATCTTGGCTTCACGCAAATTTGCCCCATTTAGTTTTGCTTGCGATAGATTTGAACCCTGAAAGCTTGCACCAGCTAGATCGCTATGGGAAAAGTCGGCTTCCACTAGTTTAGATCGGCTCATCACAATTCCAGTCAGAGAGGCACTACTAAATACGGCTTTTACATACTCTTGATTAGCAAAATTACGCTTACCTTGACTATATTCGACGATAACTCTGCGCCCACCTTTAAGCTCACCATTATCATTGCCATTGCTGCTGCGACTGCTAGAGCGAGTATTCCCCACTGTCATCATGCCGCCATCAAATTGCGAACCCTGAGTGGGAACATACTTCGATCCCTGAATTCTTGAGGGCGGCTGTGTGCTACTCGTTCTCGAAGTTGGTGATGGTGGCGGCGGAGAATAGGAATTTTGACTTGGAGTATATCGATCTCGATTATCTTCGCGGTTATCCCTAGATTGTTCATTAGTTTGACCACCTGACTCTAAGGCGCGTAAAGCTTCATCGGCGGAGCGAAATCGCAATGCTACTGATTGCTGAAGTAGTTTTTCAAATACAACTCTGAGGCGATCGCTGAGTTTAACCTGTGATTTCCAATTAATTTCACCCGTGTAAGGATCATGGGGCAGATCCTTTGGCGATCGCCCTGTCATCAAATACAAACAAGTCATCGCCGTAGCATACAGATCGCTAGAGTAAACAGGACGCATCGCCATTTGTTCTGGTGGCGCAAAGCCTGGAGTGCCGATCGCAAAATTAGTTAGCAAACCTGTGGGATCTTCTTCAGCCGATGGCTTATTGATTTGACTAGAAACTGCACCAAAATCGATCAGTACCAATTGACCATCCTGTTTGCGGCGCATGATATTTGCAGGCTTAATATCACGATGAATCACCCCGTTGTCATGCATAAAACCGAGAGCAGGAAATATTTCCGTCAGAATCTTACGCACATCAATTTCACTAAATGCGCCACGACGCTCAAATTCTTGCTTTAAAGTTTCCCCATCCACAAATTCTTGAACTAAATAAAAATTGCCATCCTCTTCAAAATAATCTAGCAAGCGGGGGATTTGAGGATGACTACCAATTTTGCCAAGGGTAAATGCTTCCCTCTCAAATAATTCTCTTGCCATTTTCATCACGCTTGGCGATTGCGTGTTGGGGCGCAACTGTTTGACTACACAGGACGGAAAGCCAGGTAGTCCCTCATCAGCCGCTAGAAAAGTTGCGCCAAAGCCGCCTTTTCCTAAAGGACGACTGGCTCGATAACGATTTCGCAGCTTTAAATTAGAACCACAGGTTGCACAACTAATAGCAAATGGTTCATTATTCGGATTAGCACAGGTCGGATTAACGCAATAACTCACAGTTGATCGAAAGCCCAAGTGATGGTTGATCAAATAAAACAGCAGGGTTGGAGAACAGACTAGTTTGTTTTTGCCCTACACAACCTATAGCTTAAATCAATTTCAATGACTCTTGTAAAGATTTTCCAGAAATCACAACTAATTCATTTTATTTTAATATGTATAAAATTAAAACTGTTTAGAAAAAATATTTTAATTCATCGGGCTTGACCTCATCAGCAACCAAGCCTGTAAATCCGCTAAATTAACAAAATCTAAAAGAGCCTCACTCAAGTCTTCAAGCACAGTCAAAGGCAAACCCGAAATTGCAGCCCTCATCTCCTCAGACAAAGACCCAAACCGCTTAGTCAAAATTCTAACAACAAGGTTAATTGCTTCTTGTTCACGTCCCTGCATAAGTCCTTGCTCACGTCCTTGCTCACGCCCCTGCATAAGCCCTTGATCTAGTCCCTGCTGTTTAATTTCTTGATAAACTCTTGTTTCCTTTAATGTGATACCTAGCATAACTTCTACCTCCTGTTGACTCAACTCATCAAACTTATACACCATGATTGTCGTTACCATTTCTATTATGGCTCGATTCGCTGGCTTCTCGGAAATATTTCGTTCTAGGAGAAGCCTTGCTTCTGTTGGAGCTTGGCTTTCGTCAAGCGTAGTTAAGACCATTAGCGCAATCGGTATCGGCAATTCACGAATATTACCCAACTCATTTAGATAGATGCGATGCACTTGTTCGGACTTC
This sequence comes from Pseudanabaena sp., assembly GCA_044355035.1. Taxonomy (GTDB): domain Bacteria; phylum Cyanobacteriota; class Cyanobacteriia; order Pseudanabaenales; family Pseudanabaenaceae; genus Pseudanabaena. The sequence goes on along the minus strand of JBIKYX010000090.1, from coordinate 5,681 downwards.
AGCAAAGCTCGATATGGATGAGTGTTGCTTTGTTCTGTCGATCGCGCTGGATAGATTATGACTGTTTGCCAATCGCTAAATCTATGACGATTACGATAAAAATACAACAAAGATTCCGCAAATACTCTTTCATAAAGCTGCTCGTCTTTTTGAAATTGCACCTCACAAAAGTAGACAACACCATTGGGCTCACTGGGTAAAAATACACCATCAATCTCAAACTTTGGCTCCTTGACTGCGACTGAATCAAAGCGGTATGCATCGGCATTGGGTGGTGGCGATGGCAAAAGTTGAAATAGTAAGGGTGGAAATTGCTGAAATAGCTTATAAAATATGGAATCGCGCCGCATTTTTTGTTTTTTATTCTAAAAATCTTCGTTATCTGAAACTTCATTATTGGAGTAATTAGCGGGACGGCTTGATGGTCTGCGTCTACGTCCAGAAGCAGCAGGAGGTTCGCTGTTGCCAAAATTATCAGATTCACTATTGCGATTTCTAGGGCGATCGCTATTTGTATTATTACTCGTACCATCATCGCTAGGACGAGGACGACGTTTGGGGCTTACAGGACGAATATCATTTTCGTCAATATCAATCACCGAATCATTGCTATCATTATTTCCACTATTACGCTTGGGGCGGCGCGATCGCCTTTCATCAGTGGTGTCTCCGCGTAGTTCACTTGCTTCAGCACTGTTAGCGATCGCCCCACGCACTCTGCGTGATTGATCGCGATCGCGGCGAGGGGCAATTTCGCGAGTGGGATCAATTTCCACACGATAATCTGAGCCAATCGGATCTTCGTCATCGACAAGGGGACTAGATGGCGCTCTCCGCGCTTGATTGGCAAGGGCTTGACGCAATACCAAAGACTCAACCGCAAACCAGCCTGCAAAGCCGACGACAAGGACTTGAGCTAGTTGCGTGGTAATTTCCATCCGAAAATTAAAAGCTAGCAGAATGATTCCATACACTAAGGCGATCGCTGAGAAAAAGATGTCGTGATCGCGTGCTAACTCAGGACGGAAGTTGCGTACAAAATATAAACCAACGCCTCCTAAAGCGGCAACGATTGCCAAAAGAATCATTAGCGGGTTGCCACCGATGTTGATCATGGTTCTATTTTTCTCCTAAATACCTGTATGTTTGACCTGTATGTTTGCCGCGAAATATAACGAAAGTTAACTAAGCCTTAGCATTTCGATTTTGATCTTATTACAATAGTACAACACAACTAAAAAAGGGACGCAGCGCTTTGTGCTACATCCCTTTTCTAAAATCAAACATAAACGGCAAGCTGCGATTAACCGCGACGCACGATTTTGTCTTTTTGGCTAACGATAAGTAAAGCTACGAGGATTAAGCCGAGAACGACTCCACCTGCGACAAGACTGCCTAGAAAATTACTTAATGATTGTGTCATATATCTTTGTAGGTAAAGTTTTGATGGTCTAAAGGTTTGTCAATATTTATCAAACATGATTTTAGCATCAGACCGTTTTATTAAAACCAAAAATTGTTGAGGAGGGCGAAGCTTGCCCAATAATTTTTGATTTTAATTTCATAAGTTAATGATTACGAGAATTGTTTTGAGTGCGAACGATCCAGTAACTGATAGAAAGAGAAAGAACCGCGATCGCTAATCCTGACAAATCTCCCTCCGATTTGCTGTCAAAGATAACAATTTTACGAGCAACAGCCGTCAATGCCGTAATAATCACTAATTCTAACTGAACTACATGTTGTCGCAGATAAGCAGTCACATTTTCCATAAGTTCCAAGGCAATCAACACATTGAGAAACATGCCAAATATTTTCAGCAATGGCGCTGTAAAAGATCCTCTGGGTTCGGTGTAAAACAAGTCATAAGTTAAAAGTTTGATCAAGTCAAAGAGTGCTGCAAATATAACGAAGATAAGGGCGATCGCTAGGATCTTAGAAACAATATTTTCGATTTTGGAGATCGCTTTCAAAAAGCTTTCATCCTTACAGGCAACCACTAAAGATCGCCATAACTTCATAATCTGTTGATTAAATTTCATGAATTCCAACAAACTACTTCATAACTTTGAAGCAGCAGAAACAAAGTAAATTTTAGACGATTTTGACTTTGCTGTTTTGATTTTTCCGTAATGCATATCATTGAGTTTTCACTGTGTAACTGGGACTTTTGACGATCGCCCAGATCAAAACTAGAAATGTACAGATTCCCGCTAAATAGAGTGGATAACCATAGGATTGCGGATGAGCCTGATTGACGATTAAGCCAGCAATGATTGGACCGAAAGCGTTAGATATGCTCAGATAGGATGAATTTATTCCCAATATCGTCCCCTGCTCATCAGGACTGGCATTCAGCGAAATCAAGGCGCTAATCATGGGCTGCACAACTGAGTTGAGCAATGAGAAAAACACGCAAACCGCGACAAAATAAGTGACATTTTCCCAGATTGGCATCATTACAAAAGAAAGACTGCGAATCAATAATCCCAAAAATAGAATCTGCACTAATTGCAGACGTTTGGTCATTTGACTAATGCCCAAGGTCTGCATAATTACCCCCAAAACCCCAAACAGCAAGAACATCAGCGTCAGCGCTTCACTATTTTGTTTGAGAACGACGGTAAAGTATGGCTGAAAGGCAAAGGTAAATAGCGTAAATGTTAACCCCGTGAAAAAGTTAATCATCAACAAAATACCAATTCTGGGCATGAATAGCCCTGTAATCAATTTGTCTAAACCAAGGTCAAAGATATTTTGGGCTTGGGGAGATTTTTCTTTGAGGGTTTCTGGCAAAAAGAAGATGGTAATAAACAGCGCGATCGCCGCGATCACTCCCGCCACTAAAAAAGAAGCTCCAAAGGATTCACCCAAAGGGGTTGATTTAGCTGCCTTTTGAGCCAACAAACTAATCGCTGGACCAAGAATAAAACCTAAACCAAAAGCGGCTCCATTGATGCCAAAAGCCTTTGCACGAGTTTCACGGGTGGTCACATCGGAAATCACTGCTTGAGCCACCGAAGCATTGCCGCCAGTAATACCATCTAAAAATCTTGCTAAAAAGAATATCGCAGGAGTTGCGGCTGTACCTGCCATCAAATTAGCGATCACGGTTCCTGCCAAACTGATAATTAATAGTGGTTTGCGTCCAACGCGATCGCTTAGTTTACCAATAATCGGTGTGGCAAAAAATTGAGAAACTGAGTAAATCGCAAACAATAGACTAGTTTGGAAATCATCAAGTTTGAACTGTCTACCATAAAGATACAAAACAGGGATAAGAATCGTAAAACTCAAGGAGTTAGTAAAAGAAATAAGAGCGATAATCCAAAAATTACGATTCATGCACTTTAGGCTAATAGTCCTTTTCCATAGTAATAAAAAAGCTCGCATTGCGAGCCTCTTTATTAAATACCACCACCTTCAGAAAATCCTTCATAATCGCGAACGAGATCCATCTCCGAATGATCGGCGGGTGTGAGATGACGAGGACGCACATATTTTAGTAATTCTGAATCAATCAGATAGCTATTGATCGGATGTAAAGCATGGGATTCCGCATTTCTCTCTAGCTGCTCTACACGACTAATTAGCGATCGGATCACATCTCCCTCTGGATCAGGAACTTGAAAATGATCGAGAGCCGATACTTTGACCCCATGACGATGCACAATTCTGCCAGGAATGCCAACTACGGTGCAATCGGGAGGAACGCATTTAAGTACAACCGAGCCAGCGCCAATCCGTGAGTTGCTGCCAATTTCAATGTTACCTAAGACCTTGGCTCCAGCACCAATCACCACGTTATCGCCGAGGGTGGGGTGACGTTTACCTGACTCTTTGCCCGTACCGCCAAGGGTTACACCTTGATAGATCAACACATATTCACCAATGATCGCGGTTTCACCAATGACAACGCCCATACCATGATCAATAAATGCCCCCTTGCCAATCCTTGCCCCAGGATGAATTTCGATGCCCGTTAAAAATCTCGCGAATTGGGAGATCATGCGGGGAATGATCGGCAGCTTGAGCGTATTTAGCCAATGGGCAAATCGGTATAAGGCGATCGCATGGAGTCCAGGATAGCAGAGCAGCACCTCTAGCCAGTTACGCGCCGCAGGGTCACGTTCAAAGATGATTGCGAAGTCGGCTCGCAGGGTTTTGATGATGTTTTTCAACGGTTTTAAAACCTTTTTTAAATTTAATGAATTACTTTATGAATTGAAATTTGCAAACTTAACTTTTGGAATATGCGTTTTAATCTGCTACTGGCTCTAAGATCCTAGCGGATGTTTTGTATCATTCGTAACTACCCTTTGGCATGATCACAAAGTATTGGTGCAAGATGGGATGAAAGAAACATTTTTAAATATTTCTTGTGATTATGGGAAAATGGCTAAAAAATTCCTAAAAAATTTTTGGTGTCTTGCCAAATGCTATCGAGATCATTGCCAAGAGCATGATCATCATCTAGTAGTTTTAAAGTAACTTGCGATCGCTTTTTGGCGAACTCTTCACTGAGAGCAGAAGGGACAACATCGTCATGCACACCATGAAAGATCAGCATTGGTAGCGATCGCGTTAAGTTTTCTTCAGAATAATTTTGAGCATCGACAAAAAATCGAAATTGTAAATTTACGTTGCGTTTCAATCCGTAATGATAAAACTCGCGGCTACCATCAGCTTGCCATTTCGCCACATTTCCTGCTCCTAAAGCCTTGGCAATCCTCTGACTAAAGCCAAAAGCTGGGGCTAATAGCACGATTTTTTCGACCAATGGATTTTGTGCGGCAAGTTGGATCGCCAAAAATCCACCGAGGCTAGACCCAATCACAGCCATTGGCTCATCGTTACCCAGATAAGTGAGATTAAGATAAGCAAGTTGCTCTGAGAGTGTCACTGTGGAAAAGTCAGTGAGATTGAGATCGGGGATATCCAAAGCTAATCCTAGTTCAGCAAACTTTTTTTGCATATATCTAGCTTTAGTAGACTGCGGACTAGAAGCAAAACCATGTAAGTAGAGGTAATTCATGTTAGAGAAGTTGAGAATAATCCATTGGGTTGAGGAATGCCGTCAAATCTAGTTACTTGCTCTAAAGTCATAAAGTACGCCCACGCTATTCCCAAAGATATGCTTTTGTTCTCAAATACTTCTATTGATTGACGGTTGTATAAGTTCTCAGAAAAGGCGCGATCGCTTTGATAATCTTCTAATTCGTCAAGTGATTCTAAAATACTATCATCTTTAAATGAAAGCAAATATCCGTAAACTGGAGAATTCCCTACAATCATCGCAGGATAACCCATCGGCAATACAAATAATTCACCATAGGCGATCGCCTGTTGTTGGGCGATTACTTTACCCGCGCAATATTTCTCGAAATTAGCTTGATCGGGCTTGAGCGTGCCATAGACAAAGACACGGCATAGATCTACATTTTTATCCATAACCCGAAAGTAATCCTGATTGGGAAGATTAATAGTTAGCCCTGATTCTGAGTAGATTGGCATATTTAAGATAGGCTGAGGTCAATATCCTGCTCGTATAAACTGAGAAACCATTTAAGAAGTCGAAGGCGCAGCTAAAAGGGTTATAAATACAGGTACGCAAAAAGTATAACAACCCAAAAAGATGCGCCAACCCTATGATACCGACTTATCAGACAAAGAATGGGAAA
>JBIKYX010000017.1:0-57532 GCA_044355035.1 Pseudanabaena sp. | reverse complement strand
ATTCTAGCTGAACGATATCGCAATCGTCGTCGTCGTTATGGATTACGTTGTAATTTAATTGCTGCTTTGTACAACTATGAATTGAATCAAGTGGCTGCTCAAATTTAATTTGCAAGAGGTCTAGTATGTCTTGCACACCAACTTAGAGATTGTCAGTATGGTATCGAAGCAGGTGATGTGATTTTCTCTGGGTGTATGAAAAAGCTGCTACTACGCGCAATTGTGCTGCGAAAGCGTTGGCATGAATTAGCTGAAACCACCCGTTATCAATACCGATGTCGATTGCATCGAGACCTTGAGACAGTTTTAGCTTTGTTACCCACCCAAGAAGATGGCGTTAGATTACAAAACCGTTATCGAGACTTACGAGAAAACTTATTTCTGTTCCTAGATGACCCGACCATACCGCCAACCAATAATGCAAGTGAGCAAGCGCTAAGGTGGAGCGTCATATTTAGGAAAATTACTAATGGATTTCGCTCTGATTGGGGTCGAGATTTATTTGCGATGGTTCGCTCTATTGTTAATACTGGAAAGAGACATGGTTTATCCACTTTTGAATCGATTCTTGCTGGTTTGAATCCTCTCAAATCCTTATTTGCTCTGAGTTGAGCAATTACGTCAGATCTTCGCCTTCGCATTTTAAATTTCTTCTCTCCCGCCTGCCAACGCTACTATCTTCTCCCTGTACCTGTTTCTTAATTATTTTTTACCTTCCATTACGAGCGGAATGTGGGTAAAATATATACGATGGACGCGATCGCTATTGAGTAAGTCTTCATAGGGAGCAATTTTGCTTTGTTCTGTAGATCTTGATGGATAGATTATTACTGCTTGCCAATCACTAAAGCGATCACGATGACGATAAAAATATAACAAAGATTCCGCAAATACTCTTTCATAAAGCTGCTCGTCTTTTTGGAACTGCACCTCACAAAAGTAAACAACACCATTGGCTTCATTGGGTAAAAATACGCCATCAATCTCAAACTTGGGTTCCTTGACTGCCACTGAATCAAAGCGATATGCATCAGCATTAGGTGGGGGCGACGGCAAAAGTTGAAACCCACATTCCGCTCTTATTTTACTGAAAAAAATATTTAGAATGCAAATCCTTATACAGCAAGTGTTTTGGGTTCTTGTCAGAAAAATATCGTTATTTTAATATTGTCAATAATGACATACTAATAGAAATTATTATCATTAATTTTCCAGAAAATCGCTGAAACCCTCATTGTCTCGTTGTAAATATTTTTAGGCTTCCATTACGAGCGGAATGTGGGTTGAAATAGTAAGGGTGGAAATTGTTGAAATAATTTGTAAAAGATGGAATCGCGCCGCATTTTGTGTCTTTCTCTGTTTTTGCGATTTAGTTATTAGTTAAAAAACCAACATTTCGCGAATTAACCATTTATTATCTTTTCGGACTAAATCATATTCAACAGAATAGTTGGAGTCTTCCTTAGAGGCACTACGATCCAGTTCGCCGTTGAAAAAATAATTGCGTGATTCGGAAATTTTTACTACAACCTTAGCTTTGTTATCACCATCAGGAATTACTTTTTCAACTTCGCTTGACTTAACTTGATACTGCAAATAGGAATTACTTGCCTTGAGATCTTTGGAGCGACCTTTCCAATCACTCAAAACAGGCTCAGTCAAGATCTCTTCTAAGAGATTGTCTTCATAGGTGTTGCCCAAAGCCTTAGCTTTCGTGGATTGCCATGCTTCGATTACCTTGACGGCGGTTTCTTTATCCAATGGTCCTGTCGAAGCAACAGCGATCGCTGTTGGAGCAGTAATGGTTTCGACGATGGGGGCGATCGCTTTTTCTAATGGAATAAAAGCTTCAGACCGAGAGGAGCCAGTTAAAGCTCGAAAAGCCCAAACTACTAGCCCGATTGAACCACCGATTAAAGCGATCGCTGTTGCAATGACGATGATCAAGCGACCGACATTAAATTTGCGTTTTGATGATGAATTAGAAGATGAATTAATCGAGCCAGATGGACGTTTGATTTCCTTGACAGCCTCAGAAATATTTTGGGATGAATTTCTGGCGGGAGGAATATTACTAGAACGGCGAGATTTAGACAGATCTCGCGAAATGTTGGATTGGGATTCAGCGCGATCAATGACGGGTGTGGCTGATCGCTGAAAACGATTGGGAGATTCAGGCGCATACTTAGAAAGTCTTGGCTCATTGTTGCTGTTGGTAGCACTAGACTCATTGTCAAATTTAGCCCGCTCAAAACCGATCCTTGCGGTCGGAATATCTTTTGGAGAATTCAGCATCGATGTTAGGCGATCGCTACCCACAGGAGAAGTCCATTCCGAAGACAAAGCAGATGTATTTGGCAATTCTTCCAAATATGCTTGCACCTGTTCATCGGCAAAATAATCTTTGAGAGAAACAATTTGACTCATCAGGTCGCGAAAATGGGGATATACCTCCTCCTGCATCCAGCGCTCACTATACAGACATAGCCCTGGCAATAGATCGGGCGCACCCTCAGAATTTTGGCGGATGAAAGCAATTTGATCAGCCTCCGAACTACTATCGATCGCTGCGCTTGCCTCTTCCGTTTGTCCCAGCAATAAAGCACATACCGCCTTTTCCAGATAAATATCCTGTCTTGCACTGAGTTTGACCAACAGCCCTTTGGCGCGGCGAATTAAAGCTGGCTGTCGTTGCGAAAATCCCCGCGCAATCAAAGCATATACGGCTAAATAAGTTGCCACAGAGGAAGGGCGGCGGGCTTCATCTTCAAACAGGGTTTGCTGCTCGATCGCCGTCATGTAGCTGCGTAATTGCTGAATAAACCGCAAAAAGTCATCAATGCCCAAACTAGAGTAGTCATTGCCCGAACCATCAATACCGCGTCGAGCATCCAGCATTTCTTGCAAGAGAGACATCCCTTTGCGATGATCGCTAGCATGATTGTCAGGGGTTGCCAACAATTCAAGGATACGATAGGGACGCAATCGAAATAGATCCGCTTGTATTTCACTACGAATACTCAGAAATAGTCCTTCCCGCAACAAAATTTCTTGGGCAGACTCAAGAGAAATAGCTGCCAATTCATATTGTCCCTGTTTCCAGTTTTCACGCCCTAGCTCTAAAAAGGACAACGAAACAGACAGCACCAAATCGGGATCGTGAGGCGAGATTCTAGGGGACTGATACTCGGCTTCTTCAGGATCGTAATAGGGCTTGGCTAGGGATAGAACTTTTTCAGATTCACCAAGTTCATACAAAATTAGTAATAGCCCTGCAAAGTCTCTTTCATCAGCTTCGAGTTGATTTGGGGCGGTGACACTTAGAGGATTGTTTACAGGAGGGGTATTGGGGCGATCGCTGGTTGGTTCATCGAGATTACTAGTGGCATTTAGGGCAGCCTGATCGCGATCAATTAATATTTCATATGCCCGATCAATAATTCGCTTACGAGAGGCGATCGCCGCATCAGAATATTCACGCCTCGGCATAGAGAGCAGGCGATCGCGATGGGCTTGATGGATTTTTTCTAGCCCTGACAGGTGTGTCAAACCAAGAATGCGATAACAGTCTAGGGGAACTCTCACTTTGCTTCTCTACCCAAAACTCCAATTGGAAATGCCGATCTGAACGCCGATAGTGCCAACCTGTTTGCCTCTCAAAAAGGACGCTTGTTGCTTTTTAGTACTAAATCAATACCAAAACATTACAAAAACATTTAAATCCCCATACTCAAAAAAATGAGTAGAGAGAACGCCCGAATTATACACTAAGACTAAGAGTTTAGTAAAAAGTAGCTACCTCAAAATTCAAAAATATAGCTGCTCCTGCATAGCACTAGCAAATATTTAAGCATCAAGGGCGATCGCCTGATCAATGGCTAATTTTTCCTTGAGGCGAATTTGATAGGCTTGCAACTCCTTGGGCTTGAGTCCACTAATTATGCAAAAACTATCCACATCAATTCCACGCGCTAACATTTCCAAACACCAAGTATGTCGGGCTTGCTCAATGGCGATCGCAGAATAATTGAAATTGCGATAGGGCTGTGTCCATTTTTGCCAAAGCTGTTCGATTTCCGCTACAGATAGGGGTTGATGATCATCACTAACAAACATGCGATCGCTATCTTGGGGTTTAAGTACTTTTAGATCGGTTTCAGAATCATTTTTTTTACTATCCTTTTTCCGACCCTTGAGATAAGCCATAAGCGGATTATTGGTCGCTGAACCATAACGATGACCAAGAATTTTTTGATTAATTGGTACAGAGCGTCCCTGTTCTCTTGCCTGTACCCTTCCCTGTTCTCGCGCCTGTTCTCTTGCCTGTTCTAAGGGATCGCTAGCTACGGTACTAATCCACAAAATCCCATGATTTGCCTGAATTTGGTAATCCTTGAGCCGTAAGCGCGTGATTTCGATCGCCGTCAGCCCTGCCCCAAATAACAAATAGGCGATCGCATATTCCTCTGCCCCACATTTTTTCGCTTGCAAAATTATTTCGCGGACTGTCTCCGCAGGAATATCGATGATTGGACGCAGTTGAATTGGATTTGCTGTCGCGCTGGGGATCACTTCTTGCACAAACATGTCCACCAAGGTATCAATAAAGTCATCGCGATCGCCCCAAATCTTCTGCACATCACTAGTCAAAGTGATCACGGCATAACCCAAAATACAAGTATTTAGTAAGTTCGCCAGCCGAATTGGTGGCAATGAATATTGCATCCGTGAATTGATTAATACATCATGAATAGCTGTAGCGATCGTTTGATTAACTTGATGGATTCCCTGAGCAAGAGCTTGGCGGCTTTCGAGGGGATACTGTCCCGCCTCACCAATTAGCGATCGCATTAATTCAGGCACAGTTTCCAAAGCTTGCAATGAACCTTGGATATAGTCTTTTAAAAATTGGCGCAAATCTCTCTGTGTATTCATATCCGACACCATCTCTGAACCAACAAATGGTTCATGCACTTGAGCCATTTGCAAATATTTTTGCAAACATTCCTGCAAAACAGCCAACAATAAACCATGCTTGTTGCCAAAGTGACGAAATAAAGTAACTTCATTCACCTGAGCGAAGTCAGCAATTTGACGGGTAGTTGTCTCGGTGATTCCTTTGCTAGCAAACAATTCCAACGCTGTATTGACAATGCGCTGTCTAGTGGGAACGCGAGATACTGACAGGAGAGTATGTACCATTAAGATGATTTGGCAAATTATTTGGCAAATAATATTTGGCAAATAATGTAAGTGACACTTGCATTATTGCTTAAAAAGCAGTTAGACTTGATATATATTTTAATAGATTGTAAGTGATACTTGCATCTCCTCACCACACCCTAAGTTATTTCATGGTTATTTCATGACCGCCACTATCAATACTCTCCCCACTGAACAAAAACTGAATTGGACAAATGTCGGATTTTTCAGTGCCTTTCATCTCGCCGCTCTAGCAGCCCCCTTTTACTTCTCATGGCAGGCTGTAATTCTCACCGTCTTTCTACATTGGTTACTAGGCAGCATTGGCATTTGCCTTGCTTATCACCGTATGCTGAGTCATCGTAGTTTTCAAGTACCGAAGTGGTTAGAGTATATTCTCACCACAATCGGAGCCTTGGCAGTTCAGGGTGGTCCAGTGTTTTGGGTTGGCGGTCATCGACAACATCATGGTTTTACCGAAGATAACGACAAAGATCCATACTCAGCAAATCGTGGTTTTTGGTTTAGCCACATTATGTGGATTATTCGTTCTCGTCCCGAACATTTTGAACGCGAGAGCTATAAAAAATTCGCGCCCGATCTTGCCTCAGATCCTTACTACGCATTTCTAGATCGATATTTCTTGGTATTGCAAGTTCCTCTGGGATTTCTGATCTATTTCATTGGCGAAAAACTATTTTCGGGACTAGGTGCTTCTTTCCTTGTTTATGGTATGGCTGTACGATCAGTGGTGCTTTGGCATAGCACTTGGTTGATTAACTCGGCTTGTCACAAATGGGGCTACAAAAACTTTAATGAAGTCGCCGATCATTCCACAAATCTTTGGTGGGCTGCCATTTTGACCTATGGCGAAGGCTGGCACAACAATCACCATGCTTTTCCTAAGTCCGCTAAGGCTGGCTTGAAATGGTGGGAGTTTGATCCAACTTGGGCAGTAATTAGTTTACTTCAAATGCTTGGGTTAGCGAAAAAGGTTTATTTATCTGAGCCTTGGCAAGCAACCAAATAAGCGAACGCTTATTTAACATAAAAAAAGAGCGCAATGCGCTCTTTTTTTGTAGACATGGTTCGCTCTAAAGCAAAAACTGATACAGTCACGCGATCGCCAGTATGTCAGGATTTTGTGACGGGTTAATCAAGGGATTAATAAAGGGTTAATAAATTCGGGAATTCAAATACATGGATCATCGCATGGATCATCGTCACATTCGCTTTAGCGATCGCCACGAGGAAGTCGATTTAGAGCAGTTGCAAAGTTTATTAAAAATAGGGGCTTTTTGGGCAAAGGAACGTACTTTAGAGGGGTTAGAGATCGCGATCGCCAACTCTAAACCTGTTGTCACCGTATGGGATGGCGAAAAATTGATCGGTCATGCTCGCGCCACCAGTGACGGCGTTTATCGAGCAACTATTTGGGATGTGGTCATTGATCCAGATTATCGGGGAGCAGGCTTAGGACGCAAGTTAGTGCAAACTGTGTTAGCACACCCCTTTGTTTGTGATGTTGAGCGCGTATACTTAATGACTACGCATCAGACTGAGTTTTACGAACATATTGGCTTTGAGCAAAATTCCTCGACCACTTTAGTTTTGTGTAATAGGAAACTTCAGGGCGACAAGTATTTTGAGGGAGTATTTGCAAACACTTTCAAAGACTAAAATATATGTAAACATACGAGATACGGCTTTAATTTTACCCGATTTGATTTCTTTGATTTCGAGGAAGTCCATGTTAGAAACCTCATATCAAGGTCAGAAACGCACAAGAAGCAGTTTTGAGCGGCAATTAAATCGTCTAGAACAAGACACATTGCGAATGGGCGCTCTGGTGGAAAATTCGTTTCTTCTAGCCCATGCCGCCCTATTTGATCGTGACCTTGAATCCGCGAAACGTATTGATGCCCAAGACAAACAAATCGATCAAATTTATCGCCAAATTGAAATTGACTGTATAAGTTTAATTGCTTTACAGTCACCTGTTGCTCGTGACCTGAGATTGCTCAGCGCTCTGATGCAATTGATCCGTGATATTGAAAGGATTGGCGACTATGCCGAAAATCTTGGCGATATTGCCATCAAACTTTTTCCCTACCCGCCATCCCCCCATCTGGGCGATCTGCAAATCATGTTTCATCGTTGTCGCGCCATGCTGGCGATGAGTCTAGAAGCATTAGCAAATCTTGATGAAAATATTGGCTTACAGATCAAAGCTAAAGATGATGCTGTGGACGATGACTACAAGCGAATTTACGATCTAATTGCCGCGCAAAGGTTATATGGTGAGCCATTAGAACCTGTAATGCTCATGATATTAGCAATTCACCACCTTGAACGTATGGCTGATCATGCCACTAATGTTGGTTTGCGAGTAGCCTATATCGTTACTGGCAAAATTGGCTGATCAAACCCAAGAATGAGTCACGGCGAGACTTACTTTTTAGTTAAAGTTGCGGCGTGAAGTACGGCTGCATATTTTTAGCTGATTAGTAAAAAAAATTACTATTATTTAAATATTTGGTTATGCGATCGCGCCTCAGGGTAATCTAGATCACTAAACCATGTGGTAATGCTTTAAGGATTGTGATGAAGTCATATTTGGCTGCGGCTGTACAAATGACCAGTGTTGCGGATGTAGATAAAAATCTTGCCCAAGCAGAAGATTTAATCCAACTTGCCGTAAATCGAGGTGCGGAGTTAGTTTGTTTACCCGAAAATTTTTCGTTTTTAGGTGACGAAGTTGAAAAAACAAGGCTTTCTAGAGAAATTGCCGAAAAGAGTGAAAAGTTTTTAATTACACTCGCACAACGATACCAAATCCTGTTGCTTGGCGGCGGGTTTCCAGTGCCAGTGAATACACCCAGCAATTCATCGCCAATTAAGATGTATAACACGGCTTTGCTGGTTGGTCGTGAAGGTGAGGAGTTGGCGCGTTATCGCAAGATGCATTTGTTTGATGTCAATCTACCTGATGGCAACACCTATCAAGAGTCGGCAACCGTGCTAGCAGGTACTGAATCACCACCTGTGTATCATTCGGAAAAATATGGCAATTTAGGGCTGTCAGTTTGCTATGACGTGAGGTTTCCAGAGCTATATCGGTATTTGTCAAAAAATGGTGCAAATGTATTGTTTGTTCCCGCCGCCTTTACTGCCTTTACGGGTAAAGATCATTGGCAAGTGTTATTACAAGCTAGGGCGATCGAAAATACTAGTTATGTAATTGCACCTGCTCAAGTTGGGATGCATACGCCCCGCCGTCAATCTCATGGTCACGCGATGATTGTCGATCCTTGGGGAATTGTGCTTGCTGATGCAGGCGATCGTACAGGTGTAGCGATCGCCGAGATCCAAGCATCTCGCATCGATCAAATTCGTCGTCAGATGCCATGTCTACAACACCGCACTTTTGCTTGTTAATCGACGAAGTAGCGGTGCGAGGCAAAGCTGAACACCACTATTTCTTGACTGCGAAAGGAGTAATGGTGTTCGATCAATTACTATTGCAAATGCTATTCTGAGCCGTAATTTTGTAGTCAGTGTCACGCAAAATCTTTATAAAATATGTATAAAACATGAAAGTCGAAGTCACAAAAATTCCTGATGTCTTACTAATTACTCCTAGGGTATTTGGTGACGATCGCGGCTTTTTTTATGAGTCATATAACCAAAAGGCTTTTTGCGAAAAAACAGGTTTAGATCTCACCTTTGTCCAAGATAATCATTCGCGATCGCAAAAGAATGTGCTACGGGGACTGCATTACCAAATCGGTAAACCTCAAGGCAAATTGGTAAGAGCTTTAGCAGGCACAATTCAAGATGTGGCTGTAGATTTGCGGCAGGGTTCGCCAACCTTTGGTAAATCGGTCAGTTATATTCTTAGCGCAGAAAACTATCAGCAACTATGGATTCCTGTTGGATTTGCCCACGGCTTCGCGGTCTTGTCTGATTTTGCTGAAGTTGCCTATAAAGCGACAGATTATTATGCGCCCAGTGAAGAGCGCAGTTTATTGTGGAACGATCCTGAGTTGGCGATCGCGTGGCAACTCACAGACCAACCGATTGTGTCTGCGAAAGATGCTGTTGGCAAATTATTAACAGAAGCGGAGTTATTTGCATGAGTCCAGTCGAAAAATTTCAAAAGGTGCTGGTTACAGGGGGAGCAGGATTTATTGGCTCTAATTATGTTCATTACGCCTTAAATCAGCATCCCACATGGGAGATTGTGGTTTTAGATAAGCTCACCTATGCAGGGAATTTAGATAATCTTAAGGATGTCAGCGATCGCATTACTTTCATTCAAGGCGATATTGCCACTCCTGAAGATGTGGAAAAAGCTGTGACTGGTGTCGATGCGATCCTCAACTTTGCCGCCGAAAGCCATGTTGATCGCAGCCTGCGAGATCCCCTTCCCTTCATCCGTACTAATATCGAAGGCACATTACTATTATTAGAAGCAGCAAGAAAACATCAAATCAAACGCTTTCTCCATGTTTCCACCGATGAAGTTTACGGAGATCTCGTCGGTAGCGATCGCCATTCCCTTGAGTCAGATTCCCTATCACCACGCAGTCCCTATGCCGCATCCAAAGCAGGAGCAGAGCATTTAGTCTTCTCCTATGGCATTAGCTATGGTTTAGATGTGGTGATTACCCGTGGCTCGAATACTTACGGGCTGTATCAATATCCTGAAAAAATTATTCCTCTCTTCATCACCAATGCCCTAGAATCAAAATCTTTGCCTATTTATGGTGATGGTTCCGCCGTCCGTGATTATCTCTATGTCGAAGATCATTGCTCAGGCATTGACACGGTGTTACACGCAGGACAGAGCGGTAAAGCCTATAACCTTGGCGCACGCATGGAAGTCAATGGCATCGAGGTTGCCAAAACTATTTTAGGATTGCTCGATCGCCCCGAATCCTTGATGCAATCTGTCAGCGATCGCCCAGGACATGATTACCGTTATTCTGTTGATCCTAGTGCAACTGAAGCATTAGGCTGGCAGCGTCAATGGGACTTTCAGCGAGGCATGGCGCAAACCGTAGCTTGGTACAAACAAAACACAGACTGGTGGCAAGCAGTCAAGGACAAGAAAGTATTCCAAGAACATTACAGCCAATGGTATGCAAGATGAGTCAACCTCTCAAAGTGGCTCTGATTGGGAAAATTTGTCTAGCATTTACCATTTAAAAACATGAAAGCTCTAATTCTCTCTGGTGGCAAAGGAACAAGGTTACGCCCTCTCACCTATACAGGCGCAAAACAACTCGTACCCGTTGCCAATAAACCCATCCTTTGGTACTGCATCGAAAGTATTGTCGCCGCAGGTATCACCGATATAGGCATTGTGATCAGTCCCGAAACTGGCGATGAAGTCAAAAGCAAAACAGGATCAGGCGATCGCTTTGGGGCAAATATTACCTATATTCTCCAAGATCACCCATCAGGCTTAGCCCATGCTGTCAAGATCTCCCAGCCATTCCTTGGTGAAGACTCTTTCATCATGTTTCTTGGTGACAACCTGATCGAATCAGATTTAAATAAATTCTTGGCAAGTTTCCAGCAAAAACAATTAGATGCTCTGATTTTATTGCGCCAAGTCTCTGACCCCACTGCCTTTGGCGTTGCCACTGTTGATGCTGCGGGTAAAGTGATCAAATTAGTCGAAAAACCCAAACAGCCTGAATCAAATCTGGCTTTGGTCGGGGTCTATTTCTTTAAAAATACAATTCATCAGGCGATCGCCCAAATTGCTCCGTCAGCTAGAGGTGAGCTAGAAATTACTGATGCGATCCAAAAATTAATCGACACTAATCAAAAAGTAGAAGCCGATGAATTAGAGGGCTGGTGGCTAGATACAGGCAAAAAAGACGATATCCTCGCCGCTAACCAAATTGTCCTCGATGCGAGACTCAAATCGCAGAATCTTGGAGCGATCGACAATGACAGCAATATTAGTGGTCGTGTAGCGATCGGTAAAGGCTCTAAGGTAATTGGCTGCAAAATTCGCGGGCCAGTGATCATTGGCGAAAATTGTCATCTCGAACATGCCTATATTGGACCATATACCAGTATTAGCGATCGCATTACCATCATCGATACCGATATCGAACATAGCGTCATTCTCAATGACACCAAAATCACAGGCATTCATCAGCGTATTGTTGATAGTGTGATCGGACAAAGAGTGTCGATGAAAGTTTCTCCTAAGCGTCCCCAAGCATTACGTTTTCTCGTTGGTGATGATTCGCAACTTGAGATCATGTAGAAAGCAGAGATTCATTTTTGGGTGTTTGAATGTGCTGAGGCTGAAAGTCAACGAGCGAATTTGCCTCTAATAACTTATGTTGGAAGCATAGTTGCGATCGCAAGGTATCGATCCCGATAACTTACCCATTTAAAAATGGTAGTATAAAAGCTAAAAAATATTGGAGTTAATGATTGTTGCAAACGATACGCGGGGTTTTCTGCAAAACAGGGAAATTAAAAAAGTTTCTGCCTTTTAATAATCAGCAATGGGCTAAGTTTGATCTGCTAAGAGTTTTGGTTCGGCGAGATCTAGAATCTCGCTATAAAGGTTCGGTTTTGGGTAATCTATGGCCATTGGTCAATCAGTTATCCCAGTTATTGATCTACACCTATGTATTTGGGATCGTGCTTAACGTAAAACTTAGTCTGCATGGTTTGCCAGAAAACAACTTTACTTTCGGTCTATGGGTTTTTGCGGGATTGTTGCCTTGGCTTTCATTTACGGGTGGATTGACACAAGCTGCCAACTCAGTCATCAACCAACCCAATCTAGTGAAAAAAGTGGTATTTCCTCTAACTTTGTTACCGTTAGTACCAGTCTTTTCGGCATTTATTGAAAGTGCTTTTGGGCTAATAGCTTTAATCTTTTTTGTAGCCTTAACCACCCATACTTTACACATCACATTAACGCTATTACCGTTGATTTGGATTACACAGTTATTATTAACAGCGGGCTTAGGTTATCTTGCCGCAGGGCTAACAGTATTTTTGCGTGATATCCCACAAACGCTGGGCGTGGTTCTAAATATTTGGTTTTATATGACTCCAATCATTTATCCTGCCTCAGCAATCCCTGAATCTTTTCGAGCTTGGGTATTTTGGCTAAATCCAATAGCTGCAATTTCTCAGATTTATCGAGATATAGTGTTAGTAGGAGAAATCAAGCACTGGAATGAGTGGGGTGTATCTGTTTTGATATCTAGCATCGTGTTTTGGCTTGGTCTGTCAGTTTACAGAAAATTGCGTCCCGCATTTGCAGATGTCCTATAAATCAAATACTTGATAGATCCATTTAAATTTTGAGGATTTACAGCGTCAATCAATATGAAAGAAGAAATTATAATTTCTCTAAAAAACGTATCAAAACGCTTTAAGCGTTACGAACATCCTGCCGATAGATTGAAAGAAATATTACTTAATGAGAAAAGCTACTCTAAGGATTTTTGGGCATTACGAGATATTGATTTAGAAATATCGAAGGGTCAAACAGTGGGAATTGTCGGACTCAATGGCTCTGGTAAAAGTACATTACTGCAAATAATTGCTGGCACGTTAACCCCAACAACTGGCGAAGTAAAAGTAAAAGGTCGTGTATCTGCTCTATTAGAGCTAGGAAGTGGGTTTAACCCAGAATTTACGGGGCGGCAGAATGTATTTTTCAATGCTCGGTTACTAGGTCTAAATCAAAGTGAGACTGAAGACAGATTTGACAAGATAGCTGGATTTGCAGATATTGGTGATTTTATTGATCAGCCAGTTAAGACCTATTCTAGTGGAATGTTCGTTCGTTTAGCATTCTCGGTTGCGGTCAATGTTAGCCCTGATATTTTGATTGTTGATGAAGCTCTTTCTGTAGGGGATATTTTTTTCCAGCATAAGTGCATTCGCCAAATTCGTGAACTTATCGATTTGGGAGTTACGACCTTATTTGTTTCTCACGATTCAAGCACAATCAAAACATTATGCGATCGGGCAATCATGCTCAACGCAGGGAAAATATTTAGCACTGGACTGCCAAGTTTAATAATTCAAGAATATTCAAAATTAGCAATAGATTTAGAATTAGGATTGTTGCAAACTGAACAGGATTTATATCAAGAGAAAAATGGCGACTCTATAGAAATAGAAAAACATGAAGATCATCCCCCATTATTTAATAATAATGATACTAAAAGTATGCAAGAGCCAGATCAAGAATTTGGCGGAATATTTCGTAGAGGGAGTGGCAAAGCAAAAATCGAAGAGGTTCAATTATTTGATAATTCGGGCTTAAGGATTACCAAGTCACCAATTATTGAATTTAATCAAGAAGTCATATTGTCAATAAGGGCTAAAGTTTATGAATCTCTTAAAGGCTGCATTTTCGGTTTCTTTATATGTGATAAAAATGGAACTGAAATTATTGGCACTAATACCCATGAAGAGGATATTAAAATCGAGCAATTGGAACAAAATGAAGAGTTGGAAGCAAAGTTTAAGTTTAAACTACCTTTAAGACCGAACTCATATAGTCTGACTGTAGCTGTAGCAGAAAGTTATGAAGCTCTAACTCTAGATTGGATTGACAATGCTATAGTATTCCAAGTTTTACCGCCAAAGACAAACAAAAAAATTACAGCGCTAGTCGATATAGATATGGAAGTTAACGTGATAAAATTAATTTAAACTATATTCAAACTACATTTAGGGACATTAGATGCATCAGAGTTCGATCGATAAAATGAAGTATTTTAGAGATAAATATCTTCTCGATAAACAGTCTGATCAGTTAGTTATACTTGACCTAGGCAGCCAAAATATTGGGGGATCTTATAAGCCCATTTTTGATTGTGAAAGTTGGCGGTATGTTGGAGTTGATTTGGCTGAAGGCGAAAATGTGGACATTGTTCTGCAAGATGCATATCAATGGAATGAAATACAATCTAATTCCATTGATGTTTTAATTTCTGGTCAGACACTAGAACATGTCGAATATTTTTGGATAACGATAATGGAAATCGTTAGAGTTATGAAGCCCGGTGGACTTTGCTGCATGATTGCTCCTTCGAGTGGATACGAACATCGTTATCCTGTTGACTGCTGGAGATTCTATCCAGATGGGATGAGAGCGATCGCTCAATTTGCCAAGCTCGAAGTTTTAGAAACATTTACGCAGTGGAAAGATGAAGAGTATGCTGATGGTAGTAATGTTTGGCATGACTCGGTTTTAATCGCTAGTAAATCACTTGAAACTGACGGATCGATTTCTGCCTCTATTCTTTTCAATGAGCGTTATGTTGACATCTTAACTGAAAGAGGTCAAATAGACATGTATCGTCTTCAGTTGCTAAGATCTCAATCTGATGTAGAAAATATACAAAACAAACTTTACCAAGCCGATTATTATACTCAACAATCTCAAGCTGAATTAGCTCAATCTCAAGCTGAATTAGCTCAATCTCAAGCTGAATTAGCTCAATCTCAAGCTGAATTAGCTCAATCTCAAGCTGAATTAGCTCAATCTCAAGCTGAATTAGCTCAGTCTCAAGCTGAATTAGCTCAATCTCAAGCTGAATTAGCTCAGTCTCGTCAATGCATAGATATGATGCAGCGAAGTAAATTTTGGCATCTCAGGAATATTTGGTTTAAGATTAAATCACGATTTTGAACAAAATTATCTCGATTAAAATATCGATTTGGATAATCTAAAAGTCCCCTTGGTTAGCTATTGCATATAAAAACTGGCACAAATTAGTTTACGATAATCAACCAAACAAATACTTATCTATTTAAATAAGCATAACTACGAGAAAATGAGTCATACCCCTATTTGGATCAACGATGCAAGATTTACATTGGCAGATGCTGAGTTCTTGATGATGCATAATCCGGAAGATTTGAATCGCTCACAAACAACTGAGGAAAGATTTCTCCTTGGTAAAACCCGTAAACTAGTGACAAATACGGTTGCAATGAGAGATTCAGAAAATATACGGCAAATTGTTGATCTTGGTATTTATAAGGGCGGCAGCGTAGCACTATATGCTTTACTCTTTGAGCCGTTAAAACTGGTTGGAATTGAATATGTAAAAGAGCCTGTGCAACCCTTGGAAAACTTTATTGCCAAGAGGGGATTGCGAGAGCAAATCAGGACATATTATGGAGTCAATCAATCTGACAGCGAGCGTTTACGAAAGATTGTAGATGATGAGTTTAACGGAGTAATGTTAGATCTGGTTGTGGATGACGCATCACACTTTTATGCTGAGACTAAATCTTCTTTTGAAACACTTTTCCCGATGTTAAGACCTGGTGGGATTTACATAATTGAGGATTGGGGATGGGCTCATTGGGCTGGCGATGAATGGCAAAAGAGTAAATACTTTCCCGCAAAATCACCATCGCTAACAAATCTCTTGATCGAAATTGCAATGTTGTCTGCATCAGTCCCTGATTTAGTTGCAAGTTTGCAGGTAGAACATTCGGTACTTACGGTACGCAGGGGACCAGCTCAATTTGACCAAGGAGAATTTAAACTTGAACAAAAATATCTGAATCGGGGTAATAAGTTTAATCCAGTGATGTAGGAATGAAAGATATACCTGAACTAACTGGGATTCGTTTTTTTGCAGCTTTTGTTGTCTGTGCTTATCATTTTAGTCCGGGCTTTGGAATGACTAGCATAAGTACAGCTTTGCAAGCGCCAGCCATGTCTGCTGTGTCCCTATTTTTCATTTTAAGCGGATTTATTCTTAGTTACAGCTATCTGCCGAGGCTTTCCACTACTAAGTTATGGTATTTTTTTTGGGCTAGATTTGCGAGATTAGCCCCAGCTTTCATAACTGTGATGATTGCTATGATTCCGATCCGTTTACTTTTTCTGATGAGTTCACCTGAAGCGGCAAAAATAGCATATGGAATATCTCTTGATTCGCCCATTTTGGTGCTTTCATGGTTGGCTAATTTGTCTCTGGTAGCCGTTTTTATACCGATGCTAAACCCTTGGCTATATTTTTGGAATCCACCAGCTTGGTCACTTACGGCTGAGGTCATTTTTTACTTGGGCTTTCCGTTTGTGATTACTTTGTTCAATAGAATCAAACGTGAGAGCTTTCTTTTTTGGACTGCTGTAACACTTTATGGATTGCTATGTCTAATCATTGTTAGTGCTTTTTTGATCATAATGAATATGCCCCTAAATTTATTTCCTTTGTGGTACACAAGTAGTCTTAAATTAGGAGCAACATCAATAAATGAAATGGAAGTGAGAAGTTATTCACTTACTTATTTTGTCTATCTTCTCCCATTTTTGAGATGCTTTGAATTTTGGATTGGTTGTTCCGCTGGATGTTTATTTGTTAAATTAAAAGAAAATGACAACCTACCACAAAAAACTATTCGCAATTGTCTATTGGCACTCTCCATCTTGTTAATGTGCATTGGTTATCAAGTAAATAATTTAACTATGGGAGGTATGGGGACAGGGATTTATGCTGTTTATACGCCTGGATTTACCTTATTCATTTTTTCTTTGGCTTCTGGTAAAACTTTCGCTTCAGGTTTACTAAGCCACAAGTGGATAGTTATACTCGGTAAAAGTAGCTATGCTTTGTATATATCTCACTACGCGGGTATGGCTACTTATCAGGGTTTGGCTAACATTAAAGGTCTTGTATTTCCTCAAGGAAGTTACTTTATTGCAGTAGGGCTGTGTTTAGCAATTTCCTTAGTAATCTACTATTTAGTAGAAATACCTGTACAGAGATGGTTAATAGAGATTGGGAAATCTAGACTTGCATCCTCCTGATCGAGAGGAACGAGGTATAAACCGTAACACAGGATACAAACACATTAACCCGAAAGGATTTATCTCTTTTTAAGGATTGGTATAGATGCGTAGCATTGGAGAAAATAGCCTGTAATGCTTCAACAGATATGCTGCATAGGATCAGCTTATTTCTATTTCTTGCTGCTTGCTATGCAAACACTAATAGGGTTAGAATACATCCCAATCTAAGCCCATAACTCAGGGTATTTGTTTAGGATTTACTAAAATCTTCTATTCTCTCCTCCTCAATGATGCAAGAAAAACAACTTAACTATACCTATGCAGTTGATCCCAATTCTGATACCGCCGCAGCTAATGTATTGAGATTTGTCGGTAATCAAAAAAAAGTTTTGGAAATTGGTGCAGGTCCAGGATCAATCTTACATGTATTAAAAGACCTTAATCATTGCGATATAACCGCACTTGAAGTTTTTCCCGATTATGTCGAAAAACTCAAAGAATTCTGTCCTAACGTTATTAGCGCAGATTTAAACGACCCACATTGGAATAAAAAATTTTCCGAAGAACAAAAGTTTGATGTTGTGGTTGCTGCTGATGTTTTAGAGCATCTTTACGACCCGTTAAGTTGCCTTAAGAATATGACAACTCTATTGAACGATAATGGTTCTATAGTTATTTCACTACCACACGTAGGACATGCTGTCATCGCTGGTTGCTTGCGGGATGGAGATTTTCAATATGGTGAATGGGGATTGTTAGATCGGACTCACATCAGGTTCTTTGGCATCAAAAATATTCAACAGTTGGTTGAAGACGCTAACTTAAAAATTGTTGATGTTAGATTTGTAGTCCGTTCACCAGAGCAAACTGAATTTGCTGAACGGTGGTCACGTTTACCAGAAGCATTTAAGAAAGAAATTCTTTTAAACCCTTTTTCTTATGTTTACCAAGTTGTCCTTCATGCTGTACCTAAAAGCTTTGAAGCTGAACCTATACAACTAAGTGCAGTGCCTGTGGCTTTTCAAGGTATCTCTCTGAATGTATTGAACAAAACCTACGGCTCAACTGGTTATTTTCGTAAAACTATACTTAGATTGCTTTCGCAAGAGCAGAAGAGTAAATTAAAGTCATACCTAAGAAAGCGGGGATTCAATGTCTAAAAATCCAAAGCTGATCGCATTTTATTTAACGCAATTTCATCCTATCCCTGAGAATGATGAGTGGTGGGGTAAGGGTTTTACGGAATGGACAAATGTCACAAAAGCACAGCCACTCTACGATGGACATTATCAACCACATTTACCTACTGATTTTGGGTTTTATGATTTACGAGTCAGAGAGACAAGGCACGAACAAATAAAATTAGCCAAGCAATTTGGGATTGATGGTTTTTGCTATCATTATTATTGGTTTTCGGGTAAACGCCTTCTAGAACAACCACTGAATGATATGTTAGCTGATCCAAAAAGTGATATGCCTTTCTGTATTTGTTGGGCAAACGAAAATTGGACACGTCGTTGGGATGCAGCAGAACATCAGATACTAATTGCACAGAATTACACAGATGAGGATGATCTAAATTTTATTAAGGATTTGATCCCTCTAATAACAGATGCTCGATATATCAAAATTGATGGTGCGCCATTTATTATTGTCTATAGACCTCAACAATTACCAAATTCGAACAAAACCCTTGATGTCTGGAGAGAGTATGCAAGAAGTGTGGGTATTGAAAAACTACATCTCTGTGCAGCTTTAACACATGGGAACAATGATTATAGTCAATTTGGTTTTGATAGTGGAGTAGAGTTTCCTCCGCATAACCTTGAAGGTGTCGTGCCGCAGAACAGCAACATCAACTTCAAAAGTAATTTTGTTGGTTATGTGGTTCCTTATGAGGCGATCGCTAGATCGTATTTAAATAGAAAACCTGAAGGTCAGCGCATTTTTAAAACTGTTTTTCCTTCATGGGATAATACAGCAAGGCGAGGCGATCGCTCTTTTATCGTTCCTAATTCAAGTCCTTCAAACTATGAGTATTGGTTATCTCAAACAATTAACTTAACGAGAGATGTTAATAAGGATAGAGAAAGTCTTGTTTTTATTAATGCTTGGAATGAGTGGGCTGAAGGATGTCATCTTGAGCCTGACAGGAAGTATGGTCATCAATTTTTGGAGGCGACTGCGCGTGCGGCTTCTGGATTGTCTACCTTAACTGATTTTCCTGACTTAGCTTTATTTAAGATTGAAAAGCGTAGCTTTTTAACTGATCTGCGTGAGCTAACTGTATATCATCTTTTAATTTCATTTTCACGGGTTCGCTCTTGGATGTCGGCTCGTCCCAAAATTAAGGCAGTCCTGCGTAAACCTGTGGCTTTTATACGGCGTTTTAATCTATTTGCTAAATAACTTTCGTGTATTGCTTCATCCTATAGCAATCCGTAATAAGTTGTGAGAGTCGCGCCCTGCGGGAATGACTTTCACAACTCTTAAAAATCTATAAATTATTTCGGATTGCTATATTAGGGACGATTGAAATGGTCTGTTGTTCAATTATTTTAGTTAACTATAATGGAGCCGAGTTTTTACAGGAATGTCTAACTTCCATCGATAAGTTTATCAGCCCTGATGTTTGCGAGGTAATCATAGTAGATAATTCTTCAACAGATGAGAGCGTCAGGATTGTTAAAGATAATTTTACTTCCTTTAAACTTATTTGTAGTCGGGATAATTTAGGATTTGGGAAAGCAAATAACCTTGCTTTTAAGCACTCACAAGGTCAATATTTACTATTTTTAAATACTGATACTATTTTGATGGAGAATACACCCAAGATATTGTCAGAATATTTACAACAAAACTGTGATGTTGCCGCAATAAGTCCACGTATCACTTTCCGGGATGGCAGCTATCAATTGTCTTGTGGGAATCTACCAAATATAGCGGTTGAATTTTTTGATAAAATCAAATACTGTCTAGATAATAAGTGGCATTCCTTATTTGCAAACTTATATGATCGCCAATATTCAAAAGTTCAAGAAGTTGGTTGGGTAACAGGTGCTTGCTTAATGATGCGGCGCGATGTGTTTGAGCAGATAGGTGGATTTGATGAAAACTTTTTTATGTACTTTGAAGATAAGGATATTTGTAAGCGGGTTAAAGAACTAGGGTACAAAGTTATTTATTATCCTCAAACAACCATCATTCATCTATTAGGTGGTAGCTCTCATGGAGTAAAAAAGAGCGTCAACAAATACTATCGAGATAGTCAGTTATACTACTATCAAAAACATTTTGGTAAATTTCAAACCAATATTCTGAATTTGTATCTAAAGCTTTCAGGTAAACTCTAACAACAACCATGCGAGATCCCTTATATCAGGTTAGTGATATTTTGTAATATAGATCTCAGGGACAAATAAAGCGTTTTTTGTGATGTATTGGGGGAGAGATGGTTATTCTTGAATAATTGCTTGTATTTGTAAATAATTATTAAGTTAATCCCATGAGAATGCTTGACAATCAATATTTTTTCTGATTGAGAACTGATAGATTGCTGTGTTTAGTCTTGACTAAACCTGTGGATACCTGACAAAATATCGGTGCAATATATGAAGTTGACTGATTCTATTGGAGGTAGTTATGAGCTTGGTTATTGATTCTGCTTTCAGATTGGTTTTTGGTCAACTTAGTGTTTTTGCGAATCGGGATGATTTTTGGAGTCTGTTCGATGTTGCTTTTGGAAAGGATTATAACCGAGCGGCGGCGCTGAGATTAAGATTGCAATGGCAGTCTGGTAATTTCAGTAATGCTCCTGAGATTGAGGTGATTAGTAGTAGCATTTTGAGTAGTGCGAACGGGGCTTATGCGAGTAGCACGAATATGATTTATTTGGCAGATTCTTATGTTAGTGATGCGACAACTGAGGCTTTAGTTGGTACTTTGTTGGAGGAATATGGGCATTTTGTCGATGCTCAAGTAAATCTAGTGGATAGTGGGGGGGATGAGGGGGAGTTGTTTTCAGCTTTGGTGCGAGGAGTCAGTTTGAATTCATCTGAGTTGAGTCGTATTCAAACGGAAAATGATCAGGCGGTAGTTGTGATTGGAGGGCAAGAAACGGCGATCGAGCAAGCATTAACAACTATCCCTCTAATAGCAAATTACACGGGACTTAGTGACCCTAGAGATGTTCGAGTGCTGGGAAATAATGCTTATATAGCTGATTTTTTATCTTCTACTGACTTCAGAGTTATAGACATTAGTAATCCTCGATCGCCAATCCTTAAAAATAGTTTTAATAATCCTGGCAATATTTCAGACTTGGATGTAATTAATAATTTTGCCTATGGAGCAGATGGAACTAATGGTCTAAGGATTATCAATGTAAGTAACCCATTTTCTCCCAGTTTAACAAGCACTTTTAATACCTCTGGTGATGCCCAAGATATTAAAATAAGTGGTCAATATGCCTATGTTGCTGATGGAGTTTCGGGCTTACAAATCATTAATATTGCCAATCCCTCTTCACCGACTTTTGTTAGTAATGCAGGAATAAATATCGGTATTATTGGTCGAGTCGCTGCTGTCGATATTGTCAACAATTATGCTTATACTGTTAGCAAATCAGGTTCTACAGGAAGACTCCAGATTATTGATATTACGAATAAGTCGTCTCCTACCAAACTAGGTGAATATTCGTTTGTGGGCTTAGACGGAACAATTAATCACGTCTCGGTTGTAAACAACTATGCCTATATTGCGGCTGGTGATGAAGGTTTAAAAATTATTGATGTTAGTAATCCTTCGGCTCCATTCCTTAAAGGAAGCTATTCTTATACTAGTGGTGGAGAAGCCTTTGATGTTCAGGTTATTGGCAAATATGCTTTTGTTGCTATGGGAGTGCATGGACTAGACGTTATTGACATTAGTAACCCATCATCTCCAGTTTTAGCGGCAGACTATGTGCCAGTCATACGTTACTTTGGTCAATCATTAACTAATTTTGTAACTAGCGTTGAAATTGTTAATAAATATGCTTTTTTAACTGTTCAAGCCCCGTCGAGTCAAGGAGGTTTATGGATCATTGACGTAGACCAATTTACTCCATTCAGATCAAATAGAACTGACTTTAATGGAGATGGAAAGAATGATATTGTACTGCAAAACCAAGCCGCAGGTTGGGCAGGTATCTGGACAATGGATGGTAGCACTGTCTCAGGTTGGGCTGGACTTCCTTCAACTAGTGGCGGCAAAATTGTCGGGACAGGTGACTTCAATGGAGATGGAAAGAATGACATTGTGCTTCAAAACCAATCCGCAGGTTGGGCAGGTGTCTGGACAATGAATGGTAGTTCTGTTACAGGTTGGGCTGGGCTTCCTTCAACTAGTGGCGGTAATATTGTCGGAGTAGGTGACTTCAACGGCGATGGAAGTAATGACCTTGTACTCCAAGGAGCAGGTTGGGCAGGTGTCTGGACAATGAATGGCAGTTCTGTTTCTGGTTGGGCTGGGCTTCCTTCAACTAGTGGCGGTAATATTGTCGGAGTAGGTGACTTCAACGGCGATGGAAGTAATGACCTTGTACTCCAAGGAGCAGGTTGGGCAGGTATCTGGACAATGAATGGCAGTTCTGTCACAGGTTGGGCTGGACTTCCTTCAACTAGTGGCGGAAGAATTGTTGTCTAGGTTAAAAGTTGTCTATATAAATCTTATGGACTTACACAAAATAGAAGATAATACAGAGAAAGTCCTTATGGAAACCCAAAGGTTAGTAAAAAAGAAAAATCTAAGCCGTGATTCTTAAGATTTACCCAGCTAAAATAAATCCAGAACGATTTTGCGACATTTCAGCGATCAAGTGAAATATTTATAATTGTAAATATCTCTTGGAATAAGGGTTTCAGAATCACTAGACTAGATTTTGAATTTGCAATTGTTGCGATTTGCCCGACTTATTTATTATGATATTTTTCCGTTGCCATTCGACCCAACAAGTTAACCTTTAAAATTCCTAAAAACTATGGCATCTTCTACTCTAATTCCTCTTTCAGGAAGGATACAAACTGTAACTACTTCATTAACTGGTACACAAGATATTCATAGGTTTAGTTACAATGGTTCAGGGTCTATTCAGATGTACCTATACGGTTTATCTCAGAATCTAGACTTAGAACTTTTTCGTGATGATAATGGAAATGGCTTCGATAGTAGCGATACTAGAATTGATATTTTATATAGATTTATTCAAGACACTGTAGCCATTGAATCTCCGTCACTCTTCAAAGAGAGTGGCGATTATTATGCAGTAGTTAAAGGAATTAATGGTAATGGTAGTGACTACAAGTTAGATGTGGTTCGAACTATTAACGCTCGACCCTTTGTTTTTTTTATTCCGTCTCTTGGAGCGGTTGCATATGCTTTAAGCATGCTTTCAAGCATTAGTGAATATGGTAGTAACGAATTTGTAACTAATGAAGAGACAATTGAGTTTTCTACAAGATTTCCTGGAAGGCTTGATTTTAGTTTTTCTAACAATGATGTAAATGTATTGCAACTGTTTAGTGATTCCAATAACAATAGCATTTTTGATTCACAAGACTCAAACATAAAAAATGCATTTAATAGTAACTCACTCACAGTAGACGTAAATCAAGGAACATTTTTCTTGCGTTTGTCGGGATCTGCATTAAATCAAAGTAGTGGTGTCCTTAGTATAAAACCATCTTCTAAAAAGAATAGTGACTTCAACGCAGATGGAAAGAATGATATTGTGGTGCAAAATCAAGCAGCAGGATGGGCAGGTGTCTGGGAAATGAATGGCAATGCTGTCGCATCTTGGTCTGGGCTTGTTTCAACTGATGGCACAAGTGCTTCAACTAGTGGCGCTAAAATTGTCGGAGTAGGTGACTTCAATGGAGATGGCAAGAATGACATTGTGCTGCAAAATCAAGCCGCAGGTTGGGCTGGTATCTGGGGAATGAATGGCAGCACTGTCACATCTTGGAATGGGCTTCCTTCAACCAGTGGAGGTAGTATTGTGGGGGTAGGTAACTTCAATGGAGATGGAAAGAATGACCTTATCATCCAAAACCAAGCAGCAGGTTGGGCTGGTATCTGGGGAATGAATGGCACTGCTGTCACATCTTGGTCTGGGCTTGTTTCAACTGATGGCACAAGTGCTTCAACTAGTGGCGCTAAAATTGTTGGAGTAGGTGACTTCAATGGAGATGGCAAGAATGACATTGTGCTGCAAAATCAAGCCGCAGGTTGGTCAGGTATCTGGGGAATGAATGGTAGCACTGTTACATCTTGGACTGGGCTTCCTTCAACTAGTGGCGGTAATATTGTCGGAATAGGTGACTTCAACGGCGATGGAAAGAATGACCTTGTGCTGCAAGGAGCAGGTTGGGCTGGTATCTGGACAATGAATGGCAGTTCTGTTTCAGGTTGGGCTGGGCTTCCTTCAATTAGTGGCGCTAGAATTGTTGTCTAGGTTAAAAATTCTGATTTTCTGCAAGCCTTATGAGCATTAACATTAAGAAGCAAATATGAGGGTATTACAGCTAATTGACGACGCAAGCCTTGGTGGTGGTCAAATGCACGTCCTATTACTATCCAAGTATCTGCAACGCGAGAATATCGAAATAGCGATCGCCACAGAATCAACAGGCTGGCTAGTTGACCAAGCCCAAATACTAGAAATTCCCACCTATGCGATCGCCATATCGAATAAGCTCACATGGCAATCCTTTCAAAATATTTATCAGCTTTTAAAAACTCAAAAATTTGATGTCATTCATACACATGGCGGCACAGCAGGATTTTGGGGAAGATTAGTCGCTGCTTGCTTAAAACCTAAGCCTAAAATTATTCATACTTATCACGGATTGCATTATCTCAATACCGCTCAAACCAAATCCCTCAAGCAAAAAATTAAAACTGCTATTTTTCAAAAAATAGATCAGTTACTTTTAGCTGTTACAGATCAAATAATTTGTGTCTGTCGTTCTGATTATGAAAAATCGATCGCTGCCAAAGTTGCAACTCCATCAAAAACAGCGATCGTCTATAACGGGATTGAAATCGACAAATTTTCGCAGCCGATTAACCAAGAAACATCTCGAAAAATATTTGATATTGCCCCAACTGAATTTATATTTGGCAATGTAGGCAGACTTCATGAACAAAAAGGTCATCAATATCTATTAAAAGCCTTTGCCAAGGTCAGCGATCGCGCCCGATTGCTAATTATTGGTGACGGCGAACTCAAAGATGAATTAATCAAACTTGCCGATGATCTGAAAATTAGCGATCGCATTTTATTCTTAGGCGCACGTTGTGATGTGTATGAATTTTTATCGGCGATCGATGTATTCATAATGCCCTCACTCTGGGAAGGTCAACCGATCGCCCTATTAGAAGCACTAGCAATGGGTAAGCCCTGTATTGTCACCGATGTTGATGGGATTTCTGAAGTTATTACCAACAATGTTAATGGTTATCTCGTCAAGCCCAAAGATATCGCAGGACTAACTCAAGCAATGAACCAAGCGATCGACAATCCAGAAATTCTTCAGAAACTTGCCAAAGCTGGGGTTAGTACGATTACCGAGAAGTTTTTAGCTCAAAACATGGCAAAGGCGATCGCTGATATTTACCTTGAGCCATCAGCTAATTCCTAGACAGCCTAGCCTTATGATTTGGGTTTTTATATAGTATCCATGAGGCGCTACTATAATAGCGGACTACCTTTTGTGGGAATTTTTACGTCATGATATCCGTTTCCGCTCGATTTGAAGAACTGCGAGCTAGAGGGCAAGCCGCTCTGATCCCTTTTATTACGGCTGGTGATCCTAATTTAGAGACGACAGCAAAGGCTTTGAGGGTCTTGGATCAAAACGGTGCAGACTTGATCGAGCTGGGGGTACCTTATTCTGACCCATTAGCCGATGGTCCTGTGATTCAGGCGGCGGCGACAAGGGCTTTGCAAAAAGGGATAACGCTAGACAAGGTTTTAGATGTGGTTCGGGATGTTGCCCCAGATTTGCGATCGCCGATTATTTTATTTACCTATTACAACCCAATCCTGAATATTGGCGTAGAAAATTTCTTAAAGAAGATCTATGAAGCAGGGGTACGCGGTTTAGTCGTTCCTGATTTACCCCTTGAAGAGTCCCATGTTTTATTAGAACCTGCTCAAAAAGCGGGGATCGAAGTAATTTTATTAATTGCTCCGACCAGCCCTCCTGATCGCGTTGCCGCGATCGCTGACAAGTCGCAGGGCTTTATTTATGTGGTCAGTGCTACAGGTGTTACGGGAGTTCGTACCGAAGTCGCGAAAGAGGTGCGAATCATGATCGAACAGCTTCGGGTGATTACCGACAAGCCGATCGCTGTTGGTTTTGGGATCTCGCAGCCTGAACATGCAAAGCAGGTGATCGATTGGAATGCGGATGGGGCGATCGTGGGCAGTGCGATGGTCAGAAAATTAGCGGAACCTGATGGCGGATTACATGCGATCGGTGAGCTTTGCAAAACTCTTAAGCATTCTATTCGCAGGGATTAAGCAGTCATGAATATTTTGTTAGGCTTTAGTGTGGCGATCGCTGTTCTTGCGGGTCTAGTTTTACTGCTGTGGTTGCTATTTGAGTGGCAGTATAAAAATCGGCAGGGTAACTTACTTGAATTTGATAATGGTGTATGGCAATTTTTGACCTATGAGCCAGATCACTATCGCTTGGAGTTGGTATTAACCGCGACTAATAAAACTCGAAATTTAGATGTCTTTTTAGTGGAAGTTAATCCCGTGGTTTCGCTCCTATCCAGTGACAGCCTAGAAGGAATTAATACTCAAATCGAATTGCGATCGCGCCATGCAAATTCGGCAAGTCGCAATGATAACTATTGGGAATCTTACATTGTCACTCCTAATCACAGCACCGATGTTGAGATTCAAATTGATTTAAGTGGTCGAAATCTGGAAGAACTGCGAACGGCTTGGGTGCGAGTGCAGTACACGATCTATGGACCTGCGGGACGCGAAGAAAAAATTAAGCATTGCATTATTCCCTTACAATTCCCCGATCCAAACCAAAAGGAACGCTGGCGACCAACTAAGGATGCTGACGTGCTGCCAATTCGCACTCACATTCTCTCAGCAGGGGATAATCCTGTGGAAGTGATGCAGCGCTATGTGGTCAGCCATTCTCAACCTGGTGATATCGTAACGATCGCCGAAACTCCAATCGCGATTATGCAAGGGAACTTCTATCATCCCAGTGATATTCAGCCGAAATGGTTAGCTAAGCGGTTGTGCTATTACTTTAAAAGCACTTCCAGTCTGGCTACCGCCTGTGGGTTGCAATCTTTGATTAATGAGTCAGGAGCATGGCGAGTTGCTTTTGCATTTATCATTGGTTCCTTTGCCAAGGCTATATTCCGAGTTCCTGGGGTGTTTTATATGCTAGCTGGTGAACAAGCTCGATTGATTGATGATGTCACAGGTACTTTGCCACCCTACGATCAGTTCATTGTCCTTGGTCCCAAGAATCCCCAAGCTGTAGTCGATGAAATCAAAGCAGGTACGGGGCTAGAAGCGGCGATCGTGGATGTGAATGATTTGCGACGGGTTAAGGTCTTAGCCTCGACTTCGGGAGCATCGGAAAAGCTGCTCAATCAGGCGCTCTTAATGAATCCTGCGGGAAATGCATCAGAACAAACACCAATTGTTTTAATTCGCCCTAATACTAATAATTAAGTAGCGACCAAACCATTTAACAACTATCTAGATCCCCCACAGCCCCCCTTGTAAAGGGGGGAGAATTAATTAAATTATCTTCTTCCCCCTTTGTAAGGGGGATTGAGGGGGATCTGTTAGATTCATTGACCGTAGAAATAAAGACCTATGACTAAAACTAAACGCATTGGCATTTTGACGAGTGGTGGAGACTGTGGTGGTCTAAACGCGGTGATTAGAGCCGTAGTCCGCCGCGCCCGTGACTATGACATGGAGATTTATGGCATTAAGGGCGCAACCCAAGGGCTGATGAATCGTCCTGTCGAAGCAGAACTTCTAGATGTCAAAAAAGTTTCGGGAATCCTCCGTTATGGCGGCACGATTTTGGGAACTGTCAATAAGGGAAATCCCTTTGCTTATCCGATGTCCGATGGTTCCATTCTCGATCGCTCTGAAGAAGTAATTGAGGGATATCACAAACTCGGACTAGACGCATTAATTGGTATTGGCGGTGATGGGAGTTTGGCAATTCTTCGCAAACTCGCCCAGCAAGGAAACATGAATCTGGTGGCAGTTCCTAAAACCATCGATAATGATTTGGGTGCGACCGAAAATTCGATCGGCTTTAATACGGCGGTAAGTGTTGCTGTTGAAGCCCTCGATCGCCTAACTTATACAGCAATTAGCCATAGTCGGGTGATGATCCTAGAAGTAATGGGTCGCGATGCAGGACATATTGCTGTCAGTGCAGGAATTGCGGGGGGCGCTCATGTGGTATTAATTCCAGAGATTCCATATAACCTTGATGAAGTCTGCGATCGCTTGATGAATAGAACTATGCGCGGCTTTAACTTTAGTACGATGGTGGTTGCTGAAGCCGTAAAAACGCCCACGGGTGAACCTGTAAAATATACAAATAGTCTTGGTCAAACTCTTTATGGTGGGATTGGGCAGTATCTGGGCGATCAAATTAGTCTAAAAACAGGTATGGAGAGCCGAGTCACGGTTTTAGGTCATGTACAGAGGGGGAGTACGCCCTCACCACTGGATCGAATTCTCGGTGCAGCTTTTGGGGTGGCAGCTTTGGATTTAATTGCCCAAGAAAAATACGATCGCATGGTGGCTTGGGTGAATCGCGAAGTAATTGATGTTCCGATTACTGAAGCGATCACCAAATATAGTGCCGTTGATGTTCATGGGACATTGATTCGCACAGCGATCGGTTTAGGAACCTATGTTGGTGAAATCGCCGCAGAAAAAATTTAAAAATTTAATTTTCCCCAGAGATTGAAATTATGTCCAGTCGCCTCCAATCACTTTTTTATTACGTTACAGCGCGGTTACTCCTAGCACCGATCATGTTATGGGCGATCGCTTCGGTTGTGTTCCTGCTGATGCGAGCTACCCCTGGCGATCCCATTGATGCAATATTAGGTCCACGCGCCCCTGAAGAAGTCAAAATTGCCCTGCGCCAACAAGTCGGACTAACAGGCTCTTTGTTTTCGCAATATTGGGAATATATGCAAAACTTGCTGCGGTTCAATCTTGGTAAATCGATCAGCACCCGTGAACAGACGGTTTGGAAAATCATCAAAAACTTTTTCCCAGCCACAGCCGAGTTAGCCCTTTATGCGTTGCTTATTGCTCTCGTAGTTGGCTTAACGGTAGGAATTATTGCCGCGTTGCGCCCCAACTCTAAATGGGATGTGGGTGGCAGATTATTTGGAATTATTACTTATTCATTGCCATTGTTTTGGGTAGGGATGATTTTGCAGCTAGTATTCTCAGTGCAGTTAGGCTGGTTTCCTATTGGCACAAGATTTCCCGCCAGTATCGATCCGCCAGCACAGGTGATTGGACTATATACAATTGATTCCTTAATCAAGGGCAATTGGGATAGCCTATGGACAAGCATTCAATATTTGTTTTTGCCAGCGATGAGTCTGGGCATAGTTATTAGCGGTGTTTTTGAGCGGATTGTGCGCGTGAATCTCCGCCAAACCTTGCTTTCGGACTATGTGGAAGCCGCCAAAGCCAGAGGAATTAAACCCAGCGCCATTTTGTTTAACCATGCGCTCAAAAATGCGATGATTCCCGTAATCACCATCCTCGGCTTAACTCTCGCCTCGATGCTAGGTGGCGCAGTGCTTGTCGAAGTAACCTTCTCTTGGCCGGGGCTGGCTAATCGATTATTTGAAGCGATCGTCGGTCGAGATTATCCAGTTGTACAGGGAATTGTGGTGTTTTTTGCCCTGATTGTGACGATCGCCAGTATTCTTATAGATATCATCAATGCTTGGATTGATCCGCGCATTCGTTATTAGAATCACCAAATAACTCCATGAATCCGCTAACTACCAACATCCTCGTCATTGACGATGAACCAAGTAACTTTGATGTCATTGAGACGTTCTTATTTGAGCAAGACTATCAACTGCACTACGCTTCCAGTGGCAAATATGCCCTTGAATCCCTTGATTCACTTCAGCCCGATCTAATTTTGTTAGATGTGATGATGCCTGAGATTGATGGGATTGAAGTTTGTCGGCGGCTTAAAGCGATGCCGCAATGGGCAAACTTGCCAATTATCATGGTTACAGCCCTCTCTAGCAAGGAAGACCTCGCGCAATGTCTCAACGCAGGAGCCGATGATTTTATTGGTAAACCTGTGAATAGCTTTGAACTCAAAGCCAGAGTCCAGTCGATGCTGCGAATTAAACGCCAGTATGACGAAATTAAAAATTTATCAAATCTACAAACTCGAACTATTGATTTATTGCAAAACAGTTTACAGGAATTAAGTGGTAATTTAGCTTCAAGTTTGCCCCATGAACTGAATACGCCGTTAAATGGAATCGTGGGGGCGATCTCGATTTTACTAGATGAATATGAAACGATCACTCCAGAAGAACTCAAGGAGTTTTTGTTATTAGCAAAAGACTCGGCTACCCGACTAGAATGTTTGATTCGTAAGTTTTTAAACTATGCCTATCTAGAACTAGCCCCCCACAAAGCTCCAACGACGAGATCCTATAACGGTCAAGTCAAAAAAACTGTCGATCGCCTATTCATCATTGATGTCGCCCAAAAACAAGCCAAAAAAGATGGTCGCGTTAATGACTTGTTGTGTGAATTTGACGTTGATGATGATCTTGATCTAGTAATTGCAAATGTCGCTGACCATGACATGCAAATTATTATTAGTGAACTAATTGAAAATGCATTTAAATTTTCTAAACCAAATACGCAGGTAAAATTAACTAGTGCTATAGTTGATCACAAATTTCATCTAGCGATCGCCGATCAGGGATTGGGAATGACCACAGACCAAATTGCCAAAATCGGCGCATTTGTGCAGTTTGAGCGTAAGCGATATGAGCAGCAGGGGGCGGGATTAGGATTAAAAATTGTCACCAAGATTGTGGAAAACTATGCGGGTAGTTTCTCTATTGCCAGTACTTACAATCAAGGAACCACGATCAATATTGAATTACCATTAGGAAATTAGCCACAATGTACGAGCCTTGTGTTTTAGTTATTGATGACGAACCAGATAATTTTGATGTCCTCGAAACTTTATTGCATGATCAAAACTATCAAATGCATTACTGCTCCAATGGACTAGATGCATTACTCTCCCTTGATAATATCAAGCCTGACATCATTTTGCTAGATGTGATGATGGCAGGAATTGATGGCATTGAGTTCTGTTATCGCATTCGAGAAATTCCTAAATGGGAGGCTTTGCCGATCATTATGGTGACGGCGCTGAGTTCTAAGGAAGACTTAGCCAAATGTCTGACCGCAGGTGCAAATGATTTTATTACCAAGCCCGTGAATAGCGTTGAGTTAAAGGCGCGAGTGCGCTCCATGATTCGCATTCATCAACAACATCAGCAATTAGCCTCATTCAACGCTCTACTAGAAAAGACGGTAGAACAGCGTACCGTTGACCTGCAAAACATGATTTTTCGGGACACCGTCACGCATTTGCCGAGTCGGATGTTTCTGTTGCAACAAATTACCGCAACTCTAGAAGCAGGGGATTTGTCCTTTGCTGTGGTTTACATTGATTGCGATCAATTCAAATTGGTGAATGGTGCTTTTGGTTATGCAGTCGGAAATCAACTCCTCAAAGCGATCGGCGATCGCCTCAATCAACATTTACGCACAGGGGATTTGTTAGCAAGGATTGGAGAAGATGAGTTTTGTTTTTTGTTACATCAAATTGATCGCCAAAATCTTGAACAAGCGATCGAGCCATATATCCAAAAAATCCTCCAATCCTTTGTTAATCCTTTCATAGTGTCGGGTTGTGAAATATTCATTAGCGCTTGCATTGGTATCGCTGTGGGGCATAGCCTCGATCAACAGCCTGAGGAGCTATTACAGGATGCCGATACTGCGATGTATAAGGCAAAAATTAAGGGTAAAGGGTCTTATCAAATCTTCGATCGCCAAATGTATTTAGCGACTCTGAACCGACTAACCCTAGAGAATGATCTCCAAAGAGCGCTGAAACAAGAGGAATTTATTACCTATTACCAACCGATTATCAATCTTGCCACGGAAAAAATAAGCGGTTTTGAAGCATTAGTGCGTTGGCGACATCCTGAGCGCGGACTGATTTCCCCTCTAGAATTTATTCCCTGCATGGAAGAGACGGGGCTGATCGTGCCTGTGGGAATCATGATTTTAAAACAATCTTGTCTACAACTAAAAGCTTGGCATGACCTAGGTTGGACTGAGCTAACCATGAGTGTAAATCTGTCAGTACGTCAATTTGCCTGTCCCAATTTAGTAGAAGACATTGATCAAGTCCTATTGGAAACTGCGATTGATCCTAATTATCTAAAAATGGAGATTACTGAAAGCGCAATTATGGATAATGCCCAGACCGCGATCACGGTACTAGAACAACTGCGATCGCGCCATATTCAAATCAGTATTGATGATTTTGGTACGGGATATTCTTCGCTCGGCTATTTACACCGTTTCCCTGTTGATAATTTAAAAATTGATCGCTCTTTTGTAAGTCAAATTCAATCAGACCAGCGCAAATATCAAGTTGTGGATATGATCGTTTCCCTGAGTAAACAACTACAACTATCAATTATCGCTGAAGGGATCGAAACCACCGAGCAGTTACAATGGCTGCAAAATGTCGGCTGTGAATATGGACAGGGCTATTTATTTTCTAAGCCCCTACCCGCCGTTGATATAGCTACCAAGTTTTTCAATAAATAGCTAGTTGTAACTGTCCCGCCCTGTTCCGCCTTAAATTGGTACTCCGATCGCATAGTTAAGCCTGTCTTCGATTAACCATTTCAATCATTAATCGAATGTTTTCGGCTTGAGTTTTCGCCGCTTCTGCTTGATTTTTAGCGGCTTGGGCTTGCTGTTCAGCGATCGCTGTTTGACGTTCGATCGCTAACTCGATCCGCGCCATACGATCATTAGATTCCTGTAAGTAGTCACCTAAGCCAAATACAGCCGCCTTGGTTGACGTGCTATCAGCATAAATGTACTGAAGCAATCGCTCGATCTGGTTAACCAAGCTCTCCAGACGTTCATCGATTCTGGCTAAATAGTCATCTTGAGTCATTTATTTAGCTCCTTTGCTATTGGTGCGATCGCCTAGCTTGCCCTCTGCCAACATTTAATCACTTATTGCTTAGATATTCTCGCAGTTTCCTGAATTGTCAGCATTGCCATTGTAACCAAGAACTAAAGTTCTTGGCTCAAAGCTAAAGTCAGTTAAAACTGACTAATTTCTAAAACTCAACCCGTTTCAACGGATTTTAGCTTTTAGCCCGCAATTTATTGCAGGGTACGGGCATCTTGCCCGTCAACAGGCTAGAAGCCTGTTCCACTATCGGCTAAAATGGTTAGTTAACAAAACGTAATTTTAGATACCATGCAATCGGCAGTACGAATCGAAAACCTAAAAAAGACTTATGGCGACACTATTGCCGTAGATGGAATTTCTCTAAACGTTACGCAAGGACAAATCTATGGATTGCTCGGTCCTAACGGCGCGGGTAAGACTACAACCATGCGCTGCCTCTGCACTCTGACCACACCTGATTCAGGATTAATTGAAGTCGCTGGCACGACCGATCCTCGAACCATCCGCGATCGCCTTGGTTATATTGCTCAAGAAGTAGCGATCGATAAAGTCCTGACAGGACGAGAATTATTAAAATTTCAAGCGGCGCTTTATCATATTCCGCCCAAGCAAATCAGCGATCGCATTGATCGCGTTTTAGATTTATTACAACTAGAGCCTTATGCCGATAAACTTGCAGGAACCTATTCGGGTGGACTGAAAAAACGCTTAGATTTAGCCACAGGGCTATTGCATCAACCATCAGTCCTGATTCTAGACGAGCCAACGGTGGGTTTAGATATTCAAACGCGGATTGCGATTTGGGAATTTTTACGCAAGCTTCGAGCATCGGGTGTTACCGTGTTAATCAGCAGCCACTATCTCGAAGAAATTGATGCCCTAGCCGATCGCGTTGCCATCATTGATAAAGGCAAAATCATTGCGGAAGGCACTACGGATGAGCTAAAAAATAAAGTCGGTGGCGATCGGGTCACAATCAGGATTCGCGAATTTACGGAACGTGATGAAGCCGAACATGCAAGCAAAATTTTGCAACAGTTACCAATTGTCCAGAGCATTACGATTAATGCGGCTCAGGGTAATGCTGTAAATCTATTTGTCACGCCCAATGCTAATGCTATTAGCGATATCCAAAATATATTAGCGGCGGTTGATATTAATGTATTTAGTCTGTCCCAGTCGCGCCCCAGTCTTGATGATGTGTTTCTAGCGGCAACAGGTCAAACTATTCTCGATGCTGAAGTTGCTCAATCAGAAATCTTGATGGTGACTAAAGGGAAGAAGAAAAGATAGAAGTCTATCTACGTTTTAAGGTTTAGATCCCCCCTAACCCCCCTTACGAAGGGGGGGAAAGATCTTCTATTATCTTCTTCCCCCTTTTTAAGGGGGATTGAGGGGGATCGATTGGCATCTTGAAAACCATTACAACAAATCAGGACGACGCTGTTTAGTTCTCAAAACTTGTTGTTCTTTTCTCCATTCTGCAATCAACTTATGATTGCCCGATCGCAATACTTCAGGAACTTCCCAATCACGAAATACAGGTGGTCTGGTATATTGCGGATAATCTAATAATCCATCTTCAAAACTCTCAAACTTGAGCGAATCTTCTTTTCCCACAGTCCCCGGACGTAACCGCACCACTCCATTAATTAGCGCCAGCGCAGGAATCTCGCCACAGGTCAACACAAAATCACCAAGGGAAACTTCACGGGTGACTAAATGTTCACATACCCGTTCATCAATGCCTTCATAACTTCCACAAATGAGAACTAGCTGATCGTAAGTTACTAATTCCTTAAAAAGCTCTTGCTTCATCGGCTGCCCCTGCGGAGTCAAGTAAATAATTTCACGCTTTGGCAAAATCGGCAATGACTCGACAGCAGCAAAAATCGGATCGGGCTTCATCAACATGCCCACGCCGCCGCCATAGGGTTCATCATCCACACGATGATGCTTATCGGTGGTGAAATCTCTGGGATTAGTGAGATATACATCGGCAATTTGATTAGCGATCGCTTTCCCCAGCAGACTTGTTTGCAAAGGCGAGGTAAAAAATTCAGGAAACAGGGTGACAATATCTATACGCATAAATAAATTCTATAGTAGAGAGCATTACTCCGCTATCTCTCCTACCAAATGGCTATGCTACCCGTTGCTGAAGTCGAAAAAATAATTTTAGATTTAGTCAAACCGTTTGATCCTGAGATTGATAGCGAAATTTTACCGTTATCACAGAGTTTAAACCGAATTCTTGCTGAAGACATTAAAAGCGAATTGGACTTTCCCCATTGGGATAATTCAGCGATGGATGGTTATGCTTTGCGTTATGCCGACTTAGAAAATCTCCAAGAGCTAAAACTAGCGATCGCCCCCGAAGATATTCCCGCAGGTGTAGCAACTTCTCGAACTCTAGCCCAAGGTGAATGCATCCGTATTTTTACTGGCGGAATGTTACCAATCGGTGCAGATACAGTCGTTATGCAAGAAGATAGCGATCGCCTTGGTAACTTTTTGCAACTTAAAGTTAAACCGCAGCAAGGCGAATATGTTCGCCGTAAAGGTGAATTCATTCAATCAGGGACAACACTGGTGACAGCAGGAACTAAATTAGGTGCGACAGAAATCGGTGCTTTAGCTTCGGCAAGATGTCAACAAGTCAAAGTTTTTCGTCAGCCGAAAGTTGTGATTATCTCCACAGGCAATGAATTAGTCAGACTTGAAGATTCTCAGTTACTCCA
The DNA here is from genome assembly GCA_044355035.1 of Pseudanabaena sp. Classification (GTDB taxonomy): domain Bacteria; phylum Cyanobacteriota; class Cyanobacteriia; order Pseudanabaenales; family Pseudanabaenaceae; genus Pseudanabaena. The sequence continues at coordinate 21,407 of JBIKYX010000017.1, read as the reverse complement.
ATCGGGACAAATTATCGATTCTAATCTTTATGCACTATCGACTTTAATCAATCAATCAGGAGCGATCGCTATTTCTTTTGGAGTAGTGCGAGACGATCGCGAAGAACTGGAATCCGTCATGCGAAGGGCGATCGCTGTCGCCGATATTGTCATTTCCACTGGCGGTGTGTCAGTGGGCGACTATGATTATGTGGATGAGTTACTGGTAGAAATGGGAGCCGATATGCATGTGCAGTCAGTGGCGATTAAACCGGGAAAACCTTTAACTTTCGCTTCCTTCACTCGCGCTCTTAATGTGAATAGAAGTGAGGATAAAGTTCTTTATTTTGGAGTTCCGGGAAATCCTGTTTCGGCAATGCTCAGCTTTTGGCGCTTTATTCGAGGGGCGATCGCCAAATTGAATGGAAGTAATGAAACTTACTGGTATCCACAATTTATCCGCGCCGTCACGACAGAAGATCTTCATGCACAGGGGCGGCGCGAAACCTATCTTTGGGGAAAATTAACTTATGCAAAGGGAAATCCTATTTTTCAACCCGTAAATAATTACTTAAATAATTATAGTTCGGGGAATTTAATGAGTGCAATCGGCACAAATGCCTTAGCCGTAATGCGAATAAATCAAACCTATGTGCCTGCGGGAGACGAAGCATTAATCATGTTGATATAACTTTACATCGCTTTGCGCTTGGATATTGTTACGATCACTTTAGGAATACCAAATCAAATCTGTAGTTGCTTGTATAATTTTGGAGTTGCGAACTATCTTCACTAGACTTAAACTAGCATTAATACCAAGACTAAAGATAGTGGTATAACGGGGAAATTAAAGAAATAAACGGCGAACCGTAATTTCTAAAAATCTATGTGTGCGAAATCTATCAGCAAACGAAAACCTATCGGTATTAAGCACATGTATGCAAATTTCTCCCCTTATTTATTGGGTAAATATCCTTTTTTGGGCAAATCTTTTAGCTGCTTACATCGTTGAGGATGTTTGCCCTATGTCATTAGATGCAGAAGAAGAAAACAATTTAACTAATGAAAATATACTGACTCTAATTAGAGCCTATAGGATTGCGCCATCTCAAAATTTACAAGAGCAGATTATCGAAATTTATATGGGATTAATTCGGGAAACAATCGCTACATTGCCAGTAGCCTTAATTAATCAACCAAATACCCATAATCGCACTGAATCTAATCGTGCCGAAATATCTGAGCGGCGAGTGGCTAATGTCAGAGCAGGCGATCGCCGTGCAAGGGATCGGGAATTGCTTGATGTTGGTAAACAAGGTTTAAAAAAAGCATTAATCCAATTTAATCCTGAGCAAAATCAAAATTTTTCTGAATTCGCGAGAAAACAAGTTCATCATCATCTAGAAAGTTTTTTGCAAAGGCAAAATTTAGACAATCGCAATGAACCCAAGAGCGAACAAGATGTTGACCCACAAACCACAGCATCTCGCAAACAGGAAACCTTCCAAATTTTGCAAGCTTATCGTCTCAATCCATCAATTAAACTTCGCAATCAACTCGTAAACCTTAATATTGGATTAGTGCGTCGTGAAGCTTATCACTGGAAAAATCAATGTCAAGAAAGCTTTGAAGACTTGATGCAGGTTGGTTCGATTGGTTTAATCAATGCGATCGAGCGGTTTGACATCAGCAAAGGTAATGCTTTTAGCTCTTTTGCCGTGCCATATATCAAGGGGGAAATTCAGCATTATCTCCGCGACAAAAGCCCGACTGTGCGAATGCCGCGTGCATGGTTAACCACCTATAACCAAGGCTGCAAAATTATTCGGACTAAACGTACTGAGACTGGACGCGAACCATCTAGTCAAGAAGTTGCCGATACCTTGGGAATTACGATCAATGAATGGTATGACATTAAACTCGCCTGTCAAAACCGATCTCCAATTAGTCTGGATACACCCATTGATCACAGTGAAGATAGCTCAATGTCGATTGGCGATCTAGTCACAGATCACAAATATCAAAGTTTTCAACTTGCCCAAGAAGATAATATTCGGCTCCAGCAAGCGCTTGATCTGTTAGAAGATCGCACTCGCGAAGTAGTGGAGTTTGTGTTTTTAAAGGAATTTACCCACCGTGAGGTTGCTGACACTTTAGGCATCAGCGCTGTGACGGTTTCACGACAACTCAAAAAAGGATTAACTGCTCTCAAAAAGATTTTAGATACGCCCCTTGATTAACATCATAGGTTGGCGCGGCGGAGCCGCGCTTCACTATAATCCTAATTCACAAGACTTGTAGAAAATAGCCCCGCAATGCAAGCCATACCGATCGCCCACATCGGCGATCGCAACCAAGGCAAATCGAGTATATAAAAAACACTAAACAACAATCTCGCCGCCAAAAATGCTAATACATATAGCGAAGTTTTGTCTGAAGCCACATTGGTCACATAAGCCGTAAGCGCCGCCGCCGCAAACAATGCAAACACCTCAAAGGAATTTTGGTGCGCCCATGTTGCTCGTTTTGCATATTCTGGCAAGCGATCGAACATCGCCCTTGGCGCATTCATATCAATACCGATACTCACACGTCCATAGGCAACTACCAAATAGGGCAGATATACCAGTCCCGCCGCGATCGCCACACCATAGAGCAGTATTTGGGATGGAGTAAGAGTTAGATTCATGATGGATTTTTCTAAATAGGTAAAGATGGACGGCGCAAAGCGCCGCCCATTCTTATCATAATAAATCTAGGATTACTGATTTTTGAGTTGAATTAGTTCAATTTTGTAACCGTCAGGATCTTCAACAAAGGCAATCTCCGTAGTGCCATGTTTCATTGGACCGGGTTCGCGGCTAATCTTGCCGCCCTTTGCCCGAATTGCATCACAGGCGGTATAAATATTTTCCATGCCAAGGGCGATATGCCCATACCCAGTGCCAATTTCATAGTGATCGGTATCCCAATTGTGAGTTAGTTCAATTACCGCGCTACTGGATTCATCACCATACCCAACAAAAGCAAGGGTAAAACGCCCAGATTCATAGTCTTTGCGGCGCAATATTTTCATGCCTAACACATTGCTGTAAAAATCGAGCGATCGCTCCAAATCACCAACCCGAATCATTGTATGTAAAACGCGCATTTTGTTTTTCCTAATTATTTTTTGTTGTTGACAGAATCATTCGTAGCGTTGTTTTTTTGATTTAATCACATCTAGAACATCGTCATGTTTTTGACCTTCAATGATGTCTTTGAGATGAATTTGACTATCAATATATTGAATGTGAATACGCCAGCCCGAAACTTTATCAATATCTGCACGATAGATCGCCTGCTTTACACCTTTAACTTTGTGTAATCTTGTCTTCGGGAATTTTCTTGTCCTATGACATTCACTATCTTCAAGTTCTGACAGAGCCTCCAAAAAATCAATTTTTAACTGATCATTCGGCAAAATCTTCATTGCTTGATGGATAATTCCGTAGTAATCACAAAGAGTAAGAGTTTGGGACATAACAAATTGCTGAGCAAATTATGATGATTGTGCAATTTCTCGATGTTGATGCATTATTTCTTGGTATAGAGACTCGGCAATACTGTTATACGACTTATCAAGGTCATCACGCTTTACTACCCGAAAAAGAGTAAAAACGGTTTGCTTAAAAATAGGATCTTCGTCAACCGTCAAAATCACCCTCAAATTTTGCAAAACTCTTAACGTATATAGAGAGGAATCGTACCCATTCAATCCTGACAATAGAGGAAGACGGCGGAGTTTGCGATAAGCATGGGCTTTTTGGGTATGGAAAAAGCTAGCACAATCATTGATTTTTTGGATTGTTATAGCTTTTTTGTCAGCACTGAGATTTTCGAGATCTTTCTCAAAAATCCTTGTTGAATCAATTAAAACGTCCATGTTATAAATCTCATCACGTTATCTACCTGTGTTCAGCATAGCAACAAAATCTTCAGCGATCATAATCTTCGTCATCTAGACCCTTAGCCTCAACTAGCCAATCAGAATTTTGTCCGCCGATGACAACTTCCTCGATCGCTACATATTCTTTATCAAACTGACGTAAGGCATTTACCAACGTATCGATCGCGATCGCATCGGTAGTACCCAAATCGACCCAACAACGCGCCCATTCATTTTCGTATTCGAGATCGGTCATGTTGTGCATCACCGACATCATCTCGTCATCGGCGGCTTGGTTGTCATAGTCAAAATAGCTAACATCGACACCCGACTCTAAAACTTGCATATTACAAGCATTGAATCCGCCTAGCTTACCCAACAGAAACCAAGAATTAAATACTTCGTCTAATAGTTGCTTTTCTTGCTGGGAGGGAATTTCGCTAAATTTTATCCAGATCCAAAGATCAAACCAATCACATTCTCGAAATCTAACTTCCATAATTAATTTGTAGATCTATCCAAAATCTCGATAATCTTGATAATAAAAATATGTCCATCCTCAGTTTAGGCGATCGCTACGCTTACAGATATGGGTGAGCCATTTGTTAATGTTACATATACCTGAGTTAATCCCAGCACAAAAACTAAAATAGTTAAATTATGAACTTTTGGATCTATGCAATTCTGGCAATCCTTTTTGTAGCAGCATTTCCCTTTTTCTTGTTGTGCTGGAATTTATCACAAACAAAATTTCGGGCTGTACGCCATGCAAATCCCGCGATCGCGGAACCGCCAGAATATGTCATCGATACATTGAATAAGGCGATCGCCGAGCTAGAAGAACTTGGTTTTACGCATATTGACTATTACCAAATTGAAAGAGCAAACATTAATGAAGAAGCATTAGATTGGGGCGTGCTTTTGTACCACCAACGGCAGAAAGTATATGCTGGAGTCGCCATTTCCGAGCATAGTGGGGCATGGATTCCGCCGATTAATATATCTTTGGCTAGTTTTTTTGCTGACGGCGGTTATATTTATACCGTAAATATCAAGTCGATGGATGTATTTAGTCTGCCTAATTCTGAGATGGTTCTCATTCAAAATTTGGGATTTCTGGACATTACTCAATTATGGCAAGCACATGAGGATAAGTTACAAGAACTTTCGCTAAGTCGAGTAACATTGGATCTTCTACCCGCAGAATATATAGAAGGGACAGAACAGAATGCATTAAACGAAATGCAACGCTTAGTTGGCACAAAAGAAATCCTATGGGTGGAAGCAGAAAGAAGCATTCGCTTCAGTTGGTTAGTTGTGTTACGAATGGCTTTAATCAATACGCCCTTGGTTTGGGCAAACATCGTTACTGTGTTTTCAGGAAAACCGATCGCTGCCCAAGTAGAAACCGTTAGTTTAGAATTAGAAATTGCTAAATTTCAGGAACAGATTAATAAGCCGCCTACCAAAATTTCACCGAAACTGCAACGATGGTTATTATTGGGATCTTTGGCTATGTTTGTGGCGGTCTATGCGACCCGATTCTCCTTTCAAAGCCTATTTATTTTTGTGGGAGTATTGCTATTCCATGAAGGTGGTCACGTTTTGGCTATGAAGATTTTTGGCTATCGCGATGTCACAATGCTGTTTATTCCATTTCTGGGCGCATTAGCCACAGCTAAAAAGGAAGACGCTTCCCTAACTGAAAAAGTGTTGATTTCTTTAGCGGGACCAGTCCCAGGGCTAGTTATCGGAATTGGTTTAGCGATCGCCTTTAGCAATGAAAATCCCCTTAGTATCGTCTCTGATAATCCATCATGGATCATGCCATTGTCTTGGACTTTAATTGGTTTAAATCTATTCAATCTTCTGCCCGTTTATCCCCTTGATGGTGGACAAATCGCCGATTTATTATTATTTTCCAGTAATCCCTATTTGGGCGTATTGTTTAAAATTTTTGGAGTTGGCATACTTCTATTAATTGGTTGGCAGCAACCATTATTTTTGGTATTTGCACTGTTAATAGCTTTATCCATTCCCTACAGTTTTCAAATTGCCAAGTTACAAAATAAATTAGAAAATAATTTTCGGCATCATCCACCAAGCGATCGCGCAAATTTGATTCAACGTATTTTTGAAGGGCTACAACAACCGCCGTATCATAAGTTTACCTTTGCTGAAAAGAGTAATATTGCTAAAAGTATTCTTGATATTCAAAAAGAAAAATCGGCTTCTTGGCAAACTCGATTATTGTTGAGTGCGGTTTATATCGTCAGTCTCTTAGGTGGTCTAGCAGGAGGACTATATGCGATCGTGCCGAATCCTAAGGCTTGGGTATCGATGGCGCAATCGTTGCGATATATCGGCAAAGATCCCAAGATCGTGTTGCAAGAACAAATGCAAGAAAAAGTCGAAGCCGCTACGCGTCAGCTACAAACAAATCCTCAAGATATTAAAGCCTATTTAGATCGGGGTAGAGCTTATAACTATTTAAAAAATACGCCCCAAGCTCTAGCCGATGCCAATCAAGTAATTAAACTCGATCCCAAATCTGCGGATGGTTATTCATTAAGAGGACAAATCAAGCGTAGCCAAAAAGATCAGAAAGGTTCAGATGCTGACTATAAAATTGCCAAAAATCTTACTAATCAAAAAATAATTGCAGAAACTACTTCCACTCTAAAATCCAATCCTAAAGATATCAATGCCTATTTAATGCGAGCTACTGCCAAGGGGCAGTTAGGCGATCGTGCCAAAGCTCTGAGCGATTTTGAACAAGCTTTAAAATTAGATCCCAAAAATCCACAGATATTTGTAACGCGGGGACAGTTTTATCTAGAGGGCAAAAATTATCAAAAGGCGATCACTGAAGCAAATCAAGCGATTAAACTTGATGCCAAATCTTACACCGCCTACTTTTTAAGAAGTGAAGTTTATCGTAAGTTAGGTGATCTTAATAAAGCGGAAGCAGATACTAGAAAAGCCGATGAATTGGAGTTATCTGGAGGAAAGAGCGATCGCGATGACGATCAAACATAATCGTGGCGATGCTTTGCATCTCAACTATCTCACTTAAAAGCCACGCAAATCTTGTGATAAGAAATTGCGATCGCTTGGCAACATCGCCACAGGTTCCGTAAGCGTAAAATCTCCCTTCACAATCCAAGCTTTTAGAGTTTTCGCCGCTTCTTCCGATAGATGTAAACTCGCTAAAGGTGCTGTCCGCACAGTTGATCCTGCGATCGTAATTTTGCCAGACTTGAGTTGAGCATAGGATACAGAACCAAAAATTGGACGGACTCGGCGCGGAATTGAGAAATCAATTACAGGCGCAACCAACTGCTCATCCATTACTGCGGCTCTAGCCACCACCTCTTCATCAATTACGGGCAGAGGCACAGCCACACCCATCATTAATGAAGCGCCATAATTACGGAAATAGCAACCGCGCACCCATTCTGGGGTCATCTGCTTCGCATCACCAATCAATGCTAAAGTCGCCGCAGGTCCAATCGGAGTGCGATTTTCTAAACGTTTTTGCAATGGGAAATGTTGGGTTCCTTCCCATGCGACATAACCAACCCCACCGCCCATAAAGATGCGCGTGCCAATCCCAATCAATTGCAAATCAGGATCATTCCATAATGGCGAAATCGCCCCAGGGTTGGAATACACTGCATTTCCTAAACGTGGTTGCAGTGGACCCAAATAGGTATAAAGAGTTTCTTCTCCTCCATTTACGCCGACAATGAAGTTCTGATAGAGATTGCGGGGATTAAATAGATAGAACTGATTAATGGAGTCTTTGGTAATTGTCGTCTCAAAATTAGCGCGGGGATAGCAATCATTAGGATGCCCGATCGCTTTAAAATTGACGGTTTTACCCGCAATTAAATCGGCAATCACATGACCGCCGCCACGATATTGGGGCGCTTCATCAGTCGGATCAGCCTCTTGAGTTGCACCTAAATAAATATCAACGGCTCCAAATCCAGCATAAGCAGGTACGCCATCCACCCAACAAGTGCGAATTTTAATCGGCGGATCAGTATGCCCCAAGTTAAGAATTGCGCCCGATGATTCCATCGGTTCAAATGTGCCTGTGACGATGACATCAACTTGTTTGGCTGCTTGGGTGACACCGATATCTGCAACCAGATTTTTAAGTTCAGTAGCTGTGAGGACTTTAGCCTGACCCGCTTTAATTTTGGCATTGATATCGGCGATCGTTTGGGACATGGCACTTGAATGAGTAGAAACTATCTAGCAGTTTAATAGACCATTTAAGATTCGATTCCCCCATCTCCTTGAGAAAGTTACCGTGTACACACAATTCTCTCTGTCTACGTTTCGGGATGTAGATCCCCCCCAGCCCCCCTTGTAAAGGGGGGAGAATTAATTAATTCATTGTCTTCTTCCCCCTTTTTAAGGGGGATTGAGGGGGATCTCTTAGAATCTTTGATCTAGGAAGTAATTCTTAAATGGTTTCTAAGAATATACCGCTTTATGGCTATCTGGCTAAAGAATTAACATGGCATCCCCAAAGGAATAAAAACGATATTCATTAGCGATCGCCTCTTGATATATTGACATCAACAATTTACGTCCATCTTTACCCAAAAAGGAAGCCACCATCATTAACAAGGTTGACTTAGGTAAATGAAAATTTGTGACCATCGCATCGATCACTTTCCATTCATAACTGGGATAAATCATCAAATTAGTCTTACCCCTAAATGCTTCAAAATTAGCACTTTCTAGCGATCGCGCTACCGTACTACCCACCGCAATCACCCGCCCACCTCGCGCTTTTGTCTCTTTGATTTTATCGATCACCTCTTGTGTCACCTCACACCACTCGTTATGCATGACATGTTGGGTGATGTCCTCAGTTTCTACAGGGCGAAATGTGCCAATCCCCACATGCAAAGTCACAAAGGCTTTATCAATCCCCTTGTCTTGCAATGTCTGGAATAGCTCATCGGTAAAATGTAGCCCTGCCGTGGGAGCCGCGATCGCCCCTGAGATCTTGGCATAGATGGTTTGATAACGGGCGGTATCGGTATGCGAATCCGTGACATAGGGCGGTAAAGGCACTGTACCTAGCTGCTCGATTAGATCATCAAGATTTGCCCCCGCAGGGATATGAAACTGTAACTCTCTTGCCCTTGTAGTTTCGTCTATGCCCTCAACCGTAGCCCGAACATTTTCTGCAAATATAATCGTGCTACCAATTGGCAAACGCTTTCCTGGTTTGACCAGCGCCAGCCAGCGATCGTGTCCTGTCGGCTCCATCAACAAAATTTCTACAGCCACACCTGCTGGCTTATGCCCATACATTCGGGCGGGAATAACTTTGGTGTTATTAAAAACTAATAAATCGCCAGCTTGCAAAAAATTCGGCAGATCGTAAAAGTGATGATGCGCTAGATTGCAATTATTGCTGCGATTATCGGTGCGATCGCGATGAATGACTAGTAGCCGTGATGTATCCCTTGGTGTAACTGGGTCTTGGGCAATGCGATCGCTGGGCAATTCATAGTCATATGCACTTAACGCATAGTCAAGCTCTAGTTCGGGGGTAGGCGATGGGGTCATAGAAGAGTCACAAAATAATCGCAGAATGGTCATATTCGGGGCTTTAGCACTACTTATACATTCGCAGCACACCTTTAAGTTTTTGATAAAAAGTGACTAATTTACAAAAAAATATAAGAAATGTTATATACCAATTGCGAAAACAGTGGTATACAGATTGCAGAAGCAACACCCCGCATTTACATCTAGTAATTTACATTCTGTGATTTAGAAGATGTAAATGCGGCATTACGATCAGCTTTTCCATTTTTGAATATTTAACGAGGAACTTATGCAGTACTTAATGACCGATCTTCACCAACGCTTTATTGGTGCATTGAACTACAACAAACCTTTGTCCGTTGGCGATGTGTTTCGTGCTGATAACACCAAATCCTATACGGTGGTTAGCATTAACGCTACTCGTAACCAGAGTAAGGATGTGAAGTCTGTCACCGTGATTCCTGTACGCGAACCTGTCGCCGCCCATTAAATGTGTTTAGCTATCGCTTAGATGGTGACTCAAGCAATCCTGTAATTTTGTTTTTACATGGATTTATGGGCGATCGCTATGAGTTCCAACCCATAATCGCAACTTTATCTCAGCAGTTTTATTGTGTAGCGATCGATTTACCATCACATGGTCAAACCGATCTAACTAACCAAGGTACAGATCAATTTACTCATCAAGATAGCTGCTACAGCCAAAATAGTTACTACACAATAGATTTCACTGCCAGATTAATTATCGAATTTTTAGAATTACTAAATATAGAGCGCTGCTTTTTAGTGGGTTACTCAATGGGCGGGAGAGTGGCGCTATATTTGACTATCTATTTTCCTAAGTATTTTCCTAAAGTTGTTTTGGAATCTGCATCCGCAGGTTTGAGAACAGTTAGAGAAAGAAGCGATCGCCTTGCCCGTGATCAACAACTAGCGGATAAATTAGAAAATTTAGAAGCTGGGGACTTTCGGTTATTTTTAGAAGATTGGTATCAACAAAAAATATTTGGCAATCTGCGATCGCATTCTAACTTCCCTCAATTATTAGAGCAGAGGTTACAAAATTCTCCAATCGAATTAGCGAAGTCGCTGCGCTATCTGGGAACAGGAAGGCAACCATCATTATGGGGAAAGTTGCCAGAAATCGAGATTCCTTTGCTTTTACTGGTTGGTGAATTGGATGCTAAGTTTGTGCAAATCAATCAACAAATGGCGCAAGTATCTAAATTTTCGCAGCTAGAGATTATTCCCAACTGCGGTCACAATATTCATTTTGAGAATCCATATATCTTCGTAGAGAAGGTTCAAACTTTTTTAGAAACCATTTAAAAATTGTCTAAGTAGGTGGACTTAATTAATTGTTAGATAGTGGAACAGGCTTCTAGCCTGTTGACGGGCAAGATGCCCGTTCCACACTTCATATTTATGATTGCTAGACAAAAATGATTGTGATAAATTTTGTAACAGGATGCTAAGAAGGCGAAGCATCAGACGGCTGCGATACTTAAATATTCGTGAAAATACCTAAACTAAGAGGAAAATTATGATTAAGACTGAAAGTTTAATGAAAATGGGGGGGGGTGATTGCTCTCCTAGCCACGACTCTAGCCGTTTCTGATTCGGCAATGGCGATAAATTTGACTATTGGTAATAGTTCTGACGATGCGCTTGTGGGCAATTTTAGTGGTAGTGCGACTATTGGTCAAAGTTTTATCAACGATCCTAGTGGCACTGGAGCCTCAATCCTGCTCAATAACTGGACTTTTAGAGTTAGTGAGTTTGATGACAATACTGAAGAATACAAACCTCTTTCACCGAATGCAGCCACTCTAAACATTTATGCTGGCACTGGCATTGGCGGCGAACTGAAGGGATCGGCAACAACTTACACTACGGCTGGTTCTGGATCCAATTCTACGGCAACTTGGACATTTGCAGGAGGGCTGAGCCTGATCGACAAGCAAACCTATACGGCGGCTGTAATCACTTCTCTTGACATAAGTTTTGAAGCCTCAACTGCCAATCCCTACGCCAATGGGATTCTGACGCGGAGTGTTGGCGATTTAACAGGCCATGACACCGTGTTCTCAGCCAACTTCTCATCAGCCCCGACACCTGTTCCCTTTGAGTTTGAGCCGACTGGTGGCTTATTAGTCTTGGGCGGTGGTTGGTTGTTGCGTCGCCACCTCAAGAAGAGAGCAAAGAAAGATTAGAGATTCTGAAGAGATCCCCCTCAATCCCCCTTAAAAAGGGGGAAGAAGAGATAGAAAATCTTTGACTCTTTCGTAAGATAGAAGATCTTTTCCCCCCTTTCGTAAGGGGGGTTAGGGGGGATCTGAACCTTAAAACGCAGATAGAAGAATTGTCTCTTTAGCCTCGAATCACAATAATCTCCCGACCTGCGGGACTAATGACATTCTCCGTCGTAGTCCGATCGCTTAACGGAAGCAACCCAGAACGGCGATCAAAGATCACCAACCAACCAGTATCCAAACTCAAACCTGATAAATATTTATCCAACTGTAGCAAACCTTCCTTAAGTGGATCTGGTCTTTTATCAGCCCAAACCTTCAACTCCATCGCCAAAGTTACCTTACCATAGCGCAAACAGATATCCATTCTTCCCGAACCAATGGCATATTCCCTCTCCAACGTGCCACCACCATTAACAACACGGTGCAGAAAAGCCATCAATACAATATGAGGCGCAATCTCTGGATAGGGCGTACTACCAAATAAAGGCTCTCCATGCTGCCGCCAGAATAATAAGAACGCTTCCAACAAGCGATCGGGCAGAAATTCACCTTGCTCGCTTAGCCAGATTGGTTGAATATATCCAATAGAAGCAGTAGTTACATAGGCAAGCACTCTAGGAAGCACTTCCTGATAAATAGGATTAGCGATCGCCAAACCATTTTCGTTAGTACAAAGCCCTAAATCTAAAACGTAGCGAATATCATCCTGTGGCACATCTGGTAGTTCCTCCCCAGCGAGAATAGGCTGAATCACTGCTCTTACTCGATCATCTCTTAGTCTTTCCGCAAGGCTATCCAGATGCGTATCTTGTCTCTTAATCAGTATTTCCTTCGCTTGATTCACTAACTCAGCAGTAATAGGAATAGATGGATCTTTCGTAATATATTCCACAATTTCCTTAGCGATCGCATTGACTAACCAAGGTTGACCCTGCGTCAAATGAAAAGCTAAATCAATTGCTTCAGGCATAAATATCTGTCCTGTTGCTTCAGTATGTTGCTGGTAGAGCTTTCTCACATCCTCAAGAGTAAAGTTACTCAACGTAAAAGAACGCACTTTGATATTAAAAGGACTAGAAGTATTTAGGCGATTGCTCCCTCCAGAAGCATATTTATAATCTCGCACATCACGCATCCCCACCAAAGCAACTGACTGCGGAAATCCCTGTGGTCGATTAGGAAAACCAGAGCGGATTTGTCTTAATACAGAAATTAGAGTTTCATTACTCAAAGCATCAATTTCATCTAAAAAAACCACTAATGGACGGGCTGATTGTTCAGCCCAGTTGCTCAAGTTTGTCCCAATCCGCGCTCCCGCTTCAGCATCTAACCACCCATGAGGTTGCAGATCTTTTGGCAAACGAAACCGTATCGATTGCTTCCACTCCCCTAAAATAGCCAGTTCGGCTGCTCCCAAATCATCAGAGAAAGCCGCCCCCACTTCCAGAGACAACATTACCGCCGTATACTGACCACTAGCAGTTAATTCTTGGGCAAGGGCCAGCATTGCTGTAGTTTTACCCACTTGCCTTGGCGCATGAATGACAAAGTAATTTTCTTGAGCAATTAATTGTTTGATTTCAGGCAAGCGCTCTGTAGCCGACAGCATATAGTGAATATCGGGCTTGCAAGGACCAGCAGTATTAAACCATTTTTGCATAACGACAGCTAACTAACGGGCGACTCCATCAATATATCGCAACGCGCCAAACTAAACTAAGCCCTGAGACCGTGGAACAGGCTTCTAGCCTGTTGACGGGCAAGATGCCCGTACAACAAACATTTTATATTTAATTGCAACCAGCTACTTAATAATTTTATTCTGATTCCCATAGAGGAAATTTTTGCATTGCTAATTCAAATAACGCACTGCTTTCGTGCCATCGGAGCCAACGCTGTAAATTTAGATAAGAACTAGAATTAAACCATTCAATATCCACATAAGCAAACTGCCTCACAAAGGGGAAAATCGCTACATCAACCAAAGTTTGCCGATCGCCTATTAGAAATTGACCATTAATAAATTGACTATTTTCTCGAAGTCGCTGCTCTAAAACTTGCAAAAACTCTTCAACTTGTTGACGATAGAACTCAGGCGATCGCTCAGGAAATCGATTGGCATATTTGTAGCGATCAAGTGCTTGCTTAAATTCGCGATCATTCGTGGTGATTAGTTGATCGGCGATCGCCAGATCCGCATCTGACAAATCCCCCCAAGCAAGCGGATCATATTGTTGCAGCGCCCAGCGCATAATATCTAAACTCTCTTCTAGCACCATAAAATTTTGAGACGCATCAAAGATCTGCATTACAGGCGTAGTTCCCTTGGGGGAAATCTTTAGCATCTCCTTTGGCTTATTTTTTAGAGAAACTTCCCGCAGTTCATAGGTAATCTCGGCATAGGCAAGCGCCATCCTTGCACGAATGGCATAGGGACAACGGCGAAAAGAATAAAGAATTGGCAAACACATATCAGAAGCAATGTAAAATGACACAGGGAATAAACGGGTTTAGGGTTATAAGTTTCTTTATAAATTCATTTTATGTCAATAAATAATTTTCTCAGTCAAACAAACAAGAGCCAAATAAGCAAGAGCATTTGGAAAGTACTCTTTGTACTTACTTTTGCGATCGCCATCCTATTCAATGGATGTTCACAGACACAAGAATTGAAAACTATGCGCGTAGGGATGAATAGCTGGCCGGGCTACTCGATCGCTCTATATGCCAAAGAAGCTAAATTGTTTGAGAAACGGGGGCTAAATGTTGAGCTAATTCGGTTTAATAATCAACAGGACAATATTCGAGCCACAATCAGAGGCGCTCAAGACATGAGCTTTGTCCCACTTTGGGAAGTCATGCAAGTTGACTCTAATAATGATAAACCCGTAATTGTCTTAGTGGCGGATATATCCGCAGGTTCCGATGGCATTGTCGCGAGGGCGGGAATTGAATCGGTCAAGGATTTGAAGGGCAAAAAAGTTGGTGCAAAACTAAGTACTGTTACCCATTTGATTTTGCTAGAAGCATTGAAATCCCAACAGCTAAAGCCAGAAGATGTCGAGATTCAAGATGTATCTAATGAACGAGGAATAGAACTCTTAAAAGCTGGCAAGCTGGACGCAGCAGTTGTTTGGGAGCCTTCATTAAGTAAAGCTGCCAAGCAAATCGGCGGAAAAGTTATTTTTACTACAAAAGATGTGGACAGTTTAGTGATTGATAGTTTAGTGACGGGTGCTAATACGATGAAATCTAACCAAGAGTCAGTCACTAAATTTATTATGGCTTGGTTCGATGCCATCCATGCCGTAAATACGATTCCCGATCAAGTCTTTGAATCGATTGGCAGACAAATCAAACAAACGAAAGAGACTGCGGCGATCGATTATGCGGGATTAAAAAAAGGAGACATCGCCATGAATCAAAGAATGTTTGCGCCCAATGGACGCTTACAAGAAGCCACCAAAGAATCAGCTAAACTATTGAGAGAAGACCTGCGTCATGGACGGATTATTCGCGATGATGTGGAGATTAATCCTACGCCATTACTAGCCGCTATTAAAGATTGGAAGCCATGAAAAAAAGCTTATCTCGACAACTTCTAATTGGTTTTGGCGTATCACTAGTCGTTGTGGGGATATCAACGCTTTGGATTAACTATCGCTTATTGCAGAATGATCTCGAACAGCAGGTACAAAAACGCGCTCAGTCGATCGCTCGCAGTTTAGAATTTGCAACCGAAGGCTTAATTGAATATGGCAATGAGAGCATTCTGCAACGGATGGTACAGAACTATGCTACCTTGCCAACGGTATTAGAGATTGCCATAGTCGCTCCCAATGGCAAGACTATGGTCACGCAGGATCAATCTGACGGCAGAATTAGTTATGCTTCACTACATCCAGAACTTGAGGCTTATTTGGATAAAGCAGCTACAACTGGACTAGAAGTTGTTGTAGAAACAAGAATTAAAGACAAAACGGCGATCGTGCATATTTTGCCATTTAGCGGCAGCCTATTTACAAAAATAGGTCAGAACAATTTAGATAGGCGAGGTTTAGCGATAACTGTGATTGATCTCCAACAAGTTCAGCAAGAAGCTTGGCGGACTTTTTTAACATCGACAATCACGATGATCGTGGGAACTTTAGCAATTTTATCTTTGATGGTCTTGCTAATTCAAATATATGCACTGCGCCCTTTAAAAAAGCTAAATCAGGCGATCGCCCAGAGTAAAAACACAGGAACAGTTATCCTGCCAAAATCATTGCCTTCTAACGAGATTGGTTATTTAGCGAATACATTAGTAACAGCGATCGGGCAGTTGCATGAATTTGAAAAATCTAAAAATGAGGAACTTCGCAAAATTAATAGTCAATTAGAGCAACTGAGTGAATCCTTGGAAATGAAAGTCATTGATAGAACTGCGGAACTAACAACAGCTAATATCGAGCTACAACAGGCGAAAGAAATTGCTCAGGAAGCAAGTAAAGCGAAGAGTTTATTCTTAGCTAACATGAGTCATGAATTAAGAACTCCTTTGAATGCCATTTTAGGATTTACGCAATTAATTATTGACGAGAATCAAGTAACCGAAGATATATCCGAACAGTTGAAAATCATCAATCGTAGTGGTGAACATTTACTAGCTCTGATTAACAGTGTCTTAGTTATGTCTAAGATTGATTCTGGCAGTCAAATACTCAATATAAATGACTTTTTCCTAAGCGATCTAATACAATCAGTAATCGAAATTATTGAATACAAAATTAGAAAAAAGAATTTATCTTTAGTTATTGAAAATAACATTAATACATCCCAACTGATTCGGGCTGACGAATTAAAACTACGACAGATTTTAATTAATTTACTTAACAACGCCGTTAAATTTACATCTGTAGGCAAGGTGATTTTACGGATCTCAAATAATACCCACCATTTTAATCTGAGCAAGAATTCTCAAAGCCAATACCTATATTTTGAAGTGGAAGATACGGGCTTAGGGATAGAGGAAGAAGCATTAGAGAATATATTTCAACCATTCTTTCAGTCAGAATCTGGACGACAAGCTTATGAAGGTACTGGATTAGGTTTATCAATTAGCCGACAGTTTGTCAATCTTATGGATGGAGATATATCTGTATCAAGTATTGTCGGTCAGGGTTCTGTTTTTAGATTTTATGTAGCGGTGGAATTAGTTGAGCCTGATTCTATACAGATGATGAGTGATATTAAAAATGATAATCAATCAGCAGTTCAACCTGAGCCTGTGAATAACAATCAACAAATCAGCAGTCAGCAAATCAGCAATCAGCAAATATTGCCAGAGAAACTAAGATTGTTAATTGCAGAAGACAGTATCGTAAATCAAAAAATCATTCTCAAAATGCTGGAAACTTGCGGATATAAAGCTGATGTAGCAAATAATGGTATTGAGGTATTAGAGAAGCTACAAAGCTCTGATTATGATGTGATTCTCATGGATATTCAAATGCCGAAAATGGATGGATTAGAAGCGGCGAAACATATTTATCATGAACTCTTTCCATTTCATAAGCCTCTCATAATTGCCGTAACTGCAAACATCCTTACGGAAAATCAAGAAGCCTGCTTGGCGGTGGGTATGTATGATTACATCAGTAAGCCTGTAAGAATAGATACACTTAGACAAGTATTGGAACGCGCTAGTTTACATCTTGCCAATGTTTGAAATATGTAAGCCACGAAAGAGAAAAGTTTAAAAGTGCCGCTTCGCGGCACTTTTAAACATACTAATCATGTAGCCAAGCTTCGGTGGCAATGCCTAGTTTACTGGCGGTATCAATTAACTGATGTAGCTCCAAATTAGACATACTTTCACAGAGATTAACCTCTATATGGATAGGTTGACTTTGAGTCGAGTCCAAATCGAGAATTTGTCTGGCAAGTAGACATTTAGGCGCAACCCGTTCTGATAGATATCGCAGAAAAGATTCCTGAGAGAGATTCAGATTTAGTTTCAGATTTAGACGCAAGGCGATCGCTAAAGACTGCTCGATTTGATTGAGGTAGTTAAACAGCGATCGCTCATCGATATTTTCCTGTTGAGAAAGCTGTTCAATCTGCCTCAAAATATGATTTTCGAGAATCTTCGCATCTTCAGCATGAGTGAATTTACAGCCCAAATTGATTGCTTCGATCGCCACAGCATCCAGTGCGACATTAGGCAGTGAGGCTCCCGTTTCCAGACGTTGCAGTTCTTCTGTAAGGCGATTATTGAGGACGATATCGGCAGCAACTTGCAGTTCGGGCGGTACGGGCAGATCGTCACGGCGGAAGGAAATCAGGATTCCATAATTGTCGCGATAGACCTGTTCATACAACTGATCGAGTCTGGTTAAAGTCTCATCAGCTAACAGGCGCAAAATTCGATGACGCTCTTCGGCAAACAGATGGTGGAGGTTGAACTGTTCTCCACTAAAATTATTTGCCATTGCCAAGATTACTGCTGCCGTATTCGCCTGTTTGAGAACCTTAAACAGCGTCGCCTTAATTTCCTCATACTCACGCCGTCCCGTAAAGTTTTGGATGCAGCAATGGAAGTCATCACCACCGAGATGCAGTACCGCAAAAATATAATTTACCGATTCTTGGGTAATTCGTGAAACCAGATTAATCTGCCCGATCGCTAAGGACATCGAGCCAATCCGTTGCAGTTGATAGTCCTGTTGTTGGATTTGGTAGCAATAAATTTGTTGCGATCGCCCATAATTACCCAATGTCGAGCTAAGGGCATACTGCGCCGCCACTTGACCCAGCGTAATTCGATTGGTGATTACCTGCTGACGGTAAAGGCTTTCACCCTCTTTAATGCTAGGGATATTGCTAGGAGCTTTACCCAAACGCTGAATAAATTCATCTTCTAGCAATACACCCGCCACATCCGCCGCAAGTTCGATCGCTCTGGCGGCATAGCGCAAAATCTGCACGGTTTCAGGACGGGACAACTCTTCAAAAAACCAACCGCAACTGGTAAACATCAACAATGCATGGCGCTGCATTTCCAATAGTCGCAGGGCATCGATTTTCTGCGCGGAGGAAGTTACCTTATTGCCACATTGCTGCTCAAAAAACTTAGCTAAAACTGGTGAAGGTTCAAGTTCATCGCGTAGCGAATATTGCAATACTTCGATATAGCGATCACGAGCTTCCCAAGGATCATTAAAATATTTGCGCCCAATATCCACATACACTGTCGCAAGGCGATCGCGTAGCCAATTGAGACTATCGCGCAAGGGTTTTCGCCACAGTAATTGATAGCCAGAACCTTCACCACCGCAGCTACAACCGCCCTGCCAGCGATCAACTCCGTGGGCGCAACTCCAAGCTGTCACCGATTTGAGTTCCGCTTCCCATGTGGGCGGAAATAGGCTCAAGTAATGGGCGTAATTGGTCACAGTCCAGCCGCGCTGCGGAAATTCTTCGACAAAGGCGTAGGAAAGGGTTTTTTCGGTAAAGTGCTTATGATGTCCAAAGGTTTCACCATCGGTTGCCACAGATATCATTTGCTGCGATCTCTGATCATTACGCATCGCCTGACTGAGACGTTTCGCAAAATTACTAGAACTGCCTAAGAGATCGCCAAATCCCATGTCGCGGGAAATCGGACCATCATAGAAAAACACATCGATGTAAGCATCCGTATTCGCAGGTAGATGAAACTGACCAAGCTCGGATACATTGCTGCTACTAGTATTGTGACGACGTAGATGGCAACGATAGGGACGGGTGGGATCGATCTGTGCGCCACCGACCTCTTGCCAAGCAGGATTAGCATTGTCTTTGGTGGGGATCGGGCGACAGCGTTGCGCTTGGGATGGAGCTAAGACAATAAACTTGATCCCTTCTAACACCAAAGCCTCAAGGGTTTCATAATCAACGGCAGTTTCCGCAAGCCACATGCCTTCAGGTTCGCGCCCGAATCGCTCCGTAAAATCTGCCTTGCCCCAACGAATTTGGGTTAACTTATCGCGCCAGTTCGCCAAGGGCATGATGATGTGGTTATAGACTTGGGCGATCGCATTGCCATGACCATTCAGGCGATCGGCACTGCGTTTGTCGGCATCTAAAATTGCTTGATAGGTATTGCGATCGTGAACCTCGATCCATGAGAGCAGGGTTGGTCCCATGTTGAAGCTCATGTACTCGTAGTTATTGACGATTTTGACGATTTTGCCATCACGCCGCTCGATCCGCGAAAACGCATTGGGACGATAGCATTCATTGTGAATTCGCGCATTCCAGTCATGGAAAGGGGCTGCACTTTCCTGTCGCTCGATCGCATTGAGATAGGGATTTTCACGGGGAGGCTGATAAAAATGCCCGTGAATCGTAATATAAACTCCCGAATCAGTCGGAATTTGAACAGGCGAGGCGACAGGAGTAGCAACAGTCACGCAAATTATTCCTTATGAGGCAAACGACAAATCTATTCTATCTTGGCAGATTTTCTCGGTGGTTAGCAAGCAAATGTAGAAAAGTTTGAGAAATAAGCACTAAATATTTTGGGGATCGCTATTTTTATTTTTAGACTAATTTTCGAGTGCTTTCAAAATTAAAGATGAGTTAAACTACAATTTGGTTGTTATTTTGCTTATTGAGTTTTTTATGAACAACATCCAAGAACTTGTGATTGACAAAGTCAAAGCTTTATCGCTCAATCAACAAAAAACTGTTTTGTATTTTATTGATCAGCTTTTAACACCTAATGCTATCGATTCTGTTCAAAAACTGGAAGGATTATTGATGGAAGGAGTTAATAGTTTAGAACGGGGTGAGGGAATTGTCGCAACTGATGATTGGTGGGAACAGGAGCGCGATCGGGATGAAGTTTTCGATCCTACTCCAGAACAAATTGCGGCTAGTTTACATAAGGCGTTGCATGAGGTAAAGATGGGGCAAACTAAACCTATTTCTCAACTTTGGGATAGTCTGGATGGAAACTAGTCGGAATCGTGTTTTGCGCCATTGTTTAAGGCTTCGAGAAATAAGGCGATCGCACTTCAGCATCATTAATCCTAATCCTGTCCGCCAAAGGATTTGCCAGATGAGAGGGGGGAGAAGTCATTAACATATTGCCTGTAGGAGTTATTTGATGTTGTATTATAACTTTGGGCGCAATTAACTTTTGGTTAAGGAGTTTTCGGCATGGTTGGGTCGCTGGTGGTCGGTCGCTTTCGTATTGTCAGAGAACTTGGTGCAGGAGCTTTTGGTGAAACTTTCTTGGCGCAAGATTTACAAAAGATGGACGCTCAATGTGTGGTCAAACGGCTAATTACTCCTAACGATCCCGCCCATATTGATATTGTGCGGCAAATGTTTGAAAGAGAGGCGAAGAAACTCAATGATTTAGACCATCAGGGCATTCCCAAATTAATTGCCTATTTTGAGAGTTCTATTTAGTACAGGACTTTGTGGATGGAGATACGTTAGAAAAGGAAATTAATCCTAGCCGCAAATGGACGGAAGCAGGAGTTACCGCTTTTTTATTAGAAGTATTAGAAATCTTGGCTTAGGGGCTTGGGAGAAAATAAGATACCAATCAAGTAGGGAGAATGGTTATATCCCATTTGGGTAGAAAATCAGAACGTAGCCAAGAAGGGAAATACTGTTTCAAGTCTTCGGGA
>JBIKYX010000162.1:0-5748 GCA_044355035.1 Pseudanabaena sp. | reverse complement strand
CAATAGATACTGCTACTGCATTATGGAGAGCACTAGCCGAGGGTTTGATCGTTCCTCTCAATCAAATCTACAAATTCTTTCAAATGGATTCCGAAGTTGTTCGAGAAAATCCTTCTGGATTCCAAATTGATGATTCTAGTTCCTGCTCTTATCGATTCCTGCACGATCGCGTCCAGCAAGCAGCCTATTCTTTGATCCCAGACTCTCAAAAAGAAGTCGTTCACCTGAATATCGGTCGATTGCTTTTGGCTCGTACACCCCGCAGCGATCGCGAGTTGCCACAATTCCAGATTGTGAATCAACTTAATCGGGGCATATCTCTGATTGGTGACTCAGGAGAGCGCGAAGAACTGGCTTATCTCAACTGGAGGGCGGGAGCAAAAGCAAGGAGCGCCACTGCCTACGAAGCGGCAATGAGTTATCTCGATACAGGTTTACAGCTTTTATCGGCGCAATCTTGGCAAAACCAGTATGCCCTCAGTCTCGGACTGCATCAACTCACCGTCGAAGTCGCCTATCTAGCCCATAATTACGATCGCATGGCAACAATAATGGCGATCGGCTTGCAAAATGCGAGGAATCACTTAGATCGGGCGAAATTCTACGAAATTCAAATTCTGGCGTTAGTAGCCCAAAATCAAGTAAAGGCGGCGGTGGATTATGCTCGTAAGATTCTATCCATTTTTGGAGTGAGCTTTCCCAAAAATTTATCCAAACTGCGAACCATTCTAGGATTCTTAGCGACGCTCTATCGCATGGCTGGCAAGTCACCACAGAATTTGCTCAAATTGCCTGCTATGTCCGATCCCTATAAATTAACAGCCTGTAACCTGCTAAATGCGATGGGTGCAGCTTCCGCAAGTGGGATGCCTGAGATTCTGCCATTTATGACATTTATTGGACTGTCGCTCTATCTGCGTTATGGCAATATTCCCAAATCTTCGATGGCTTATACGATCTATGGTTATTTGCTCTGTGAGCGGCTCGGACGCATCGATCAAGGCTATGCCATAGGTAAAACCGCGATCGCCCTATGCCATCAGACCTCCTCAAGAGCAGCTTTAGCTCCGACCCTATTTCTCTGGCAGAGGTTTATTGCCTATCGGAAGGAATCCCTACGAGATTTGTCGCCAATATTATTGGAAGCCTATCAAGTGAGTTTGGAAGTTGGGGATATTGAATATGCCGCCTATAGCCTCTGTGTCTATTTTACTCAAGCCTATTGGACAGGGCAGAATCTCATGGATTTGCAACGGGATGCGATCGCTAGTCGTGCGGCTTTGCAAAAGCTCAAGCAACGCGCCATGACCGATGTATTCGCGCTCAACTGTCAGGGCTTAGAAAATCTCATCACCGAAACAGAGGATGTTTGCCAACTCGTCGGTCAGTTCTTTGATGAAACTGCGATCGACTCAAGCGATCGCCAACTACAGGTGCAAACCAGTTTTCGCAAACTCCATCTAGCTTTCTTGTTCGCTCGACCTGAGCTAGCACTGGAACAGATCGCCATAATTGAGATGCGGCTAGAATCAATTGATGGAACGTTTATCAAAACGCTGCTCTATTTTTATGATGCTTTAATTAGGTTAGCTCTTTATCCCCATCTAGGGAAAGCCGAACAGAGACAATCTCTCACTAAGGTCAAGACCGATATCAAACTTCTGACCAAGTTAGCCAAATCGGCTCCCATGAATTATCAACACAAGCTGCTTTTAGTAGAAGCGGAAAATCTGCGCGTTTTAGGTAAGCCCAGCCAAGCGGGAGAACTTTACGATCGCGCGATCGCTGGTGCTAAAGAGAACGACTACACCCAAGAAGAAGCACTTGCGAACGAACTTGCCGCCAAGTTTTACCTCGATCTTGGTAGAGAAAAAATCGCTCAAGTCTATATGGTTGAAGCTTATTATTGCTACATCCGATGGGGCGCAACTGCTAAGGTTAACGATTTAGTGACTCGATATCCAAAATTACTGGCTTCTATTCGGCAAAATGCTCCTGTCCCTGACTTTTTGGCAAAGTCTTCTAGCCATACCACCAGTGGAGTTTTAGCTACACTCGATTTAGCCACAATCCTTAATGCTTCTCAATCGATTTCTAGTGAAATAGAACTTGATAAGCTTTTGGGGAAGCTTCTTAATATTGCGATCGTCAATGCGGGCGCAGAAAAGTGTGTCTTACTGCTACAAGTCGAAGAGGAGTTACAGATCGCCGCTCTCGGCACATCTGGACAGCAGCCGCAAATCCTATCCACACCGATATCTCTAGAACTAAGTCAAGATGTAGCAAGGAGTTTGGTAAATTGGGTTAAACGCAGTTTAGAGCCTCTAGTCTTAGCCGATGCGCGGGAAAATACGCAGTTTGCTAGCGATCGCTACATCATCCAGCATCAGCCCAAAAGTATTCTATGCACGCCTATTTTGAAACAGGGAAAGTTGCTAGGTGTTTTATATTTAGAGAATAATTTAACTGTAGGTGCATTCACTAGCGATCGCATCGCCGTTCTCAACCATCTCAGTACCCAAGCCGCGATCTCCCTTGACAACTCGCGCATCCTCTATGAAATCCAGCAATCTAAGCTCGATCTTCAGCAGAGTAACGCTTTTCTGGAAGCTCAGAGGGAAGCTTCTCCCGATGGCATTTTAGTGATTGATAAGAATCGACGGGTTAGTGCTTACAATCATGGATTTACCGAAATATGGGGCATTCCTCAGCATATTCTTGACACCAATGATGATTACCAGCTTTTAGAATTTGTCTTGGATCGTTTAGATCAGCCTGAAGAGTTCTTAAAAAAGGTGGAATATCTCTACGAGCATCCACAGGAAGATAGCTTTGATGAGATTAATTTAAAGAATGGACAGATTTTGGAACGGGCTTCTACCTCTGTCATCCTACCATCGGGAGAGCATTGCGGTCGGATCTGGAGCTTCCGAGATATCAGCGATCGCAAAACAGCAGAAGCTCAACTCTATCATCAAGCGCGACTATTGGAAGAATATTCCCAAACCCTAGAGCAGAAAGTGGAAGAACGCACTCAGGAGCTATCTCAGACTTTAGCTGACCTCCAAACTGCCCAAGCCGAATTAATCCAATCGGAAAAAATGGCAGCCCTAGGACAACTCACCGCTAGTATAGCCCATGAAATCAATACCCCATTAGGAGTAATCCGCGCCGCAGCTAGTAGTATTATCTCAGCCTTTCAGAGTTCTCTCCAAAAGTTTCCAGAGTTGATCCAAAGCCTTTCACCCCAACAGCAAGCAGCATTTCTCAAATTAGTAAATACATCCCTCCAAAATCAGCAGATACTCTCAACTAAAGAGGAACGCAAACTCCGCCGACAGATTGAAGCTTTTTTAGAATCTCAAGGGATTGACAACTCTGAAAATATAGCCATGCAGCTTACCCTAATGCAGACAGGCGATGACCTGCCATTCTATGCACCAATCCTGCAAGTAGACAACAGCGCTGAAATCTTGGAGGTAGCGTACAACATGGTATTGCAATATCAATTTACCAACAACATTCAACAGGAAGTCGATCGCGCCGCCAAAATCGTCTTTGCGCTCAAAACCTATAGTCATCGCAGCGAATCTGGTGAGAAGAGTCCTACTCAAATTAGCGATGGCATTGAGATCGCTCTGACACTCTACCAAAGCCGCCTCAAACAAGGAATAGAGGTGATTCGCAAATATGAGCCAGTACCCGATCTCATCTGTGACCCAGATGCGCTTACACAGGTTTGGGTTAATTTAATCGACAATGCCATCTATGCGATCGGTAAAGTGGGTACTTTAGAAATAGCGATCGCCTCACAAGCAGGGCAAATAGTGGTTGAAATTACTAATTCAGGTACAAAAATTCCCGATGACATACTGCCACGACTGTTTGAGCCATTTTTTACAACCAAGCCGAGAGGAGAAGGCAGTGGACTGGGCTTAGATATTGTGCGCCAAATCGTCCAAAAACATGGCGGTGATATTCAAGTAAGTAGCCAAATAGGAAAGACTAAATTCAGTATAAGTTTACCTTTAGCAGCGATTTGTGATGTTGTGGGATGAGGGGCGATCGCATGAATTTACTTAGAGTTTCTTAATTGGCTGTATAAGCGCCATGATTTATTCAATATCAACTTATATCAATATTCATGATAATCGATATTTGCTATTTTAGCTTGATTCATGGCAGTATAAGTTTATGAACTCAAATCAATCGATCGCTTGTTGTCCACCCTTGTTGGAAGGTCGTCTTACCTCCAGCGATGCGAGTTATTTAGCCAGTATTTTTCGCGTATTGGGGGAACCTGCGCGTTTACAAATCTTGAGCTTGATTGCGGCTCAGCCAAATCAAGAAGTATGCGCCTGTGAATTAGTGGAAACTTTGGGATTAGCACAGCCAACAGTAAGTCATCATCTTAAGGTTTTGTATGAAGCAGGATTGCTAAGCAAAGAGCGTCGTGGCACTTGGATTTATTACCGCATTCTGCCTGAAAAGTTAGCGATGTTGCGCGATGCCTTGGCATAATTAGATATAAAGCTGATTCGCCCGCTTCGCGGGCGAATTAGCTTATTTGGGTTCTTGTTTTTGCCAATAATCCTCGTAAAGCAAGTGTAGAGAATCCCCAGAGAAATTAAAAGATATATAAATAACGAAATATTTACAAAGTAAAGTTAGTTACGATATAAATCTAAAATTAATTGATTTTACGAACTGATATAAATTTTGGGGAGGAGGGAGCGGCGCTGAAGCGCCGCTTTCTTGTGAGTGGTTGAAAAAGATGAGTAACGTTAGAATCTGAAACAGCAATAGGAACTGAGCTATCAAAACATTTAAACAACAAAGTAAAGCGATCGCTATTTAACAAAAGTTGTCGCTGTATATCACGAATAGATAAACCTCGTGAAGGGGCAAAGAATACTAATAAGGTTTTACGAAGCTCTGCAAGAAACCAAGCCAAGGGCGGACAATCAAGGGAATAATTAAGGGCTGCTAATTTAGGTTTTAGGGGATGATGTCTGAAGGCTATGTCCATTTCATATTGTTCAAAACGCCGTCGGTTGAAATGGTATCGCGCACGCAGCAGCAGTTTAGGTAAGCCAAGTTTAGGATCGTATTTAGTATCGGCATAACACAAGACAAAATGCTGTGTCTGTTCCCTAAAAGTCTTGTCGATCTGCTCAACATATTGATATGTCAGCAATAAATGAATATTCAATTTACGTAACTGAGAAAGCTTTGTTAAAAAATCTTTTGTGATATTCTTCCAAAATCGAGCATGGAATAAAGATCCAGCCTCATCACAAACAACAACCGAGTTTTTAAAATCTAGTATAGATGTTGGATCTAAATTGCCATAAAAAAAGAAAGGTCTTGCTTTAACTAACCAATCCAAATTTTGACTACGACAATACAGAATAAGGGCATCGTAATCCAGGACCATATTAGTCGCAAAGCGCTTGTGGTATTTATTGGCAAGATATAAACCAAGCTCAAGGGAGTAAAGAGATTTACCAGATCCAAACTCTCCTATTATCGCTGTTAAGTTTGGAACCTGTAATTCTGCCATTTATACAAAGGGGAGTAACTTCCAAATTTTAATGATTGCCAACATCGCTATCATACCTAGAACACCGTTAAGGGTTTCTACCAAAATAGCACCGCCAATGATAGGGAAGGTATTTTGAAAAGAAAGCACCCATGATGCAATTTTCATATCATCAGGAGTATTTGGGAAAACATTCTTAACTAAAT
>JBIKYX010000088.1:0-17913 GCA_044355035.1 Pseudanabaena sp. | reverse complement strand
ATAGGTAGAGAAGGAGGAGGTCGTCCGTTGAGTGAAACGCCAGACCAAATCATTAAAGCAACCGTAAAAAGTTGTGCAGAATGCGGCAAAGAGAGTGCAGCGTCAATGCAATATCGCAGTAAGTTTTTGCTGTGGAGTCATCAGTCCCTTAACTATGATGAGAAATTATCAGGATTTCCTGAATATATCTTGGCAATGCGATCGCCTCTCGGAAAAGTGGTATTCGATCACCCTTATTTGATGTTAGTTGAGGCAAAGCAAGATAACTTTGAGGCGGCTTGGGGACAATGTATTGCCGAAATGATCGCTGCTCAACGATTAAATGCAGAATTAGATGTGGTAGTTTTTGGAATTGCCTCTAATGGTAATTTTTGGCAACTTGGTAAGTTAGAGCAGAATACCTTCACACGAAACAGTACTTTCTATAGCATTCAAGAAATCGATAAATTAGTAGCCGCAGTAAATTTTATTTTTCATCAATGCGAAATTGGATTAAATAGAATCAACACGCTTGCAGGAGCCTAAAGTTTAGTAGACAGGTAGAGTAAAGCGAAAACAACTGCCTTTTTTGCCGATCGCATCATCTACCCAAATATGTCCATAATGCGCGGTAATAATCCGCCGACAGAGGGATAAACCAATGCCATAGCCGTCAGCGTCATCATCGCGTTCCAGTCGATAGCGCTCCTCAAACACGCGATCGCGCAGATCCGCAGGAATGCCCGGTCCATTGTCGGTAATGCTAATTTCAATTTTTTGGGCGGTACGATGCATCACGGTTAGCTCGATCTTGCCACCTTCGGGAGTGTATTTGGTGGCATTGCTCAAGAGATTAATTAAAACTTGACGAATTTTTTCCTGATCGACAAAGACAGGCGGCAGATCGTTGGGAATATCTTTAAGCAGCTTTTGCATTTTTCTTTCTAAGCATTTGCTGAAGTAAAAATCGCTAATCACGCTATGACAAAGTTGATCAAACTGAATTTTTTGACGCTGTGTACGAAATTGGGCATTTGCGCCACGTCCTGCTTCAAGAATATCGGTGATTAAGTTATCGGCTTCACGAGCCTTAGTCCGCGCATGACCAAGCAACCGCGACACCATCTTCGGCTCAATTTTATCGCCGCTCTTTTCGATCGTATCGATCGCCAATAAAATCGCCGTTAGAGGATTTCGTAAATCATGGGCAAGCATTCCCAACACGCGCTCTTTGAACCGAATCTGCTCCTCGATTTCCGTTTTTTCTTGCGAAAGCCGAAAAACATCATCGGCAAGTCGCGCCACTTCATTCATGTAGCCAATATTTTGAGCTAGTTCGGGCGGATGGTTAATTGTTTGGTCTAGTACCTGCTGTTTCCATGTTTCCCAAAAGGTTTCCAGTTGCTTAATGATATTTTTGCCCGCGATCGTTTGCCTCGGCAAGGGGGATAACTTCAGCAAGGCAGGAGACATGACGACTTTAAATAGTTCCGCCAGTTGGGGTTGACTAGCGACATTGATTATTTGCAGTTCTGACCGACAATCCTTTTCTCGCAGCAAAAAATCCTCCACTTCTTTGACTAAATCCTTAGATTTGGGGCGATCGTCAATAAATAGTAGGAGTTGTAACGTTGATTCGGGTAATGTTGGATCAGTCCTCATGGGATTTAGGACTCGTAACGTATTTTAATACTTTCTTAATAATTATATTACTGTTCTCATGCATTTACCTAAACAGCGATGGCAGATTTTTGATCCGAACCCAAATTTATCTACCACGATTGCTAATGCTACAGGACTATCGCCCATAATCGCGCAGGTTTTGCTAAATCGTGGCATAAACACGCCTGAAGCTGCTCAAATTTTTCTTGATCCTGAGCTAGAAGCGCTGCCCGATCCTAAACAAGAATTTCCTGATTTGATCAAGAGCATCGATCGCATTGAGCAAGCTATTAAAAACGGCGATCGCATTGTTATCTGTGGTGATTATGATGTCGATGGCATGACTAGTACGGCTTTGTTGATTCGGACTTTGCGATTATTAGGGGGAAATGTCGAATATGAAATTCCCAGTCGGATGACTGAGGGCTATGGTATTAATCAGCGAATCGTGCAGGATTGCCACGATCGCGATGTGAAATTAATCATTACTGTGGACAATGGGATCGCGGCGTATGAGGCGATCGCCTTTGCAAAATCATTAAATATTTCTGTAATTGTTACCGATCACCACGAAGTTCCTGATGACCCTAGCAAAATCCCCCCTGCTACGGCGATTTTAAATCCGAAATATCAGGTCGATCCCAATTCTCCCTACGCGGCGATCGCTGGTGTTGGGGTTGCCTATGTGTTGGCTTTGGAATTAAGCGATCGCTTTGGTAAACGCGCCGAATTAGAAAATCCATTATTGGAATTATTCACACTAGGTACAATTGCCGATCTCGCTTCACTCACAGGTATTAATCGCCGCTTAGTCAAAAAAGGTTTGCGCTTACTGTCTCAATCCAAGGTAATAGGTATTATTGCGCTAATTAATGAAACGGGAATTGCCAAGGATAAACAAACGGGAATGAAACCTGAAGCGATCGGCTTTGGGTTAGGTCCGAGAATTAACGCGATCGGTCGGATTGGTAATCCGCAAGTAATTATCGATCTCTTGACTTGTGAAGAAATGGGCGAGGCGATCGCTTTAGCTCAAGAATGTGAAGCCACTAACCGCAAGCGTCAAGAGCTTTGCAAAGATATTGAACAAGAGGCGATCGGCTATATGACTAAAAAGAAGTCAGAAGGTTTTGATATTACGAAAGAGCGTGTTTTGGTAATTGTTGATCGCGAAGTGAAGAATGCCCTCACCCCCAGCCCCTCTCCTACGGAAGAGGGGAGTAAGATGGGCTGGCATCATGGCGTAATCGGCATCGTTGCTTCTCGATTAGTGGAACGTTATGGCGCACCTGTGTTTATTGGTAGTTATGAAGATACTCATGGAGAAGAAGATTCAGAAGAAGGTGCAACTGTGCGTTTCTCGGTGAGGGGTATTCCTGAATTTCACGTCTTCCATTCTCTCGAATATATCGCCAGTATCCGTAACAAAGGCGGCGGACATAAAGCGGCGGGAGGTTTTACACTTCCTGCGGAAAACATGGATAAATTGCGAAGTGAACTAAGTAACTTTGCCGATCGCGAAAATATTCTCCCTAGTCACATTAGCCCACTAATTAATGTTGATGTCCTAGCCGATCTCAGTGATATCTCCATGACCATGTTACAAACTTGCGATCGCCTGCAACCCTGTGGACTTGGCAATGCAGATCCTGTGTTTTATAGCGAAAATGTGCGCGTATTGTCACAACAAACTCGTGGCAAGGATAAAATCAAACATCTCTCGCTGACTGTGGATAATGGGAATGGCGAAAAACTCAAGGCGATCGCATGGCGATGGGGAGAATATTGTCCTGTGCCTGATTATGTTGATATTGCTTACAAATTACGCGCTAATCAATGGCAAGATACAACTTCAGTAGAATTAGAAATAGTTGGCATTCGGGAGGCAAGTAATATGGAAAATCCTCAAAGTTCGTCCAAACATTTGCAATTGCAATACAAATCCGCACCCATAATTACCAAGTTTCCCCAATGGCAAAAACTCACTGAAGCGCCACGACCTTTACCGCGTCCATTATTACTCTATGGATGCGATCGCCCTGCCGATAAGTTTCAAGGTGATGTCGATTGCGATCGCCCTAGCCGTGACAAAGATTATCAAGCGATCGTATTATGGACTTTACCGCCATCATTCACCCATCTACAATGGCTAATCGCACTTGCTAAGCCCGACTATATCTATCTTGGTTCCCATATTCCGCCCGTTCCTTCTATCGATCAATTTCGCGCCCAAGTTCAATCTCTTGATTTAGAGAATATAGAGAAATTAAATCTGTTAGATATCTCCCAACAATGGTGGATTTCGCCTAGTGCGATCGTTTCGGCTTTGCGGGAGTTGAATTATATTTGTGATTTTCCAGATACTTTACCGCTTGAGGGAGAATTGGTGAGAATGCAGAAATGGTATGGCATTGCGATCAAAAAACTTGCTACCATTCTTGCTGATCAACAATAATTACATATACTTGACTTAGTTGAAGATGCTTTAGAAAACTTGG
This sequence comes from Pseudanabaena sp., assembly GCA_044355035.1. Taxonomy (GTDB): domain Bacteria; phylum Cyanobacteriota; class Cyanobacteriia; order Pseudanabaenales; family Pseudanabaenaceae; genus Pseudanabaena. The sequence goes on along the minus strand of JBIKYX010000088.1, from coordinate 13,774 downwards.
AGACAATTATGACTATTGCCACATATCCAGACTTACTCAAAAGAACTGTTTTTCTCTATCGCGATGAAGATGGCTATTATATTGTGGAAGTGCCTAGTTTAGCTGGTTGCGTCAGTCAAGGTGAAACTAGAGAAGCAGCCTTAGCCAATATCCAAGAAGCGATCGCTTTGCACATCGAAGTTTTACAAGATCGGGGTGAACCTATTCCCCCTGACAATATTGAAATCATTTCGTTGTAAAAACTTTATTGCCAAAAAGACATGTTTGCTTTATTTTGCCAGTGATAACGCTAAAGGCTATTTTGCTATGAGTAAACTCCCTGTAATTTCGGGTTCGGAATGCATAAAGGTATTAGAAAAAATTGGCTTTGCTGTCCATCGTCAACGTGGTAGCCACATCACCTTAGTTCGACAAGTGCCATCAACTCAGTTAACTGTTCCCAATCACAAAACTATAGCCAAAGGGACTTTGAGAACTATCATTCGTGATTCAGGCTTGACAGTAGATGAGTTTGTGGATTTATTGTGAGATGTACGAATTATCGCTTTCGAGCTAGATAACTCGATCAATTCTATGAAAATTAGACTTGTAGCTTTGTTTCCCGAAAGTAAAATTTACCAAATCAAAACAAAAAATGCCCCAAAAATTGATTGCAAGCGCCAAAATTTAAGCTGGGTGTTATATGCTTATCGGAAGTAAGGCTAGCAACTCCAACATGAACTCTAATTCATCCGATCGCGAAATTTCTCAAACTCTGATTCTGGAAGCGCGTAACGTCGTTGCGGGATATGTGGAAGGGGTCGATATTTTGCAAGGCGCAAATTTATCGGTATATGCAGGTGAATTGGTCACGGTAATTGGCTCTAACGGTGCTGGCAAATCGACCTTAGCGAAAACTATATTTGGATTAGTGCCAGTGCGATCGGGCGAGATCTTATTTGGCGATCGCCCTATTGTGGGATTGAAACCAGAGCAAATCGTGCGTCAGCGCATTAGCTATGTACCGCAGGTTGCCAATGTATTTCCATCCTTGAGTGTGTCTGACAATTTGGATATGGGAGCCTACACGCGAGATGGCAATATTAAAGAACTTAAGGATAAAATTTACGAGACTTTTCCTGTGTTAGCTAAACGTCGTCATCAAAGAGCAGGGACGCTTTCGGGTGGCGAGAGGCAAATGTTAGCAATGGGAAGGGCGCTGATGTTAGATCCAAAACTATTAATTTTAGATGAACCTTCGGCGGCGTTATCACCGATTTTGGTGCAGGATATTTTTAATTTGATTCAAAAGATTAATCAAGCGGGGACATCAATTATTTTGGTGGAGCAGAATGCGCGTAAGGCTTTAGCGATTGCGGATCGCGGTTATGTGATGCATTTAGGCAAGGACGAATTTACGGGTAAAGGTGCAGATTTGTTGAATGATCCTGAAGTGGCGGAGTTGTATTTGGGGATGGGTAATTTTGGCAAAGTTGCGCCAGATCATGAGCCTAGTTAAGTGATGGAAAGCCCAGATTTATTGACGATCGCGATCGGTAATACGCGAATTAAAGCCGCCATATTTAATAGTAACTTCCAATTAATTAAAGAATATGCGGTCAATCATCAAGATCTGCCAATTCTAGAAATGGAACTTGGAACTAGAGATTTTAAATGGATAGCGATCGCCTCCGTAGTTCCCAATCTCATTACAACTTGGCACAATCGCGAGAATGTTCAAATTATCGGCACTGGGGATGTTCCCTTAAAAGGTTTATATGCCAGCATGGGCTGTGATCGCGCTTTAGCAGTATTTGGTGCGGGAGAATGCTATGGCTATCCGATATTGGTGATTGATGCAGGGACTGCAATTACTGTGACGGGAATTGATGGTAATAAAAATTTTGTTGGTGGCGCGATTATGGCGGGTTTGCGATCGCAGTTTATCAGTTTGCACGCAAATACGGCGGCTCTACCGCATCTATCTATTCCTGAAGTCTTACCGCCCCGTTGGGGAATGGATACGGTTAGCTCAATCCAAACAGGGATATCGCAGATATTGTTGGCGGGTTTGCAAGCTTATATTGATAATTGGCGATCGCTGTTTCCTGATAGCAAAGTGATTATGACTGGTGGTGATGGCGATCGTTTTAGGGAATGGGGTTTGGCTGTGGATGCGATCGATCAATATTTGATTTTTTTAGGAATGCTGCAAATATTTCAAGGAAAAGAGCAAAAGGAAAAAGGAAAAATTATTTAGGCGATCGCTTTTAGCCTTAAAATATAGTGAATATGTTGTGGTTTGATTATGAGTTTTAATCCCGATCTTTGGCGCAATGAGAGTGAGGTTGAGAGTAAGTTAATCGTACAGTACCTCTTGCCTACGTTGGGATACGATCCGACTAAGTGGCATCAGGAGGTGGCTCTGGGGAATATTCGCTTAGATTTTCTGGCAATTACTTCTCAGATTTTCCCGAATGCTAATGATCCAGCGCAAAAAATTTGTGTGGTGATGGAGGCAAAGAGTCCTAAAAAAAATCTCGATTCCCATGTGCGGCGGCTTAAGCATTACTTGACTAAGTTACGGGTTGTTTATGGGGTGTTGACTAATGGTAAGGATTTTCGGATTTATGAGATTGTGGATGAGCAGGTAAGGCTCAGTTTTCAATGTCAGGGTGCAGAAATTGCTGACAAAATCGAGAAAATTAAAGGTATCATTGGCAGAGATAAGTTAGCTGGGATTGAGGCAAAAAACCTTGTTTCTGAGGTTGAGGCGATCGCTCCAGTTGTTATCAATCCGCCCATCGAGAAAGTCAAGCCTGTAGTTCCAGAACCTAAAGCAGCAGGAAATATGAAAACGATCGCAATCTATCACAATAAAGGCGGTGTGGGCAAAACCACGACTACCATTAATCTTGCTGCTGCGATTAGCCGCAAGGGTTTGAAGGTTTTAATTATTGACCTTGATAGTCAAGCAAATACTACCTATGCAGCAGGGTTGATGAAGTTCGACAGCGAAGAAGAAGATAATCTTAGAGACAGTAATGTCTACAATATTATCTTTTATCCTAAATCCAACTACATTCATGACGTTGCGTTAAAAGGAAGCTTTACCTATCCTGAAGTTGATGTTATTCCTGCCCACATTAATTTGATCGGGCAAGAATATACTTTGAATGATCAAGAGAGTTCTAAGTTTCAGCTAGTCAAGAAGCTAGAACTAGTGAAAGATGACTACGATGTAGTCTTAATCGACACACCACCATCACTCAATCTCTATGCAAGGATTGCACTGATTGCTTGTGATTACCTCATCATTCCATCCGATCTGAAACCATTTGCGAATGAAGGGTTACGCAATGTCAAAAACTTTATTGAGCAGATTGATGATTTTCGCAGTTTTACTAATCGTTCTGCAATCAATGTTCTCGGAGTTTTGCCTTCTAAAATATTGAGCAATGACAAGTATATTAAGTTCACTTTGCCCAAACAAGAGAAGACCATCCAAGAAAAATATGGCTTTGCAGTATTAGAAACTCGAATTTTTCAACGCACAGAGTTATCCACCGCAATTGATCAATTTGAAGTAAAAGGTGATCTCCAAATCCCTAATCCTAAATCGATTTTTGACTTTAAACCTGATTCGATGTCAGCCGCTGAGTTTGAAGAGTTAGCTAATGAAGTTCTTGAGAAAATAGGATTACGTTCATGAGTTTACTAACTTCTTCGATTGATATTGACATGATCATATCGCCAGTATCACAAGAGATCTCTCAGTTCCAATCAAGTCAAATTGAGCATCTTGCTAATTTATTTTTGCAAGCAGGCGGCACAATAAAGCCAATTCTATTACGTCGAGTTTCTCCGATTTCATTTGAGATTTTGGAAGGTCATTTTGAATATTACGCCGCAATTAAAGCTCAGGCAATCGATGAGCAATTCACTGCAATTCGCGCCTACGTTGTGCCACCTGAATTAGAATCTACGATTCTTGAACAGTATAAATTTTTGCGATCACCTTCTGCCCCAATACCTATTCCAAATCCTCCACCAGTGACTAATGTATCTCCAGATCTAGATAAGATCGAAGAGGCGATCGCTAATCGATTAGAACAAAAACTGACAGCAGCGATCGAGAAAACTATTGAAGATCGTATAAGTGCGAGTTTGCAAGTAATTGTGGGGCAAATCACCAAACAACTAGATGCTCATTTAACCGATTTTCGTCAGTCCTTATCCCTCGTTCCTGTTCACCAAGTCCTTGAAGCTAAAACTCAACCTAATCAATCAATTCCAGAGATAGCGCCTGAAAAAGCTGTAGAGGTAGTACCTGAAAAAACTATTAAAGCTGTTAAAGTTCAGACTACTTCTAAATCTGCACCTAAAGTCACAGCCAAACCTAAGACCGAGCGTGCTAAAACTACAGCTAAAGTTAAAGATAAAAATATTGACAACAATGATCCAAAGGTCTTACAGGTACTTAATGACTTGAACAACCTTAATTTTGCTGAATTGCAGCGTAAGTTAGCCCAATCAGCGAAAACTAATGTCAAGTTTGCTCGCCCAATTGATGAGAAAAGATTACAACAACCAAACCAAAAATTTCTGTCAATTCAAGATGTTATTATTAATGTCCAGGGTCTTGCCGAAAAAACTATGCAAAAAATTATTGATGCATGGTAGCTAACAGTAGGCGTAATTTATGAATTATGTCTACTTGCAAATTGAAATGTTTGTAATTATGAAGGGTTAGCTAATTTTGTGAAAAAGACAGAGGCAATAAATTTATTTGTCAGCGATGGTTGGACAAAAGCAGATGCAGAAAGAGCATTAGAAGGACTTGATTTCAGCAAAGATCCTGATGAACTTACTGTTTATAAATATAGTTCCTTATTTTCTGGTAAAGAATTGAGTACTCGTCAGCGATTGCAAGCCGCCCAAAAAAGTGTGGTGACAAAAAAGGTCAAAGAAATTGATCTAAAGGTTTCGGAAAACAAGGATTTGCAAAATCAAACTAAGATTTTAGATTCACAAAATACCAAACTTACTAAAACTAATGAACAACTGGTAGAAGTTAAAGATAAACTGGAAAAAGAAAATAGGAGTTTAAAAAATCTTGTTGATGCAATTAGATTAAGAATAACAATTGATGGTGGCAAGCTTTTACAATATGAAGACAGCGAGATTCGCAAAGCATTGTCTAAATGGTTTAAAGGTATACAAGGTTAACAAAATAAATTAATGACTGACAAGAAAAGTAGAAAAAAACTCTTTCAATCCATGAGTTACCGCGAAGTCCAACTTGCTAACTCAAAAAATCGCAATGAACTCAGTAAAGCCGATCAACAATGGTTAAAAAATTCAGGTTACAAGAATGTTGGTTGGGATAAAGTCATTATTCTTTACAAAAAGATACAAGAACTACTTCGAGAAAGAGACAATTTAAATGATTTAAGCCTTGGAGATCTATTTTTAGAAGCCGATCGTATTGGCAACAAATATCTTACCAACGAAGAAGTCACTGAAAATAATCAAAAATTAGCAAAAGCTAATAGCATGATTAACGATCAAATTGATAAATCTTTCCCTGATCAAGAAGATGAAATTATTGATTTTAGTGATAAATCAAGACGTAAGAATCAAAGCAGAGCTAGCAATAGAAAACACTAGAAAATAATATTATGGATCTTGAAAATAAAACATTAAAAGAGTTATTTGATCTTGTCGATAAAATCGGTAAAAAACACTATCATAGATTAACTGAAAAAGATTTTGCCAATTACCAACAGTATGAACATTGGCGTTGTATTGATAGTAATTTTGGTTCGGGAAGCACTCAAGAGAGCAAAGATTGGGTAAGAGATCATTCAGATTTTCATTGTCCAATTTGTAATATTCGCTATCATAAGGATAACGGCAGAAGTATCGATCATAAACTGCCACGATCTAAATATCCTTGGCTATCAATGGAGTTTAAGAATCTATGGGTGATTTGCTATGAGTGTAATCAGGAGAAAAGCGATATGGATTGGTATGAATATGAACGATATATTTTTATTAACTATCCTAAGTCTTATGACTCATTGAAAGCTTTTCGACCTACTCAATTACTTCAAGAATTGAAAAATTAGACAATTGAATGAGTGTTATAAAATCAAATTTTCTAGAAATAAAAAGTGTAGATCAGAAACAATAAAAAAATTATTGACCGTTGGTAATTAACATAAGATTCACCATCACCACATTACCACCACTTAGTCCCTAATTCACCCTTAAAAGGTCCGACAATATCAGGAGTAATCCAACCACCATAGAAATCGCCTGCTTGTGGTGTCACTTGCTGCTCATTAACATAACAAGAATCCATTAAGTTCGCATAGAAACTACCATAATTAGCGATCGCCGCAAAGGTGGAATTTGGTTCAGGATAGCTCCACATAGCATTAGGAATATAGCGATCGCCGATCTTCAGATCAAAATATCGACACCAACCTTTCCATTCGCACCAAGTTTTACGCGGATTTTCAACGAAATATTCCAGCTTAATATCTTCGGGTGGAATGTAATACATCGGCGGGTGACTGGTTTCTAAAACCCTAATTCCTTTTGTGGTTTCGGCAAGGATGATATCTTGGCAAATTACTCGCAAGTTTTTTGCTGTGTATTCCCATATAGCAGGACGTGGATAGCTCCAGACGGACTCTTGACCTGCTTGTGGCTCGATTGGAATTGGACGTGGTTGAATATTCATTTAGGGTTCTTTTTATACTGGAAGGAAGAGCGGCGCGAAGCGCCGCCTGTCCTTACTAACAATTTGATTGAGCAATGCGGAAACCAGCGTGTTGATAAAAATTGGGACGAAACCAATTCCGATAATGGGGCAAGGCTTCTGTACCACAGGTAAGCCAAGAGCCACCCGCCATCATATTATGCTTAGTATCAAAATAGGGTGCAGAATAGTTTTCGTATAGATAATGGGGTTCATAGCCAGATAGAGCGGTCAAATGATCGCTGAGCCATTCCCAAACATTACCGCGTAAGTCATAAATACCAGCTTTATTCTTAGCAGTTTCCAGATAGCCAACAGCACTAGGCGAGCCAAATTGGTAATTGAGATTATAATCGCTGACGGATTGAGTCTGTTCCTGTAGACCGTAAGCAGCAAGATGCCATTCCGCTTCAGTCATCAGTCGAGTCTCTCGCCCTGTCCGATCGCTATACCATCGACAATAGGCGATCGCTTCATAGCAATTCACCTCAACGGGATAATCAAAGGGCATATCCAGTTCATCGAACATGGCGCGATATTTATAATTAGAATGGCGATCGGGAATCCAAAATTTAGGATGTTGCACATCATGTTCCATTCTCCAAGCCCATGACTGTTCAGACCAATAGTTTTGATTTTGATAGCCATCCGCTTTCACAAAATCGAGGAATTCGGCATTGGTAATCAGGTATTTACTAACAGAAAAGTTATCAACAGAAATCAGGCGATCGCCATACTCAATATCCCAACCAAAGGTAGGAAAATCTTGAGGTTTACCTAAGCGGACATTACCACCAGTAATCTCGATCATCTCATTACTAATTGTGTAACCATTAGCGGGAGCATATTGCCAATCAAGCGGACGTTTGAGTACTTCTATCGGCAACTGACGAATCAACATTGATGAAGTTTCAATATGTACATACTGATGTTCGATCGCCATCATCAGCGCCCAGAGTGGATGTTTTTGATTAATCGGTAAATTAATTTCTGTATATTGGATTAGATCAGCGATCGCACTATGTACAGTTTGGCGATATTCCCAAACCGAATCAACATTAATATTGCGAAGTGTGGCAAACTTATCAGCAATTTCATCTGGCTTTTCAGGATCGACTCCAATTTCAAAAATAACTTCGTAATTTGCATTTATGCGCTCTGTCAATAGACCGACTCTAATCAATTTATTAACATAGAAAACTGCGGAGTGACCCAAATAGAAAATCAGTAAATTCCGTAATGGATCGGGGTTGGTGTAATATGCGTCATCACTAATCAGACTTTGCCACAAATGATCTTCGAGTTGCCAAGCTCGATCAAAATAAGCGAAAATATCTTGGCGATCGCATTGATCTAATTGAGGTGGATTTACCGAAGAGAAGGCATTCATAATTTAATAATTGGGCTAATGGTTACTAATCAACATCACTTACGGATTTGACATGAAATTTTCTAAAGTGGTGATGGGAAACATCGGACTTGGCTTTTTCGTAGGGGAATTGAGAGTGTTGAATACTCGATCCCAAAATCCATGAATACCATAATTACCTTTAAAACAACTATGGTGTAAATCGTGAAAGTCTGATGGAATAAAAAAGATTGACAAAGAACTATGCCCCTCCAGATTGTAAGCATTGCCGATCACCGTCCAAGCACATAGCTGAGTGATGTCATAGCCAAAGATAAAGATTGGCAATATATCGGTAATTGAGACGACCAGATATTCGATCACACTCTTATGACCCGCGACAAAACTCGATGAGTCACTAAACTCATGATGTTTGAGATGGAATTTCTGCAAAAACTTTCTATGGAATAGCCAATGGGCTACATAAAAACAGAAATCAGCCACAATGATTCGCATCAAAAACCAACCAAAGTTGAGCCATAGATCATTACCCCTATACACTTCTGGCGCTAGATACAAGATCAAGGCGGCAGCACAAAAGCTTTTGAGTTCCCCCACAAGGATACCTTTGAAAGTAAACGTAGGAAATTCCTGTTTTCTTACTTTCTTGACCCTAACGTTCAGGTTTTCGGCTAGGGCTTGATTTGGCTTGATTAACTTTTCGATCGCCAGACCAATGCCATAAAAAGAGACTGACCCAACTAACCAGTATAGGAAAACCTGAGAGATAAAGCTCAGTTTAACATCACGCAATAGCCAGTAAATTCCCTGTTGGAAAATTGTACAGCTAAGGGCAATCTTGATATAAAACTCCATCTCAGAGAGGAAACCAAAAAGTTTTTTTGAAGAAGATTGTTGCATTATGACCTCCTCAAGCTTGACAGAGAACTAAACTAAACAATTTTTGAGGATCTGTCCAAACTTTTAAAGTTTTTAAACCTTGCAATTCCAGTTGCATTTTCAGTACTTCTAAATCAAACTTGCGTGAAATTTCTGTGAGGATACTTTCTCCAGTTTTAAACTGAATATTTAGATCCAAGACCTCTAAACTAACTTGATGATCGTCGCGACAGTGCAAATACATTTCAATTTGATTTTCAGTTTGATTGTAAATAGCTTGATGAGTAAATAGATTAGGATCAAAATCACCTTGAAAGCGCCAATTCAGATGTGACAAAATATTCAAATTAAATGCTGCTGTCACATTTTGACTGTCATTATAAGCAGCTTCTAAAATCTCTTTTGGCTTCTGCAAATCCGTACCCAACAAGAAATAATCGCCTTTTCTTAATGTACAAGCCACCTTATGAAGAAAGCGATCGCATTCTGATGCTGTAAAGTTACCAATCGAACTTCCCAAAAAGAAAATCATCCGCGATCGTTCCGAATCACTCCGCTCTAATTCCAAATGCTCCAGAGCTTGCTCATAGGTTCCCAATAGTCCCTGAATGAAAAAATCTGGATACTGTTGCTGCAACTCTAATACACTTGCTTTGAGAATCCCACCACTCACGTCAATTGGTAGATAACTACAGGAATCAGCTATTTTTTGATAAGCATCCAATAAAAATCTGGTTTTTGTGGAGCTACCACTACCGAGTTCCACTAACTCACAGCAGTTAGTCATCTGAGCGATTTCATCAGCATATTCCTCTAAAATTGCCGCCTCGGTACGAGTGGGATAATATTCTGGTAATTGACAAATTTGCTCAAATAATTCGGAGCCGAGATCGTCGTAAAAATACTTGGGCGGTAATGTCTTGGGATAACTCTGTAAACCTTGAACAATATCTAGACCATCATTATCCAAAGATTTCTGATTATCTTCTATGGAATTGGTTAAGCATTTGATAAGCATTAAAATTAGTTCCTAGTTTTAAAAATTTTACGCTATATGACTACTAGGTGCTACACCCCCGTGCCAGCCCTATGGTTCCATTATTGCAAAGAATCATTCCTAGTAACATGGGTTAATAATAGTTTACTTTGATTAATCAAATCCGAGTCTTCTCAAAGCAAGTTTACGACTCTGCCATACTTGAGTTTCTTGAGGAGAAATTTGGATGGCTTTGTCATAGGCGACGATCGCTTCTTCCAGTCGTCCTAAACCACTGAGAGCATTACCGCGACTATACCAAGCAAAATGATCATCAGGATTTATCTCTAAGGCTTTGTCATGACTGGCGATCGCCTCTTCATAAAGTTCAAGTTTACTAAGTACTAAGCCACGATTATTCCATGCGTAATAGTCATCAGGACGGATGGCTAAAGCTTGATCATAACTAGCGATCGCCTCAGTAAAATTACCCCATAGCTCCAGCGCTTTGGCGCGACTATACCAAATCTGATGATCATGGGGCTTGTATTGGAGAGCGCGATCATAACTTGCTACCGCCTGATCATATCGCCCCATACTTTCGAGGGCATAGGCCCGACTGAACCAACCCTGTACATAATCTGGTTTGATCGCTAAGGCTTTTTCGCAATTGGCAAGGGATTCTTCATGGTTGCCAAGCACACTGCAAACCAAGCTTTTACCACCGTAGGAATAATGATAATCGGGCTTATGACTTAAGGCAGTATTGAAACTATTGATCGCCTCTGCATAACGCCCCAACATACTCAATGAAGTTCCTAAATTATGCCAAGCGGCATAAAAATCTCCTTGAATAGTAAGTGCCTGTTGATAACTTTCTACTGCTTCCTCATGGCGATCGCCGAGGTCAAGAGCCACACCCCGATTGTACCAAGCCAAATGATTATCAGCGCGAATTTGTAAAGCCAGATCACAATTAGCGATCGCCTCTGCACAGCGATTTCCCGCCACCAGCAAGCCGCCCTGTTCTAGTAATAGCTCGATCCGTCGCTCCGAAATCAGAGGCTGAGCCGCAATCAGCTTTTGTAAATCCTCAAATTTGCGATCACGTTCTTGATCACTCAGTTGGGCATAAAATTCATAGCGATCGCCCCCCGCCCACCGAAAAGTCTCTTGCCGCAATAATTCCATATCGGTAGGAAACTCAAATACGGCTACAGAATCATCAAAAAATTGAGGATAACTACCAATAAAAAATTTGAGCGCAAACAAAGGTAATAAAAAGACAAACTTAATCGGAAATCTTGCCTTGAGACTAGTTTGTAAAATACTTAAATGCAGCAGAGGGCGGGGAAAATTTTCTAATTCGGAATTGCGAATATCCTTAACTTTGCTTTCTAAAAACTCTTCAATGCCAGTGACAAATAACACCGTTGCCCTATGCAAATCAGTCCGCTCAACAAACATCGTATAAAAATCAGCGACTGGGAGATCGAGCCTCAATACATCAACTATTTCAGCGATCGCATCAGCCTTAGTTCTTTTAATGATTTGCTCCCCTTCCGCAGGTGAACAGCGCACAAATAACATCCCAAAGTCTTTCTGAGTAGAAAGCAACCCTAGTAAATTGTGGTACTCCATCTCTGGATTTTTTAGAGCGTCTTTATCCCAGACGTTGCCAACGTATGTCATGTCTCTTTCGTTTTACTGAACACCCAAATCCATCATAGCAAATTGTAGCTACAGCATTTATTAAGTACCTCGGCTAGAAGTAGGAGAAACAATAATTTTCAAATTCCTGCTTTCACAAAAAACTGTTCTGCCGTCACTGCTAAATCTGGGAATAACTCATCGGTTAATAGGCGATCGCCCCGATAAGTCTCAGGAGGGCGATCGGGATAAAACACGGTCAAAGTTTTTCTAGTTGGATCGATAACCCATACTCTCAATACTCCTGCCTTCAGGTAATCTCCAGCCTTCGCCACAAATTCTCGAAATGTCTGTCCTTCTGACATAATCTCAATTACTAACTCAGGAGGTACTGGACACATTTCATTGCATATACCAGAGGGCAATCGCTCCATCGAAATATATGTCAAATCAGGTACAGGACACCAATCCTGATCGTTTCGTGTCAACACAATCCCCCATTCAGGATAAACAAAACCTTTACCTTTAAACAGAGTTCGCAAAAAAATCAATAGTTCTGCTTGTAAAGAAGCATGAAATCTTTTAGGTGACATTTTTCTTATGGCTTGACCATCGATAAATTCATAATTCCGATCGGACTCAGGGCTTGCCAAAAACTCTGCCAATGTCAGTCGCTGCAATGTGACTGTCTTTACTACTGGAGAACTCATTACTGTAGCCATTTTCATACTCCTTTTTTGCAAAAAGTTGATGTTCTCCTAACTCATTGAGGATATTCTCTCCATGATGCCAACTGAGCTTCAGCTATATTTTATCAGATGGTTTGTCTTATGGTGTTTAAGCGATCGCCTGTTCGAGTCTATTCGAGTGAGTAAGAAATCAACAAAAAAGCAGCCTGTTTGACGGACTGCTTGTTTATGAAGCGATCTCGTCCCCTAGCGAGGAGGAGACAGGCTGACACAAAAGCGATAAGCCGTGAGGATATTAAACATTTTGCTCCAACGCCAACAAAAAACAGCAAAAAACCTCAACATCTCTACACAGCAACACCCAACTATCCATCAACATATCCACCAAAACAGAAATGCGATCACTATGCAACTCAAACGCATACAAATGAATCGCCACATGACGAAAACCTCGATACTCCTGCAAGCGATCGAGCGTATCCGCCAAAATCACCGCAGGGCGAACATTAGGAATCTCTAAGAAACCATTTAAGAAGTCGAAGGCGCAGCTAAAAGGGTTATAAATACAGGGTAATTGCTCAACTCAGGTAAATTGGGCGTTACAAAGGACAAAAAGTGATAAAGTAATAGCATGAAAGAACTTCCCAATCTAAAACAGTTAACAGAAGAGGCGAAAGAAGCCTTGATAGTGGAACTATGGGAAGAGATACAAAAATTAAAGAAACAAGCTGAAAAGAAACCAAAGAAAACCTCACGAAACTCAAGTCTACCGCCAGCGAGAGGATTTAAAGCTGATGTAAAAAACGAAGAGAAAGTGAGTGAGGGACAACGAATTGGGAGTATAGGAAGAGAAGGAGGTGGTCGTCAATTGAGTGAAGCTCCAGACCAAATCATCAAAGCAAGCGTAAAAAGTTGTGCAGAATGCGGAAAACAGATAGGCGAATCAATGCAGATCCTAATGGAAAGATATGACAAAATTGACATTCCACCGATCAAACCGATTGTGACCAGAGTAGAAAGATATGGATGTAAATGTGAGGGATGTGGACAGGAACAAATAGCGAATGTACCAGTTGGCATGGAGTCAGGAAGTCCATTTGGAGATCGGATAGCGGCTTTAGTGACAACGATGAGATACAGTCACGGAATTAGCTATAACCGAATGCAGCAGATGATGTCTGAAGTATTTGGCATAGAAATATCAGAAGGAGCGATCGCCAACCTATTGACACGAGTAAAAGGACAATTAGAGTCTGAGGTAGACAATATCCTCAAAGGGGTCAGAAGCGCCCGATTAATATGCAGTGACGAGACAAGTGCCAGAGTAAATGGTAAAAACTAGTGGTTACGATGAAGCGAAGTTACCATCACGGGAAACGATTGGTGTGGTACTAAATCGAATGGGATATCGCCTAAAAAAACACAAAAGACAAAACCCTTGAAAAAGATTCTTGAAACCGATG
>JBIKYX010000087.1:0-17975 GCA_044355035.1 Pseudanabaena sp. | reverse complement strand
GTGGGCGGATACTTTGCCCTCATCCCCCAGCCCCTTCTCCCTGTTTGGGAGAAGGGAGCAAGAGTTTTTCTTGTCCCCCTCTCCCTCCTTGGGAGAGGGGCTAGGGGTGAGGGCTTTAATTAGACAGTCGGGAAACCTGAACGAATATCAGCAACGATGCCATCGCGCAAGACGATTTCTACTCGCATTTGGGCAATCAAGTTATCGCCCTTGCCAATGGGGAAATAACTGTCGAGTTGACCTTGGGAAACTTCTTGCTCTAGTTCTAGATTTTGAACTTGAGTCAATTGCGTCAACAACTCATTCTTTTGTTCTAATAATTCAGCCTTGACGCGATTCATCTCAGCGCGAATTCCTTCGATCGCATTGGATACTTCTGCTGAGAAGGGCTTGATGCTTTGACGCTCAATTTCATTGATTTGACGAGAGCCTTGAGCATCGACTTGCTGAACTTGAGCATCGATTTGGGCAATTTGTTGTTGCAGTTGTTGCTGCATTTCTTCTTTCCAGCGCTGCGTCACGATGACTTGGATATTAGCGGTGCGGCGCAATAAAAGCTGATTAGAAAAATCGATCGAATTCACAATTATCTCCAAATTTAGTAGTGTTGCGATACGAAAAAAAGCTAAGCGGTTTTCGTATTATGTAGTAAACATTTTGACAATAATATCTTGATAACGCTCAAATACAATGTTGCGTCGAATCTTGAATGTTTGTGTCAAGAATCCATTATCGATTGTAAAGGGTTCGGGTAAGAATTCAAAAACACCAATGCGATCGTTAATGCTATAGCCTGGGCGGTTTTTGACTTCACGGTTAAGTTCGTCACGATAGAGATTGCGAATTTTGGGACTGTTTAAATCTTGCCCTATATTTGCCAAGGTAGAATCGGGGGAAATCAAACCTGCGGCTTCGAGCGCGGAAAGATTTGGCACAATCAAGACACCTAATTGTTTTTCATCTTGCCCCACTAGTACCACCTGATCAATATAGGGGCTGCGAATGCAAGCATCTTCAATCGGTTGCGGTTCAATATTTTCGCCGTTGCTTAAAACGATTGTGTCCTTAGCGCGACCTGTAATTACAAGATCATCCCATTTACTGACATAACCCAAATCACCTGTGTCGAACCAGCCCTGCGGATCGATCGCTTTGGCTGTGGCTTCAGGATTTTTGTAATAGCCCTGCATCACTTGCGGACCGCGAATCATCACTAAGCCTTGATCGCCAACGGGGACATCTTGTCTTGTCGATAAATCTACAATGCGGGTTTCGGTTTTGATAAAGGGCTGTCCATCACCACCACGAATATTGCGATCGGGGCGGCGCACATGAGTAATTGGTGAGGTTTCGGTTAAGCCATAGCCGCCTAAAATCTCGATCCCAACAATTTCATAAAAATCTTCCAAATGCTCAGCAATCGAGCCACCACCACTGACGACATACTTGAGTTGACCACCTGTGGCTTCGCGAACTTTTTGGTAAACCAATTTATCACCAAGTTTGTGCAGTCCCCATAGCGCAATCACTGAAGGCAAAGCCAGCAATTTATCCACTAAAGAAGGATAGAGGTTTTCCACATTCAAACCCTGAAAAATCCGCTTGGCGACAATATATTTCTGGCTGATATTAAAGAAAAACTGAACTAAACGCTGTTTATTGGCAGGTTGATCGCGAAAGTTTTTCTGCGCCCCTTCATAGATCGATTCCCACAAACGCGGTACGGCGACCATGTAGTGGGGTTTATGCTCCTTGAGGTCTTTTTTGATCATGCGGAGATTGGTGTAAATCTCGGTACAACCTTGCGAGAAAACAAAATATTCAAAGGTGCGTTCGTAGGAATGCCATGTTGGCAAAATATTTAAGACTCTTTCATTGACTTGCAGTTGTAAAACCTTTTGGGCTGCTTCGATTTCAAACAAAAAATTTCCATGAGTAAGCATTACGCCTTTAGGTCTTGCCGTTGTGCCTGATGTATAGATCAATGTGGCAAGGGTGTCGCGCTGAATCGGGGGATTGCCTAAATCTTTGCCGCTATCTTTAGCCAGAATTTGCTGAAAGTTGTATGCACCTTCGGGCGGGGTTTCGTCTGAGAGCAGAATAATGTGCTGAACTTGCCCTGTATGCAGTTCAGGTTCCAATTTTTGCAGCGTAGCAAGATTTTCGACCACGATCGCTACGCTATCACTATGCTCGATGATGTACAGCAATTCACTGCGATCGGCTTGGGAACTACGGGTGGCATTGGCTGCCCCGATCGCTAAAATCCCTTGGTCAGCAATTAACCAGCGCGGCGAGTTATCGGCAATCAGGGCAACTTTTTCACCAAAGTTAATGCCTAGCGATCGCAATCCTGCCCCAAAGGCATTAATCTGCTCAAAGGTTTCGCCATAGGACAAGCGTACTTGCGGTTTGGCATGGGGATCATAAAGGGCGATCGCCTCTGGATGAACTTGGGCGGCATTTTGCCATATCTGCCAGAGGCTATTGGCTTGCGCGATCTGGAAAACCTTAGACATAGGAATTAAGTTTTTATTCAAGTTTGAATTAATCTTAAATTATTCCGTCAAGTGATTGTTGCTTTAGTTTCTGTTTTCAGTTCTGACACTGGGGCGATCGCTAAGTTCAATGAAGAGTGTATCGGTATCGGCAAAGTAATGAATTTTCTTAAACTCAAGAGTTTGTCATTTCTGGGAAACTGCTATGGGTGATGTAGCTTGTTGCTTGTAACAAAGAAATTCAGTGAAGTCTTTAACTTGTAGAATCGATTCTTCTGGAAGTAGTTCTATTAATGCTAAAAGTTGTTGCGTTACTTTCTGTTTGTCAATTTGTTGATGAGCATTTACTAGATTTATTTGATGAGGATAGATAGTTTCTACATCTAGGGTGTCACGAAATGCCTCTGGATCGTCTTGAGATGCTTCGATCATATTGCCTTCAGTAGTTAACTTTGACCATCCGCCAAATAGTTCGACTAGGTAGGCTTCGCCATCTTTAAAGATTTCTACGATCGCACCATCAGTTCCTTGTGGGGCAATTCCTCCTGCGTAAAGTTGAATGTCTTGATTTAAGGTAACGGAATCAAACATCTGAAATTTACTCATTTTTATTGCCTCCTGCTACGTTGTGGTACTGCTGTTACAAATCTAGCAATCTTTTCGCCTTTTAGTACAATCCAAGCGGTGAGTATTTCCCTTGATTGCTCACGCTGATCAATTAACAAAACAAGTGCTGTATATCTATCTCCATAAGCATCTTGACGCTGAAATACTAAGTCTTGTGGTGCAACTTTTTGCAAAATTGCGTCACGGATCGCTTCGGTGCTGTCATATCCCATCACGTTTTGCCAAAATCGGCTTTTATCGCCACCTTTGCCTTGTTCGCCGCTATAGCTAAGCAGGTATTGTGCTTTGGCAAGTGGAAAGTCGAGGCGATCGATCATGATGAATCAAGGAAAAAGAAGAAAGGAAAAATTTCTTTTTATATTACCGACATTACCGACAAATATTGCAAAAATCTAAACCTATTCTTATCCTATTTTTTCCTTTCTACTTTTTCCTTTCTACTTTTTCCTTGTCACCTGTTACAATTCGCAAGACTCTGCGCGCGCGAAAAGAACCCACCCCAACTCACCCAACACCACACCCTCAAACAACACCCCCAAGGGAGAACGCCTCCTAAACGGAAGGCTTGCAGGGAAGGCATTTTGGACATTTTTAGTGTCATTCATAAATCTAGTATACGTCCTCCATTTATCATGTTTTGGATGATACCAACCAACTTTTTCCCCAAACTTTTTCCACACTTCATAATCGTATTTGCCGATCTCCCCGCCGCACTCTAACCAGAGTTTTTTTTGAATACTAAAACCGAACTTGCTATTACTGTAATGCACCCATAACTGATCAATTGTCCGTAAATCTTCACAAGGAAAAATCTTGATTGACTCCTCATCTAGCCAGCCTTGACTTTCGCGATTGGAAGCCTTCAGCATCAGTTTCGCCGTCAGTTCATCCGCCGATCGCCATTCCTCCGCCTTCAGTAATTTCTCCAACTCACGATAATCAATAGCAGAAAATTCACCGATCGCTTTTTCGATCCCTTCCACAATATTTGTAAACGCATCATCGCGATCCAACCACTTCGTTACAGGTTCACCATTTTTTGGCAACGACTGTAACTTACTAAACACAGCCCTTGTCCATACGCAAGGTCTGAGAATAATCGGAATCACCAGTGCTTCACCCTTCTCATGGCGCTCGATCGCTCGTTTTAGCTCAACTTGGTGACAATAATCCGAAGCCAAAAAATCAGCGCTAATCAATAACAAAATCAGATCGGCAGCATTCAGATTTGCATCAATATCATTATCCCATTCTGTCCCAGCAATAATTTGGCGATCATACCAAGTGCTAATCGTACCATCTCGCTCCAAGGGCTTCAGATGCTTTGCTAACTCATCCCGCAAAAGTTCATCCTTATGGCTATACGAGAAAAATACAGTGAGGGATTTTTTGCTCATTTTGGCATATTCGATATCTGATATAGATTTTACACCTAAATTATGACACTCTGGATTTGCGAATCAGTTCTCGAAATGCACGCACCGCCGCCCTTTGTCCATCCGATTGACTGCGCTCTAATAAAATCGGAAATTCAGCGATCGGAAACAGAGGGAAAATCAGACTTGTTGCAGAACGCTCATACTTGCCATTTTCCAAAATATAAACAGCGATCGCCTTGTTTTGAATGCGCCACAACTCAGGCACACCTAGCGCTGCATATAGTCCCAACTTATTAATCGAAGAATTCGTATAATCTGACTCAATCGCCAAATCGGGTGGTGGATTTTCGGGGAGAGTAATAGATTGTAAGTTCCGAACTGCCAACTCATTTTGAATATAGAAACAAGTATCTGGCTCGATCGCCTTCGCCAAGTCCTCACGATCAAGTCGCAACGAACCTGCATTCAAAACCTCAAGGTCTAATTCATCAGCGATCGCCTCAATCAAACTAGCCAAAAAACGATTGGGAACTTCATGTTCAAATCTAGGCATAATAATTTCTAAACTGCCGCGATCGTAAATAATACGCCAGTTGCGATCGCCTCCAGCATCATCGAGGATATTCTGATATGTTGTCCAGCGAATTCCTTGCAGGGTAATGTGATTTTCCGTAGATGCATGATTAGATAAATGATTTTCGCGGATGGGTGAGGCGATCGTCATGGAGGCTATCTCCGATGAAAACAGGATGATATATTAGTATTAATTCTAACAGATTAATTCAAAGATTGTTCTTGTCGTAGACTTCTTTCAGTAAGCCTTTTTGGACACGACCACTTTTGGTTTTACCACCAATTACCAGCAGCCATAATTCCGTAAACTGCCATTTGTATATTGGCATAGGATGGGCGGTGAGATTACGCAGCTTGGCAATTTGATCGATTTTACTGGCGGCTTTTTTATTATCCAATAGCCAACGCGATAGAGGATGTTCCCATTCTGCTAAAAACTGATTGACCAATTGGCGATCGCTGGTTGAGATTTTTTGATCGTTCACTTTGTGGTAATAAAGACGTTCCCGATCCTCACTGGACAAATATTCTTGATGTAAAATTTCATCGCTAAAAGTATCCCATTCCCGACCGATGAAATATGGCAAACTGCCGATGGTATATTTGCCTTTGTTCCTGAGTGTGACACCTGCAATGATGAAATCTCTTTGGGTGGGATTTAAGCGAGATAGAAAACGATAAAAATTTTTGAAGAAGATATGCACAATTTCTCTTTCAATCACGCTGGCAATGTACAAACATGATGGCTTGTAGTCAGAAAAGTTTTCTGTAAATATATCCGACTCAACCAAATACTTATGTTTATAAGCATTCAGAAGATCATTTCTACTCGAAGCCTCAATATTTTGCCATGCTAAATCGCCAACTCTTTTCATGAGTTTAGCCTTGACTTGCTGCATGTCATAGCTAAATGGAGAGGTACTTGGTTGATTAGAAAGAACTTGAATGCGATCGCGAAGTTGGACTATCTCATCTCTTTCAGAATCAGACAAATTTGCTTTTTCTTTAAAGATCGAAATCTCGGCATTTAATAATTGAATCTGCTCATCTTTATCTTTTATGAGTTTTTGCTTGTCCTCTAGCTCTAACGCCATGACTGCGGCTTTAATCAAGTTGTAATAGTTGCTTTTTAAAATATCAACTTCTTGAGATGTCGCACGGGTTTTACCGCGCAGAGCCGTTTTCTGCCCCTGCTGTATGGCTAAGATTTCACCTTCATGGTTGCGTATGCGTAGTTCCTTGACATTCTCCTGCTCAATCGAAAGCGAAACCACCGAACATTCATATCTACGCTGACTGTAGTAAAATTCCGCCTTCATAATTGTTTAATGAATATCATTTAATTATTAAGCAAACTCATCGGGATTTACGCCCTTGATGAAAGCGATCGCCTGTTGCCAGATGACAATCTTATCGCCAGATACATCGACACAGAGGCATTGATCATCAATCCAGACGATCCGTCCCTGTAATTCGTCACCTGTGATGACTTTGACTACGACTTTATTTTTGTCGCGAATGAGTTGATGGATACGGCGAATACTTGGCAGAGATGTATTGAGTCCGATTTTGGTGGCGGTTGGTGCTGGTGCGCTCATGGTATTACCTATAGATTTTTACGCATACTATCATGTTGTCAAAGTAGCCGATCGCGAATATTTTGACGTAATAACTTACCTGATGCGGTTTTTGGCAATGATTCCCAAATATGGATTGATTTGGGTAGCTTGTATCGTGAGAGCGATTTTTGTTCGCAAAAATTTCTGACCTCGGCTAAAGATAATTCAACTTTAGTTACAATCACCGCCGCCACCGATTCTCCCCATTCGCGATCGCTAATTCCCACCACACAGGCTTCAAGAATGGCGGGATGTTCTAATAAATTCGATTCAATTTCTGATGGATAGATATTTTCACCACCGCTAATAATCAAATCCGAGCGACGACTTACGACATAGAGATAACCATTGCGATCGCAATAACCCAGATCGCCTGTATAAAACCAATCATCTTGAAGCAAACCGCTCACAGGTTGATTCAGATAGCCAGTCATGACACTTCCACCGCGCACCATAATCTGTCCGATCCCACCAGCAGGAAGTTCCAGATCAGGATGATCTTCGGCAACAATCCGAATTTGATTTCCAAACAGAGGTAAGCCCGAAGAACCTTGTTTAAGCTTTACTTCATGGGCTGCA
Source organism: Pseudanabaena sp. (assembly GCA_044355035.1). Lineage (GTDB taxonomy): Bacteria > Cyanobacteriota > Cyanobacteriia > Pseudanabaenales > Pseudanabaenaceae > Pseudanabaena. Next base: position 10,700 of record JBIKYX010000087.1, on the reverse strand, counting down.
AGCGTAGTTATTTGTGAAGCTGTTTCCGTCATTCCGTATGTGGGCATAATTGGCAGATTTAATTGCAGGCAGCGCTCAATTAGTTCTGAACTAGCTGGTGCGCCGCCTAATAGAATTCCGCGCAAATTTTGGAGATTTTTAGCTTGCGGATGCTCCAATAAACGACTGAGCATCGTTGGTACTAGGGAAATTAAAGTTACTTTTTCGGTGGTGATCGCTTCTAAAACTTCCTGCTCATCAAATTTGGGCAATAGCGTAATTGCTGTTCCATTAATCACACTACGCCATGCGATCGCTAATCCGCCCACATGAAAAAGCGGCATACATATTAACCAGTTATCATTTGGATTAAGCCCTAAATTAAGAGTTGAGGCGATCGCGCTATGGAAGTGATTTTGATAGGTTAAGGGAACTGCTTTGGGTTTGCCAGTTGTTCCTGACGTATAAAAAATCCCTTGTGTGTTTTCCAGATTTAAGCCCTCACCCCTAGCCCCTCTCCCAGAGGGAGAGGGGGACAAGATAAAAGACAGGGATTTTTGGGAATGAGAATTTATGACTACTAAGTTTAAATTATTAAATTGGTTCTCTAAGCTATTAGCTGTTGATTGAGTAAATTCATCACAAACTAAATATTTAGTGTGGCTATCTTCTATTTGCCAATGTAATTCGGAAACCGTAAGACGAATGTTTAGAAAGACGGCGATCGCTTCACATTTTACTAAAGCATGAACAATGATGATATATCGGGGATGATTGGTTAAGAGCAAGCCAACGCGATCGCCTGATTTTACGCCCAATGCTTGCAAATGTTCCGCCCAATCATTAACGCATTGTTCTAACTGTGAATATGTCCAACTTTCTGCTTCAGGATTAGAGGGTGATTTGAAGATAAGGGCGATCGCTTCTTTTTTCTGAACTGCCCGTTGTGACAGCCAGTTGGGTTCAAATTTAGTGTTTAGAGAGTGTTTTGGCAAGGGTGACTCCAATCTATGAATTTAAGGATAGATCCGCCTCCTTAGAAAATTCTGCGTTCCAAGTAACTTCAAATTCAAAATAGTTATCGCGAAGAGAATCGCTAAGACTTGCACATACTATACCCGATCGCTTAATTCTGGAGTTTGATTTATTCGTGATAAGCTAATCAGCGATAAAAATCGACACCTTGTTTTAAATGAGCAGTTGGAGCGAACACGAAATTATTAATCCCCTCGCTCGATTGTTGAATTGGCTAACCGATCGCTTGATTTGGCTAGCGGAGCATCCTATCTATGGAGTCATGGCGATCGCCCTAGTATCCTTTGGGCTGCGATTTTGGAATCTGGACGGCACGGCAGATATCGTTTTTGATGAAGTTTATTATCCTAAATTTGCTCAAAATTATCTCAATAACGAACCATTTTTTGATGCTCATCCGCCATTGGCGAAATATATCATCGCGCTGGGGGTACAGATTTTTGGTTATGCACCCTTTGGCTATCGGTTCATGACCGCCCTCGCGGGATCTCTACTGCCATTAGTTACCTATGAATTTATTTGGCAACTGAGCGATCGCCGTGGTTGGGCTTGGCTGACGGGTTGGTTTGTCGCGATGGATGGTTTGTTGTTGGTGGAGTCGCGCTTTGGCTTAATCAATATCTTTATTTTGCTGTTCGGGATGCTCAGCCAGTTATGTATGGTCTTAGCCCTGAAGCGATCGCGCCAGAGATGGTTTTGGGCGATCGTCACAGGCTTAATGCTCGGCGCATCGATGAGCGTCAAATGGACGGGCTTGGCTTATATTGTTGGACTAGTGGCGATCGCGGGTTATGCATGGTCGCGTTATCGACAAACTTTGAATGCAGCGCAGATTCTAATTGGTTTAATTATTTTACCGATCGCCTTCTATGTCATGAACTGGATTCCCCATTTGATGATTAATCCCGAACGCGATATTTGGGAACTGCATCGACAGATTCTGGGTTTTCATCAAAACTTAGGCGTTGGCAAAACCGAACCAATTCATCCCTACTGTGCGCCTTGGTGGAGTTGGGTTTTGTTAATTCGCCCGATCGCTTATTTTTTTCAGATCCGCCCGAATAGCATGGTGGAATTTGTTCATGCGATGGGAAATCCGTTTTTATATTGGCTCAGTGCGATCGCCTTATTAATCTGCCTAGCTTTTTTAATTGTCTCCAAGCTCAGATTTCCGCCCAAGATATTAAGTGAAATTCCCCTAAAAGAAGGATCAAACTTATTTTGGTTTGCCTTTTATGTAACCACCAGTTTCTTAGCCCATTGGTTGCCTTGGAGCTTAAGTAAGCGCTGCATATTTCTCTACCACTATATGCCCGCCTCCGTTTATGCCTTTGCCGCCCTCGCCCTGTTGGTGTCGCTAATGTGGCGATCGCCTTTAGGAAATATCAACCCAAATCTTAGAGCGATCGGCACAGGAATTTGGGCATTAGTGGCGATCTCTTTTGGATTCTGGCTACCAGTTTATATCGGTTTACCGATCTCCTCTGGTTATTTGCCCGTGCTAATGTGGTTGCGTAGCTGGATCTGATTAATTGCGGCGCTTTGCGCCACAACTAATCGCTGGTTAGGCTAAGCTAAGTAATCTCCAAGTTTGCTGTTCGGGAAATATGCAAAATTTTCGCAATTATTATGAAATCCTCGGTGTGCCGAAAACATCAACGGCAGACGAAATCAAGCGCTCTTATCGCAGGCTAGCGCGGACATATCATCCCGACCTCAACCCTGGAGATAAGGCAGCCGAAGAGCGCTTCAAGGATATTGGTGAAGCCTACGAAGTACTGTCGGATACTACCAAGCGTCAACAGTACGATCGCTTTGGACAATATTGGAAACAAGGTGGCTTTCAAGGTCAAGGTGGACGCGCCCCATCGGCACGCGAACAATATAAACCCGACTTTGATCAAGGCTACAACGGCGATGTGGACTTTAGCCAATACAATGATTTCCAAGAATTTGTCGATCAATTATTAGGCAAATTCCGCACCAATGAACGCGCCCAAGACACCAGTGGCGGCTCATCTTCCTATCGAGCCAATACCCAAGCCCCACCGCGCCCTAGTCCCCGCCGTGATTCTGAAGCAGTCTTAGAATTACCTCTCGAACGCGCCTATGTCGGTGGTCGTGAGCGTATTCGTCTAGAAGATGGGCGATCGCTTGAGGTAAATATGCCCGCAGGTGTGCTGTCAGGTCAAAGAATCCGCCTCAAAGGTCAAGGCGCATCAGGCGGCGATCTCTATCTCAAAATCACGCTCAAGCCCCACAACTTTTTTACTCTTGAGGGTCACGATATTCGCTGTCAATTACCGATTTCACCTAGTGAGTCAGTTTTAGGTGTTCAAGTAGAAGTTCCTACCCTTGGCGGACTGGTGAAATTAACGATCCCACCTGCGGTGAAGTCTGGGCAGCAGTTGCGTTTATCTGGCAAAGGTTTCCCTAAAGACGCAAGAACCTTTGGCGATCAATATGTAGAAGTTCAAATCGTAGTTCCCAAAAATCCTAGTAAACAAGAGCGCGAACTCTACGAAAAGTTACTAGCAATCCAATCCTTCGATCCTCGCGAAAACTTACCGAAAAAGTAATCCATTAGAGCCGCGCATCGCGCCACCCTAATTTAATTCTATCTAAAAATCATCATGTCTAATGTAATTTATGTGAGTCAGGCTTGTATTGAGTCGTTGGATATTAGTCCAGCCAAGATTGCGATCGAAAAGCTGTTGGCAAATTGGGATGATACGGCTGAAGGCGATCGCTCTTTTCAAATCGAACTTGTATGGGATAAGGAAGATGGCGACCCACGCGAATTGTCGGAAATCTCAGAAGTCCGTCTCTGGTTTGTGCGTCTCGATGCCACCTATCCTTGGTTTAGCTATCTCCTCGATTGGCGTGCAGAACTCAGTCGCTATGCGGCGATGTTAGTTCCCCACGAGTTTAAGCGCGAAGGTGATGGCTATGTGTTGCAATACAATCCTGAAGCCTTGGAGCTTTTTGTGATGCAGAAGGTCTTCACAATTTCGCGCTGGCTCAAGTCACGCGGCATTGATAGCACTGCCAAGTTACAACAAATGACTCAAAGTTTAGGCTACGAAATTGACTCAGCATTCTTTAATCTTCTATGACTTTAATTCAATCAAAGAAATTCAAGTAAAGTAAATGCAAAAAAGAATTATAAGTCTTTTCTCAGGCGCAGGTGGTATGGACATCGGCTTTCATAAAGCTGGGTTTGAAACTGCCGTTGCTGTCGAACAAGACCCATCCTGTTGTGCAACGTTGCGGCGAAATATGCCCAATGTTAACGTCATAGAAGGTGACATTACTAAAATATCAACCTCAGAAATTTTACAAGCTGGCAATCTCCAACCTTTAGACGCAGCTTTAGTAATCGGGGGACCACCATGCCAAAGTTTTAGCCTCGCTGGTAAGCGAATGGGAATGGATGATCCGAGAGGCAAATTAATATTGGAATATATTAGAGTGGTTCGAGAAGCTTTGCCAGTAGCCTTTGTTATGGAAAATGTAAAAGGTATGGCAAATTGGTCAGAAGGTAAAGCGCTAGACGCTATATTAAGCGAGGCTTCACGGGAAATCCTCTATGACGACAAAATTTATAAATACGAACTATCCTATGAAATTTTAAATGCTGTTGATTATGGTGTACCTCAATTTAGAGAAAGAATAATCATTGTCGGAAATCGTATAGGCAAGAAATTTGAGTTTCCGATACCTACACATACTTCACCATCTGAAACTCAAATGGATTTATTTAAAACCACTAAAAATAAATGGGCAACAGTCTGGGATGGTATTGGTAGCTTGCCGCCCGCAGAAGAGCCTTCAGAGACAGCGCTTCGTGTTTCAGGAACGATTAAGGAAAGGATCATTAATCATGGATATTAAAAACCATCAAAAGACAGCCCATGCCCCTTCAACTATTGCCAAAATTCAAGCAGTAGCGATCGGTAGTAAACTCAGTGATTTTGCTCAATCTTTTGGCTCAACTTACAGAAGACTTGATCCTAATAAACCGTCGCCTGCGGTAACAAGAAGTGGATATAGGGATTTTATTCATCCATTTGAAAATAGGATGCTAACAGTCAGAGAATTAGCCTGTTTACAGACATTTCCGATAAATTGGGAATTTTTAGGGACAAGACTAGATTCTTATAGTAGTAAGCGAGTTGTGACAATGACCCAATTTGGACAAGTAGGGAATGCTGTTCCGCCTGTTCTTGCTGAAGCGGTAGCAATGTCAATTATGCAACAATTCTTTCAGGAGTAGCAGATGAATAATTTGAATGTAACATCTGCTGCAAGTCTGATTACCACTCCTGAAGCGAGAAGAAGTGGATTTCTTGAATATGCCTTGCGTAGGAATAAGGAAGCGGTTCCTTTTATTGATAAAGCAAAAGCTCTAAAGGCGACTTTAGAAGCTCATACAAACCAACCTCATGATATTCTCTCCATTGTTAAAATTAGAGAAAGTTTATTAGAATCTGCTGGCATATCAGTCAAAGCTAAAGCTCATCTGTCTGATATCGATAAAGAAAGGCTTTTAGTAGATTTCATCGATCAGATCCTTATCCCTTCTGGGAAAGACTACATTGATGAAATTATTTATCGATATCTTTTGACTTCAGGTGACGCGCTTGGTGGCAAAATGCGAAATATAGTTGGTTCGATTGCCAACGAAAAATTCAATCGATTTGTAATATCTCAACTACAAATATGTGGGATTAATTTCTCTTTTGCAAGTAATAGCGGCTTTATCGATTCCGCAGAATATACTTTGGATATAGCAGAATCAATCAAGGCAATAAGGTGGGAGACAACCAGTGGTGAGCAGAGGTTGCTGATTTACAATGTTAATGTTCCTCAAGTAGGGAAAAACATTGATATCGTTTTGCTGAATAAATTTACAGAAACCACAAAAGGGAAAGAACTCAAAGCTATTTTAGGGGATTCCAAAAACTATTTAGCAATTGGTGAATTAAAGGGAGGAATTGATCCTGCTGGAGCAGACGAGCATTGGAAAACAGCAGATACTGCGCTAAGGCGTGTACGCTCTTCTTTTAGCGGTAAATTGCCGTTAATATTTATAGGAGCCGCTATTGAATCATCTATGGCAATCGAAATATTTGCCCAATATGAAAATGGCGATCTTGCAAACTGCGCCAATTTAACCAATGATGAGCAGCTTGCCTCATTATGTGAATGGTTAGTCAGTAAATAGATATTGCGATCGCCTCCAAACCCTACTCAACAAGAAAAAATCAGATACACTTACCTCCTCAGAAAATCTTGAGTTAGAAGTGATCGCTGAACTAGACGAGATTTTTAGTTGTGTTAATGGGGCGATCGCTACTCAATCCCTAAAAGCGGACTGATTGAGGATAAATTTGTAATTGTTCCATCAATTCAGCCAGTGAAATATTCCGTAACTCTGAAAACTGGATAAGATGTTGGAGGCGATCGCCATCAGCTTGTTCAACAATATCAATCAGTTTGAGTAAGTCTTGATGTTCTTCGGGCGTGATAGTTTGCGATCGCATCTTTGCGCTTAAATCATTGTATTGTTGCTGCAATTCTGCTGGTAAAGCTTGATTAATTTTTTGCAGTAGTTCTACTTCTGCAATGCCCTCTGACTTAAACTGAACTGTAGCCATGTGTAGTGACCTTTGTAAAGTTGTGAATTGCATGTTCTTGTTGAGAATTATGGCAAGAGTGATATTTTGTTGATGCGATCGCCTTCAAACCCTACTCGATAAGAAAAAAGCTGATACACTTACTGCCACAGAAAACCTTGAGCTAGAAGCGATCGCAGAACTAGACGAGATTTTTAGTTGTGTTAATGGGGCGAGCGCTATTCAATCCCTAAAAATCGACTGATTGAGGTTAAATTTGTAATTTTTGCTGTACGGTAGTCATTTGAAGACCGCTATATCTGCTTAACCGACTGCTCTAACCATTGCTTTACACTGGATTCTAGCAAATCAATATCTAAAGGCTTGGTCAGATAATCATCACAACCTGCGGCGATCGCTACTTCTTTATCACCTTTCATCGCATGAGCAGTTACCGCAATAATCGGAATCTTGGCTGTGCGATCGCTAGCTTTAAGTTGTCGAGCCACTTCCCAGCCATCGATTTCTGGCAAAGACAGATCTAACAAAATCAGATCAGGAAGATTGGTCTCTAGCCAATCCAGAGCCGCTTGCCCATCTTGGATGCAAGTAACCCGATAGCCTGAATCTTGAAACACCTGCTCCACCAAAACTTGGTTATCAGGGGCATCTTCGACCACTAAAATTAGCGGCGGACTTTTAAATACGGGCATAGGTACTAAGCGGTTCCTTAATAAACTTGATATAGAGATGTTTAAAGGTGGATTTTAAAACTCTGGGCATCCCAAAGTCGATCGGCATCATCGTTGCAGGTAATTTCCAATCTCGGCTTTGTAATTTCGCGATCGGATCGCCAACGATCTCAATGGCACTAAGATCGCTGCATAGCCCTGATTTAATGGCAGCGGCAACCGTTGGCACATCCAGAGGTTTGACTCCAAGAATCTCTACCATAACGCGATCGAGGGCAAATACATCACGAGCAGCAGCCAAAACCCCTAATTCCTTGGGTTCGCCAGCGCTAGGACCATTGCCTTCATGTCCAATGATGCCATCAAGGATTGTTAGTTCAGGATTAATTGTTCGCGCTGTTTCAATCAACATCTGAGCAAATCTTTCCACATCCTTACCTGCCTCCATGTGCCACCATGCTTTCATTTTGCCAGGGACGCAACCAAAGAGATTTTTTACGCCGAGGGTGAGGGTCAATTGCATATGGGATTTTACTTTCGGTAAATTAATCACCACATCCGCATCCATCGCTTCTTTGCTGAGTCGCAGATTTTGCAGTTCTCCCTCGCCTTCAGTTTCATAACGCTTACCATGAAACTCCACGATCGGCAGCCCCAATTCTTCGGCAAGGGGTAACAAACCATTAGCCTTAGCAATTCCCTTGGCACTACCAAAAGCAGGGCTATCTCCTAAAAATGGTTTACCACCAGCATCGATGACCATTTTGGCGACACAGTAAACTAATTCAGGACGAGTAGTACATTCCTTAGTGGGACGGGAACCAGTCAATAGGTTGGGCTTAAGAAGAACGCGATCGCCTTTTTTGACAATACTGGACATACCGCCTAGTGGTGCAAGCACGGCTTCTAGGGACTGCATTAGTGATGTAATTTCGTAACTAGAGGTATGGAGAAGACTGACAATTGGTTTCATGATTTTCTAGAAGTTAGTTTAATTTACTAAGCCCGATCGCAAAGCGACCACAGCAGCTTGAACGCGATCGTCAACCGATAACTTATTCATGATGCCACGCACATGGGTTTTGATCGTGTTAGGACTGAGATAAAGAACCTTAGCAATTTCAGGATTGCTTTTGCCCTCAACAATTAATTTTAAAACTTCTAATTCCCGTTGTGATAAATGGGATGTATTTTCTGCTTGTGCGGGTGGCTTTAAATGATCCATCACCTTACGCGCAATTTTAGGATCGAGATAGGTCGCACCATCCTTGGCGGCGGCAAAGGCAGCTAAAAGACTTTCAGTGCTTGTGCCTTTGACACAGTAAGCATCGGCTCCACTAGAGAGCGCAGCAATAATTTCATTGTCATCGGTATGGGAGCTAAGCATGACAATATGAATATTTGGTAAGCTCGCCTTGATTTTTAGCGTTGCCGAAATTCCATCTAGTCTCGGCAAGCCAATATCCATGACAATGATATCAGGGGTTAATTCCTGAGCCATTTTTACGCCGATATAGCCATCCTCGGCGATGCCAACTACGGTAATATTGGGGTGTTGGGCGAGTGACTGCTCTAACCCAAGTTGGATTAGCGGATCGTCTTCAACTATTAGGACTCTTAGGGAGATGTTGGGAGGATTTGATGCGATCGCCACAGTCATAATTCTAAATTTCTCTCTAAATTTTTGGAATTTCTGGTTGTTTGCCCTGATTATATATCAATGACGGAGGAGAAAATAGAATGAGTACGATCAACCTTGAGAAAATCGATCAATTAATCGCTGAAGGATATATCACCAAGCGCCCCCATGCTAGTGGTGAACTCTTCATCTATAACTACACTGCCAAAGCGCAGTACGATCGCCTCTGGACTCCTGAAACGATGCAATGTCGCGGCTTAATTCTTGATCGAGATGGTGCGATCGCCGCTCGACCTTTAGCGAAATTTTTTAACTTACAAGAACATAAAGAAGCTTTACCCGCCGAACCCTTTGATGTTTATGAAAAACTTGATGGCTCGTTAGGAATTTTGTATTGGTATCAGGATCAGCCCTATATTGCGTCTAGAGGTAGCTTTGGCTCCGATCAGGCGATTAAAGCTAATGAGATTCTCAACTCACTTTATAGTCAAGCGATTCCATTGCTAGAGCGATCGCTAACTTATTTGTTTGAGATTATCTATCCTTCTAATCGGATTGTTGTGGATTATGGCGAATATCAAGCTCTAGTATTGCTAGCAGTAATTGAAACCGCTTCGGGATTAGAACGCCCCTTAGAATCATTTGCCAATTTAGGTTTTCCGATCGCTAAGAAATATGATGGATTGAAAGATCTAGAGACGATCGCCCTTCTCAATGAGCAGAATCAAGAAGGTTTTGTGATCCGCTTTGCGAGTGGATTGCGGCTTAAATTCAAATTTGCGGATTATGTGAAGTTGCATCGAGTCCTAACTCAAGTCACCAGCAAAGTGATTTGGGAAATGTTGCGGGATAAAACTGCCTTTGAGGATATTTTGGAACGGGTTCCCGATGAGTTTTATAATTGGGTGAAGGAAACTAAGGATTCTCTAATTGCTCAATACCAACAAATTGAAGATGCCGCAAAGTCTGATTTTGAGAGGATTGTGGCAGTTGTGGATCGTAGCGATCGTAAGGAACTAGCCAAACATTTCTTAACTTGCCAAAATCACAGTATTTTATTTTCTCTATTAGATGGAAAAGATTACAGTGATTACATTTGGCGTAGCATCAAACCTGCCCATGAAAAGCCTTTTATGCAAGATGAATCCTAGTTTTTATCTTGTTGGGTGTCATACTCAATTCAAATTATTTAAGGCAAGCTTTCAATTAATTCTAAAGGGATATCCAACAATTCCACGATTTCATCATTGGTTAAGCCAAGATCTTGCAATTTCTTGATTTTGGATATTTGCTTGTCTTGTTGAGAATCAGGCTTTTCTGATGGAGTTTTATTTGGTGTGGATTTAGTGCGATCGCGATCAAAACTTACACAACCAATAACATGACCGATATTTCCATAACTTCCATCGCCAACACTAAAATTTATACTTCTCTGCCTCTCTAAAACAGATTTAAGATTCCCTTTTTTAACTGGCTCTTCAAAAATATCTGAAAGTATTTGTAGAATCTCATAACCTGTATCTTTAACATGACCTTCACTCCTCTCAAAAGATTCGGCAATATCAACATATTTCTGGTGCTTCAGCGCCCCCTCAATCACCTGACGCTGTAAATCATTAGACCTCTTGCAAATTAGGTAGGGAGTCGGTTGAAAGTGACTTTTTAAGAATTAAAAGTAGCTAAAAGAGTGAAAATATCAGGACTTATCCTAAAGTACATAGTCCTCATGCTTAGCAG
>JBIKYX010000016.1:0-57971 GCA_044355035.1 Pseudanabaena sp. | reverse complement strand
AGAGCAAGCAAGGAATCATTAGTACGCCGAACCAACCGATGTATAGACGGTTGTTGGTGCTGGTGATCCAGTTACAGAACTGATCCCAGACCGATGCGCTTTCGCGTCTTTGGACTGCTGTGGTCATTGGTTTATGATTGCGGTTGAATTTATGTTTTATATATTTGACTTTCGCCAATGAATAAACATTAATCTCTTTGTTGAGTTTTGTAAAGTATTTGCAGTCATGATCTATCTGTAGGGATACCCGATCGCTTTTTGGGCGGTTTGCCACAAACCCAAACAAAGGATCAATTTCGCTTAAGAATTAATAAAGTAATGTCATCAAAGACTTTTTGTTCGCCAATATGTCGCCGTACATCATCAATAATCGCATCCTTGATTTTCTCGGCAGACAAGTGCCAAGACTGACTAATCACATCACACATTTTTTCCATGCCATAGAGTTTTTGCTGCATATCACAGGCTTCAGGGATGCCATCGGTATATAGCACCAGCCCATCTCCACTCTCTAAGTCAACGATAATTTGATTAATAAAAGCGGTGATGTCACCATCTAAGGCGATCGGGAAACCTAAATCGATGGTATCAATGCGCTCGATCGCCCCACTCTTTCGCACCACAATTGTTTCTTCATGCTGACCACTGATACTCACTTTTCCATCGGTGTAATTTAAAATTGAGAGCGTCAAACATTTTTCAGAATTGATCCTCTGTACATTCTTATAAAGAGTTCGATTTAACACATCTAGAAATTTGAGCGGATCAATCTCACCGCTTTCCTTCAAAGTCCTGACTGCTGTTTGGGTCATCAACATCAAAATCCCACTCTCCAAACCATGTCCTGTCACATCACCAATCCCTAATGTGACTACGCCATCAATATTCAGCACCTCATAATAATCACCACCGACATCATCCGCCGCGTCCATATAGGCAGCAATATCTAACCCTTCTATTTCTAGTTCTTCCGCATTCGGTAAAATCATCATCTGCATCTGGCGGACAACATCTAGCTCAGCCCCTAGACGTAAATTATCTTCTTTGAGATTTTGATTAAGTGTGTTGATCTCTTGATTGGCGATCGCCAGATCCGCAGTACGTTCTTTCACCCTTTCTTCTAGGGTTTCAAAGGATTCTTTAAGTTGTCCCGACATTTTATTGAAAGCATTAGATAACTCGCTAATTTCGGCGATCGGGCTAGGTGGAACCTGTTGATCGAGATCACCCATTGCAAGCTGGTTAGCTGCTTGATAAACACGCAAAATTGGAGCGGTTATTAAGCGTGAAGTTAACAGCCCAATCAAAATCACCAAAAATAATGCTGCTAGGCTAAATAAAACTGTATTGCTAGTATTTTGGTTGATCTGCTCCATAAAGTCTGCTTCTGGAACCACCACTAACACCAAAAAATCTAAACCCTTGCCATCTGAATAGGGTTGAACCAGTAAATACTGCTTCTTTCCATCCATATCAAACTCGAACTCTTGCAAACCTTGAAACTGCTTAAAATCACCAAACTTTTCATATAAATGTTTAGCGGCTGTAGATGTCAGACGATTTGGACTTTGAACTGCTGGGATTTGTTTGATGTCTTTATCCTTACCACTAGGTGCAAAGGTATTATCCCCAGTTGAAGTTGCAATCAAAGAACCATTTTGTTCCATTACAAAAACCTGTCCCGTAGAACTAATTTTAAGACTGCTCAGAAAATCTGAAATTCCCTCAAGCATAATAAAATTGGAAAATACGGCTACCAAATTACCATCGCGATCGTAAAAGGGTTCGGCGGCGGCTGTTCCCAACTTAAATATTGCCTTTGACTGATAGACTCCAGACCATGCCTGACCTTTTTGCGTGACAGCATTTTTGTACCAAGAGCGAACGCGAGGATCAAATTTGTCAAATTTTTGAAACTTATCACGATTTCCTTCTTTATCTAGCTCATAAAATGTACGCTGAGGAAAAGTCAATGTAGTGGAAGATACTAGACTACCATTTGATTCTCTTCCTACATAAATCATCGTGCCATCGGGTGTACCGACAAACATTGATCCTAGTAATGGATAAATTTGTAATTGGGCTGTAAAGTATTTTTCTACTTCTTCCTTATTTTCAAGATTGATGTGATTAAGACGTAGTGCATTGATATTACTTTTGGTAATCTGGTGAGGAGTTTTAAAGTAAGCTTCTAAAACTTGCTGTGTACGAGAAGCAACCTCCACTCTCACCTGACTAGCCAGCCGATTTACCGATTCTTGTCCGTTGCGATAGGAAAGATATCCGACTAGCCCCACGGCAACCACAATCTGGACAACAAATGGGACAACAATCGTAGTGCTAAGCCGAAATTTATGAGGGATACGAGTGGCTAATTTAAATGGGAGCATGGGTATGAGTTAGTCAGGATAAATAGCTGATAGTTTCGATCGCAAAGTACTGTAACAAATATTACATTTATCCGAGGCGTAGCGACCATGTTAGTTAAGTCATCGCCAAATATTGATGGCAATAGGCTACTATTTTGGTGTGAAATGATGTGAAATATCAGAGAGTCCGAGTATGCAATTAAAAAGTGTCGTTCAACCCTTTGGTGAAGTCAACGTCTATCCCCAAAACAATGGAGAAATTGAAATCGTTGCCACTATTCTGATGGTTCCAGATATTGAGGGTGCAAGGGTTGGCTTAGCCTTGGATGGCTCGGCTTCTATGAAAAAAATGTATGGGATCAGTGGCGTGGTCAGCAGTTTCTTTGCTAGTGCCGCCGTAACTCAGAATGTAGTTGAGCCAGTAACAAGAGTTATGGTCAAGTATCTCGCCAATTTTGCCGCCACGGGTAAGGTGGACTTGATCAATTGGGCTTGTGGTGCGGCAGGTGAACTGATTGAAGATCTTGGTAGCTATAGTGGCGAAGCGATCGAGCAAATTAGTATTAGCGGACCGAAAATTCCTTGGGGAACAGGTACGAAGCTATTACCACCTTTAGAATATTTCATTAACAAATATAAAAATTCTCCTGCTCTAGGCGTAAAGCAACCTGCGGCGATCTGTTTGATTATCACTGATGGTGTGATTGAAGATCTTGAAGATGTCAAGGAGTACTGCTTTAAATACGCTCTAGAAATTGCTGATAAGATCAAACCATTTATCAAACTCCTGCTCATCGGTGTCGGTAAAGAAATTGATGAGAAGCAGCTTGAAGAGTTGGACAATATGTTTGAAGGCAGTTTTGTCAAAGATGCCGCAGGACGTGAGATTGATCTTTGGGATTACCAAGTTGCCGATGACATTCAGGTTTTGGAACAGATTTTTAAAGAATTTGTGTCTGCGGAAACGATTGTCACTCATTATGGTCGGATTCTCAATCAAGAGGGAACTGTCTGTCAAGAATATAATCTAGGCGTACCTGCATTGATGCGCTTTAAACTACCTGTCGGTTCTACTGCATTTACGCTAGAGTTTTCGGGTGGTAATGTGATGCAAGATATTACTGAAGCATTGCCTAAAGATGTTGGTTTACCCCATCTCCCTCAATCTGAGCAATGGAAAGATGTTGTCGATTTTGTCTAAAAACATTTCAGAATTGCTAAAGATCCCCCTCAATCCCCCTTTACAAGGGGGTAGAAGATAATTCCTATGCCTGACAATGATTTCCACAACAATCAAATCAAAAGTTTTCAAATACCAGCTAATTTGATGGTAGCGGAATTTGGAGAAGTGAATGTGCGGCGAAATCTAGCAACTTCAAATTCCCCAACCGCAGAATGTCATGTGGAATTTACGATCGCGATGGAGCCACAGGGACAATTTGCTGAAGGTTGGCGAACTGGTTTAGCCCTAGATGCAAGCGCCTCCATGAAACGCGCCTATGGCCGAAAAGTCGAAGCGCGAGTTGATCCTGAACTATTGACTGGTTATATTAAGCAAGGTCGATTGCAAGCTTATATTGAGGATGGTGAGCCAACGCGGAAGATTCAGCGTGAGGCGTTTGCGGAAATTCAAGAGAAAGGCTATGAGGTTAACTATACCGAAAATATTTTGCAGCCTTTAGTTCAAGATTTTACAGCTTATTTGGCTGATAATTTGGATGGAACTGGCAAGACTTCTTTAATTTATTGGGGTTGTGGAAAAGGCGATGAGATCCAAGTATTAGGAGAGTTTGATGCAATTACTTGTCAACAGATAAAAATATCTGGTCCTAAAACTTTTCAACTTGGTAAAACCACAAAACTATGCCCTGCGATCGCCTATTTTGCTAATCAATACCGCCAAGCTCAACGTGGTATCTACATCTTTTTGACCGATGGTCGCATTGATGATTTGGAACAGGTCAAAGATTACACAAGAGAACTAGCGTTAGAAATTACAGTAGGAAAAAGAAATTATTTGAAATTGATTCTGGTAGGAATTGGGAATGATGTCGATCGCTATCAGTTACAGGAATTAGATGATTTTGATACGGGCTTAGATATTGACCTTTGGGAC
Organism: Pseudanabaena sp.; assembly: GCA_044355035.1. Taxonomy (GTDB): domain Bacteria; phylum Cyanobacteriota; class Cyanobacteriia; order Pseudanabaenales; family Pseudanabaenaceae; genus Pseudanabaena. Next base: position 53,486 of record JBIKYX010000016.1, on the reverse strand, counting down.
TATAAGATTGCTAGTGAAATGACGAATCTCTCGCAAATCTTTGCGGAATTGGTAAATGAGAATCAAATTATTGCTGAGAGTGGCGACATTTATGACGATCGCGGTAATTGTGTAAAATCCTATCCTCAAGGCTTACCCGCTAAAGTTGATTTTGTGATGTCTGATGCTTCACAGTGGTTTGAGCTAGAGGTGGGCGGTCAACGCATTCGCCAATCAGTAGCTGTCGGTAGTGCGATTGCGATCGCGCCTTTAGCCAAAAAGACGTTATTTGATTTTGAGTTAGACGCTCAAGAAAGCTCTCGCCCCGATGCGTTAATGACTCCAAATCAATCTATCGCTCAAGAATCCGAGCTAGATCTTAATCAAGAATCTACGAATAATCAAATTCCCGTTCAAACCTATCGATGGAAATGGATGGCAGCTTTATTAATTGGTGCTGCTTTTATGGGAATTGCGATCGCTTTTGGTATTTTGATTAAGCGATCAGAAGATCGTAGTCAAGAAAATCAAGCAATATCAATTGTGAATAAGGAAGTAAAACCAAACTCAAAATCAGATTCTACTAACAAATTAAATAATAATTCCCTAGTTAGCACTGTCAAATCAAATCCAACTAATTCTAATAATAATTCTAGTAGTTTACCTAATATTTCGAGTAAACCTACAGTCAAACCCATCTCTAAATCAACTAATGATAGTTCTATAAACAGTGAACAAAATCCTATAAATTCAAATTCTGTAAATAATTCTGCAAGTAAACCAGTCAGAAATTCTCAAAAAACATCCGATCAAACCATTGAAAATACTTCTCCAAAAAATACTATGAATAATTTTGTTGTAAATAATTCAACCGTCAAGCCTCCAAAAGAATCTACTAATCTAGGAGTGTGTGATTCTTTTGGAATATGCTTTACAGACTCCAATAAATTGCCTGTAAATAATTCTAATCAAAGCTCACGGTTAAATAATATAAATTCTTCGGTAAATCTCTCGACAAATCCCTCTGCGAATCCCTCTGCGAAACCTTCGATAAACTCCTTAAAACCAGCAAATCAAATCAAAAATAGCGATCGCAATACCATTGCTTCGATAGTACCGATCTCTAATCCAGATGTAGAAGCAATCATATTTTTCCCATCCGATGACTCTCAGCTTATGCCTACGGAAGGACCCAAAATCGATAAATTTTTGGAGAAAATACAGGGACGGCGCGGCGTGATTCAAGTTAGTGGTCATGCTGATGTAACGGGCGACTATACATACAATCTCGATCTTTCACAGGCAAGAGCAAATGAGGTGGTAAAGCAGCTACGCGATCGCGGTATTGATAATAGCTACAAAATTACCTTTGAGGCTCTATCTTGGTTACATCCTCTACGAAAAAATGCTACCACTACCGACAATGCCTTTAATCGCCGTGTAGTTATCCAATTTCAAGAGCAGAAATAATTTAGTGAAATTTCTTGATTAATGCAACAATTTGGGCGATCGCATTTGCATATTCACTTTGATTCATGTTCTGAATATATTCATCACGGCGTTGATACAGATCGGCGATCGCGGTTAATAAACTCTCACTATTTAAATCCTCTTCAAACAGAACCGCACTATAGCCGCGAGATTGAAAAGACTTAGCATTGAGAATCTGATCGCCACGACTCGATAATTTTGATAGGGGAATAAGTAAATTCGGTTTGCGTAAAGTCAGAAATTCAAACACGGCATTTGCCCCTGATCGTGAAACAACTAAATCCGCTAGTGCTAACACATCCGCAAGTTCAGTTCCTAAATATTCAAACTGCCGATAGCGCGGATGTCCTTCAAGATTTACATCCAGATTGCCCTTACCACAAGCATGGATCACCTGATAGGTCTGCGTGAGAGGATCTAAAAGCGATCGCACTGCTTGATTGATTTTGGCAGAACCTGTGCTGCCACCAACCACAAATAGAACTGGTATATCTGCCTCAAAACCACAAAATTCTCTCCCTTTTTCCGCATTACCTTGGAGAATATCGGGACGAATTGGCAAGCCTGTATGCTTTACTTTGTCAGCATATTTTGCTAGTTGTTTCGCTGTCTCAGGGAATGTTACACATATTTTCGTAGCAAAGGGCATCGATAAGCGATTGGCTAAACCTGAAGAGAAGTCGGATTCATGGATAACTACAGGAATCCGTTGTAACCAACTGGCGAATATAACTGGAACCGTTACAAACCCGCCTTTAGAAAATACAATTTGGGGCTTAATTTTAGCGATAGCTCCATAAGCATCAAACAAGCCTTTAATTACTTTAAAGGGATCAATAAAGTTCTGCCAATCAAAATAACGGCGCAGCTTTCCCGAAGATATCCCATGAAAGGGAATCCCCACCTTAGCGACTAGTTGTTTCTCAATTCCATTGTTAGAGCCAATATATTCAACCTCCCAGCCATCAGCTTCAAGCGCAGGAATCAGCGCCAGATTTGGACTAACATGACCACCCGTCCCACCACCCGTTAGTACGATTTTGGGTTTAGTGGTTGGTTTGGTATTAGTTGGTTGATTATCGGTTTTGTTACTTATGCTCATGGGTATTACTGGATAGATCTTGAATTGTGGCGAGAAAAACATTAAAACTATATGATTTATTGTGATCGAGGCTCATACATGGAGCTATTTTTCTTGCACCGCTAATTGCTTGATAGTTTGGTACTAGCTTTAATAATTCCTGTTTAGCTGAATTTAAACGATCTGGATCTCGAAATGTAGTCTTGTTCTGTTTTCCGCTTAAGCTTCGTTGTTTTAAACTAAATCCTTTTTCTATGGCCGCTAAATCACCTAAAAACCAAGATTCTAACTCTCGACAAATGATTCTAACAATCACATTATCGTAGGCTACTTCACTACAAATTTTCAATAGTTCAGCTTTTAAGATTTGACAATCAGACGAATCCTGATCATGAACAATAACAAATCGAGGATGTCGATCTAGGTTTTTAAAAGCCCGTAATTTTCTGGGAATAGATTTTCTTAAATCCTGCTTTCCTTCGTGGGGGATACACTTAAAACTATTTTCTGGTAATAGCTTCGGCAGAATAATCTCTAAAACAGACTGCATTGATTTTTCTTCTAACAGAAATATAAATCGATAGCTAGAGAAATCTTCGCTCATGGATCAACCCCATCAAAAAAACCTTGTTTCCATAAATATCCTGGTTTATCTCCAGCCGCAATTAGCTCTTGTAAACCTGAATTATCAGAAGCACGATGAATTTGTGTAACGCCATTTCTTTTAATCAGCCATAAAATACTATCCAATTCCACAGCATTAAGAAAATCAGGGGAATGGGTAGTTACAAAAACTTGTCCCCCTTTTTGTGCATAAAGAGAAAATTCTTCAGCTAATTCAGTTAAAAGAGAAACATAAAGCTGATTTTCAGGTTCTTCAACACAGAGCAGTGGATGTGGTTTGGGATCATATAAAAGTACTAAATATGCAAACATCTTCATTGTGCCATCGGAGACATAACGATCAATGAAAGGATCGGTGAAAGCATTATCTTGAAATTTCAAAATCAAGCGACCATCATCAGTATTTTTAGCCTCAATGTTACTAATCCCTGGCACTCTTTCCCGCATTTTATCCAAGATTTCTTGAAACTTTTTTGGATGATTTTCAAAAATATACTGTGCTACTGATGGTAAATTATCCCCTTTAGTTGATAAATGTTCAGAATATATGGAGTCTTTACTACCTCTAGCGGCATCAATTTGAAAGTTAGAAACGTGCCAATTTTCAATCAAAGTCCGAAATGCATTAGCAGCTTTAAATCTTTGGAATTGTCCTAATCCCTTAATAGCTAGAATATCGCTAGAGTCCAGGTTTTGTTCTTCACGAGTTAAACTTTGTTCGTCCTTATCGAAATCCTCTTCATTGATGATTGCATATCCCTCTCCCATACTAAAATCCAGAAAATGAAAAGGAGAACCATGTGCGGCTCTTTTATAACGTAAAATTTCTCTTCTAATGACAGGAAAATTATTCTCTTGACCGATGATCAGTACATAAGTAACTAAACGTTCTGTATCGGTAATCTTCATCCGAAATTTTAGCTCAATTTCAATATTTTCATTAGTTTTATTTCTACTAATTACTTCTTTAAATCCTCCTCTAACTTGTAAAGCTTGTCGCACGTTCTGATTTAAACAATCTCGAAGAAAGCCAAATATATCAAATAAAGTTGATTTGCCACTACCATTAGCTCCAATTACCACACAGAAACGTGGCATATTGACAATTTTTATATCCTGAAAAACACGATAGTTTTTGATTTTTATAGATTCAATTTGCATTTTCTTCGTTCACGCGATCGCTAACTTATCGTACATTTAATTTAAACAACTTATTTACAAGTTAAGCTGTCCGAACAGCATAATTCCTGATTGAGCTAGTTTACGTTCTTGAACGCTTCCTTTCAAGATATGGTTTCTGCCCGAAGCAATCCAATAAAATCGTTTGTCTTCTTTGTTTAGTTCAGGTGCTTTTGCAGCTAAAAAATCCTTTAGCCACGTATACTTTTTTAAAACTGGTGTGACCTGAGATGTTTCCGCACTATGAATTTCAACAAAATATGTCTTTCCGTCATATCCGATCGCATAATCCCAACGTGAATCTTCAGGATAGACAGACTTAACCGCAGCATCAATATCGACACTACCTTCACATTTTTTGGTGTCAGTTGGTTTGACTTTAACGCTATAGCTTCCTAATGCTTGTAGCCCTTCTTTGTAAGCATTTTTTAGCAAAGGAGTAGCGGCGATCGCGGCTTTGAAGCCAATTTTTAAACTCATGATTTATCTTGAATTGCCTGAGAAACAACCTCGGAAGCTTTGCTACTAAAACTAGTTAATCCACCCCAATCAGCAGTTGATAAGTCTTCATCAAATGGATCTAATGATGAAATATCCCGCACCTCAACACCATCTTCTTTTTGATCGAAATAATAGGTAGAAAATTTCTTGTTTTTGAGGATATTTTCAAAAAGTTCAGTAATAGGTGGTGATGGGTTTAAGTCAAAAAGCTGATAGAGATACTTAACATCAGAATTGTTATTTTGTAAGTTACGAATTGCCCAAACTGCTTCTAAAAGAACAGGTGAATGGGTAGAAATAAGTAAATGATAACCTCGGTGTAAGAGTTCTAAACACATCAAAATAACTGACAAGATTGCGCGGGGATGCAATCCCATTTCTGGCTCTTCAATAACTACCCAGTCGATATCTGGTTTCTTGGAGTCTTCTGATATAGGCATTAACCAATAAAGCCCCAACAGTAAAGGCATAAATTCCCTTTGTCCAGCCGACCAAGCCATAAATGGCAGTAAGTTACCATTAACATTAATTTGAATTCGTTTACGCATTTCCACTGTATTTAGTTCAACTCTAGCACCATGAAAAATACTGGCATCAAGGGCATCACTTATCTCTTGTTTAAGCCTTCCTTTTTGAGGGAAAATACCATTGTCTTTATCTTTATTCATAAAACCTTGTTGCATTAGTAACCGAAGATGTTCACTAAATTTACAAACAACATAGGGGTCTCCAATCTCAAAACTAGTAAATGAACGTGGCCATCCATTTTCAAGGGTTAAAACACGTTGAGCAGGTATAAAAAATATTAGTTCGGGGTCATTCATATATTCATAATCATCTGATGGTTCATATGGTAATAGGGTATCTAGATATATTTCATTGTCGCCCCAAAATACCCTTGTACTATCGTTCCAGAGATTACGCATTCCTTCACCGAAGTAAAGCTCATTGAAATTAGATAAATCTTCCTCCCATTGATATCCATACTTCATGAGAGTTTCTCCAATATTCTCACCATCAAATAACAACTTTATGAGTTGTAGTAAAATACTTTTGCCTGTGGCTTGAGGACCAACAAAAAGAGTTAGATCACCGAAATTGATATTTGCACTCTTGATTTGACCGAGATTTTTAATATTAAGCTGTGTCATAGGAATTAGCTCATAAGTCGATTAGAAAATGCTAAAGAATGGATAGAAAATCGATTAAAGCTTGATTTTGCTCGTCAGTACCAACGGTAATGCGTAGCTTATCAGACAGTCCCGCTTGATTAAAATAGCGGACTAAAATGCCAGATTCTTTGAGTTTTAAATAGATCTCTTCAGCATTGCCTTGGGGTGGGGTGGCAAGCACAAAATTACCGTGAGACTCTAGTACAGTAAATCCTAGATTTTTAAGATCGTGGGTGAGTTTTGTGCGGGAGATTTTAACTTTTTCCGCATTGGTATTTTTATAGTCTCGATCGCGCATAGCAGCCGTACCCACAGCGATCGCTACAGCATCAATGTTGTAACTATCTTTAACTTTAAATAAACCAGAAAGCAAACTGGGATTCGCCACCCCAAAACCTAAACGTAAACCCGCGAGAGAATAGCCCTTAGACAAAGTTCGCAATACGATCACATTGTCAAATTCTTGAACCAATGGCAAAGCTGAATATTCGGCAAAATCTGTATAGGCTTCATCGATCGCCACAATCCCCGATACCTGTTGCGCGAGTTTGCGTAAATCATCTAACGGGACGATGTGACCCGATGGACTATTGGGCGAAGCTATAAAAGTAACAGCACCATTTGCCGCCACAAGCTCAGCGATCGGTAACTGTAAATTTTCACCATATGGCACTTCCACAATTTCCGCAGGTTGCATATTTGCCAAAGTCCGATACAGCACATAGGTCGGCATCGGGTAAACAACCTTGCGATCGCGCCCCTCCGCAACTGCCCTGATCAAAATATTTAAAACATCATCACTACCATTACCAACAATCACCCAATCTTTAGGTACGCCCAAAACATCGCTGACAGCCTGACAAAATTCATGGGCAAAAGGATCGGGATAGCGCCGTAATGCATCAGGATCAATATTTTGTAAAGCAGCGATCGCCTTGGGTGAAGGAGGATAGGGATTTTCGTTTGTGTTTAACTTGATGATTTTGATTCCCGACTTGGGCTGTTCCCCAGGAACGTAGCCAGTCATAGCATCAATGGCGGGGCGGAAGTAGCTCATGGGGGCAAGTAAAAAGGTAAAAGTAAAAAGTAAAAATTGGGATCTGGTTACTTATTGTATCGCGATCGCCATAATGCTTATAGCGTTAAGTCAAAACCCTGTAATAAATTACGGGCTGAAAGCTAAAACCCGTTGAAACGGGTTGATTTTTTATTGATTTAGTCAGTTTTAACTGACTTTAGCTTTGAGCCAAGAAATTTATTTCTTGGTAACTTTAGCTTTACGTAGTTTTCAACTAAGCTTTATCGCGAAATACGGGCAGAACTTCATTACAAAAAGCTTCAGTTGCCTTAGACCGATAACGATTAGGATTACGAATTTGTAACAACATGCGCTTAATTACCACACCGTCAATATGCACTTGTCGCAAAGCTCCCATCTTTAACTCTTTTTCGATCGCTGTCACCGATATAAATGCTGCTCCCAATCCCGCCTGTACAGCATTTTTAATTGCCTCGATCGAATTTAACTCCATCGCGATCGCTAACTGACGCGGATCAACACCACTATCAAGTAACACCCGATCGATCGCCTTACGAATCGTTGATTGTGAATCAAGGGTGATAAATTGCAGCTTGAATAACTCCTCAATGGGCAAAGCGCCTATCTGAGCCAGAGGATGTGAAGTTGGTAGAATTAGCGCTAGTTCATCTTCAGCGTAAGGTGTAATCTCTAAAGAATCCTGTAAATCCGCAGGTATTTCACCGCCAATAATCGCCAAATCCACCTGTCCGTTAGCGACACTCCAAGCCGTTCGCCTTGTAGAATGGACATGGAGTTGTACCGAGACATCAGGATATTTCTTGCGAAATAAGCCAATCATCTGAGGCATCAAATAGGTTCCCGTCGTTTGGCTAGCACCTATAATTAGAGTCCCACCATTAAGATTTTGTAAATCATCAATGGCGCGACAAGTTTCTTGACATAGGCTTAAAATGCGATCGCCATAGGAAAGCAACAACTGTCCAGCCTCCGTCAACTGCGCTCTTCGCCCACCGCGATCGAACAAAGGGACATCTAACTGGCGCTCTAGGTGCTGTACCTGCAAACTAACGGCGGGTTGAGACACATACAGGCTATCAGCAGCGCGTTTAAAGCTACCCTCAGCAGCGATCGCCTTAAGGATGCGTAATTGGTCTAGTGTGAACGGTATATCGATCATAGAATCAGCGTGAGAAAAGATGAGTCGGGAGGTTATTCAAGATTTTTTGAACATGGCAGGAGTTGTGGGCATAGCCCTCACTAATCGCCGTATGCGTCCCTATTTCTACGGATTAGATGCCGTACTGGATAGGACAAAGCAAGCATTAGGTCAAGGTGTACTGCAAGTTGTCGAAAATGTGCCAGATGGATTTGAATCCTTTGAGTTTCACTTTGCTGGTCATGTTGTATTTATTTACAAGCTAACCCACGGGCTTGTTCTACTTGTACTTACTGATAGCAGTCTCAAACTAGTTGACTATCGGCGGGGCATTACCAAAGTCAAACATTTAATCGAAACCGATACATACAACACAGTCTCATACTTTAAGCTCTTATTAGGTTCGGTGACTCAGCATTCTCTGCCGAGTACTAATTGGCAGTCAAATAGCCAACCAAATAACCAACAATCATCAGGAACAGCAACGTTTCAAACGACCGTCCAAGATCAGAAAACGAAACAGAGCTTTACAAATCCTGCTTCTAATTCCACAATCACAGCACCTAGCTCAAAGACTGACAATTCTCAGCAAACAAGTACTCAAACGAATAAAAAACAAGAAAACACGATTCCAACGGCAAATGTCGCCAATCAGAACACCCAAACTCAGGCGAGTATAGCTAAGCCAAACATAGCTTCTACTACTACTGGAGTTACTACTAGGACAGCTACGACAACTACTCCTAGAGCCGAAACTATTACAAAAGTCGCTGACAGCAACAACTCGGCAACATCTACCAACCCTACTAATAGCCCTGCTAAATCAGTATCAGGTAAAACAGCCCTAGAAGAGTATAAGTTAGATGAACTTTTAGCCGCTTTAAATAAACTCAGTAGCTTTACAACTCAATATCTTGGCAAAGTCGTAGTTACCAACTACTGGAAATCCAGCCGCCCTGATTCGGCTTGGCTTAGTGAATTTGAAATCGATCGCAGTGGTCAGATATCCCATCCCCAACAAAAAGCGATCGCTTGTACCCCAGCGCAACATCAACAAATTCAGTCATGGGTGACAGCCTATATAAAACGCTGCAAACAAGTGATTCGTAATTTTGATCAAATGCTGGAACAGGATTGTCTCGATAGCAAACAAAGACAAATGTTACTTTAATACTAAGAAAGTGTTGCCCTTAGGGTAATACTTTCCTTCTGTTAGGCAATTTGGCTGGAGATACTGTCTACATACAGCAGCTTAAATGAGCTACACTAACATTGGTATTCAGGGGAATAAATTCAGAGACAATCTAAAAGAGGCAAACTAAGTAATGGCTAAGCGTGTAAGGATTGAGCCAATTGCCCAAACAGCAGATATTGCAACAAACGGTGCATTACTATCTGGCTTGATGGGGGAAGAGCTAAATATTTTAAAAGAATGTGGCGGTCGCGGTATGTGCGCCACCTGCCACGTCTACATTCAAGAGGGGATGTCCGCTCTCAGCCCTATGGGTAAACGAGAGCAACGCACCTTAGAAGTGATTACAACCTGTAAGCCCAACTCTAGGCTCGCTTGTCAAGCCAAAGTTATGGGTGAAGGCATCGTTGTTGAGCTACCTGTCGGGATGTATGTTCAATCTATTCAAGATATCGAAGCCTTGATTGGGCGACGTTGCGAAAAACCATTGCTAAGTCCCCTTACTGGTCAGACTTTGGTAGAAGTGGGACAACTAATCACTCGTTCTGTCGTCCGCCAGCTAGAAAATACGAAGTTTAGCGTTGGTGAACAACTAGCCAATACCAAAAGGGCAGACATCTTTGAGTAGTTGGATTGAATAATTTCTTATTTAATGACTTTTTAATAATTTTTAATAACTTTCAGGATTGGAGTATTTACCTATGACTGTTGCTGTAGATCGACCCAATAGTGCTTCTAGGGCTAAAAGAAAAAACAATCACTATAGTCTGCAAGACTTTTTTCAACCCAATCTCGAAAAAGGTATTGTTGAGGATTGGAATGGGCTGAGAAATATTTTTACCAGTGAAGATTTTATCATTGGGTTACAAGAGGGGCTGGAAGAAGAAGTTGGTGAAGCCTCAGCCGCAGTCATGTACTCCATTGGTTGTGAATGGGGCTTGCAAGATGCTTTATTTTTTACAAAATGGTTTGAACGCGACTTTGGGCGCAGTATTCGTCAAACTAATTTGCCCTTCTTGTTAGAAACTTGGTGGTGGCCATTTACATCTCAAGGTTGGGGACGTTGGCAAGTCGATATGAGCGATCGCAAACAGGGCTTTATGTTCATTAGTGTATTTGACTCCGCAGTGGCTCGCAGTCTTGGCGATGTCGGTAAACCTGTTTGTCATTTGTATGCGGGTTTATTTTCAGGGTTTTTCACGCATTTAGTTAACAAAGAATTAGAGTGCATTGAAATTCAATGCTATTCAATGGGTGAAAACTATTGCAAATTTCTGCTCGGCGGTAAAAACCGCATTGATGCGGCTTCATTTTGGCTGAACGAAGGTGCTACCACCCGTGATATTGAAGGTCGTTTAAAAAATGGAGAATTTTTAAAATGAGTACCTCAGATTGGCGGGTACAGCCACTACGCAATTTTTGGCAAAATGTAAATTGGGAGAATCGGGCGATCGCTCCCACCTCAATTAGTAATACCAATAACAATGGCAGCGCTCCTGTATTGAGTTTGCTGATGTCGGTGCGAGAGTATTTTCGATCCATCTCTTGGACTGGCATCCCCGAAATTGCCGCCTCACCCCCCGAATCTAAATCAACCAATAGCCTCATTGATGAAAGCAATGAAACCCTTGAAGACTTTCTTGATGATATTTCTAAATTTTTCTAGTAGTTCAGCTAATAAATGCAGATAAAAATTTATGATTCCGAAGATTCAAGACTTAATTAACCAAGCGCAAGACCGTTATCTAGCCGTAGATGAACTTGGGCTCATGGAAAGTTATGTTAGCTCATTACCCGATCGCCTGAAGCTATATAAACAACTTCGCGATCGCGAAATTGATCTGTTGCAAGCAGTTGCCGATCAGGTTCCTGTAGAGTTGCCCAACGTAACTGATGCAGAGCTAGAAGCAGGAATTAAAAATTTAATTCTCGTCCTGCGTTACTGCTCAATGTCGATGCTCCTAAATGACGAGAGTTTCCTAAAAGAAAGATTGCTCAATTGGTTAGAAGGGATTATGTCCATGCGCGATATGCGCCGACTTAATGAAACCCTCTACAAATTGCTAAATCAAGGATTGCGCCAACAATTCAGCCCCGCGCAACTTGCCCTAATTCAGCCCTTGATTACATCCGCCCAAGTCACGCTCATTTATTAGAGACACAATACCAGAGGCTACATATTATGATTTCTGTTGCCGATCTCGTCAAAGAAAATCGCATCCCCGCCAACTTTTTTGACTATAACTCTTACATCAAGGGCGATTTAGAAATTGGGCTATTGGAAAACAGGCGAGGCGATCGCCTAATTGCGGTTCCTGACACCTTAATCTCTTCGTTATACGCTGGGTTAGCCAAGGAGACAGGACAAGCATCAAGACTGGTTTTGTTTAACTGTGGCAAATGGTGGGGTAAAAATTTTTACACCCGTTTTACCGAGTCCCTTGAAGAGTATTACTCTCAATCCCTCGCCGAGATGGATATGATCACCTTCATTCAAAGTTTAAAAGAATGTTGGCAGACTCATGGCTGGGGCAAATTTGAATTTGATCCGCAATATCAAGCTCAAGGATTTATTTTTGTGAAAACTTATAACTCGCCCTATGTGCGGGCGATCGCTGGCAATAAATTACCAACAGGCTATCTGGAAGCAGGGATTCTCACTTCATTTTTTAGCCGACTTACAGGGCGGGAATTGTTAGCAACCCAGACAACCTGTGAATCTTTGGGCGCTGGCTGTAACACCTACATCATCGGTTTACCCGAAAGGCTACAAATCGTTGAGTCATTTCTGGCGGAAGGATTAGACCACGACATGATTTTACAAAGACTCCTCTAAAAAAAGGGAACGCTTAGCGTTCCCTTTTTTATTTTGATTTTTATTTAGAAGATTTTTGAGTAGCCTTGACTAGTTCTCGCTGCGATCGCCAAGCTTCCCTTAAATGTCCAAAGTTTGTCTTAAACTCATCGCCGCCCCACCAACTACCGACACGTCCTTCATCCCAAGATGCGGAGATAGCACCGTAGCTCAGTCCGACAACGCCTATCCCCAAAAACAACATACTTAATAAAACAACTGCTGAAGTTGGAAGATCGACAATATGTTTGCTGACAAGGAAATAACTCACAACAAATGTGGTAAGTCCTAGTCCCGTAGGAACACCGCAAAAAATAGCTACACGCCGCGCAATTCTGCGATTGACCTCATCGGGGATACCCGAATCCCGCTTAGAATTTACCTTAGCTTGTGGCTTAGTATTAGCTTGCGACTTAGTATTTGCTGCTGGGTTAATATTTTTAACTGCATTCGTACTAGCCTTACTCGCAATAACAGGCGCAGAAGATGTTTTTTTAGGCTCTTTTGCTTTTTTATTGCGATTATTAGGCTCGAACGGAATGCGACTTTCGTTAGATTTACTCACTCTTGCGACTCACTCTTGCTACTAACTCTTATTTAAACGAGTTACACCTATGTCGTACGGAAGCGGTCTAGTCCAGAATTTAAGACTAGCCTCTTACACCAAGGCTTTGGATTAGTTGTTTGTAATGTGAGCGATCTTCGTTACGGACGTAGGCTAGTAAGCGCTTACGTTGTCCGATGATCTTGAGCAAACTACGGCGAGACGAAAAATCTTTTGGATGTAGTTTGAGGTGGGTAGTTAACTGGGTGACGCGCTCGGTCAGCAGCGCAACCTGAACATCTGAGGAGCCAGTATCTGTGGGGTGCTTTTGATATTCTGAGAATATTTCCAGCTTACGTTCTTGCAACAGTGCCATAGTAAAAACTTAAACTTGTCTTGATGTGTACTTGAATAATTTTAAAGCAATGGCGATCGCCACTCTTTCGGATGTTTTGGAGATATTTCTAAAGCCAACAGCTTTTAGACAGACTAGCTTAACATACTGACTACATATTTTTGTAGATTTTCTAAATTAGAGGAGCGCAAAGCACTCCTCTAATTTAGTGAAATTTCTAGTGGGCTGAGCCATTACCGTGATACTTGTCAGTGTCGTAGAAACCGTTGCGAGTACCGAAGAATAAACAGCTAACAGTAAATACGATGGTTAATATAGGCAGAATAACTTTGAGGTCAAGCATAGTTTAAAGGCTTCGCACAGTATTAATGAAATGATATCTATATTCTAAAGGCTCGTTGCATCAGTGTTGTCAGCATTGCTGGTTTCACCGCTAGGACGATAGCTCTGCTCGAAGGCATAGCGCACAATTTGAGAGCGATTCTCAAGGTTGAGCTTAGTCATAATGCTGCTCAGGTGTGTCTGCACTGTCCTTGGGCTAATCTGGAGGCGCTTACCAATTTCTTTGTTGGTGAAGCCCTGCACAACTTGCCAGAAAACGCGCTCTTCTGAAGGTGTGAGGGTAGTCCGCGAAACAGGTGCGGTCGGCTGCTGAAACAGACGCATATGTTCGGCAGGGGTGCGGTGTGGTTCGCGCTTGTGAGGCGAGAAAAAGTCGATGTCGGTTTTACCAATTGTCATGCGATCGCCACTTTTCAATAAAATGGGGAAAGTAATTCTTTGACCACGCATAAACGAGCCATTGCGACTGCCAAAATCAACTAGGTAAAAACTACCTGAATCATTACTGGAACTATTGCTAGAATTACGGGATTTGACATCTCCTCGCATAGGCGAATCAAATCCATCATTTTTGGAAGCGCCAACAATTTGCAAGGTGGCGTGATAGCGCGAAACCCACTTGTCGGTTAGGACAATGGAGTTATCGTAGCCGCGACCAATCGTCCAAAAATCTGCATTTGTAAGGGGAATCATTTGCTGCCCCTCATCTGCATGAACAATCAGATAGGGGTGGGGGTGTAGAAGGGTCACTGAACTGTTAGACAACTTTGTTGTGTGCATCTCAATCAATTGCCAATATAACCTATTTGTATATTGTGAGACGTGTTTCCTGAATTTTGAGTTCCGTTAGTTAAAACTTGTCAGATTCAAGGCTTTTGCTGACATTTTCTGGAAGTAACAAACTGATTTTCGAGTTTTGCATTCCCAAGGTACTGAAAGCCCCTAAATTAGTATTAATAGTCACAATCAAAATTAAAAAGATGGTTACTACATTTGCTGCCACAACCCTATTTTTGGTTTTATGTCCTGATACACTGAGCAGGAACTATAAAAAAATTCATAAGTTCCTCTTAACAAACCTTATCAAAAAACAATGATTTGGATTGCGATCGCCATACAATTACTAATTAGCGCAGGATTATTATGGGCAACATGGCAAGTCTTGGTGCTGCGTCGCGTTCTCATCGAGACGGTAAAAACCGTTGATGATTGGACTAAAGCTTGCGAGGATGGCTTAAGGGTTTCTTCGCCTAGTTTGGAGATCGCTCGTGATGGGGTGGGATCGGTGCGGAGGCAATACCAATCATTGCAAATTCAGTTAGAAAAAATTAGTAAGCTACTGTCTGTGCTTGGGCGTGGTGTATCCTTTGTAGGGAGTCGCTGGAATAATTCTCGTAAAGGCTCGTCTAACTCATTAAGTAATAGTCCAATTAATAATTCGTCAGGTCGTAGATCGCCAAGGAGCCAACATAATGTCAAACGGCGCAAGTAAATTTTGGGGTGGATTGTTTGTCGGTACGGCGATCGGCGCGGCGGCGGGTATTCTATTTGCACCGAGAGCAGGTCGAGAAACTCGCCAAGCTTTAAAGCGATCGGCTCAGGATTTACCCCAAATTGCCGAAGAATTAGGTTCTAATGTCCAGTATCAAGCCGATCGCCTGACTGAGCAAGCTCAACGTACTATTGATGAAGCTTTGGTGCGGTTACAGGAGGCGATCGCTACAGGACAAGAGGCAAGTCGGAGGCTGCAAGAGGAATTGGCTTCATCGATGGGCGGTTCGGCAAATGGTACGACCTCGACAATTGATGTAGGTGAGTTAGGCGATGCAAATGATGACGATAACGATGACGATTAAGCACTTTTACTTATCAGCAATCATCTAAGCAATTATCTAAGAAATTATGTCAGAAGCGATATTTCTGCTAGGTTTATCATTTTTATTGGTGGTCATTTGCCTGACGATTCTTTTGCTAGCGGCGATCCCTGCTTTTCAGGAGTTAGCTAAGGCTGCAAATAGTGTGATTCGTCTTGCTGACACCTTAACGCGAGAACTACCCGCTACCCTTGAGGCGATTCGGATGACGGGCTTAGAACTTAGCGAGTTAAGTGATGAACTCAATCAAGGTGCAAAAAATGCGGGTGAGGCAGTCAAACAGGTAAATGATGGGCTGAAGGGGGTACGTCAGGGTGCTTCTACAGCTTCGATCGCTACTAAAAGTGCATTTGCAGGACTAAAGGCGGGGTTAAAGTCTCTCGGTCGTCCGCGTCGGCATAAGCGATCGCATTCAGATTTGCTAAAGGAAAACTCAAATCCCGAAGATGAATCAGACGATAATCTCTAGGGTAAATATTCATCATCAAGAATATTCTCTATGCTAAACGGACATTTCTTGGGTAAAATATCAGGTTGTAAACCTGTCTTTTGAATAGCCCGTCTTCTAGCTTTAGCATAATCTTCTTAATCTGCGTAAATTCTACTTCGTTCAACAATCCGCTCATCAGAATTGAATTTTAAAAGTTTGGTGGTTGTGCGACCTTCAGGTGTGATACCGATAATCTCGTTATCTTGAAGTTTAAAATGTTCCTGCCACTGTTGCGATCGCGGATGGAAAAGAAAACAAAATTCATGGGTTGCAGGATCGAAAGAACCCAAATCAGTTCCTTTGTAACGATTACAACGCCAACAGGTGTAAGCAAGATTATCTTGAGCCGTCAAACCACCATGTTTTTCAGCAACAATGTGATCTATTTCATGTGGGAAAAAAGAAACACCAGCAGGTAACAGGCAATATTCACAACGATAACCCGCTCTCTGTTCTACTAACTTTCTCAGCACCGAGGGAATATATGTAATGCTCATCTGTTGAGAAACCTGAGATTACCAGATTTGAGCATAACTATTAAATGTTCGATCCGCTCATATTCATCTAATTCACCAAGCTCATGTGTAGTTAAATCGCCTGTTCTACTCTTGCTAATTAATATTCTTAACCTTTCCAACATCTCAGGTGTGGGACGAAAATCTCTAATTTGTTGGGGCGTGGGGTTACTTGCTAAGAAGTTGAGAACATAGCGATATACAGACGATGGTAATACAACCTGTTCTAAACTTTGGCTTAGGAATTCAGGTAAGCGATCGCCCATTTTGCCCAATTTCTCTGATAATTCCTCTGGCACTTCCAGTGTGATTCTAACCATATTTTCACTTTAGGTAAATTGATACAGAGTGAGCAATATTATCACTTACATTTTACGACGGTTATAGTTTATTCCAGAGTGGGGTGCGGCGGACAAAGGATAAAATGCAAACGCCGATGCTAATGCCTAGCCAGCCAAAGATTAAGGTTAGTAATTGCCATGATTGATTGGATGTGAGCAAGTTTGTGATTTTGCCAATGGTTTGACTAGACATAAAAGTGCTGATTAATAATAGTGCTGTGCCAATTTCCCAAGGGTGTAATTGACTATGAGCGTTTAGCCGATCGCTTTGGAGACTATTGGGAGCAACTAATTTGATAAAAAATCGGGCGATCGCAGGACTGACAACACAAACACCTAACCAAGCGATCGCAGTTTCTGCTGATAATTTTGCGGGTAAGGGCAGTACAAACAATAACAATCCACCAACACCGATAAAAGCAGCTCCTGCTAAAATTCCTGCACCTTGAGGCAATAACACATGGGCTAACCCCAAACTGTCGCGATCAGTTTCCTGTTTAGCAAGATGAAATTCCGAGCGAATTATCTTGCTTAATTGATCATCTTGCGTATTCTGATTACTTTGAGCAGTTAGCGAATCGTCCTTGCTGTCACCTGTGGACTGACCTGAAAATGCAGTAATCGCCAATGGCAAAGTGATCTCGCTATTACTGCCCGCTAGCTGCATCCAACTTAGTTCACCACCAGCCTCTTGTAATTTGACAATTTCCAATCGTGAAAAAGCGCGTAAATCGATCGCATAGGTTGCCGCCATTCCCCATAAGCCACTAAACCGAAGTTGCAAAATCTTTTCGGGCGATCGCAATTGTGCTTGCCATGTGAAAAATCCTGTTAATCCTGTAACCGTAAAAGCGATCGCCACAGTCGCCCGAATACTATTCGATAAATTACTGCTAGATAGATCGAGCATTGTCCAGAAAAATAGTCCCAACAGGATTAAAACTAAGCTATTAAACTGTCGAGGCTGCTGCCCCAGAGAAGAGGGACTTACCAAAACTGTCTGGTCAGAATAGGTGACGATGTTTAAAACATCTCCAATAATTTCTTCAGGTTGTTTTTTATTGGCTAGGGCAGATTTTCGGGAATCAGACGATCTCCAACCCAGAGCGCCCGAAATGCCAGCAAAAATAGCCGCAGGTAAAATCCACCAAATTGCTACAAAAAGTTTAATAAAAGATTCTGGGGATAAACTCAATCCTGCAACTAACAATAGCCAATAGGCAACCGTGAGTATTAATTGCTGTGGCGAAAATACATAATCAGAATTTTGGCGGCAGACATCAATAACTGACTTTGATGTATACAGCCCGATCGCAAAACCCAAAATCAATAGCAAACCCGCGATCGCTAAAAATATTGGCTCACCGATTTGGATTAACTGCGCGATCGCCACTGTCAGCATCAAAAATCCCGCAAAGCCAAAGTTTGTGGAAATAGGGTAAGTTGCCTGCCGCCATCCCCAACCGACCTTACCTGATATTAATTGGCGCTGGGATTGTTGATGTGAATGGGAATGCGAAACTTGCATAGATGCTAGTAATTAATAATTCGTAATTCGTAATTCGTAATTCGCAGTTGATGATTACTTTTACCTTTTTACTTACACCGTTGCGATCGCCTCATGACGCGCAAAAATCATTCGACCTGCGGAAGTTTGTAAAGCGCTGGTAACAATCACGATAATTTGTTTGCCAAGATATTCACGCCCCTCTTCGATCACGACCATTGTACCGTCTTCCAGATAACCGATCCCCTGAGAGGCTTCTTTGCCTTCCTTTAGGACCCTGATTTCAATCTCATCTCCTGGTAAATAGCTGGGGCGCAGGGCTTGAGCAAGATCATTAATATTGAGGACTTCAACCTGTTGCAAGTTGGCAACTTTGTTGAGGTTGTAATCATTGGTGATGAGAGTACAGCTTAGTTCTTGCGCGAGACGGACTAGCTTGGCATCCACGGTATGCAAATCTTCATAATCGGCAGAATGAATTGTGATGCGATCGCTAAACTTATCGCGCATGGTGTTGAGAATATCTAACCCTCGGCGACCACGCACCCGTTTTTGATCATTGGAACTATCAGCGATCGTTTGCAATTCTTGAATCACAAAATGCGGAATTAGCAATTGCCCTTCCAAAAATCCTGTTTCCATCAGGGTCTGAATCCGACCATCGATGACGGTACTTGTGTCCAAAACTTTGGCGCTCACGGTGCGTAATGTGCCATCGGCTAATAGGCTGCTCTCAACGTTATTTGGATTAATCAAACGTAACAAAGCGCGTCCGTGGGTATCGGATAGGGTCATCCCTGAATAGGCAAAGATAATGCTGACCAAAATCGCCGTGAGTGGCTTGATAAAGGCGAAGTCATCGGGAATGGGAATCAGGAATAAGGGCGCTAACATCAAGTTCGCCACTAATAGCCCAAATACCAAACCAACGGCTCGACCCAAAATTGTCTCAAGGGGCATAGCTCTGACATTTGACTCGATACGACGGTAAGTCGTTTGGACGATTAATCCTGAAACTAAACCAACAAAGGAGCCGACACCAAGCGTTACCCAACGAAAGTTTTGGATATTCAGACCAACGAGCATGTCTGGTGGTAAAAAATCGAGTCCGTGGAAGCCTGTGCCTGCTCCCGCGAGAATGAATGTAAAGATAATAATAGCGTCAATCATAAGGCGGAACTCCGCTTGGACGAATACAATTCATTCTACACAACTCTTACATGGCTTTTACAATCCATTGTTGGTTGTAACCAATCAATTGGTAATAATTTAGTGACAGAATCTATGAATAAATTCACATTTTTAATCTGTAAAAGCGATATTTTTGCGCTATAATCGGAGGATAACCGCGTAAAAAGTTTTTCTTCCGAGATTTATGTATGAATATCTGGCAAATTAAGGATCAAATTTCCAGCTTGGTAAGCAAATACCGATCGCGAGTAGATTTTTTTTCGATCAGGTTAGAGCGATCGCAGGGGGCGGATATATTTTTACGCAGTGGCAAGATTGAAACCTTGAGTACGGGAATTTCGGTGGGGGGACAGGTCAGGGCTTGCCATAGGGGTGGGTGGGGATTTGCTAGTTTTAATGATTTGCATAATTTAGAGAATAAAATCCAAGAAGCGATCTCTGCCGCGATCTGGGTTGGAGATGGGGAGACGATGCTTGCCGAAGTTGATCCGATTCAGGATAAGGTATCTTTAATTCAAGAAAATCCACACGAGACTGAACTGATTGATAAAAAGAATTTGTGTGCTGATTACAGTGAAATTTTGCGATCGGTATCTGACCGCGTGGTGAGTACGGCGGTGCGGTATGGGGATTGTACGCAACAAGTAATTTTTGCGGATTCGGAGGGAACTATCATTGAGCAGGAATGGGCGGATTGGGAATTACGTTGTTCGGCAACGGCTCGGCATGGTGATCTTGTGCAGACGGGACGGGAAACTTTTGGATCTCGGCGTTCCTATCGAGATTTACTGAATTTGGATCAACGAGCGATCGGTGCGGCGCAGAGAGCGGTGGCTGCTCTCGATCTACCAACCGTGCAAGGTAATACTTATACCGTGGTGATCGATCCGATTTTGGCGGGATTATTTGTTCATGAGGCTTTTGGGCATTTATCGGAAGCAGATATGCTTTATGAAAATCCTGATATGTTAGAAACCATGAGCCTTGGACGCAGATTTGGCTCGAAAGATTTACAGATTTTTGATGGAGCCGCACCGCCTGAACATCGTGGTAGTTATATTTATGATGATGAAGGTGTCGCCGCTACGACAACCCAATTAATTCAAGATGGGGTGTTAGTAAGCAGACTACATTCTCGCGAAACCGCAGGTAAATTGGGCGAAAAGGTGACAGGCAATGCGCGTTGTTTAGATTATCATTACCCGCCAATTGTACGGATGACGAATACTTGGATTGGTCGGGGGACAACGCCTGTAGCGGATTTATTTGACGATATTCCCATTGGTGTTTATGCCAAAAATTGGCAGGGCGGCATGACTAATGGTGAAATGTTTACCTTTACGGCGGGAGAAGCTTGGATGATTCGCAATGGTCAAATTGCTGAGCCAGTTAAAGATGTGACACTTTCAGGAAATGTCTTTGAAACTTTAAATGATATCGAAGCGATCGCTGATGATTTCTTTTGGGATGAGTCGGGTGGTTGCGGAAAAGGGGGACAGAGTGGGCTGGCGGTTGGTTGTGGTTCGCCAAGTTTGAGGATTAGGAAGGCGATCGTGGGAGGTGAGTCGGATGACTAAGCTCATTCCTAAACTTAAAGAGGCTAATCACCAGTTATTACTCACGATCGCCGATCAACAGCAAAACGAAGATCACTTAAATTTGCAGCTTACACGCTTAAAGTTGATGTATGAATTTGTGTCAGCGTTGAATGCTGCTCATACATTCAATGAAATTTATCAAATTGCTCTAGATGGAATTTGTCCAGCCTTGCGAATTGTGCGGGCGGCTGTAGTGACTTTATCGCCTCAATTAGACTTTCCAGCTTCGGTAGGATTAAATGCAGATGACAAACAAGTGATCGCCACTTTTTGGAGTAATTCAGGTGATCTTAGTAAACCTAACGCAAGAGAGTTTCCCACCGCAGCTATCCTTCATAGCCATCTAGAAAGTACATCCAATATGGCAAGTATTGGCTCTGTGGCAATATTTCCCCTAGAGTGCGAGCGCCGACATTTGGGGGATATCGTGGCTTATTTTGATCAACCCAGACAATTCACTGAAGAAGAAATCCAGCTAACCAAGATGATCGTGACGAATATTGCGATCGCTTTAACCCGCAAACAAGCAGAACAAGCTCTTAAAGAAAGTCAAGAGTTTATCCAACGGATCGCCGATACAACACCGAATATTCTTTACATCTATGACATAGAAGAATATCGGAATATTTATTCTAATCAGGGGCTTACCGCCATTCTTGGTTATACGGACTTAGAAATTCAGGCAATGGGGGAATTGCTTTTGGATTTTATGGTGCATCCCGATGATTTAATTCGGATAAAAGAGCATTACAGACAAGTCCGAGCTAACAAAACAGAAGATTTATTTGTGATTGAATATCGAATGCGAGATATTCATGGCAAGTGGAAATGGTTTTATAGTCAAGAGACGGTGTTTCAACGCAATATTGATCAAACGGTAAAACAAGTACTTGGATCTGCTTCTGATATTACCCAATTAAAAGAAACTGAAACTAGATTGCAGTCATCCCTTGCCGAAAAAGAGATTTTGTTGAGGGAAGTGCATCATCGAGTCAAAAACAATCTGGGCTTGGTCGATAGTTTGCTGTCCATGCAAGCAAGATATATAAGTGATGTGGAAGCTCTTAAATCTGTTTCTGATAGTCAAAAGCGCATTCATGCGATGTCACTAATCCATGAACAGTTGTATCAATCTCAGGATATGGGGAAGATTGATTTTTGTGAGTATCTTCAGCGTTTGGTGGATAATCTGCATAGTTCCACCAGTTTTGACCATAACCAAATCAAGTTGAATTTAGACACAAATACTACGTTTCTGAAGATTGATACAGCTATTTCTATGGGGTTGATCGTTAATGAATTATTAACCAATGCCTTTAAGCACGCATTTCCTGATCATTCTGAGTATTCCGATTATCCTGATTATAATAGAAGCTTAATCGAAGTAATTTTGTATGAATCTACTCAAGATCGTAAGCTCCATTTAATTATCCGTGATAATGGAATTGGCATCCCCAAAAGTTTTGCCCAAAGTTTTATCCAAGGTTTTGCCGAAAATTCTGCTTTCAATATGACCGATTCTCCAAGCGCTTCTTTTGGATTAAGACTAGTGCATATTCTCACTCAGCAATTAAGGGCAACATTAGATTTAACTTGTGCTGTCGGTACAAGTTTTCATTTTACTTTTGAAATTGACTCATAGTCACAGCATTAATTAACAGTTCATCATGGTTGAGCGCTGAATTCGGTATTACTGATAATCTCTTGCGATCGCAGATCAATTTCTGCAACCTTTAGCTTCTTTTCTAACTGGTAAAATAGAAACACGCGATTATCTTTCACAAATGAAGAGCCATTAAATCTATCAACTCGCTCAATCAACACCTTAAATCGTAACCCTGAAGCATCGGATATGGCAATTTGTTTTTGATCTGATCTGTTGATGCTTTTATCGTCGTTAGTATCCTTATCGGCGATCGCATAGGCAAAAGAGATCGGGGGCGCTTTTTTTGTTTCTAGGTTAACAGTTGGCATTTCTGTCAAAGCGATCGTCTCAAATATTTGTCCTTCCTTAACTATCGGTTTGAGCCAATAAAACTTTTTTTGATTAGGATTAAAAAAGAGATAATTTTGGATGATACCTGCATTGTAACTACTAGGAGTGGAGCTACTATCTAGATTGGAATAGAGTGGCGATCTGAGAATATCCGTTCCTTCAATCGGTTCAAAGGTTTGGATTTCAGCCTGTAAGTTAATTCCATTTTCACTTGGTATATTAACTACATTGCTCTCTCTACGCAAGCGGATAGCTGGCTGAATGAAAAATCCCCAAATACTGATAACAAGAAGCAATCCAGCAGCAAAAATATAAAAAACTTGACGCGATTTCATGCTCTTAATTAATTGTTTAGATAGTGGAACAGGCTTCTAGCCTGTTGACGGGCAAGATGCCCGTTCCACATTTTATATTTAATTGCGACCAGCTACTTATTGTTTATTTCAAGCAGCCAAAGTGGCGTGTACTTATACTAAGAATCTATGGTGCAACGTAACCGTGAATATTCTCAGGACGTAATGGACGCATGATTTGATTCGCCCGAACAACAACATTATCTGCACCTTGGACAATGATCAGATATTTGCCTTCTTCAAGACGATTACGAATGGGAACGGAGTCACTACTCGTGGCAACACCAACACCGCCGCCCACAAATATGCTACCCATTGCCCCACCAAACGCACCTAATAAACCACCGATCGCATGGTTGCCGATCGCTCCAGCCCAAGCGAATGTATGTAAATCAGTAACTAGGCTAAAGCCAATTCCAGACAAGAATCCAAAGGGTACAAGCCAATAGGACATGGAAAAAGCTTGTTTTCGTCCAATTTCGATGGGATCAATAAAGCCAAATTCTTCAGCCGTTTTATAACCTTTGCCTAAAATTGAGATGGACTCCATCGGAAAGTTTGCTGATTCTAATTGGGTATAGACTTCCTCAGCTTTCATGCGATCGCTCCAAACACTAACTAGATAATTCATATTTTCAGTAAATATATTAAAAACTTCTAGCCAATATCCTATAGCGCAAAGTGTCCTCTCTCATTTAATTGGTTATGCTTCATGGCAAATCTAAGCCAATATTGACGTTAATTACGAAATAGAACACAGAACCTTGTGTAACAAGCTCAGATTGCCAATCTGAAGGAGGGAATCCACCAACCTGTCCCAAGCTCTCTACCCAAATTGTGCCGCCCATCAGTTCCGTAAGCCGTTTACTGATTGCCAAACCTAAACCAGTGCCACCATACTTACGACTAGTCGAAGTATCTGCTTGCGTAAAAGCCTGAAACAATTTGCCAATGCGATCGCCTTTAATGCCAATACCCGTATCCGTAACAGTAAATTGAAGTTGATACTGATGCGGTTCAGATAATGCATTACCCGTAATCGCGATCGCAATGCTACCGTGCGGCGTGAATTTGATCGCATTACCCGTGAGATTGATCAGGATTTGACGTAGCCGAGCGCTATCACCAATCACCTTAGCAGGGATATTAGGAGCGATCGCATATTGCAAATCGATTTTTTTAGTTATTGCCTGACTGTTCAGCAAATCATAAACGGATTTAACCACATCCATTAATACAAATTCTTTTCTCTCTATTTCTAACATTCCCGATTCGATTTTAGAAAAATCAAGAATATCGTTGATGATCGTTAGCAGAAAATCACCGCTTTCGACAATCGTCTGTACCAAGTCTTGTTGATCCTCATCAAGCTCTGTTGTGGCAAGTATTTGCGCCATTACCAAAACTCCATTCATCGGAGTCCGAATTTCATGACTCATATTTGACAGAAACTCACTCTTGGCTTTAGTCGCCGCTTCAGCTTCTTCTTTTGCTTTTGCCAAAGTAATTTCAGAAAGTTTGCGATCGGTGATATCCCTTGAAATTTGAATAACCGTATCTTCCGTTAAGGGCGATATATTAGAAGAAAACCACAATTCTCGACCATCGATTTCTAAAATATAGTCACAACTAACCATTTGCATCGTAGCCAAGGCTTTTTGAATAGTTTGCAAAATTACGTTCGCAGCATTTTCAGGCAACTCTTCATCAATGGGTTTACTGAGAATATCCTCACGCGAACCTTTTAAATAAATGCTTTTGGTCTGAGCAACCTTAATGCAGCGCCCTTCACGATTGCGAACCAACACCACATCGGTTAGAGCCGCTAACAAGGTATTCTGCTCAGTATATGCTTCTTTGAGTTTGGCTCGGTTCTCGCGTAGGTTTAGTTCCGTTTGCTGGCGATCGCTAATATCCTTCATGATCCCAATTTCACAATCCTGCCCATCAAGATAAACCAGACTTGCAGAAATCAAAACCGTTTTAACTTCACCAGATACAGTGCGAACTTCTGTTTCAAAATTTTGAATGTTTCCATCACTAATCAGCTTTTGCCAATAACTTTCGATATCATCAATGTTATTCCATAGATCAAGCCCCATAAATGTGTTGCCAATAATATCGCTTTGAGATATGCCCAAAAAATCACAAAGACTTTGATTGGCATATAAATATTGCCCCTCTGACAATGTGGAAATCCAGATCGGGTCGGGGCTTACCTGAAAAATTGTCGCAAATTTATCTTCTGATTCGCGCAGGGAATTTTCGACTTGCATAAAAGCTTGATGCAGTTGCTCAGACATCGAATTGAACGACTTAGCCAAAATCTTGAATTCGGCGATCGCCATATCTTCGGACAAATTCTGCCATTCCCCATTGGCTAAAGCTTTACTCGCATCACTTAACCGCAAAATTGGTCGCGAAATTAACCGTCCTGTGATTAATCCAAACAAAATAGAGATAAATAGAATCAGTCCAGACAACAAGATCGTCAAATTAGCATTGGACTGAATCTCATCCATAAAGTCAGATTCAGGAACTACAATCACTGCCAGCCAGTCTAAATCTTGATCAGTGAGTTCATTCTGAAGGGGCAGAACTTGGACAAAATAAGCAACCCCATTTTTCTTAACTCGAAACTGCTGGCGCTCAATAATATTATATAAATCATCAAAACGAGCTGTTAACTCTTGATAAATCTCTTTGGTTAAAGCATTCTGGCTTTCTAAAGCCCTCAATCGCCGATTATTAGGATCGACATTCTTGACCGTATTTCCTGGAGTTAGGGGAGCCAATAAACCTTGACGGAATGGAGCCGAACCCGTGGAAACACCAACAAGATTGCCATTGCGTTCCATAATAAACGCTTGTCCTGTTTTGCCTATTTTCAACTTTTGGAGAAAGTTACTTAATTGAGTCAGCGAAACTGACGATCCCAGTACGCCTTGAAAATTATTGTCACGATCAAAAAATGGCTGAAAATTTACGGCTATCAAGGTTGGTGCTTGGGGATTAGCCAAAGAAACATTCAATCGCCATAGTGATCTTTTTTCATTTTTGGTTTGTCGATACCACGGATTGTTTGGGGGATCGTTATGGGGATCGTAAGTCGCCGATCGCCTCAAAAGTTGAATACGATTGCCATTGTCATCAGCTAAATAGTTATCCCAATTGTAGTTAGTTGATGCATCTCTGAGGCGAATCGCTCTCGAACCATTATCTAATTTTTCGACAATCAGAATTTCTTTCTGTTCCGTGGCGATCGCTACGGAGGAGACATTTGCAAAAATTTCTGATTGCTGCCAAAAGTATTTTTCAACGGTCTTTAAATTCTGCCAGTCTAAAATTCCCTGTTTGATAATAGCGGCATTATTTCGGTTAATCTCGTTAGGTTTATTTAGATAACTAATAATATTTTGATCAATGCGATCGCCAACTTCATTCATGATTTGAGAGGCTAACTTGTCAATCGCTGATTCACTACTACGGTAAGAAAGATATCCAACTAATCCCACCGCGCCAAAAATTTGCACCACGAACGGTATCAGCATCACCCAATATAGGGATATATTTTTTAGTAAAAAGCGTTTTTTGAAGTCCAAAAAAGACATTTAAATCTAACTTTACTTACTCTACAGTTATGTTACATTGCTTTGCGCTTGTCTTATAGACTTATAGACAAGGGGCTTAAGCCCTTGTTCTCCGCAACTGGATCTCCGCAACTGGATCTCCGCAACTTGCTATGCTGGGCGGACAAACCATAAACTCTTTTTGCCGTCATGGGAAATACAATCAACGATAAGGTCGTTGACTTTAATCGGTAAGCGCCCACTTTTTCGCGATCGCCGTAAACCACTGGGTGAACATTGTAAAATTTTTGCGATTTCGATAGTTGTCCAGAGGCGTGTGAATAAATCTTCGGGAAAAGAAGTCATACTTTGGGCTAATTCTTTCCATGACTGGACATAAGCCTCAGTTGCCTCTTCATGTTGAATTAGAGTTTCACTAATAATATTGGCGCTATCGACCTCAACTAGAGCGGGGGGGCGCGGATCTAACTCGCCATAAATATCGGTATCGATATAGACATGGACTTTGAAGATATCATCCCAACTTTTTAGGAAGTCTGTGGGATTTTCTATGTTACTACTGGGATAACCTGCTAACTCTTGATTAGCTAATTCTGTGTAATTAGATGCCTCTTTTTCGACGGCAATCAGATTTTTTAGAGCCTCGATGATCGATTGTTTATCTTGATTTTCATGTTCAGTTTGATGATAATAAAGATCAATAATTTCTCGAATCAATAAAGCAAGCCCCTTAGGCACGGCTAGGATTTCCGTGTCTGACTGATGTGTTAATTGAGACATATCGACCACAGGGAAACCTGATTAAAATACTGTGGGACTATGTAAGATTTTAAACAAATCCGTAACTCTCAAATTATAACGCTAGTCTCTATGGAGACAACAAATATTCCCTAGATGTGGATAAGCCAAAACACTTATGTTTACAGCCAATGATGGGAGCGCTCCAAAATCTATGCATAAAACTAATCATAAATTTCCGATTATTTATTCAGAACGCTTTTTAGAACATGACACGGGTACTTTTCATCCTGAAAAATCTGGTCGGTTAACGGCGATTGTTGAGGCGCTAAAAAATTCTGCGCTCGCCCCAGATTTAAGTTGGCATCAGCCGACCATGCGACAAAATATTCTTGATGAAGTGCGCCGTTTTCATACGCAAGGATATATTGACACCTTGCAGCAATTGACTGATCGCGGTGGTGGCTATATCGATGGCGACACGATCGCCTCGGCACGAACCTACGATGTCGCACTTTTAGCGGTCAGTGCTTGGCTAGATGGTGTTGATATTGTCTTAAATTCTGGTCGCCCCGCCTTTGTGCTAGCCCGTCCCCCCGGGCATCATGCGCGATCGCATTCGGGTATGGGTTTTTGTATTTTTGGTAATGCGGCGATCTCCGCGATGTCAGCTTGCGATCGCTTAAATCTAGATCGTGTCGCTATTCTCGATTGGGATGTGCATCACGGCAATGGCACTCAGGATGCAGTGTGGGATCGCGCCGATATTGCCTATGTCTCTACCCATCAAGCACCTTTTTATCCGATGACAGGGCGCAAAGATGAGACGGGCGCACATAACAATATTTTAAATATTCCGATGCGATCGGGTTCAGCTATGCCTGAATATCTCCCCGTATTTGAAAATCAGATCATGCCTTTTTTGCGAAATTTCAATCCTGATTTGCTAATCGTCAGTGCGGGATTTGATGCCAATGCTGATGATCCCCTAGCAAGTATTCTCCTCAAACCAGAAAATTTCGGTACTTTCACAAAGCTGTGTTTAGAACTAACGCCCAAGATTCTATTTGGATTAGAGGGCGGTTACGATTTTGACAGTCTCTCTCGATCGGTTATCAGCGTGATCTCGCAATGCCTGTAACAAAAAAGGGACGCTTTGCGCCCCTTTTTTGTTTAACCTTCTTTGTTGATGAAGGGTAGTAGCGCCACAACACGAGCTTGTTTAATTGCAGTTGTCAGAGCGCGTTGTTGTTTTGCGGTTAAGCCTGTAATACGACGGGGAAGAATTTTGCCACGTTCGGTAATGTACTTACGCAGTAATTCGACATCTTTATAGTCGATTTTGGCAGCAGGCGCGATCGGGGAGAGGCGCTTGCGATAAAAAGAGGAGTTCATTGCCATGATTGGGATTACGCGGTTTTAATGATTGGTTTAAGGGACTATTTGATTTCTTTGTGAACGGTGTGAGAGTTGCAATGAGGGCAGAACTTTTTGAGTTCTAATCTTGCTGTGGTATTACGACGGTTTTTCATAGTCGTATAACGAGACACACCAGGCGATCGCTTGTTAGCATTAGTGCGACATTCTGTGCATTCCAATGTAACAACGAGACGGACACCTTTGTTTTTAGCCATTTTTTTAGTTGTGAGATTATCTAAAAGTGCGATCTACTAGTGTTACACAGAATCAACCTATTTCTATGCCAATTGGAAAATTATTGTCAAAAATTTGGGCGATCGTATAAGGACATACTTGAGGTAGAGTATGTCTTCAGTTACACTTCCCAAAATTTTTCGCCTTTACTATTGATAAACTTTTGGAGAAACTCTGGTAATAGGTATGGCAAGTAGTACCAGTCTGCTCGATGATCAATAGCAAGAGAAATAATTACTTTGCCAAAGTCAAGAGAATTTTGTTTGCATCTTACAACGAGTAAATCAGAGTCACCAAGGAACTCACCAATAACTAGATCATTATCTTGAAACTCATCAGAATTTTGTCTTAAAGTTTTTTGCTTTTCCGCTACTTTTTGCGGCGACCAAATAATTAGTCCTGATTGCCCATAGGTTTTGTCTTCAAATAGGTGTAACCCATTGCATTTTTGCCATAGTTCTTGGAGTTCATCAGGCAAGGGGATATTTAATCTAGTTTCTAGCTCTTGTGTGGCTCTTGAGATCGGAGGAATAATTTTTGAATCTAGGGACATAGCGATCGCCATATCATCCACAGCAATTCGACCTAGTTGTTCGATAATTTTTAAAATTGCGTCAATCTTAGATTTAGCTTGTGTCTGCATAATAAAATCCTACCAATTACGCCAAAATTCGTTAAATTCGCTTTGATGAACTTCACGCAAATTTATAGGTGGAATACTATAGCGCGATCGCAATTATACAAATTATCCTCTTAAACTTTGTGGATTAATTCCTGCTTTGAGCGCTGCTAAAACCCCGATCGCTTCCCAATAATTTTCGACTTGAATACCACTTAAACCTGACATTTCAGGCGTGACATTCAGAGCGGTTTGATTTTCTTTGACAAAAATAGTCTGGATATGGGGCTGATGATTTAAGGCGAGTAAACCTGCACCACCACAGGCACTGTAGGGCGTGACGATCGCATCAATATTCTCCGATGTAATATCGTCAGTGCGAAACAGATTGGGATTAGTAATAATTTTGGGAGCGCGGCTAAGCCCAACTAGCACGCAGGGCAGAAACGTATAGCCCAATTCTTCGGCAGCAGCGCGGGGTGACACCGTGGGATCGAGGGGTAAGGGCTGCAAAGCGGGGGCATGGGCGCAGGGTATGGCAAACTCCCGCACGATCGCATGACTAATTACGGCTTCAGCACCAGCCAGAGCATCCACACCTTTACCTTGACGATAGTTTTGTAAGGCTTCGCTATCGGGATCATCAGGAAATCTGGCGACAACCGCGATCGCCTGTACTTTAGAACCCGCAATTAATTTATCGGCGGATCTGAGTAAACTATCGAGATTAGCGATCGTTCCCCATGTCGCGCCTGAATCTCCTGATCGCAGTTCCACACCAAGATCACTATCAGTAACTAATACATCAGTAATATTTAAACCTAATGTCGCTTGAGTAGCCGCGATCGCTTGACGGTGACGCAGTTCTAAGTCTGGTTCCATACCGCGATCGAGAATTACGCCAATCCGATTGGAACGGACAGGACGCAATCCCCAGTCTCCCTTTGCCATGCGATCAAGGGCATATCCTTCGGTATATAAAACATTCGGCATCGACCAATATAAACTCGCGCCGTTTAAGACATTGGGATGGGTGATCAGGTTGTCGGCAATTGCGGCGATCGCTCTCGCTACGGGCAATGCATCCCCTGCATAACCACCTATAGCCGCGTTAATGCCCGTTGGAACTAACAATAAAACATTAAAAGATTGAGAAAGAGATTGTAATTGCATGAAATCTTTATGTTATTAACTGTATCATAGCGACAGCAATGATTTTAGACCTAAAGCTGGGATGAAATGATGGAAAGAGTCTTACGAGAAATTGGGCGATCGCCTCTGATTATTGCCGAGATTGCAATCAGTTTTTTGCTGTTTTGGATCGGGCAGTATGCGTATCAAAAATTATTTCGGCGCAAAATTGATCTGAATATTGAGCTATTTGTCCGCGATAACTCCGCAGTGGCTGTGGCGCTAGTTGGTTATTATCTGGGCATTGCGATCGCCCTCAAGAGTGCGCTCACCAAATCAGCTTTAGGTTGGGAAAACACTTTAATAAATCTTGTCCTGTATGGGTTTTTTGTAATTGGATTAATGTTAGTTGGTGCAATTATTTGCGATCGCTTAGTTTTAGAACGCTGCGACAGCGCCCGTGAAATTCGCGAAGAACAAAACTACGGGGCGGCGGCGCTTGAGTTTGGTTGTCACATAGCCAATGGAACTATCATTAGTTCGGCGATGGGAGGCGACTCAGGCACATGGTTAGTCGGTTTCGTGAGCTACGCCATCGGGCTAACTACGTTAGTCATAGTCAGCTTTTGTTATTCCACGATCGCAGGTTATGACGTATTTAAAGCAATTCAAGAACATAATAACCCTGCCGCAGGGGTCGCTTTTGCAGGCTTGTTAATTGCGATCGGGAACGTAGTTCATGTGGCTTTCTTGCCAGAGTTTGAGAATTGGGGTATTAGCTTTGTTTTGTATGTTCTGGCAATTCCCTTTGGCATTTTAATGCTAGTGGCAATCAGATGGATTGCCGATTTGATTCTTGTGTCGGGCGTAAAAATTTCTGATGAAATCGTCCGCCAAGAAATTCCTAATCTTGGAGCAGGATTGATTGAAGCTTTTGCTTATATTGCAGGTTCTTTTCTGATTGCTTGGAGTATTTGATCATAGGCGATCGCTTGATAGTTTTTTACTACTGCGGATTGGTTAGACTAGGTATCATCACGATCGCCCAATAGGGAACCTGAGCAGGATCGACTTCCGCAATTGGCTTAATAACTTGATTGGGCAATGTCGCTCGTTCAATATATAGGGCGCGTTCAAATAGATTTAATTCTTGTAAAACTAACTTGATCTTTGCGAAATGTCTACCTAGTTTAATAATAATTGCAGCATCGGCAACTGCTAAGCGATCGCGCAAGATATCAGCCTCTAATGTTGCAGGCATAATGCTCAAGACATCATTGCGATAGGTGAGAGGAGCGCCAAGCATCGCGGCACTAGCAAAGGTGGAAGATATCCCTGGGATGACTTCTGTATGAAATCGGTCAGAGAGGCGATTGAATATGTACATAAAAGAGCCGTAGAGCATGGGATCGCCTTCGCAAAGGACGGCTACATCTCGCCCAGCCGCTAAATGTTCGGCAATCTTTTCGGCAGCAATATCGTAATAGGGTTGAGAGGACCGTTCTACACTAAATGGAAGTGGCATGGGGACTTCAATCTGTTCTGGACGAATATAATCCGCCACGATCGCTCTGGCTAAAACTTTGCCATTTTCCATCGTGGGATAGGCAATTACAGGTACTGAAGTTAAGATGCGATGCGCCTTCAGCGTTAATAGTTCTGGGTCGCCAGGTCCAATCCCTAAACCATAGAGATTTCCTTTTGCTTGAGTTCCTTCTTTAACTTCGTTCATATAATTTTATCCTAAATCAATCATGGGAGAATTTTGCTACGGTAAGGGCAATTCATGAATTGCCCCTACTTATCTTGAATTGCTATAACTCATTTTCCATCGCAAGGGCGTTTAAGGCGGCGGCGCACATCGCACTTCCTCCTCGCCGACCATGAATCGTCAAAAAAGGTACACCACGACTATTAGCAGCCAATGCTGCTTTTGATTCGAGCGCACCGACAAAACCAACGGGAAATCCCAGTATAGCGGCTGGTTTGGGCAAATCTTGATCCAGCATTTCATCCAATATTTCTAGAAGTCGAAATAAAGCTGTGGGGGCGTTGCCGATCGCGATGATTGATCCACCAATGAGCGATTTATTGGGCGATTGATGATTGGGCGATCGCCAAAGTTCCATCGCCGCCGCCGATCGCGTATTACCCATTTGCTTAGCAAGTTCGGGTACTTCAGGCTCATTGAGAGTACAAATCACCGCATTATTCGTGGGTAATCGTTTACGAGTAACTCCATTTGCCACCATTTGAGCATCACAAAGAATATTTGCACCATTTTTTAGGGCTTCTCTAGCAATCTTGACAACACTTTCGGAATAATCAAGATCATTCACGATATCGGTCATACCACAGGAATGAATCAGCCTGACAGCGACCACTTTCAGATCCTCTGGCAAGCTCGTCAAATCTGCCTCCGCCCTGATTGTGGCAAAGGACTGGCGATATATTTCATTGCCATCACGAATATAGTCAAGCATGGTCAAGTTGTTGTTGGAGTTCTCGAAGATGGGATTGATTGACAAATTCTCGGAAACTTTGGTCTGGATTTTGACGCTGATTTTGATAGATATTTAGCAATCGTTCCATTAGATGAGGTAAATCTTTTGCCGAATATTCTGCATATAGTTCCCGACCAAAATCAATCTCACCATCACCGATATAAACTTTGTAAGTATCAGGGTTTGATTCTATTCCAAGAAACGTGATATCACTGGAATGATGCTGAGCGCAAGATTTATCACAGCCTGTAAAATGCATATTGATTGGATAATCAAGCTGAATACATTTCTCTAAATGTGTAGCGATCGCTTTCGCATCACTCTGAGTATCAGTCTGCGCCGATTTACAGCCCTTAATTCCTGAACAAGCAGAGATCGCAGCATAGGGATGATTCGCAGCAATTGATAATCCTAATTCAGCAATCTCTCGCGTGACTACTTCTACTTTCGTTTCCTGAATATCAGTAATCAAAATATTTTGCCAAGGCGTTAACCGCAACGCACCACCACCATATTGTTTGGCGAGATTGGCTAAACCCCGCAGTTGCCATGAAGTTAATCTTCCTAAAGGAATGACCACACCAACATAAACAAGTCCTAATTGCTTCTGAGGATGAATTCCTATATAAGCAAAATCTCGATTAATTCTCCCCCCTTCACAAGGGATGATCTCAGTCTTAATTCTCCTCCCTTTACAAGGGGGGCTGGGGGGGATCTCTTCTATCCATTCAAACAAATCCCCAACTTTCTCTTCCACTAATCTCAAATATCTCTCAATACCCCAATCACAAAGAAGTTCTCTTAATCGTGGAGGACGCGATCGCAAATTTCGGGTTAAATCTTGTGCCAAATCTTGATCTAGCTTTTGCTGAGTATAGTCACGATAAACCTCGGTCATGGCTGCCAGAAATTCGATAACTTGCTTCTGAGGGATTAAAACCCCCACTACTGGCTCGCCTAAACCTAGATGCAAACGAAAATAAATCTCGCGATCTAACTCAACTGCAACAAAGCAAATATCATTAGGGCGATCGCTAACACTAATCAATTCGCCGCCATCAAAGCAGACACTAAATTTATTTGATAAAATCCCTAATTCGGGATGTTGAGACAGATAGAGATTCCATGCTTTAACCAAAGGAATTGTATTAACCTTGGCATGGGGATCAAGCCCTGCGATCGGACTAGCCATAATATTTCGTAAGCCGTCTGTACTTTCTGTACTAGAGGCAAGTCCATAGTCTTGAAAATCCAGCAGAATTTCTTCAGTCAAAACTTGGCTGGTACGGATTTGTAGATTAGCCCGATTAGTAATTTGGATTTCATCATTACCTAATTGACTGACTACGTTTGCAAGTAGCTCAGATTGATCAGAGGTAATCAGCCCCGCAGGGAAACGGATACGCGAAAGAATGCCATTTTCGGTTGTCGTGGCATTAAAGAGAGTGGGACAAATAGCTGTAGTAGATTGCAATTGAGAAAATTCCAAAAAAA
The DNA here is from genome assembly GCA_044355035.1 of Pseudanabaena sp. Classification (GTDB taxonomy): domain Bacteria; phylum Cyanobacteriota; class Cyanobacteriia; order Pseudanabaenales; family Pseudanabaenaceae; genus Pseudanabaena. Next base: position 18,380 of record JBIKYX010000016.1, on the reverse strand, counting down.
TAACTCATGAATGAGAGCGCAACGCGCTCTCATTCATCTATAAACTTAGCGCCGCTTCAATTTGCGATCGCTCTAAACTTTGACCGATAAATACTAAGCGCGTCTGCCTAGTTTCATCACTAGCCCAAAGACGATCATAGGAGGTTTCGAGGCGATCGCCTACACCTTGTAAAACCATTCGCATTGGCTTGTTGGGGACATTCACAAAGCCCTTGATGCGATAAATTTCTTGATCGACGATCGCCTGTTTGAGCGAGGCAAGTAACTGATCTGGCTCAAAGGTGCGATCGGTAACAATATTAATCGAATTAATATCATCATCATGCTCATGTTCTTCTTCCGTATCATGATGACTAGGACGCGAATCGAGATTATCCTCAACCGCCGCATTAAATCCCAAGAGAATTTCCGAGCTAACCTTGCCATCATCACAAGCGACAATTTTGACACCATCGCGCAATTCTTGCTTTAGCCAAGAAGTTACTTTGTCTTGATCTTCAGCATTAACCAAGTCATTTTTGGTCAAGATTACCAAATCGGCACAGGCTAACTGATCTTCAAATAATTCTTCAATGGGAGTTTCATGATCAAGATTCGGATCGAGTTGGCGCTGAGCGTCCAATGCATCAAGATCACTCACCAAGCGACCACTAGCTAATGCTTCACAATCCACAACCGCAATCACGCCGTCAACGGTGGCTGCATTACGAATTTCTTGCCAACGGAAAGCTTGAATGAGGGGTTTTGGTAAAGCTAATCCAGAGGTTTCAATGAGAATGCAATCAATGCGATCACGCCTTTTTAGGAGTTCTTGCATGGTTGGCAAAAATTCTTCCTGCACCGTGCAGCAAAGACAGCCATTGGTTAATTCAACAATATTCGGGGTGATTTCTTTGCCATCTTCATCGCAGACACGACAAGAACGAAGTAAATCGCCATCAATCCCAATCTCACCGAATTCATTTACAAGTACAGCAATGCGCCGACCTTGATTATTTTGTAACTGCTCTCTGATTAAAGTGGTTTTGCCACTGCCCAAAAAGCCCGTAATCACAGTTACAGGTATTTTCGCCGCCATAATTTTTACCTTAAACCTTCGGTGCTGGCAGAATTAAAGATGAAATATTTGAAGCTAGAAATGCAGCACCAACGCCACAAATTACCAAGCCCGCCGATCGCAAGTTGGGAGATAAATTCGCAAAATCACCCTTGAGGACTTTCTGACCTACAAAATAAGCTGCACCCGAAATCACTAATTGAATTACGGTAAATCCACATAAATAAGCAACTAAAGCTGTGGTTTGAGCGCCAAAAATTGCTTCGCCATAAGCATATCCATGAAATAAACCTGCAACTGCGGATAGAGCAAGCATCATCAAAACATTAGGACTGTTCTTAATTGCCAACAAAATCCCAAACAACAAAATTGAGGCGGAAACAATCAACTCGACTACAGGCAAGCTTACGCCCAATAAATGAATACCCGTACCAAGCATTGCCGACAAAACAAAGGCGATCGGCATCAACCAACCTTGGGGCTTAAGTGCAGCAACCAAGCCGATCGCCACAACAAAAGCAAGGTGATCAAACCCAATCACAGGATGGGCTAACCCTGATAGAAAACCTTCAAAAAAGTTGCTAGGAATCTGACCACCCATCGGATGGTGCGCCGATGCGGGACTAGCCACAACCAAGAGGCTAAATCCTAAAGCGATCGCTAAACCTTTTGACTTAACAGACGCAAAAAATTTCGAGAAATCTAGATTCATATTTAAATTCATACTCTGTAACTCGCAGATATAAACAATTTAATTAGCTCGTTCTAGCGGGCATCCTGACTTTATGTAGCATAATGTCTAGCTACTTTTACAGTTGCGGTACAGCGTTGGACTTTCACCAAACTTTCCCCATTTTGAAATTAAGTAAACAAGAAATTTATTTCATTTACTTAACCTAATTTTTTAACGGCTGCTCCCCGTCAAAACTAGAACACTCTTCTGACTCTACAATAACCTGATTACCTTATAGATAAATCTTCACAAATTTCAGCAATTTAATACCTATATAATTGCTGAAAATCAAGTTTTGACATTTGGATCCCACAGTAAATTATTATCGAAGATTGAGTTTAAAACCCAGTTTTTCTACGACGGCTTTATATTACAATATGCTAAATACCGCAGGGCATACGGAAATTCACGCTTGAGAAGCTAGTTGCAAGGCTAGGTATCACCAAGTAAGACCAACTAAGACAAGTCTTAGAGGCGATGGTGAGTCCAAGAATCCTCGTTGCTTTAGCGCGAGGAATGTCAATTAAGTTAAAGATTTTTAGACATTACACATTTTAGAGGATAGTTATGGCAGGTACTACTGGAGAGCGTCCATTTACCGACATTATTACGAGCGTTCGTTATTGGCTAATTCATAGCCTTACAATTCCTGCTTTATTTCTAGCAGGTTGGCTATTTGTCAGCACTGGTCTAGCTTATGACGTATTTGGCACGCCACGTCCCGATGGTTATTACACCGAAGAGCGTCAATCAGCACCTCTAGTAACCGATCGCTACAACCCACAAAAAGATATCAATTCACTTGGTAAATAGCGCTGACGTTTTGCGGCTCTGTTTGTTAATCTCCAAACTATAACAAGCTATCAAATCTCCAAGGTTTAAATTTTCGTATTCATTAATCTTTAATCACTATGTCAAGCAATAATCCTAATCAACCCATTCAATATCCTGTATTTACGTTCCGTTGGCTAGCAGTGCATGGGCTAGGAGTTCCTACCGTATTTTTTATCGGTGCGATCGCTGCTATGCAATTCATTAGCCGCTAACTCATATTTGGTTTCCCCTAACCGCACTTCTAGTCCGATTTCACCTTTTTACTTTTTACCTTTTACTTTTTATCATGGCTCCTAAAAACCCTAATAGCCAACCTGTAGAGTTGAATCGTACTTCTCTCTTTTTGGGACTGTTGCTGATTTTCGTGACTGTTTTACTATTCTCTAGCTATTTCTTTAATTAGATTTCATAACATTTCATAAACTTATTTTCTCAGGAGGTTTAAATTCATGCTTCAAAATGGACGCATTCCGCTTTGGCTAGTTGCTACCGTTGCTGGTACTGGTGTATTAGTTGTTGTCGGTCTATTCTTTTATGGCTCCTATGTTGGGCTTGGATCTGCAAGCTAAGTTTTTATAAAAAAGAGGGCGCTTTGCGCCCTCTTTTTTTATGTTAATCCTGTACTGCCAAACCCGCCAACTCCGCGATCGCTAGTTCCCAACTCACCTTCAACATAATTCGCTTGAATTACTGGTTTTAAAACTAATTGAGCGATCTTTTGACCTTTCGTAAAAGTGTAAGTCTCATCCCCAAGATTAATCACAATCACTTGGATTTCACCGCGATAACCAGCGTCAACTGTACCTGGGGAATTAAGCACCGTAATCCCATGCTTGAGTGCTAATCCACTTTTTGGACGCACTTGGATCTCATAACCAATGGGGATATCGACGGCTAAACCCGTGGGAATTGCAGCGCGTTTTTGAGGAGCTACGATCACCTCAGCAACAGCATAGACATCGGCTCCCGCGTCACCAATATGGGCATAACTGGGAATTTGTGCGTCAGGATGTAATTTTTGAAATTTGATTTCGATGGTTTGCATTAATTGACTTTATCTAGGTGGAGGAATCGGATTTGGATCAAAGCGCGTGGGCGGTTCTGATGGCACTGGCTCGACTGGAGTAGCTGTGGGTTCAGCCGATCGCGGTGTAAATGTGGAGCGAGGTGTGGGAATAGGCTCAGGCGATCGCGGTGTACTTGTGGGGCTAGCTGTGGGAATGGGATCAACAGTTGGTGTACTGGTTGGCTGTTCGCTAGCCGTGGGTGTGATGGTGGGTTTAGCGGTGGTCGTGGGTGTGCTAGTTGGTGTGGGAATAGGTTTGGGGGCTGGAGGGGCATCTAGCTTGACATCTAGTTTATAGGTGGTTTCATTGGTAGCAGTGGTTTTGATTTTGATGTAGTACACACCTTCTTTTTTTAATCGCCCCTGCCAATATCCTGTGGCATTGTCGATCGCTTTACGGTCTAGTCCAATTTGATCATCGCTCTGGATCGTCATTTGCAAATCCGCACCCGTTAGCGAAACTGTCAGTAACTCATCTTTTTCGCCATTAAAACGGACATTTACTACCTGTCCCGCCGTGATTGTGTTGCTGAGAGAGCCGCTATTGATTCCTTCGCTAATCGACTTGAGATCAATGCTGGTATTGATATTCTTGACATTGGGATTATTTGATGTGGCGGTTGGCGAAGCGATCGCGGGGCTATTAGGACTAGGGGTAATCTGATTGCGCCCAAATATCAAGGATGTAACCGTCCATGAACCCAGTCCAGCTACAAAAATGATGAGAACACCGACAAACCAGTTAATCCCATTGCCAGAGTTTTCTCTATTTTGATGGCTATTGTAATTATTCGAGTAATTCTCTGGATTACGATTATTTACCCCCGCTACCACTGTCCTCTGCGGTAATGTTGCCGCGACATTTGTAGATAGTTGCCGACCAACCACATAAGTCTTTGCTCCAGAAAAAGAAGCTTGAGCAACTTGTAGTGCCTGAGTTACTTCCTCAGCCGACCGATAACGATTGGTCGGCTTGTAGCTCAACATCTGATTGATGACTCTGGCAAAGGCAGGATTAACGTTGGTAAATTTTTGCCAGTCCCAAGCCAGATTGATGCTATCAAACAGTTCGGGCGGTTCTTTGCCCGTGAGCAGCACAATCGAACTAACCGCAAGCGCATAGAGATCGCTATTGGCATAGGCATTGCCCGACTGCAATTGTTCGGGTGGGGCATAACCCGCTTTACCTGCCACCGTTGAGGCGGGAATTCCCATTTGTGAATTTAATTTGGCATTAGTTTCCTGTACGACCCCAAAATCAATCAACACAGGTAAATTATCCTGCGATCGCAACATCAGGTTTTCGGGAGAAATATCGCGGTGGATGATGTTGTGACTATGCAGGTAGTTCAAAACTGGTAGAAGCTGCTGCATCAGCGCAAAAATTTCATTTTCCGAAAAGGTCTGCCCTTGCTTGAGGCGATCGAGCAGTAAATTGCGGTAATTCTTACCTTCCACATAGTCTTGTACGAGTAATAATCTGCCCTCGGACTCAAAAGTTGCTCGAAATTCTGGGACTTGGGGATGGCGAATTTGATAAAGTACCGAGGCTTCACGGCGAAATAGTTCTTTGGCTTTTTCGGTTACTTCTTGCGAATCTTGGGGCGGAATAAACTCTTTCAGGACACAGGTTTCATTAAAGCGTTCTAAATCTTGAGCTAAATAAGTGCGCCCCATACCACCCTGACCAATTGTTGATAGGACAGCGTAACGACCTTTTAAAACAAAACCTTGGGGGAATGGGGGTTGCATGATTAATATCTCACTGCCATTGCACTGCCGCGAATAATATATTTTGGTCCTTCAATGTCAATCGATGTACCGACTTTTACCTTTTCATTACCAAAGACAACGCCGTCATTAGTGACTCTAGCGGTCGCTTCAAGGGTGATCGCCAGATCCGATTGAGATGTGGAGAGGGCGCGGGGATCTTCAAAATAAACAGCCGTGCCATCGGCTTTTGCTGCAACGACTTTGGGTGTAGAAATATCAACTTTTTGGATCGTGACTTCGCCCCTTGGTTGGTTACGAATAATGATATTTACTTTATCGCCGACCTTGACCAGATTTTGCGGATTAGCGGCACTCAAACCGCGCACATTCATGTCTACTTGGACAGATTTGTTCTCGGCTGATAGCATTTGGGCGATCGAACTGCCGCTATTGCCAGGGACAATCAGTAAGCCGATCAAGACAATCAGGATCGTGGCGATCGCACCGATGTCAAGAAGACTAAGTTTGCCAAATAAACGCCCCTGTCGATCTAAAATTGCCATGTCTGTTTCAAGTTTAAGTTTCTATTGGAAATTATTTCAGCTTTGTTTCGACAGTACATTATACATTGCAGTCAAGCGCTATACTTTCGTATCGAGATTAATGCTGAGATTGTAAGCTAATTTATCGGCGATCGCCGCAACCCAATTTTCATCCTGTTTGGTATAGCTACGCGGCACATTCGCTCCTAAAACCATGACTCCTTTTTCGCCGAGAGGTTGCACAATCACTCCCTGCGTATTTTCAGGCAAATAGTCAAACTCAATGCGCCCAGGGTACAACTCTAATTTCACTAAATAAACTGGTTTTTGAGTTTTCATCACCCGCTCGGTAATTGTGCCAATATTCAGGCGATCGCTTTTGCCAAAAATACCGCGCCGTAAAATCGTTTGGCGATCGTAATAAATTACTACCACCTTAGTAACTGTATTTGTCAGTAAAATATGCGAAGCCCAAGCCAGTTCAGTTTTGATTGGTTCAGGGAGCGATTCCGCGATCGTAAAACCTTCTTCGCCAACCAAAGTCACTGACTCAGGGAGCTTCGGCTGCACCTGCTGCCATAGCAAGCCTGTCAAAATTAAGACCGCACTCAACAACACCCCCAGCGCATCGGCGCGTGATTGACTAGTTGTCAGATTTGCAGTTACCATGCGATTTGCGAGTAGGGCTAAACCGCCCAGCCCCCCCACTACAAGCGGCAAATATCGAATCATTTTTTTATTCTATAGTTTGAATTACGTTGCAGCCTCAATAGGCTGTAATTATATCTACCCACTATGCTATTTCGCCCAATTTTGTAGCGATCGCCCATGAAAAAAGCACTTATTTGTGGAATATCAGGACAAGATGGAGCCTATCTAGCGCAGCTACTTCTCAATCGAGGTTACTCAGTCTTTGGAACATCTAGAGATGCTCAAATCTCCTCTTTTCAGAATTTAATTCGTTTAGGTATCAAAGAGCAAGTGAAACTAGTGTCAATGTCTTTCACAGACTTCCGTAGCGTCTTGCAAATACTTACCAAAGTTCAACCAGACGAAGTTTATAACTTGGCAGGGCAAACTTCGGTTGGCTTATCCTTTGAGCAACCTGTAGAAACCTTGGAAAGCATAGCTACAGGCACTCTTAATTTATTAGAAGCTATTCGTTTCTTGGGTGCAAAGACCAAACTGTACAATGCAGGTTCTAGTGAATGCTTTGGTGATACAGGTGATCTTGCTGCCGATGAATTAACTCCATTTCGTCCTCGAAGCCCCTATGCTGTGGCTAAAGCCGCCGCCTTTTGGGAAGTATCTAATTATCGTGAAGCTTACAGCCTGTTTGCCTGTTCGGGCATTTTGTTTAATCATGAATCACCTCTACGCCCAGAAAGATTTGTCACCCAAAAGATAGTGTCTACAGCTTGTAGAATTGCCCAAGGTAGTAATGAAAAATTATATTTAGGTAATATGTCAATTCAGCGTGACTGGGGTTGGGCTGAGGAATATGTAGAAGCGATGTATTTGATGTTGCAGCAGGAACATCCTGATGATTATGCGATCGCTACAGGACAAAGTACATCTTTAGAGGAGTTTGTCGAGACCGCCTTTACATCTGTAAATTTAAATTGGCGCGATTATGTAATTGTTGATAGCAGTCTTTTTCGACCAACAGATTTGGCGGTGGGTAGAGGTAATCCGCATAAAGCAAAGATGCAGTTAGGATGGCAAGCGAAATATAAGATGCAAGATGTAGTCCGTATGATGGTTGATGCAAAAATGCGATCGCTATCTAACTCAGCTTAAATGCGATCGCAATATTTATCTATGACATAATTTGAGTGAGATATTTTTACCGCAAAAAACTTAGCGAAAACCAATTTCTTAGCTAAATTGTGAGTAGATAATAAGATTAATGTTGGACTAAACCATGAATGAAAGTTACATTAATGCAAAAGAATGGCGAAAAGCAAATCGTCAAAAACTAAAGAAATATCGTGGCGAATGGGTTATATACACTAAAGATGGAGTCATAGCCCACGATAGCAATTATCGAGCTATGACTAAGCAGATTGACCTTCGTCAACTATCACCCTTGGACTACATTACTGAGCGCATCTACGAAAATGAATTTGTTGAACCATTGAAATTTTTTCCCGTACGGTTTAGAACAGTCAAAAAGCATGATTGGCAGCCAAAGTATGATATTCGCCTAACCTTTGCTGAATCTAAAATTGTAGAAATGCTTGTGGATTCTGGCTCGGATATTAGTCTAATTACGTTGCACTTAGGAGAAGACTTAGGATACGAGATTTCATCTGGAGAAATACTCAGTAATGGCGAAGGGGTAGGCGGTAGCATTCAATATGTACTTAGACAAGTAGAAATGCAGATTGATGACCATATTTTTTCGGCTCCTATTGCATGGCTACAAAATGAAACCTGTCAGGAAGTTTTATTAGGTAGAGAGGTTGTGTTCGATTTATTTGATATTGAATTCAAACAAGCTGAGGAAAAAATCCTGTTTAAACATAGGCAAATTTCATAACTTATAACATAAACTACTCCTAATTTTTTAGAGCTGAGGCTGACATGGAAAAATTATACGAGCGAGACTATAGCCAATGGGCCGAAACTATGGCTGATTTGCTAGCATCAGGCAACTTGACCGAGTTGGATATTGAAAATCTAGTAGAAGAGGTGCGGGACTTGTCCAAACGGGAACGCGACAGTTTGTTGAGTAGCATACGTTTGATTATTCATCATTTGCTCAAGTGGGATTATCAGCCACAACTGCGATCGCGAAGTTGGTTAGTCACAGTTCAAAGAGAGCGGTCAAATGTAGCTGATTATCTAGCTGATAGTCCTAGCCTTAAAAAATATATGACAGATGAACATCTAGATAAGATCTATAAAAAAGCAAGACTAGATGCGATCGCTGAAACTGGTCTAGATATGCCAGATGTCTGTCCTTATACAGTCGGTGATGTTGTTAATAGAAATCTGCAAATCTAAGTTATTCGCTGTTATTCACTCAAAATAGCCAATCGCCTCTAAACTCTAATAAATTTTCTAATAAATTTATTTCTGGGAAGGGGCGATATTTGTTAGACTAGGAAAAGTGTTTGAAGGCAATTGGCAACAAAGTTAACGACAAAGTTGACAATAAATATTCCAAACCACCCCTCACCCTACCAATTATTAATTTCTTGTCTTGGAGATAACCACACTATGGCTCGGATGTACTACGACACGGACGCAAATCTTGAATTTTTAGCGGGTAAAACGGTCGCGATTATCGGCTACGGTTCTCAGGGTCACGCCCATGCCCTTAACCTCAAAGAAAGCGGCGTGAATGTCATCGTGGGGTTATACCAAGGCAGTCCCTCATGGCAAAAAGCAGAATCTGAAGGTCTAACCGTAAAAACAGTGGCTGACGCATCGGCGGCGGCTGACTTAATCATGATCTTATTGCCTGATGAAACACAGAAAGCAATTTATGCTACCGAAATCGCTCCAAACCTAAAAGCAGGAGATACCCTAGCCTTTGCCCACGGTTTTAATATTCACTTTGCTCAAATTGTTCCCCCTGCGGATGTTGACGTGATCATGGTCGCACCTAAGGGACCCGGACATTTAGTCCGCCGTACCTATACACAGGGGCAAGGCGTGCCTGCGTTGTTTGCTGTTTATCAAGATGCAACTGGTCATGCTCGCGATCGCGCTATGGCATATGCCAAGGGTATCGGCGGTACACGCGGCGGTGTTCTCGAAACGACTTTCCGCGAAGAAACCGAAACCGACCTTTTTGGTGAACAAGCTGTACTTTGCGGCGGTCTATGTGCGCTAGTCAAGGCTGGTTTTGAAACTCTAGTTGAAGCTGGCTATCAGCCTGAACTTGCTTATTTTGAATGTATGCATGAAGTTAAGCTGATTGTGGACTTGATGGTTGAGGGGGGTATGGCAAATATGCGCTATAGCATCTCCAACACTGCCGAATATGGCGACTACACCAGAGGTCCTCGTGTAGTTAATGCTGCAACCAAAGTTGAAATGAAGAAAATTCTTTCGGAAATTCAATCTGGTCAGTTTGCGCGTGAGTTTGTCCTCGAAAATCAAGCTGGTAAGCCAGGATTTACCGCCATGCGTCGTCAAGAAGCAGAGCATCAAATCGAGTCCGTTGGTAAGGATCTCCGCGCTATGTTTAGCTGGTTGAAAAAGGTTTAAGATTTTGTTCTTAACAAGGGGCTTAAGCCCCTTGCCTGAATTTAAAAAAGAGAGATAGCACCTAGTGCTACCTCTCTTTTTTAGTTTTGAACTGCCGCAGGGACTGGCGGATTATTTGGAGAGTTTGGTTTGTTCTTAATTTGCATATAAGCTTCAACGGTTTGTACGGCTAAAGGCGCAGCGATCGCACTACCACCACCACCGCCAGCATTTTCCGCAAAGACGGTCACGACAATTTCGGGCTTTTCGTAGGGGGCATATACCGTGAACCAAGCATGGTTGGGACGGGGCGGATCTTGAGCCGTACCTGATTTACCCGCCATTGCTACGTCTGGAGAATTCAAGGAAGCAGCTGTCCCAAAGTCAAACACTGACTTGAGCGATTTTTGTAAAGCGGCTAAATTGACTGGGGATATATTTAAAGACTGTCGCCATTCTTTTGCGTCATTATCTTCCAGTAGCAAGTGGGGTTTAATTCTAAATCCACCGTTAGCAACCGCCGAGGTCATCATCGATACCTGTAAGAGATTAGCTTGCACATCGCCCTGTCCAATCGACATATTTAAGGTATTCCCGACATACCAAGGTTCACCAATAACTTTTTGTTTCCATTCAGGATCGGGAACCGTGCCTTTGGTTTCCTCACTCTTAATTTCAATCCCCGAATATTCGCCATAGCCATATTTATGTGACCAATCGGCAATACTTCTCTCGCCGACACGCATTCCCACTTGACCGAAAAATGTATTGCTACTATAAGCCATCGCTTCATTGAAACCAATTGTGCCAAATCCTGCCTTGTTGTGATCCCAGAATTGAAAACCACCAATATCAAGATATGGATAGGTGGGCAACATATCGGTAGTGGAGAATTTTTTGCTTTCTAGGGCTGCGGTCATCGTTACCACTTTGAAGGTACTGGCGGGCGGATATACCTGTAGAGTCCGATTGATAAAAGGATGGTCTTTTTCCTGTAGCCTTTGCCATGTTGCTTCAGAAATCTTGCCTGAGAAGAGATTGGGATCATAGGCTGGATGGCTGACCATCGCTAATATTTCGCCATTGTTAGGATTCATCGCCACAATCCCACCTTGCTGATCCCCAAGAAGTTTTTCAACGGCTTTTTCTAGGTCTAAATCAACTGTTAACTTGACGGCATTGCCTGCTTTAGGTGGTTTCTGCCCTAAAACCCTTAATACTTTGCCAAAAGCATCAACTTCTACCTGTTGACCACCCCATTCACCGCGTAGCATCGTTTCAAAGGCATATTCTACGCCTGCTTTGCCAATTACGTCCCCTGGTCGATAGCCTTTTTCACGCAGTCTGGGGAATTCTTCCGCCGTTAATTCGCCAGCGTATCCCAGTACATGGGCGGCGACATCGCCGTTGGGATAATAGCGCACGGCTTCGGGTTCGACTTTAACCCCAGTTAGTTCGAGGCTATGCTCAGAAAGCACGGTTACTAGTTTTGGACTAATGGCGGTGGAAACTCGGACAAGGTTGGGAGAGTTGTAGCCCTCCTGTTCTAGTTTGTCGGTAATTGTTTGCGGTGGCACATTCATTAGTTCGGCTAAGCGATTAATAATCTCTCCCCATTTTTCTTTGGGTTGGGCGATCGGCCAGAGATAAACCACATGTGCCAAGCGGCTTGATGCAAAAATATTACCTTTGCGGTCAAACAGTCGTCCTCTTTCGGGTGGTTTGGCAATCAGGCGAATCCGATTATTTTCCGCAAGCTGTTGATTGCGATCGCCCTCAATTAGTTGTAGATAAAAAAGTCGCCCCCCCAAAATCCCAATCAGTACCAATACGCCTAACAAAAACAAAATTGCTGGTCGCAGTCCTTTGCCCATTGAGCGGGTGTTCTCAGCAGGGTTGAAGGGAGAGTTTTGTCGTTGCGTAAAAGACATATTTTTTAAAACAGATTTTTTCGCTAGAATAGTTAGTAACTAGGTCTATTGTATTGCGATTATGAATTCAATGCATGTGCTGTCACTCAGAGGAGCTAAAAAGGCGTGATTGTTACACCTGTCCGTTCCTTGGGACGCAAGTGGAGTAATCTCAGTTTTGCTTCCACCCTCTATCTTGTTCCAGTGCTGGATTTGTTGTTGGACGAAGTACCTGCCGAGTGGCATCCAGAAATAAGGCTAGGTTTACAAGAGGCTTTGGTTAATGCTGTTAAACATGGCAATTGCCTCGATCCTTGTAAGCAGATTACCATCAAGTTTTCGATCGTTTCGCAGATGTACTGGTGGGTGATCACTGATCAAGGTGGTGATCTGCAATCTGCTGATTGTAAGGAAGAGCCAACCCCATGTTATGACTTGGAGTGTGGTCGAGGTTTTTATATACTACGCAAAATTTTTGAACAGGTTCATTGGGATAGTAATACACATTGTTTAACATTAGGGAAAAAAATTGATCGACTAGCCAAGCCGATCATCGGTTAGAAATTCCCTAGAATCGGTTTGCGGCCAAAAGCTGATCGCACATATTTTTAATTGGATTGTCGATTACTTGGGATCGGTGGACGTGAATATTTAGGTAAGCCAAAGCAGCTCACAACTACGATTTGTACTCTTGTTGGTGATGAGTATCAGCGAAAACTATTTAGAAATGGCGATCGCCTAATATCCTCGATTTTTGCCGATCTACAACTTACTGCTAATCAAGTTTTTAACGCAACTCTGAGAAATTAAAAGTAAAACAGGGTAAGTTTGTGTCGGTTATACGTTGATCCTAAAGGAAAATATGCGATATTGCATTGATACTTAAAGTATTGACTAGAATTTATTTAGCGTTCACTTAGCGTTCAACAACCGAGCCTGTGGTACAAATACTCGAAAATCCCTTACGGGTTGGTTTACAGCAAGAAAGAACACCTGAACCATTGATCCTCGTCATCTTTGGTGCGTCAGGCGACTTGACAATCCGAAAGCTGGTTCCCGCAATCTATCATCTCAAACAGCAGCGCCGTCTGCCGCCTGAACTCACGATCGTTGGTGTGGCTCGCAGACCTTGGAGCCACGATTATTTCCGCGAACAAATGCGTGAAGGCGTAGAAAAGTTTTCTGTGGGTGTTGGTGCTGAGCCGATTTGGCAAAACTTTGCCGAAGGACTCTACTATCAATCCCTCGACATGAGCAATCTTGAGGATTATCGCAAACTTGATGAATTTCTGAGTCAACTGGACAAAGAAAGGGGTACTCGCGGTAATCGTGTCTTTTATTTAGCAGTTTCGCCCAATTACTTTACCGATGCGATCGAAAAGTTGGGGCAAGCAGGAATGATTAAAGATCCCAACAAAACCCGATTGGTAATCGAAAAACCCTTTGGGCGGGATCTTGCCTCTTGTCAAGACCTCAATCGTGTTGTCCAAAAGGCTTGCGATGAGAAGCAAATTTATCGCATTGACCATTATTTAGGTAAGGAAACTGTTCAAAATCTGTTGGTTTTGCGGTTTGCCAATGCCATTTTTGAGCCGCTTTGGAATCGTCAGTTCATCGATCATGTCCAAATTACGGTTGCCGAAACTGTTGGTGTGGAAGATCGGGCTGGCTATTACGAAAACTCTGGCGCTCTGCGTGATATGTTGCAAAATCACTTGATGCAACTTTTTTGCTTGACTGCGATGGAGCCGCCAAATGCGCTTGATGCCGATTCATTGCGAAATGAAAAAGTTAAAGTGATTCAGGCGACAAAATTGGCGGATACGCGCAACCTCAATCGCTCCTGTGTCCGCGCTCAATATAGCGCTGGTTGGATGAAGGGTAAGCAGGTTCAAGGTTATCGCGATGAACCAAATGTGAATCCAGCTTCTCTTGTGCCGACCTATGTGGCGATGAAGTTTGAAGTAAATAATTGGCGCTGGCAAGGGGTTCCTTTCTATTTGCGAACTGCCAAACGGATGCCGAAAAAAGTCAGTGAAATTGCGATTCAGTTTCGTGATGTTCCCCATTTACTATTTCAGTCGGCAGCCAAACAGGTTTCCCCCAACGTACTCACATTACGGATTCAACCGAATGAGGGGATCGCGCTTAGGTTCGAGGCGAAGATGCCTGGGGCTGACCTGCGATCGCGATCGGTAGAAATGGATTTTGGCTATGGCAAGACCTTTGGGATCGAAGGCTCCGACGCTTACGATCGCCTATTACTTGACTGTATGTTAGGGGATCAGACCCTATTCACTCGCGGTGATGAAGTGGAAGCAGCTTGGAAAGTGGTGACTCCTGCCCTTGCAGCTTGGGAACTGCCCAATGATCCCAGCGTGGTTCCTCAATATGAAGCAGGAACATGGGGACCAACTGAAGCCGAACAACTGCTCGAACGTGACGGGCGACAGTGGCGACGACTATAGGATGAGAAAAAGCACCCGCAGGGTGCTTTTTCTCATAATTCTTCTTATCCAGTAGTGATGTTTTCAGAAATATATGAGTACACAAACTTCCGTAGTATCTTTGCAAGCTCCAAAAGATGTCTCGGTATCTCAAGTCGAAGCTGAGCTAAGCAAAATCTGGCAGTCCTATGGCGAAAACTCGGCAGCTAGAGCTTCCACTTTTAATCTATTGGTCTATGAACCCGAAACCATCGGTGTTGCATCGCGCATGGCTTCCGTTGATGCGATCGCTTCGCAAAGTCCTTGTCGAGTGATCGATCTAGTGAGTGTTGAAGGCGAAGATCAGGGTATATCGGCACAGGTAGCCGCCTATTGTCCCATTCAAAAAACTCGTAGTTCCTTAGTTTGTGGTGAGTACATCACTCTCTCTGGCGCAAAACTTGCCTTTGAGCGGGTGCATAGTATTCTTCCCGAATTATTGATCCCCGAACTACCCGTATTTCTATGGTGGAAAGATAGCCCCGAACCAAATACGCGGATGTTTGAGAAGCTAGTGAACTTAAGCGATCGCTTAATCGTTGATTCTGCATCTTTTGTGGAATCTGAAGCAGATTTGCTCAAAGTTCAAGGCATGATTCAGGCGCATACCCAAGTTGCCGATCTGAATTGGCAGAGACTTGCGCCTTGGCAAGAACTCACTGCCCAAGCCTTCGATCAACCCGATCGCCGTGCCGCCGTCTGGGAAATTGACGGGATCACCATCGACTATGAGAAAGGCAATAGCACTCAAGCGCTGATGTTTTTAGGCTGGATTGCGAGTCGGTTGGGATGGAATCCGATTGAACGCAATGTCGAAGGTGGCGATTACAACCTCGATCATATTATTTTTGAAGGACAGAATAATATCAAGGTCAAAGCGGAATTGGCGGCGATCCCCGTCGGCGATCCTGGGGAAGTTGTTGGTGATTTGATCGGGTTAAGGTTGACTGCTTCCAATCAGAATACCGAAGCTTGTAATGTGTTCTGTTCTGAATCTACAGGCTGTATGCGGATGGAAGCGGGTGGCAACGCACAAAACTATCGTGTGCATCAGGTGTCACCTTTGTCTGATCAAAGTGCTGATACTCTGCTCGGTCAGCAGTTGCAGCGTTGGGGTCGTGAGGTTCTCTATGAGGAAAGTCTTGCTCTTGCGGTGAAAATAATTTCTTTGTAATAATTAGGTTTTGAACAGTAGAGGTGATTCATGAATTGCCTCTATTTTCGCCTATTCATCAATAGCTATAATAAAAACATCGCGTTTGAATTAATAATTTAGTCAATCAGAGTAAATTTATGACTGCAACACTTGTCAAACCGTCATTACTAATTCATGAGATTTGCGTTGAGAGATTTGGCAATCTCAATCTGTTTAAGTTTAGCGATCGCTTACAGGATCGGATGGAGTTGCTTCTAGAGAAAAGAAAAGTGGAGCCGCTTTCTATTGAAGAGATTCCTGAGTTAGAAACTATTGGGGAGCTAGATCGAATTTTTACACACATGAATGCCATGCTTGCTGCCCAAAATGTCAATTCCTGATGCCATAAGGCAAATTGTACGAAAACGGGCAAAATTTGTTTGTGAATATTGCCATTCTCCAGAGCGACTTAGTGCTTCTCGATTTACGCTCGATCACCTGATTCCTGTATCTCTGGGAGGCTCGGATAATGTTGATAATCTTGTGCTTGCTTGCCGCCGTTGTAATGAGAGACGCTATAACTTTGTTGAGGCGATTGATCCCCAAACTCAGGAAGTCGTGCTAATTTTTAATCCTCGCAAGCAATACTGGTCAGAACATTTTGTTTGGACAAATAACGCTACTGAGATTAAGGGGATTACGGCAGTCGGTCGAGCAACCTGCGATCGCTTTGATCTTATCGATCTGAGATATCCGCAGGAGGACTCGATCCGCGCTACAAGACTTTTTTGGACTCAAACAGGGCTACATCCGCCAGATGATGATGTATGTGAGGTTTAAGTAAGTTGGATTTGGATGAGGATAGTCAACTTTGTAGTACAGCGATCGCCTATTCATTTCACGGAGAAAATCGCTTAATTGATTGCTGATAGGTTTATGAGTGTGGCGATCGCAAGATCGATAGTTGCTAGAATATCGAATATATCTAAATATCACAAATTTATGTTTAGAGATTCAAAGTTTATCAGCAGATCTCATGATGTTATGGGGGGTACGACTGTATTCTCAAACACAAGAGTTCCAGTGCAAACACTTTTGGATTATCTCAAAGCGGGAGAGTCCATTGATGATTTTTTGGATGGTTTTCCAACTGTAACTAAAGAACAAGTTATTTACTTTTTGGAAGAGTTAGGAAGAACATTTTTCACTGCGGCGGCGTAATATGAGAGTCCTTTTAGATGAGTGTATTGATCGCCGATTTGCTAGAGAAATTGTTGGCTATGAAGTAAAAACAGTTCCGCAGATGGGATGGGCAGGAGTCAAAAACGGTAAGCTTTTAGCTCTCGCAGTAGAAGAGTTTGATGTCTTTGTGACGGTTGATCGCAATTTGTCTTTTCAGCAAAATCTTCCTCAGTTTGATATTGCGGTAGTGGTTTTGCAAGCACCATCAAATAGTTTGGCTGCGCTTAAGCCTTTAGCTTCAAAGCTTTTAGCTGTTTTAGATTCTGCAAATAAGGGTCAGGTTACAACTGTTGCGGGATGATATTGCCTCTTACTTATTATCGCCTATTCATTTCATGGGTAAAATCGCTTGATTGTTGATAGGTCTATGAGTGTGGAGATCTCAACGGGTTAATTTTATAAAAAACAATTATGTCAAGTGTTAACAAACCAAAATTTATAATATTTTCTCAGCATGGATTAAGTGATACAAACAGTGAGATGCTTTCTCTAGCGCAGAAAGTCGCGCCGCCAAATTCTCACATTGAAGAAGCTTCGCAAGCATTTGAGAAATATCCGAATATACCTGTACGAATTATAGCTACTTCTTTGGGTGGGGTGATTTGGGTAGAAGTATTATCTCGTAATCGAGAGTGGTGGTCAAAAATTGAATCTTTGGTATTGTTAGGATCGCCTATTGGTGGTGCAGACCTTGCCAGAATGATTGATCCTTTTGGCTGGGGTATTGGCATGGCTAAATATCTGGGCGAAAATCGGCGACCTTTGGCAGAAAAAATTACGGCAGTAATTCCAACATTAGTAGTGGCAGGAAATACCACAGGTGGTAGCGATGGAACTGTTACTATTGAGTCTACTAAGCTTAAACACGCTCATTTCGTCTGTATAAATGGTGTAAGCCATCCCGCAATAAAATCTGCTCCTGCGGTGGCTAGGACAATTCAGGTATTTTGGGAAAAGCCGAGGAAACCTGTACCAGCCCCAAAAGTTACCCTGATTTCAGAGTTAATAGAACATTTTCGTAGAGTGCAAGGCATTACTGATGCAAATTCAGCAGATGTCCAATATGCCAACATCGTTCATTCCTTTGCTGATGGGACTACTATCCGAACTTGGATAAACGGGTTTGGAGTCTATCATGTATTTATCGTCAGTGTAGATAGAAGATGTCAATATGCTGGATTTGTTGGATGGGTACACATTGCTGGTCTAGAAACAGCTATAGATAAAGCAAAAAAAATATTTTGAGAATATTAGCCTTATGAAGATATAAATTTGACTTTTATCTTCTATTTCCTATAATATTGTCATTATACTATTCTTTACCTAAAAACATGCTAGATCCATTCAATTCTCTTTTAGGTGCTAGGAATAAAAAATAAATAACATATGCAAATAAGGATAGAATAAATAAAAATAAGTGTTAATTATGTACTATTGCGAAGAGATTGAATCGGAGATGTTG
>JBIKYX010000086.1:0-18260 GCA_044355035.1 Pseudanabaena sp. | reverse complement strand
TGATCATTTGTGAGGTCTGTGTCGTATGCTGGTCTTATCATAAATTGGGTCTCCTGTAGACCCTTTTACTTTATTCCCCCTTCACGCTTTTTCCTAGGTATACCCACCTTTTCAAACAGCCTCTTAGGGACAAGTGTAATTGAATCATTTTTTAAAACAACCGAAAACTTCTGCCCCACTTGTAAATTTAACAAATCTCTAATTTCTTGTGGGATAGAAATCTGATAATGTTTTGACAAAGTAACTTCTAGCATTATTTACACCTCTTTAATAATTTGATTTTACACTCTAACCATTCACAAGTATCAATAATTACCAAATATCAAACTACTGCGATCGCCTCAAATTATGATGTAGTGCTACTAATTTCGATTAATGGTTGCAATATGCCATTTTGGATTTGTCCATTGGTGCTGAGTTCGCTGTGACAGAGATAGAGCCGATCGCCTGTGCGATCAAGTAAATCCCGAATTAACTTCTGCAACCGTTGCATATTTGCATCATTTTGATGTTCCATTGTCCAGATGCCGCCATCCCATCCTTTCAAGAAGAGTGGCGCACCAAATAACGCTGCCGCTCCGCCCTGTAGCCATAGATCGGAACTAGCATCCAGCCAAAATTGCCAACGGTGTGAGAGTCTTGCCATGCGATATTGGAAGATCGTGGCAAGGACAACACCATCTTGAGGTGCATTTGGTGCGTAGGGATTAGCGGTGACAGTGCCTTGACGAATTAATTCGATAAAGCTTTTTAAAATTAGGGGATCTTCGCGATCGAGGCGATATCCCAATTGCCAATAGTACTGCGCGGTTTCGATGAGTTCTTGTAATGTCGCAGTATGTTCATAGCTGAGTTTACGCGGTTTAAAGAAGGATTGAATGGCGCGATCGATGAACAACAAAGGCGCATCCTTGGACGATTGTTGTCCAATCCATTGCCGTAATTTTTCGTAGGCTTGGGTCGCCTCATAACCAAATCGATTCCATTGATTATAGGTTTCTACGGCTAAGAGATGGGGATTTTCGAGATCGGGAGCGAAACAATAATCGGCAAACATTCCTGCGCGGACAGGATCGATCGCTTCAGTAAGTACCACCAACATTTCGGCAATGCGATCGCGGCTAACTAAGGTTCCTAAATTGGGATAAACCAAGGTGATTAAAGTCAATAAGGATCGGACTTGAGCAGAATAGGAAAGAGGGCGTTGATCATTAAGAGGATTGACATGAATCTCTTTTTTACGCAGGATTTCAGCGATCGCATAGTTGGCAATATTATCTAATCCTGGGGCAATAATTGCGATTTCATTGGCTTGAATTTCACCTGTGGCGATCGCTTCAACTATTACTTCAGCGACATTCCGAAATAGCTTCGCACGAGAAACCGAATCAATGGAATGAACTTGTGCAAATGGCTCGATAAATTGGAGAATTGGTTCGTTAATAATTTCTAAAATAGGTTCAGCAAGCTGAAAACCTAATGTGTTGAAGGCAGGTGTTATTTTTTCAACTTCGCATTCCGATTTTAGGAATTGCCAATAATCTGGATCTGCTCCCAGTCCTAATCTTGCCGAACCGCTAGGATTAAAAGTGAAAATTCCTTGCGCTCCATTTTTAAGCAGAAATTTGCATAAATCACAGGCGATCGCGGGCATCTCATCAACGCGATCGGCAATTACATAACGGAAGCGCTGCTTGAGTTGACGATGGTATTGGGGATTGGGGAGAAGATGATGGGCAAAGAGATCGGTGATTAGTCCATAGGTCAGCAAACCTCTTTCCCAGCAATATGTCCGCCATTCTTGCAAAGCTTCGCCGATTTCTTGGAATAACAAATCTGGTGTTGTCGAAGTTGAATCTAAATCAGTTGAATCGGAACCATCGGATTTATTACTGTTTTCCTGTCCCGCTTGTAAAATCGCAGGGATTTCACTAATATCTCGACCACTATATGCTGCCAGTAAAAATAAGTCGAGCAGTCTCCTAACAAGGTGATCGCGACTAATTCCTTCCATTTGTAATCTTCCGCTTAAAATCCGCTCTTGCCATAATTCTAGAGCGAGTTCCTGTTCATTTTCTACTCGCAAAAGTAGAGGGAATTGCGCTTTTAATTTTAATTTCTTAACTAATAATGTCCAAAATAGGCGAACTTCATCACGAAAAAAACTTAAGGTGGTAACGGCGGTGACGGGATATTGACCATGAGTTGCGAGGATGAGGCGATCGCTTAATTCACGGCGCTGTTGTGAGTCAACGGTTAGGACTAACACTTTTTGAGAGGCGGCTTGAGGATTGACATGTTTGGCAAAATCCTGCTCTGTCCAATCACAAAATTGTTGAACTAGTCGCTCAGTTTTGCCACTTTGTTCAGCTTTATCTTGACCAGTTTGGCGATGACTACCGCCTTCAATCCACAAATTCGCCATAAGACCATCTAAAATAAGACCGTGCGAAGCACCAGTCTATTCTAATCGGAAGGCTTAATTATTTTATGAAAAAGAGTTTACTGTTTCCCCTTGTTATGTTGTCTGGGTTGACTTATGGATTGACGGTATCCAACTTGCCAGTACAAGCTCAATATACGGGCTTAGGTAAAGATAGCCTTGATCCTGCAATACTCAAGCGTTACGCGCCACCTGCATTACCGCCCACAGTCACTCGTCCAATTGAGTCCATGTTGGATGTGCGATCGCCAGGGTTAGGGATGGTTACACCCGATGGTAAACGGATGTTTTTTACATGGGGGATTACGGGAACAGTGCAGGTGTGGCGGGTTGATGGGGCGCAAAAATTCCCTGTGCAGGTAACGGGCGGACAGGATGCCACCTCGATCGCAGGGATGACTCCCGACGGTAAATATTTGTTACTATCCCGCGATCGTCAAGGCGAAGAAAATCCAGGATTATATTTGCAATCAACTAATGGCGGCGCATTGGAGGTTATTCAGCATCAGGCTGGGGTGCGAACATCGCTGCAATATATTGGCAATGATTCCCGCATTATCTATTTCAGCGCCAATGATATCAAGCCCGACTCCAATGTGATTTATCGCTATGATTTGCAAACTAAACAAAAAGTGCAAATCTCTGGTGGTGATGGGATTTGGTGGATTGCTGATGTATTTGTCGAACCGAAAACAGGCGATCGCCAGAAGTTTTTATTTGCAAAAGCGACGGGTAGCCAATCACAGGAATATTATGAATACGATGTCAAAACTCGACAGACTACACCTCTAATTGGGCAGGATGAAAAGCAAGAGTATGAAATTAACTGTGGTGTTAGTGCCGATGAATATTTAGTATTGACCCCCAAATTTAGTGAATTCCGCCGCCTTTACCGTTATAAAGACAAACAATTTACTCCGATCACACCAGACATGAAATCTGATGTGGCGAGCTTCAGTATTGACGATCAACGTCAACGGATTCTTTACTCGATCAATGATCGCGGTTATACAAGGCTAAAAGCGATCGCCGCCAATGGATTTCAGCCGCTAAGTTTACCTGAGTTTGCTAATGCTGATCATATTTACACAGGCTCGACTACCCGCAACGGACGCTTTACGACTATCGGTGTGGAAACTTCTAAAGCCCCGCGATCGAGCTATGTTTACGATTGGCAAACTAAAAAGCTGACTCAATGGGTATTACCTAGCACCCCCGAAATTAACACTAGCAAATTTGTAGCCGCGAAGCTTGACAACTACACCGCAAGGGATGGGACATCAATTCCCATGTTTATGTATGCTCCCCCTCAATGTCAAAATTTGCCAGAAAAGCCTCTGCTAAAGCCCTGCCCTGTGATTGTTCATTTTCATGGCGGTCCCGAAGGGCAGAGTGTCGCTGGATTTAATCGTTACGCGCAGTTATTTGTGAACGCAGGATTTGTGTTTGTAGATCCGAATGTTCGCGGTAGTGAGGGCTATGGCAAAACTTGGCTTAACTCTGACAATGGACGCGATCGCTTAAAAGTAATTACCGATATCGAGGATGCGGCGCTATATATTCGCAAAAATTGGCAAATTGACGGTATAGTCCCGAAAATTGGCATTGTCGGCGGCAGTTATGGCGGATATTCAGCCCTGATGGGAATGTCCAAATTTGCAGGTAGTTATGACGCGGGCGTATCGATCGTGGGCATGAGCAATTTGATTACGTTTTTAAATAATACGGCTCCCTATCGGCGGATTTTGCGGATTAGCGAATATGGCGATCCTGTCAAAGATCGTGAAGCCTTAACGGCGCTATCACCTGTCACCTATAGCGATCGTATTAAAGCGCCGTTACTAATCATTCAGGGAGCCAATGATCCGCGTGTTCCCGTGGGCGAGTCTATCCAAATCCAAAAGATCTTAGAGCAGAAGAAAATTCCTTCGCAGCTAGTGATTTTTCCTGATGAGGGGCATGGCTCTAGCAAGCGGAGCAATCAAGTTCTGGAAATTGGCTACACCATCGATTTTTTCAAAAAACATTTGCAAAACTAACCTGAGAGCGTGTTTCTCTTGTGTACACAAGTTGCGATAGCCAAGAACTAAAGTTCTTGGCTCAAAGCTAAAGTCAGTTAAAACTGACTAATTCTTGAAATTAACCCGTTGAAACGGGTTTTAGCTTTTAGCCCGCAATTTATTGCAGGGTTTCTTATTTGAGATCCAACAAAGCTTTACGAGCTTGTGTCAAGCCATCCACATTGCCCTGTCGATTAAACAAATTTTCCGCAGTTTCTAGCATCTTGCGAGCCTCGATCGCCCTTTGTTGTGATGCTAATAATTTACCCAGCGCTAAATGGGTCGCGGCATCTTCAGGATCGGTTTCCAAAATTTGACGATAAGCGACGATCGCTCCAGACAGAGAACCTTGCTGGATATATAAATCCGCGATCGCGTTTTGAATTTTATTCGCCACATTAGGCGTAATGTTTTTGGCTGCGATGGCACGACGAAGGGAAGAAATCGCCTCTGTATATTTCCCCTCACCCTGATAGATTTTCGCAATCTCAAGGTTGGCTTGGGGATGGCGAGGATTGATTTCTAAAGCCCTTTTGTACTTAGCGATCGCCTCATTTAATTGATTTTGGTCAGCAAACAAGCCGCCGATTGCCACTAAGATATCTGCATTAAAAGGCGCAATTTTGTCGGCTTGACTGTAGATCTCAAAGGCTCCTTTGCGATCGCCCATTAACTGCAACACATAGCCCAAGTTGACATAGCTTTTTGGGTCATTGGGAACAACGGAGATCGCTTGACGATAGATCTTGGCAGCTTCGGCATAGTTTTTTTGTTCAGTCAATAAAAAGCCGACGCTGTTATAGGCATCAATATTTTCACGATCCAAAGCGATCGCCTGTCGATAGGAATTTAAAGCACTGCGATAATCTTTAATTCGCACATACACAAAACCCAAGGCACTAAAGGCTTTAGCATTGTTTGCATCCAATTTAGTAGCTCTTTCCAAAGCGGCGATCGCCTCAGAGTAATTACTTTGTTGAGTTAACAAAAAACCAAGGCTGGTTAAAATCTTCGAGTTTTTCGGTTCTAATTTGGAAGCCTGTTGATAGGCGGCGATCGCCCCAGAAATATTATTCTTTTGCCAAAGTTGCCGCCCCTGCTTGATCCATTCCGTTGCGTCTTTTTGGGATTGAGCCTGAACTTGGGCTGTAATCGGTAGAGCAATCGCGGTGGCGATCATCAGTACTAAAGCAATATTAGGTAGATTACGGGTGAAATTATTGATGAAACTGAGTGAACGAAACAAGCGCATAATCTTTCTTCAATTCTATTCTTCAATGATCGGCTCTTCCATGTTAACAATCTCTACAGAATTTGGAGCATTACGCGCATCCGTAAAATCCGTTCCCTCGATACTTTTTAGCGTGGATAGATAAGTTCCCGTCAAATCCGCACCAATTAGCTTAACGTTAGACAGATTAGCCCAATTTAGCTTAGCGTTAGTCAAATTAGCACGACTAAGATCGGCTCCAGCCAGATTTGCGCCCGTTAAATTTGCTCTAGTCAAATCCGCGCCTGTCAGGTTTGCGCCGCGCAGGTCAGCCCCATTCAGAAAAGCTCCTGTCAAAAAAGCATTAGCTAAATTCGCTCTGCATAGACGCGATCGGGTGAGATTGGCGCTGGTTAAAAATGCCCCCGCGAAGTTGGTTTCGATCAAAACCGCTTCACTTAAATCAGCTTCGATCAAGAAAGCTTCAGAAACATTTGCACCGATCAATGAAGCTTGTTGAAGGAGCGTGCCATTCAGATTAGCTTGGATCAAAATGGAGCCACTCAAATTAGCGCGGATCAAGTTAGCAAGATTAAACTCGACATCTTCCAAATTGGCGACATCGAGGGTAACCTCTTCCAGATCGGCTTCGATAAAGTTCGCGCCAGATAAGTTCGCACCAGTCAAAATAAGCCCGATCAGCGATCGCTTACTAAAGTCGCGATCGCCCAAAGCGTAAGTTTCGAGAAGTTCTTTTGCGTTCATATTCAATAGTTATCAACTATGTTGTGAGTTACTAATGATCCCCCTCAATCCCGCTTTTCAAGGGGGAAGCAGAAAATTTAATTTATTCTCCCCCCTTTTTAAGGGGGGCTGGGGGGATCTAAAACTTAAATCGTAGACAGAGAAACTTGTGTGTACAGCTTTTTGAGAGAGGGGCTAGGGTTAAAGGCGATTAAGGTCGATAGCCTGAAGCGATAAGCTGGGCAACAGCCTTAGCGTGATAGGACAAAATAATATCCGCGCCAGCGCGTTTCATACTCAGAAGTGTTTCAAACATGACCTTCTTTTCATCAATCCATCCCAACTGTGCCGCCGCCTTGACCATTGCATATTCACCGCTAACGTTATAGGCAGCTACAGGCACATTGGTTGCATCTTTGACCTTCGCAATGATATCTAAATAAGCCAAAGCAGGCTTTACCATCACAATATCCGCACCTTCAGCGATATCTAGATAGACCTCCTTAATTGCTTCGCGGGAGTTAGCGGGGTCCATTTGATAAGTTTTCTTATCACCCGATTTTGGCGCAGATCCCAAAGCATCGCGGAAAGGTCCATAGTAAGCTGATGCATATTTGGCAGAATAGGCAAGAATACCAACATTCTCAAACCCAGCCGCATCTAAACCCTCACGAATCGCGCCAATACGTCCATCCATCATGTCTGATGGCGAGACAAAATCAGTTCCTGCTTCCGCTTGGGAAACCGACATTTTCACAAGTACTTCTACGGTCTGATCATTAATGATTACACCATGATCATCAATAATACCGTCATGTCCGTGAGTCGTAAAAGGATCAAGGGCAACATCGGTAAAGATAATCACATCGGGAACAACCGCCTTAATCGCTCTAACAGCGCGTTGAGCCAACCCTTCAGGATTAAAACTCTCAGTACCAGTCAAATCTTTTTTCTCTTCAGGAACCGCAGGAAAAAGAGCGATCGCCTTAATGCCTAAAGCATAAATCTCTTCTACTTCTTTAACTAAAAGATCGAGAGTAAAGCGATAAGCCTCTGGCATTGAGGGAATTTCAACGCGGCTATTCTCTCCTTCCATTACAAACATCGGATAGATAAAATCATCTACAGATAGATAGTTTTCTCTAACTAGACTGCGAATAGAAGGATTTCGTCGGAGACGGCGAGGGCGATGGGTGAGTTGCATTGATGTTTCTTAACTTTTCTTAATGAGTTATTTTAAAAGTCAGTATTTTTAGTAACGCATTATACCACAATACCACGGACAAAGTTAGTCAAAAATGGAACTCAAAATCTTCATGGCGATCGCTACTGGAATCCTCATGTTTGCTACAGTCGCCGATCGCATGTCCGCCATCAAGATTAAGCAACTGGTTTGAAGTTGGCGCGAATGACAATATCGTTATAATCGCGATCGCCGCCGCCAGCTAAATCCTCAAAGCCCCAAGCGTTACTGCCCAGTAAACGGATGTGATCTACTTTGTCAGGATTTGCACCCAGATAGGAGAAATAGACCGCAGGTTGACTACCTGATGAACTATTCAAGACTTGGTTTACATTACCATCGGCAATAATGAACGGAGCAAATAGAGAACCGCCATCTAACATCTTCGTAATCCCTGCACTCTGATCATTAAAGTTCATCCCAAAGGATTGACTGTTACGAATGGCAGCTTGAGTGTAATCTGCATCGCCGACATTGATGGTTTTACCCGTAAGCGGATCAAATACTGAACCCTGCTTATTCTCAATGCGATAGAAGCCCACCACATTATCGTAAGCGGCTTCACTGGCTACAGTTGGGAAAAATGCAGCGATCTTTTGACCTTTAAACTGAGTTAGATCGACAATTTCCTGCTCGTTGGAGCCTTGCAAATTAGAACCAATTGGAACTTCAGCATCGGTTAGCTTCAGGTTTAGAGTAATGTCGGCATTGCGATCGCTACCCAAACCATCATCAAAGGCTAGAGTGAATTGATTAGCAGTTGTTGATGTCAGTTTCAAAGTTCCTAAATCTTTGCCGCCGATGGGAGAACCAAACCGAACTTTATTGGCTGCATTAGGATCACGCAACACTTCATCGGTAGTGCCATTTTGGACTAGATAGAAAGCGAGTTGCTGACCACCTAAACCTTGCAAGATGCGATTGGGGCTAGAAAGCAGGTCATCGGGCAGTACGGAGAATATCACCTGTGCTTTTTGTAAAGCGGCTTTAAGATAGCCTGAATCCGTTGGTAATAAACCATTAACTCGTCCCTGTGCATCATCAACCGCAAATACACCAATCTCGTTAATCGTGAATTGTTTGACCTGTTTGTTGATCAGAGTCGCTTCTAGCTTGGTGAGATTATTACCATTGAGTTGCAGTAAATTACTACCTGCGGCTCCTGCGATTAATCCGTTTTGACTAACTGCATTGACAGCAATATTCACTTTGGCGCTAGCCTTGCCGCTCTTACCATCATCGATTTGATAGGTAAAGCTATCACTACCTGTATAAGCGGCTACGGGTAGATAACTAATAAAGTCATCATCTTTTTTGTCGGGGGTATTGTTGTTATTGACTGTAGCCTTGCCATGTAACGGAAGAGTCAAAATCGACAATGTGAGGGGATCTTTGTCGATATCTTGATCGTTCTTGAGGACATCGATATTGACTGTTGTCGCTGTAGTGGTAGTCGCATTGTCATCAGTTGCGGTCGGTGCATCGTTGATGTTCGCAACAGACAAAGTGAACTGCTGATGAACCGTCGCATTGGCCTTATCGGTTGCTGTAACGGTGACAAGGCGATCGCCTACTCCTGCGTTAGTGGGAGTTCCAGATATAATTCCATTGCTGCTAATTTTTAAGCCATCGGGAAGTCCAGTTGCGCTAAAAGTCAAGCTGTCATTTACATCAATATCTGTAAAATTATTATGAATATCAATCGTAAATGCTTGGTTTTGCGTGGCTTTTTGTGGGGCGATCGCATTCACAATTTGGGGTGAATCATTCACATTAGCGACATTTAAAGTGAAGGTGGCTTCTGGACTACCGCTATTGGCTTGATCCTTAGCCACTACTTTAATCGTGTAAGTCCCAACTTCCGCATTACTTGGAGTTCCTGTGAGTATACCTGCGTTGCTAAGGCTAAAGTTAGCGGGTAAGCCAGTAGCTGTAAAGGTGAGAACATCATTAGCATCCATATCTTTAAAATTACCTGCTACATTTAACGTCAATGCTTGTCCCTGTATGGCATTCTGTGTAGCGATCGCACTGAAAATCGTTGGCGCTTGGTTAATTATGCTGACGTTGAGATCGAAGCCGCCTGTTAACGTTTCTTGGGCTGCATTAGTTGCGGTAACGGTAATTTTATAGGGCTTGATCTCTAGATCGCCGCGTTTGACATTACCCGTAATCAACTTAGTCGTAGGATTAAAACTAAAGCCTGTGGGGAGTCCTGAAACTGCGAGAGCGATCGGGCTATTGGTGGTATCGCCAAAGGTATCAGAGAGATCGAGACTAAAGGGCGTGCCTTCGGCGGCTTGTTTGTCACCAATCACATCCTTAAGGAACAAGTGCTGATCGCCATTACTCAGAGCATTAATTTGACTTGGCAAGAGGGTTTGAGCGGATACTTTAGCGGGAGCTAGAAGCGATAATGTATCGGTGACAGACTGCTTTTTGGCGATCGCAATTTGTAGAACCGTAGCCGTATTTTCGGTGATGGTCGCCCCATTAGCTACCGTAGCAAGAGCCGCCGTAGTCAGAGCATTTAACCGATCGGCATTAATGGGCGTTGTTGCTAAAGACTGCGCTGCACTCCTAAGATTTGCGCCAAATAAATCTTCTAACTCAAGTGAGTTGGTCAGATCGATCGCTCCTCTAGCCGTGGCAATACCTTTAGCGATCGCGGTAATTGCCGCCAAACTTACATTTGTCCCTGATTTGCCAGTTACCCCTTCTAAAAATCTTGAAGCACCCGATAATAACGCTTCAACTTGGACATGTTTTTGGTAAACGATCGCCGCGTCAGGATTGGCTAGTGACACCATTTCCAAAATAGGATTGAAGGTGTTGAGATTAATATTTTGAGGCAATCCTAAAGCTCTCTTAACTTCGATTTCGGCGGTATTAAGGGCTTCATCGGCAGTGAGATTGGGATTTTGTGACAATAGTTGCTGCGTGAGGACAGCTTTGAGGGTGGTAAGGGGAGAGATAACTTGAGACTCAGGAACTGCCAACAGAGGAGTTTGCAAGGTTTGACCGCTAACCTGATCGATCCCGCCAATTAGAGTTAATTGTCCATCCTTCGCATCAAGGCGACCGTTACCATTGGTGTCATAGATATTGACAGGAACATCTAGCAGATAGCTGCCATCAGCATTTGTAATGGTGTGTGGTTCATTGGCATCCATGACTCCATTCAAATTGGCATCCCAGAAGACCGTTGCACCTTGGATGTAGCTTTGGGTAGCAGTCCCCACCTGACCACTATTCTGACCACCACCAATGGAGAAGGTATACAAGACCAATCTTGCTAACTCCGCCGACCATACAGTACCAATCAGAGCCACACTTGCTTCAGCTTTAATGAAGGCTTCGACAGAGCCGTACAAACGGATCATATCGCTAAGGAATCCCGCGAAACCATCACCGTCACTTGCGGCGGCTCGTTGGATCTTGGCAATAATATCGGAAAAGCGTACCTTCCCATCACTGGTTCCATTATTTGCACCCTCATCAATCAGATCCAAATTAACCGTGGCATCGATACCGCCTGCAACAGTCAGGGCAGCCAGAAATACATCAAGGGAACCATAGGCTGCTAAGCTTCCATTGACAGTAGCGATGGGGTTGGTTGCGCCGACATATAAGCCATCAAGAACCTTGTAAAAATCGGAAGCGTTTGCGCCATCTTCAATCCAGTTTTCGGCTCCAAAGGTGTCAAAACCGAAAGATAGATTAGCATTGATATCAAGGGAGCCAGTCACCCCAACTTTAATGGGAGGAGCCTCCCAGACATAAGTGGAAACATCAAAGCTAGCGCCAACGGCTAGATTGGGAGGTGTAAAGGTAACTAAATCCACACCACTTTGACCCAATAGTAATTTCAAGGGAACCGTAAAGTCGGTGAGAACAGGAAATTTCAAACCCTCGATCGCTGAGATTTTTTGGAATAGATTCTTGGTTTTTGTATCTAGATTCGGCGCATCTTCTGGAGCCGATAACTTGGTCTTGGTCGGATCTGCGGCTTTGACTGGTTCTTTGGGATTGGGTTTAGAAATAGCGTCTTTATTATCTGAGGATGTAGGCTTAGTATCACCTAGACTCCAATCGCCCAAGTTCAGAATAAGCGAATCAGAATTTTGAACGAGATTATTTAAATCTTGAATCGTGTCAGTAACCTTCGCCAGTAAGGTGGCATATTGTGCCGCCGTTTTAATACCCTGTGTCAGCTTTTGCGCTGTCGTCTTTTTCTTGGGGGTAGCGGCTGCGTTGGGATCTGTTGGAGTGCTATTGTCAGTTAGAGAATCAGATCCCATTCCTGATAACGCCTGAGCAACTTCAAGAATGTTGATGCCTGGTTTTCCATCTCGATCTAATAATCCATCTAGACCAAGCTTGGACGGGATTTGCAGATCGGCAGTAAGAAAATCAACAATAGGACGAATCGGATCTAAAAATTTATCTACCTTGTCTAAATAGGGTTTAACAAAATTAGTCAAGAACGTACCGAGATCGAGTCGGACATTTTTAAACTCAATTTTGGTAGTGGCTGATTCTGTTTCAGTCTTGTTGGTTTTGATCGGAATCGGAACTTCGATCGCTAAATCGGCGGTGACGGTTGGCCAAGCGGCGGTAGTGCCTACACCAGCCTTCAGTGTAAGTCCCACATTCACCTTTGCCCCAATCTCATATTTAAATATATCTGATAGGGTACTGATTGCTTGCTTAAGTTCCAAAGCCGTCAGACGCGCTCCATCATCTTTGATTTTTACTAGAGGCGCATTTTTAATTGTGTCCGTAGATTTAAGATCGCTGAGAGTGTCAAATTGTCCATTACGATTGAGATCGTAATAATAGAAAGCAGCTTCTTGTTGTGTAGTGTAGTTTTTGGGGTCTGAGTCTTTTACTTCTACCCTGATGCTGCGTGCAGGCTGATATAGGCGAGTGACTAAAGCATCAAAGTTGTTGTTAGGCTTGGCAATTGGTTCAGACTCAAAGCCATTTTCCGTGACAGCAATCACGCCATCGCTGTTGACATCTTTTTCCGAAATCACATTGAGATCATGATCGCGTTTGATGTCCACATATCGCCAACCATCGCCATTGATAAAAACAGCATATTCATTGCTCTGAAGATTGTGATCGCCATTGACATCAAGAAAAGTAAGCGATGTATCTGTATCAGCAATTCCTAATAACTGCGCCAAAGTTGCGGTCTTGGCGGGTGTTACGGAAGCATCTGTGTATACGACCGCAGCATCCAGAGGCGTATCATCGGCATCACTTTGGGCGTTAACTTGACCATCCCCATTGCGATCGAGAAATCGACCTGTATTATCCCTGACAATATCAAAGGTGAGAATCGCGGCTGGATCGACCAGCATTGGCTCATCATTGCTCTTGCTGAAAGGTTCACCCGCATCGCGATCGCCATTAAAATTTAGATCGAGATAACGCGCACCGACTGCATCAATTAAAACTTTCGGTTCCCTTGGATCGGGACTGCTCTCTGCTGCACTATTACTGGTCTGGCTAGTGCTAGTAAGGGACTGATAAATTCCTTGTACTGAGGTAACTGGATTAGCGTTCAGGGTTTGATCGGAATTAATATCCAGATAGGTAATCACATCACGAATGACTGGTTCAGTCGCAGGATCTAGCGTTTCATTTTTATCTTTATCATAGAACTTAATCTTGCTGGTTCTTGTGGTTTTCTTAACTCTAATATCGCTGCCGCCATATTGGCTATCGGTTTGGAGATCGAGAAAATCTACTTGTTGACCATAGATTTTTTGTCCAGCGACTAATTCAATATAGAAACTCTTACCATCATCATCGGATTTGATGATTGCATCATTGGGGAAAAGCTGACCACCAATAGTTTTGGCAAGATTGTCCGCAAAAGTTGTGAATTTACCATCATTGTTGAAATCAACGTAATCAACTGAAACATTATCATTTCTAATCACAGGGCGAACAATCCCTTCCCGATTGACAATAGCGGCTTCGCCTTTGCTGTACAGCCCATCATTGTTTTCATCTAGGGTGTAACCAAAGTCTGTTTTCAAAACTTTCTTCTCTGTCACAGCATTGAAGTGACCATCAGGATTTGTATC
This sequence comes from Pseudanabaena sp., assembly GCA_044355035.1. Lineage (GTDB taxonomy): Bacteria > Cyanobacteriota > Cyanobacteriia > Pseudanabaenales > Pseudanabaenaceae > Pseudanabaena. The sequence goes on along the minus strand of JBIKYX010000086.1, from coordinate 4,459 downwards.
TAGATAGAAAAAGTCACTTCCAGTTGAGACGATTAGTTTTGATTCTGTATAGACATCGCCGCCATCCAACTTACCGTTGCTATTGGTATCAATGACATTGTTAGCTGATGTCAATTTCAGAACTGCTTGTTCGGTGGCATCAAAAATGCGGTTGTTATTAGCATCTATATAGAGCGCCCCAGCAGCAGTTATAGCTAGTTTTTCTGTAAAGACATCACCTTGATCAACCTTACCACTCTTATTGTTGTCAATAAAGTAGTAGTTACCTGAATTGTTCTTTAGAACTACTTGTTCAGTACTCTCAAAGGCTGTATTTTGATTGGCATCAATGTATAGAAAAGCAGGATCGACTGGCTGAATCAATGCATCTGTTTCTGTCTCACCTGTGTCTAAAATCCCATTACCATTCTTGTCGAGTAGACGTTTTTGCATACCATCGGTTGTTCCAGTAGCAGCACCGTTGGTCTTAATGTCAAAGAAGGTGCGATAGGGCGTTCCCAGATTAGCGATCGATTCTACAGCAGAAACATCCCATTGCTCGTTACCATTGACATCAAAGTAGGTTTCACCCGTATCCCATTTACCATTTTTGTTGTCATCTTTGAGTGGTTCTGGCGCATTATTGTCTAGAGTGCCATTGCGATTCACATCAAAGAAGGAATATCCATTTGTCTCGTCTTCAACAATCTTGATGTCTTGAAAAGCACCGAGTTTATATTCTGGATCATCGGTTTCCAGATAGACTAAATCGCGGTCAAGATCAACATAGTAGAAACTATCATCACGGACGGTTTTGGCTAGTACTTGGGGATCGGGGCGATCGCTAATTGCTAAACCACTTTGAATACCGTCATTATTCACATCGACAAAGCGAGCCAATCCATCATCATTGACTTCTATAGGACTAAAATCAGAATAAACTACGGGATCTGCTCCATCGTACTTTTTATTGCCGTTGAGATCGATGAACGGTTCACCTGCATCATATACGCCATTCTTATTCGTATCTGTGAAAGTTTCTAAATCTAAAACCTTATTACCATTGAGATCGCGATAGGCAATCCCACGTCCTTGCACCCACTGTCCTTCGCCAGCTTCATTCGAGTCACCCTCTAAAATTCCGCTATTGTTTTTGTCTTGTTTTTTCTGAGCAGCAGTGATATTGATATCTCCGCCGAGGTCATCATATTTGCCATTGAAATTAGCGTCGAAATAGTAACTCGTGACAGGATTAGCTGGTGCTGGCGTAGCGGCAGGCTTCTTCATGATCGCAAATTCATTAACCTTCCCTGTCAATGTGTTGATTGCTTGAGGATTGTTGGTAGATAACTCATTAATATCTAGCTTGCCATTTCGATTAGCATCAAAATAGATAACTTTAGTCCCTGTCGTGGGCGTAACGGTGCGATAAACCCCTTCCCTTTTACTGAACTTTGGATCATCGAAAGACTGGATTTGATTCCAATCAATTAGTTGATAAACGTCGGGAGTCTTGCCAACTTCTGGAACGGGAATTGGTGGTTTTTCCACCCCGCTACCATTTATTTCGGTAAATGGTTCTTGAATCAGTTGAGATAGAGTTTTGGGTAGCTTAGTTGTAGGATCAATGTCTTGCTTACCATCCTTGTCGGTATCTTGGGCGATATTGTAATTGTAAGGTTTGGTGTCAAGCAGTTGATTGCCATTCACATCAAAGAACTTGATCGTGTTGCGATTATCGGGATCGGCTAGGGTAAAGGTTGCTTCTAGTCTTGCTTCCGTGGGATTAGCAGGAGAATTGGCGATACCTAACTGGAAGAAGCCAAATTTACCATCGATACCAAAGTCTGGGGTTAACCCAAAAGATACGCCCACGCGCAGTCCAGTGTCATCGGTATCCACATAAGCACCAAAGTCTTTGTGAACACCCACAACCAAGTTGAAGTTGTAGTCAAATTTAACTTCAACACTACCCTCAGAACTCAATTGCAAACCAGTGGCATCCAATCCCATTTTGCCATCGAGCTTCCATTGCTTGGTAAAGCTTTGAGCGAGATAAAGTGTGAATTTAACCTCATCGGCAGTGGTTTCGACTTTTACATCGGGAGTTCCAAAGATTGGGGTGTCACCTATTTTGATTTTGCCCAACCATTCATCTAGTTTTGCTTCAATGACTTGATCGACAGAAGTGGCGGTGGGGGATGCGAGATTAGCTAAAGCCGCATCAAGTGCATCACTAAGAGAGTTGAAAATCTGGCTGACTAGGGGGTCATTTTTTAATTTGCCAATGACTGGAACGCTAAAATCATTGACGGAATCTCTCAGGTTGGCAAGGCTACTTTTTATGCCTTCATTTAGTTTTTTGGCATCAACGGCGCGATCAACAATACCGATAGACTGATCGGCAACGGCGATCGCTGCATAGTTGGGATCGCCTGAAATGATACCGTACTTGATCGTACCATCGCGAAGAGTGGCATCAGTTTTGTTATTGTCGATCGCACTGATTGTCACATCTTGGGGAATCCACCAGTTCGTAGCATCAAAGGTAACAGAATAAAATCCTTTGCCCACATTCGGAACATAGCTGAGTCCACCACCACCGAGATCTTGGAATCGTAAATTATAGTTTTTGAGAGTACTGCTACTATCCGAAACATTGGTGCTAAACAGGGTGCGATCGAGTTTAGCGTTAGTAACTTTTTGGTAAGTATTCCAATTAGCAGTAGTAAAGCTGAGACTTTGCGGTGTGCTGCCACTGGCTAGGGGAACAGTGATGCTGGTATTGCTGGTGGGTTGAGTCAGTAAACGGAATTGGAGATTTCCATCACTGGCTACGCTTATTTCCGTATAGACATCTCCTAGTTTGGCGATCGCTGTTAAATCAACTTGCTTAACGGTCTGATACTTGTCCCAGTTTTCAGTAGTGAAGATTAGTTTGAGTGGTGTCGCACTGCCTTGAGGTGTGACATCAATCGTGACATCGCTGCTGGGTTTACGGAATAGACGCAATTGCAAATTGCCTGTAGTTTTATCAAGGCTCAGCCCACTGATTTGTGCGTCTAATAGGGGCGGATTAAGATTGTCAACGGAGATCTGCTTATCGGGCTGTAAATAAACAATGACAGGGCTTTGGGGTTCACTGAGTAATGCGATTTGGAACTTGGTTGCATTACCACTTTCCTGCACGACTGGGCGATCGCCAATGGGAATGATCCGCACTCCCGCAACATCGTTGTCAGCAATTTCTAGAGTCGCTTTACTGCTATTGGGATTGACTTGATAACCCGTACCAGGGAGAATCTGCAAGGTTAGATTTTCCGCTCTGAGACTGGCGGTATTACCGACTTTGATCTGATTGGAGTCGGCTCCGTCATTCAAAGTTACTTTGACGGTTGTCGCGGTGTTCGTAATCGATTTATCTTCGATAACAGTGGCTCTAATTCCCCCTGCGAGTTCTAGGGTACTGCCATTAATGAGATTGAAACTACCAATCTGTAAGCCAACATTGTAAGTATTAGCAGTCGTAGTCGCGGTGGCGGTTTGAATCACAAGGGGAGCCGCTTGTACGCCACTGGTTACGCCTTGAGCTAAGGCTAATGTACCTGTTAAAACCTTGACGGAGACATTAGCAGTACTGCCTTGAGCAACTTCGATATAGCGAAGATTCGTGTCAGGATCGGTGAGGAAGGTTGCGCCAGCAGGAAAGATGATTTGACCGACTGCGCCTTCGTTACTACCTGATTTTCCGAAGGTGAGATTGGTGTTTTCGTATATGCGGATTTTATCGGTGATTTTGAGGCTGATCGTGTTGGTGTTACGGTCAAAGCTAGTGATTTGAAAGTCAGTGCTTTCGGCAATGAAATCATCAATGGGGAAGACTAACAAATTAGACTGAATTTCTCCAGGGGCTACGCGAATTACACCCGTACTGGCAATCTGTTGATAGTCCTGATTGTTCGTTGCCGATCCACCTAGCAGTTGATAATTAATCGCTAAACCTGTACTACCGATCGCAGGGTTGGCGATATTATCGAGAGAAACAGTGAAGTAACTGGGACTTTTGACTTCTAGGGCTTTTGGTCCAGCTTTGAGAGAAGCGGTGGGTAGATCGTTATCACGAATTTCCACATCAAAGGGAACTTTCACCTTAGTAGGATCAGCATCGCGAAAAATCTTGGTAACGTTGGAATTGGGAAGTTGAATATTGTTATAGGCGGGATCGTTGCCGTCAATAGTCCATGCTACGACATCCTGCTTGGCGGTCAATCCTGTTTGGGTACTGGTGCTATTGGTAGCGCTCAATCCTATATAGGCGGATGTACTATTACCTAAAACGGCTTTTAAGCCCGTGTAAGTCGCGATCGCTTTGGACGGACGATTGAGAGAGTGTTTGAAAAGTTTTAGAGTAGGTTAAATAGGGATGGATTTAGGGCTTAAACGACGAACCATCAGATGAACCATAGCGGCAAAGAGCATC
>JBIKYX010000161.1:0-5953 GCA_044355035.1 Pseudanabaena sp. | reverse complement strand
TCTTATCATAAATTGGGTCTCCTGTAGACCCTTTTACTTTATTCCCCCTTCACGCTTTTTCCTAGGTATACCCACCTTTTCAAACAGCCTCTTAGTTGTTTAGTTGTTTGATTGGTTTGTTATTCTTGGCAATTTTCTCCCACGAACCTCCCAAGGTTCCGGCGAAATCGCGAGACTGCGGAGCCGCCCACCGCTATTTCTTGCCACTATTTCTTGGTTCTATATGACTATTTCTTTGGTGTGAAGCGCGTATATTAAAAAAATTCTCGAAAGAGGTTGACAAAACACTGTATATGTTTGCTATAGTATATATCGCGCAAACAAAGCAAAGCTTTAAAAGCACCGCCCAAGTTTGTTAGACACGTTGGGGTGTCGTCAAGTGGTAAGACATCTGGTTTTGGTCCAGACATTCCGAGGTTCGAATCCTTGCACCCCAGTTAGTAATCAAAAAAGCTCCTCAGACATTAAGTTTAAGGAGCTTTTTTATGTGTGGATTGATCTAGCCAGAGAAATTATCTTTTTTACCGCGAATTCTCGCGAACACGCGATCGGGGATTTCAATACCAGCCGATCGCTGAATGGCGGGAGCATCCCAACGCATAAATGGGTTGGTCAGCTTTTCGAGTCCGATTGTGGTGGGTACAGTAGCTTCTCCTCTTTCGCGCATTTCCTGCGCTGTGACCATACGCGATCGCAAGTCACTATTCTCAGGATCAACGGTTAGGGCAAACTTGAGATTGCCGAGGGTGTATTCATGGGCGCACCAGACACGAGTAGCATCAGGTAGTTGACGAAATTGATCGAGGGAATGCATCATTTCCGTAGGTGTACCTTCAAACAACCTGCCACAACCTCCAGCAAACAAAGTATCGCCGCAGAATAGTTCGCCCCCTTCATCTTCAGTAGGCGGAAAATAATAGGCGATGTGAGCATAGGTATGACCAGGCACAAAAAATACTTCAGCTTGCCGATCGCCAAAACTAACTTGATCGCCAGCTTGTAAAAATATTTGTTGATGGGGAATGCGATCGCGATCTTTTTCGCCACCATAGACAATTGCTTCAGGAAATTTGTTGATAATTGCCGAGTTTCCGCCTACATGATCGCCATGATGATGGGTATTAAAAATCGCTACTATTTTTGCGCCTAATTCCTCAACTTTAGCTAAGACTGGCTCAGCGATCGCAGGATCAACAACGGCAGCAATATTTTTAATGGGATCATGTAAGACAAAAACGTAGTTGTCACTTAAGACGGCTAAACGATAGATATTCATAGGATTTATATAGTGGAGCAGAATCCAAAATCGTAAGGGCTATTCATGAATTGCCCTTACGATGTGTTTGTTTGCGTAAGTCCTCGCCTAATCGCTAATTGCGCTCAATAACACTTCTGCAAGCGTCATATCTTCCATGTCAGTGAGCGTAATTGTGTCTACGATGTCATAATTTGCGCCTATGCTCTGTAACTTGTCATCTAGAGATTTGAGGAAATCGGTCGCGCTGGTATCCGAACCAACTTGGATGAAAGAAATGGCGAGTTCTTCATCAGAACTAAGCCGACGAGTTGCTTCGATAATTATTTCAAACACAGAACGGCGATCGTCGGGTTCTCCATCGGTAATTACAAGAATTGTTTCACCTACTTTTGATTGGCTAGCTTTTTTTCGTTGAAAAAACTGATTGATCGCATCTTGCAGAACCGAGCTTAAATTTGTCCCGCCCATCGGATCGTTTTCTTGAAAAATTTGTTCGACTTTCGCTGCCGAGACATTATCAAATCGTTTAAATTTTCCTGAAAACAAATACACTGTAATCCCATCTGGATCTAGCTGATCGCATTTACGTGCAAGGGCTAGGGTCGATTCCTTGACGATTTCCCATCGACTCTTGGTGGTTCCCCTGTCAATATTTGACATGCTGCCACTTTTATCGATGATGAGGGTGTAGTCGCGTTTGTCTAGCATGGTTGATTTTTTGGCAAGATGATGAATTAGCATAGATTATATAGCAATAAAGAGTTGCGAGAGAGAGGCTCAGACTGTGCGACTCTGATAACTAAATGCACTGTATATAAGTAACCATGACTGAACTTACTGCCGAACAACATCGTGTCAAGATGCAACGCCGTCAAGAGGTACAACATCAACGCATTGCCGAGCGAAACCTCGAAAAAGGTTTAATAATCGTCAATACGGGTAATGGTAAAGGCAAAACTACCGCCGCCTTGGGCATGGTTTTACGATCGCTAGGTCATGGATATAAAGTGGCGATCGTGCAGTTTATTAAAGGTGCATGGGAACCTGCGGAAAAGAAAATTTTTGGTTTCTGGCAAGATCAACTGGTGTTTCAGGCTTTAGGAGAGGGCTTTACATGGGAAACTCAAGACCGCGATCGCGATATTGCTAAAACCAAAGAAGCGTGGGAATTGGGTTTGAGCTATATCAAAAATCCTGAATATAGATTAGTTTTGCTAGATGAAGTTAATATCGCTCTTAAACTTGGTTATCTAGATGTCGCGACTGTAATCGCTGGCTTAAAAGAGAAACCAGCCAATTCCCATGTCATTCTCACGGGGCGCGGCGCTCCTGCCGAATTGATTGAAGTCGCTGACTTGGTAACAAGAATGGAAATGGTGAAACATCCCTTTAGAGAGCAGGGTGTTAAAGCTCAAGCAGGTATTGAATTTTAAACTCATGTTACACAGAGCGAAGATCTGCCCTCACCCCCCAGCCCCCTCTCCCGCAAGGCGAGGGGGAGTCAGATTTGATTATTTTCTTGTTCCCCTCTCCTGCGGGAGAGGGGCTAGGGGTGAGGGTGTAACGAACTTCTACATAAGGTGAGTTTTAAAGTGAAAAATAAAAGTAAAAAGTAGAATCTAAAAAGTATGTCAAAAATTGGTGTTGGTATTATCGGAACTGGCTTCGGGCAGACCATTCATATTCCTGCGCTGCAAATTCATCCAGACACAGAAGTTGTCGCCGTCTATCATCGCGATCGCCTCAAAGCGCAACAAATTGCGGCTAAATTCAACATTCCCCATGCTTGCGATCGCCTTGAAGATTTACTTGCCCTTGAGTCTGTACAAGCGGTAACAATCTCTACGCCACCAAATTTTCATTATGAACAGGCAAAAGCGGCGATCATGGCAGGAAAACATATTCTGCTGGAAAAGCCAGTAACGATGAATGCCCAAGAAGCGATCGCTTTATATAATCTTGCCCAACAGCATCAAGTCATTATTGCCACAGATTTCGAGTTTCGCTGTGTTCCCCAATGGCGATACCTGAAACATTTACTAGATAATAATCATATTGGCAAAAAAAGACTGATTTCGATTGAGTGGCTAGTCCAAGGTCGAGCCGATGCTAAGCGTGTATGGAATTGGTATAGTCAACAGGAATATGGCGGCGGCGCATTAGGGGCGATCGGGTCCCATGCCTTTGATTATGTGCGCTGGCTATTCGGAGATATAAAAAGTCTCTGTGGGCAACTGAGTACCGCGATTACCGAACGTCCTGATGTTAATGGTGTTTTGCGTCCTGTGGATGTTGACGACACCTGCAATATTCTCCTAGAACTTACTGATGGCACGCCGTGCAATATTTCTCTGAGTACGGTTACTTATCGCGGTCGCGGTCATTGGGTCACTGTCTATGGTGAAAACGGAACTCTGGTTTTAGGCAGCGCCAATCAAAGCGATTATGTGCATGGCTTTAGTTTGAGGCAGGGAAAACTCGATCGCACCGAGATGGAGATTGTGCCAATTCCATCGGAATATGATCTACCCCAAACTTATACTGATGGGCGACTCGCACCTGTACTAGCTATATGCGATCGCTGGGTCAAGGCAATTCAAACTGGACAGCCCATGACTCCAAGTTTGGATGAGGGTATATGGTCACAGTTACTCATGGATTTAACTCGCGAGTCCCATAGTCAAAAAAAATGGTTAGATGTACGGTCAATTAGAGATTTCAACAACTAATCGCCAATTAATCGCCAACTAATCGCATGGGGCGGTTTTAATTTTTATAGCACTGTGCCACTTAGCATAAAATAGCTATAGATTAACTTTTATTGAGTAGGGATACTAAAAGAGGCAAAACATGGGGCAAACACTCGAAGCTGTAGCCATCGACTATCAAACTGAAAACTATCGCGATGCTTATAGTCGCATCAATGCGATCGTCATTGAGGGCGAAGCTGAGGCGTACAGCAACTATCTCCAACTGGCGGAGCTACTGCCCGAATCCAAAGATGATCTAGTCAAACTAGCGAAAATGGAGGATCGTCACAAAAAAGGTTTCATCGCCTGTGGCAAAAATCTGAGCGTCACACCTGACATGGACTTTGCTGAAAAATTCTTTGCTGAACTGCATAGCAATTTTCAGAAAGCATTTGCTACAGGGGATATTGTTACTTGTTTGTTGATTCAATCACTGATTATTGAGTGCTTTGCGATCGCCGCCTATAACATTTATATTCCTGTCGCCGATCCTTTTGCCCGCAAAATCACCGAGGGCGTGATCAAAGATGAGTACATGCATCTGAAATTTGGCGAAAACTGGTTGCAAAATAATTTTGCCGAGTCTAAGGCAGGGCTAGAGCAAGCCAATCGCCAAAATTTGCCAATCGTCTGGAAAATGCTCAACCAAGTTGAAACTGATGCGAAAGTCCTAAACATGGAAAAAGAAGCATTGGTAGAAGACTTCATGATCCAATATGGCGAAAGTCTTGGCACTATTGGCTTTAACACCCGCGACATCATGAGAATGTCGGCAATGGGTTTGGTAGCTGCTTAATCACAAAGTAAACGCGCCATCGGCGCGTTTACTTTAACTTTTTTTGTTGACAACTGATAACTGGTAACTGCAATCGATGTTTGGTCTAATAGGGCATTTGACAAGTCTTGAACACGCTCAGTCTGTAGCAAGGGAATTAGGCTATCCCGAATACGCCGATCAAGGTTTGGAATTTTGGTGTAGCGCCCCGCCCCAAATCGTCGATCGCATTAAAGTTACGAGTGCCACAGGTCAGCAGATCGAAGGGCTATATGTGGAATCTTGCTTTTTACCTGAAATGTTAGCGGGAAATAAAATTAAAACCGCGATCCGTAAAATCCTTAATGCGATGGCGCTTGCCCAAAAAAATGATGTCGATATCACCGCTTTGGGAGGATTTTCCTCGATTATTTTCGAGAACTTTAACTTGAATCAGATGTCGAGCGTGCGGAACATCCAACTAGAATTTAATCGATTCACTACGGGCAACACTCACACCGCCTACATCATTTGTCGTCAGATCGAAGAAGCGAGCCGTAAGTTTGGCATTGATTTAGCCAAGGCTACGGTCACAGTTTGTGGGGCAACGGGTGATATTGGCAGCGCCGTTTGTCGCTGGCTTGATGCAAGGACTGACATTAAGGATTTACTGCTCGTAGCGCGTAATCAAGAACGTTTAAAAGAACTACAGACTCAACTTGGTCGCGGTACAGTCATGGCGATCGAGGATGCACTCCCCAAGTCGGACATTATTGTGTGGGTGGCAAGTATGGCAAAAGGAATGGCGATCGATGTCGCGACTCTAAAGCGTCCTTGTATCTTGATTGATGGTGGCTATCCTAAAAATATGTCTACGCTAGTTCAAGATGAAGGTGTGCATGTGATTGATGGCGGCATTGTTGAGCATAGTCTCGATATTGATTGGAAAATCATGAAAATCGTGAATATGACCGCTCCCGCTCGACAATTGTTTGCCTGTTTTGCGGAAGCGATGCTTTTAGAGTTTGAAGGCTGGCATACCAATTTTTCATGGGGACGCAACCAAATCAGTCTCGAAAATATGGAAAAAATCGGTGAAGTTTCTATCAAGCATGGATTTAGACCGTTAATCGGTTAGGAGGTGAGTGGCGGCGCGAAGCGCCGCCACACACCAAATTTATATAAAAAACA
>JBIKYX010000160.1:0-5956 GCA_044355035.1 Pseudanabaena sp. | reverse complement strand
ATTGATGTAGTAGATTCTATCGGCTTACTAGGGGTAACGACCTTGGGTACATCGGGTAATGCTTCAAATTGAATGGGATTAGTGGGAACATGCGATCGCATTGCGATTGAGGTAGTAGATTCTATCGGCTTACTAGGGGTAACGACCTTGGGTACATCGGGTAATGCATTAATCTTGGCTGAAGATATAGTCGTAGAAGGAGTAGAAGGAGTATTTAAATTTGGCTGAGGTAAGCGATTGATTTCTACAGCGTCAATGCTGTTAGGTTTGGGGACTACAGGATTGGGAATAGTAATTACAGGATTGGGAATAGTAATTACAGGATTGGGAATAGCCGTACTACTAGGAGCTAGCGATCGCGGAATTTCCGACGCAACTTCTCCAGCAAAGGCTATCTTGCCGCCCACCTTTTTAAGATCAAGCTCATTCCCGATCGCTGTTTGGGTGACACCAGAGTTATTGTTAAGATCTTTGCCAAGATTATTTCGGAAAACATTTTTACCAAGATCACCCAAAGTTCCTAAATCAGGAGTCGGATGCTCATTCCCATCTTTGACAATCACGACCCCATTACGCTGATTATTGGCAATGATATTGTTGCGTAAAATTGGAGCCGCCGAATTAGAAATAACAATGCCATCGGTATTGTTAAGAATATTATTGCTATTGATTGTGACCCGCGATTTCTGCCCGATCGCTAGCCCGAAACCCGTATCCTCAAAAACATTATTCCGAATTTCACCCGTACTACTACCAACCGCCGAAAGCCCGTTCGCGCCATTTTTCTTAAAAACATTTTCGCTGATAATCGCGTCAGCACTACCCGCAAGGAATACGCCCTCGCGCTCGCTATTCACAAAAGTATTATTGCTAATGGCAACCCGTTTCCCCTTCTCTAACCATATCGCCGTGCCGCGATCGGTAGGATTTGTTAAGGTAATTCCCTCGACTCTGACATCATCATTTGCCAAAATCGTAATATTTTGGCTAGTAAATGAAGGGCTAACAAATTTGCCACTCCCCTTAATGAAAGTATTTATGCCCCTGACGTTTGGCTCACCGCGTAGGGTCACACCTGCGGGCAGTTTAATCGGAAATGATTCCCCTGTTTCCGCGCTATAAACCCCTTGATTTAGTTGAATAATTGTCCCCGCCACTGGTTTAGTGGCTAAAGCTGCCGTGATCGACGAATAGGGATTATTAAGCGAACCATCCCCATTGAGATTGGGACTAGACGACACATATATCATCGTCGTTGACTGAGCAGGACTTGCAAATAAGGCTAAGGCGATCACCCCTAAAGTATTTGTAGCTATATTTGCGCCAATTATGTTCAATAAATTAAGCTTGTATCGCATACAGAAAACCCTCTAATCCAACTGACAGTAACAAATACAATAAAAATACATGGTGGCACTATTAGTATTTGTATGAACAATACCGAAATGCCAATAAATGATAATAAAAACCAATATTTGTATATTCTAAAACCTAAGAGTTATTTAGTGACATATATTTCCTAACATAAGAGAGACATAAAAATGATTGATAAGATGATCAACTTTGCCGTTAATGGTACTTTAATGCGCGGCTTAGAGTTAAACGGTAATCTGCTAAAGGTGGGCGCAGCGTTTGTTCGAGAAGATCTGACTGCACCAATTTATCGTTTATGGTCGATCGCTGATCGTCATCCCGCCATGCTCAGAGTTAGCCAAGATGGACAAGCGATCGCGCTGGAAATCTGGTCAATCACGCCTGCGGCTCTTGGCGACATCCTCTTATCTGAACCTGCGGGATTGTGTATTGGTAAAATCATCCTCGCCGATGGTCAGGAAGTTTTAGGGGTGTTGGGTGAACCTTTTTTATGTGAAGGACAACAAGAAATCACTGCCTATGGTGGTTGGCGATCTTTTACCAGTCGATAAAGGATTGCCAACTATTTTGTGATTTACAGGTGATGTTACGTGGAAGTTTCTAAAGCCCTCACCCCTAGCCCCTCTCCCGTAGGAGAGGGGAACAAGAAAATATTAGAATTTGCTCCCCCTCTTCTGCGGGAGAAATTAGTTTTGGAAATTAGCCGCTTCAAGCCGTTCCTAATAATCCTTTAATTCTGAGGCTTTCTAGCTCCAAAACCTTGATGGCGAGATTGCGATCGCGATCCATCAAATCATCAAAGGTATCGACAGGAATAGCTAATACCCTTGTGGGAGAAGCTTTTGCCGTAATCGTCCCAATTTGATTAGTATGGGTTAGCACCTCTAACTCATCGAGTACTTTTCCCGGTAAAAGATTGGAAATGGTCTCTGTTTGGTCAGCACGTTGCACTCTAATTTCTACGCTTCCTTCAATTAGAAGCAGCAGTTCGCGGCAAGTATCACCATCCTCACTAATATGTTCTTCCTTTTGAAAGGATTTCACATAGGCGCGATCGCCTAGCTCTATTAACATTTCATTATCAAGGGAGTGGAAGAAATCACTATTAAAGAGATAAACAATGCGCTCTAAGATCGGGAAATCTGCCAATGGTGCGGAGCGATCGCTTTTGGTAATAAATTTGATGGTTTCTTCTACTAACGGATGTTTACTATTGACATCCACTGCTAAAGAATGACTAAGGGGGAAATCAAGTTTTTGTAAGAGAAATAAACTTGCCGATTGAATCAGGGGATTTTGTTCTTGCAAGAGCGCTGTTAAAGTTTCAACAACTTCAGAGACTTGGAGACTCAATGAACAAGCCGTATCTTGTCCTGATTCTTTTAGGATTGAAATGAGATGACCATCCAATCTCTGATACCACTCAGAATTATGATCAGCCAGAATATTTTGTAACACTGTAGAAGAAAATCCGCCCAATGTTCTGGCAATATCACTGGCTTCTTCGCTGTTTACTCCCTTATTTAATGTCTGGATCGCCTCTAAAATCGCCAAAACTAACATCTGCTTCTTACGGCTAATTGCCTCTAAAAGCATCGATACTACAGTTCTGTCATCAAGTAAAATCGGTTGATTGAGGCTATGATCATAACGTAAGAGTTTCTCTAGGCGATCGAGATAGAAATAGGATTTTTGTTTGAGTGAAGACTCCCGATCAAAATCTTGCATAATCTCGCTCTCTTCCGCAGGTGTGATGCTGTAAGTCTTCGCCACTTGTTGAGACGCTGTAGTTACATCTAAATTTTGTAAATACATTAATCGTTCCATGGCTTTGCGATAGCCAGAAATCCGCACTAAATTTTCAAGATCGCGTTTGCGAGTAGGATCGAGAAGTTGCGGATCTTCTACTCCTAATTCTTCTAAAAGGGTGCGGTGTTCGGTATCAGAAACATCTAATTCCGTGCGTAACTGTCGCAGTACTTCTAAGCTACTCGATGAGTTGGTATAGCCCTCCTCTAAAGACTCACGCAATACGCCTTTATAGGCTTCATAACGTTTTTGTTTCGTAAATCCTGGTAAAACTTTTGCGAGTACATAAACTTCATGGGGATTGAGTTCTTCAATATCTTTGCCTGTAAAATATTGTTCTAGAGGAAAATTCATCTTGATTAACTGTTTGCGAAATCTTCCTGCCAGTCCTTCTTTGGCATACAATTCAGGATCGCGTCTAATTGTCTGATAGAGCCATAAAGTACTAAATAAAACAATAATTACATCAATAGTTTCTTGGAAAAAATTTGGCAATAAACGAATAAATGGGCGACCACCAAAAATGAAAAATAGATTAAAAGCGATAAAAGTACAAACGCTAAATAAATGATGTCGAATCAGAGTAATAGGCGCTTTCTGCTTATAAAAGTGTAAATAAGCACGATAGATGCGCTCTGAAAGATGTCCTAATACATAGCCCAAACCTGTAAACAGCGCTAGAGTAAGCGGAACCGCAATCAGTTTTGGAATAGGAATGACTTGTCCATACAAATAGAAGCCAGCAGATAAAAGCTTTTGGATGGAATTACTTTCCATCGCCCAAGCCCCAGAGAAGTAATAGTCCCAGTTGCCAGCATAAAGGTAGTAATAGAAGAAGTAACCAACTACTAGTCCTAAATAGCAGTAGTAGAGAAATTTCGATTCGGGCTTCTCGATTCCATCCCAGTACGATCGCTCTGAATCGATATCAATACAGGGATTTTGACAGGCAACACAGGCGCTTTGTTCTTTGCTATCGGTGACTGTCCGACACATAGATTGAGTAATTGGGATGTCACTCATGTGGGCTTTGCTTGTTAATAGTCCGCCTGGTTCTGCATATACTTTTTGAACTGGAGCCATTGGACAGAAATAATTGCACCAAGTTTTACCGCCATAGAGAAAGCCGACAGTAACTGCGGCGGCAATTGTGCCTAATAACCAAAGCCCTAAAGCGATCGCATTGCCATTAATAAACAGAATGCGGCAGCATAAGCCCACAAACAATAAGCCAAACTGAAGATAGAAATAATTTTTGCCTAGCCAAGAATCTTTTTTTACCTTAGGAATTTCATAGCGGACTTTTCCTGTTTTGCTATCGGTTCGTTTGATTTGTCTTTGCCATCCTAGCGATCGCGGAATTTGCGACAAAAACGATAGTGGGCAGATGCGCCGCCATAACTCATGCCCAAAAACCAGCAAAATGAAAATTGCACTGGGTACGACCATGCCCCAAAAAATAGGAGCGCCAAGGGGATAGGGTTGCAAATCGAGGCAAACATTTTGGACAGGGATACAATCCTCTGGCTTAATCCGAAAAGGACTCCAATATTGATTGGGGGCAGTAATCAGGGGCGACAGTGGATCATAAAAGAGCGAGGCGATGAGTAGGAGCCAAGCACAGGTGAGAACCCACCGCACGCGATGCATTTGTTGTTCGGATATGCGAGAAAACATTTTTTTATCTTGGGATTACCCTAAAGCCGATATTAAGTGAGCATATCAAAAAAATCCATAGATAAAAACTTATCTTTGCTATAAAAATAATAGACTTTACTCTATCAAGGTTTAACTCTAAGATACCAATAGCAACCAATCAATGTGTCCCAAATAAATTCTTAAACATTAATCACTTTTTAAAATTCGTTAAACAAAAAAATTATGTCTGATTTCAAGCACAACATCTCACGGCGGCGCTTTATCGCCACAGCAGGGGCAACCGCTTTAAGTTCAGTTCTGCTCAAAGGCTGTCTTGGTAATCCCCCCGAAGATACCCCAACCATTACTTCACCCAAAGCTGCCAAAATTGTTATTCCTCCTGAACAAGTGCCTGAGATTACCAAAGTGAGGCTAGGCTATTTGCCAATTGTTGAAGCTGCACCATTGATCATTGCCAAAGAAAAAGGATTTTTTGATAAATATGGCATGACTGATCTGGAAATATCCAAGCAAGCCAACTGGGGATCTGCTAGAGATAGCGTCAAAATTGGCACTTCCGCAGGTGGTATCGATGGTGGTCAATGGCAAATGCCCATGCCCTATTTGATTTCTGAAGGAATTATCACCGACAATCTCAAAATCCCGATGTATGTGCTGTTGCAGTTAAATACACAGGGCAATGCGATCGCTATTGCAGACAAGCACAAAAACAAAGGATTAACCCTCAAAATCGACAAAGCTAAGGATTTCTTTGAGAAGGTTAAATCTGAAGGTGCGAAATTCAAAGCGGCTTACACCTTCCCAAAAGTTAATCAAGACTTCTGGCTTCGCTACTGGTTAGCCGCCAATGGTGTCGATCCTGATACGGACATCGAATTGCTGACCGTACCTGCGGCGCAAACTGTCGCCAATATGAAAACTGGCACAATGGATGCCTTCAGTACAGGCGACCCCTGGCCCTATCGCATCGTTAAAGATAAGATCGGCTTCATTCCTGCGCTGACTGCGGAAATTTGGAAAGGACATCCTGAAGAATATTTCGCAATGCGATCGGATTGGGTGGATAAGTATCCTAAAGCGACAAAGGCGATTCTAAAAGCAATTATGGAAGCGC
>JBIKYX010000085.1:0-18671 GCA_044355035.1 Pseudanabaena sp. | reverse complement strand
GGTTATGTACTGTAATGTTTCAGGCATAATCTAGCTCCTATTTTCCTCTGGTTATCTCTCATGGAATGATGGCAAGCTATTCACAATTTTAACTGATTCGACGCTGACGTGGGCGATCGCACTTAACGAGGTCAAGGATATAGCGCGATCGCCTTAGTATCTGAGACAATGGGACAAGCGCCAGTATGAATCTATGCCTAAAAAATCTTTTGAAAGCAAATATCCGAATATTTCTCGTTGGGTTAATCAAGAGAATGGAATAATTGAGATTGGTTGGAGAGATGATGGCTATTCTAGTGGGTTTGTTCGTGCTTATGAGCAGGGTGGAATATTTTGGGAAGGTGAGGATGAATATGATTCGATGGAGGATGCGCTTTTGGCTTTGGAGGGTGGTGTGCAGATCTGTATGAGGGAGATTCATGGGGACTCATGGGAGAGAGTGTAATTTTTAGCCTTTTGTTTTTTGCCATACTAAACAGATTTAGTACTTTTTCTTTTCTTAGGAGACTTGAATTTATCAACATCTTTCTCTTTAGATAGCAAAAATTTCAAGAAAGATTTGTTCTGAGATTTACAAGTTTTCATAATTCCCAGTAAAACAAGATATGCAGTAGCACCTGATTCAAAAAAAGATCCTGATATTTTTCTTTGTACTGCGAGATGTCTAATGGCATTCTCTGCGGTGTTATTGTGCCACGGTATAGAATCATACTCAAGAAAAGTAAATAGGTTCTGTTTGTCACGTTCAAAACGCTTTTGGAAATTAATTGCTAATTCCGATTTATAAACTTTATCATTAATATTTTTTGAATAGAATTTTTCTACATTTTTCTTGGATTTTTGTAAATGTCTTTTCTTTAGCCCATACTGTTCGACAACTTCAAGTATTGGTACGATTAAGTTTCTGACTTCAGCAAGAAAATATTCAAATTCAGTATCAAATGGAGTCTTCCACAAGCCATCATTCATATCTCTGATTAAATGAACCCAACATTTTTGCTGCTTACAATTTACGGAATCGTAACCACTATAAAAATCTGAAACTAATACGCCTTTATATTCACATAATAGCTCATGCACTATTTGTGATTCTCTTGTCTTAGTTAGCTTAAATACAACATGGATACCATCGGTAAACACCCAAACGTATTGATTAGTTCCTCGGATATTTATGTGAGTTTCATCAGCATGAACAAAGGGACTTTCGAGGATTTTTTGAATAAGGATTTTCTCAGTCTCAGCATAGTAATCAGCAAAGTAGGCTAGAAAATTAGAAATTGAACCTGAACTTATACTTTCACAAAATAGATCTTCTATTTGCTGTATGATAACTCGATAAGGTAATCTTAAGATAAGTCTTTGATAAATCACCCAAGCTTTAAATCCGTGTCCAAATGCCAACTGAGAAGTTTGCTTTGGAAAAGCTTCAGGGAAGCAATATTTTTGACAAATCGGACAATATTTTTTCGAGCTTGTATACAAATCAACACTTTTTTTACATCCATTTTTGAAAAATATAATATCAATAAATATACTTTCAATTATTCTATCTAAATTTTTCTCGGTCAATTCAGTTTTACATATTGAACATTTTTCTAAGGTTGGCACTTCAATTACTCTGTTTGCCTTTGAAGGAAGTATTCGAGTATATCCTTTATGTCCTTTTTGCCCACCAGTCTTTCTTGTCTGATTACTTCCATCAGAATCTTTCTTGTGAATACTTATTTTCATCTGGTCATAATCAGCATGGGCATATTTAAGAATTATCTCAAGCTCATCATGAATTTGTTTACCAGTTTCTGTAGAAATCTTTTTCGGTTGATCTGCAAAATTAATGTTGGGTTGAGAGTCTGGATTTTCTGCGATCTTGCAAAATTCACTTAATAACTTTATTAAAGCATTACAGTCATCTTGATTGTATCTAATCAACATTTGCTGATATGTGGAATCTTGACTATCCTCCCATTTGTATCGCCAAACAAGACTCTGTAAACCTGAAGCATTTTGAGCATCCCAAGTGATTCCAATAAAATTGCCGATCATCTTTAGGCTATTAGAATAAGTCGGGAAGTACATCTTCCCATAAATATAGGAAGTAAGATTAATTAATCGTTTTTTGATCGATTCAAAATCTGATGAATATCTTTTACCTAGCTCAGTAATTGCCTTAATCTCATAGCTTCCATAATGATAAATAGGTGATTCAGGATATTCATTTAGTTTCTTAACCAACTGCTCCCAAATTTCTTTTTCATCATTGGTTGTATTTGCCCAAAAGGCATGATGGGAGATATTTTGGTCTTCACACACTGAAAGACCGATAAGATAATGAAAATCCTGATCGGGAATTCCTTCTATATCTAAAAAAAGTTCAACTGATTTTCTCAGCAGTTTTGGTAGCTCTTGAATGTATATCTTCTGTTCCTTAATTGCTAAAGCTTGCAACTCCAAACTATGCTTGACCACAGGTGTTTTTGTTTTATGTTTTCTCTTTCTTCGGGGTCTAAAAAGATAAGAAAGTTGGAGAACGGTAAATATTCCCTTCTTGTTATACTTTTGAATTGCTTTTGGAGTCATTCGATCTAACAAGCTGAGATTATTTTCCTTCACCGCCTGTTTTTGACATAAATCTTGAAATTGACAAGATGGACAATGTTTATTCAGCATCAAAGTTGGAGGCTCAAGAGGTTCTTCTTTACTCCATTCCTGTAATATCTTCGCTAATGGTGCGATCGCTTTATATCCGCTTTCCAACTTAACTCGATGAGACTCACCATCCATTCCCACAATTATTCCTGTTGTTGGCAACTGTTTCTGAATTTGTCCCAACACCTTGCCAATAAACAAAAGCTCTATTTTCTGCTCTTTGGTTATGGTACAAGTTCCAACAACGATTGTTGGTTCAAACATCACCTTTCGATTGGACTCATCCTGCTCAACTTTGGTTAAAACATCACAATAAGCTTCCCAACACTCTACCTTAAGCGTAGCTTCAACAAAAATCTCACCTTTCTTTAAATTCTTTTCATTATATAGTCTAGCTTCCTCATGAACTTGCTTAAAAGACTGAATATACTCAGCTTGATGAACTTTTCGACGCTCTTCTAAAATACGAGGATAATCATGGAGCGTACCCCGATCATCTGAAAACAAGAGCAAAAATGCTTTGCGAGGACATTGGGAATAAGCAACAACAACCTCTGACGAGATCACTTTGTCAGTCATGATGCCTCCTTAGTGCAACATGCAAACTCTTAGCCACGATTTATATTGCTCACAATAACACCTATCACAAGACATCTCCATCACCACTCAATAAAAATTCATTTACAGAGTTTTCTAAGCTGCACTTAACAAGTGTGTTGCAAATCAATAGCTTGTAAAGAAGACTTTATTTGAGCGATCGCAATGTAGATGTGCTGATAGGCGATCAAGCGATATAATGACAACAAAGCAGCATAAGCAAAAAGCCATGATTCAAACCTTAGATGCTCTATTCGATGGTAAAACCCTTGTCCCTGAAGTCTCTTTAAACCTCAAATCAGGTACAAGAGTAAGGATTATTGTTGAAAGCCTGTCACCTGACAATAAGCCAACCCCAAAATCATTCTTACAAACTGCTAAATCTTTAAAATTGCAAGGTCAACCAGACTGGTCAGAAAACCTAGACCAGTACTTGTATGGAGAAAATATTTCAGAAAATGCGTGAAGTCTTTTTAGATACATCCTTTGCGATCGCCCTATCTGCAATTACAGATCAAAATCATGCAAAAGCAGTTGAACTTGCCGAACAGATTGAAACCCAAAACATAAGACTCGTAACCACTCAAGCGATTTTGTTAGAAATTGGCAATGCGCTTTCCAAACAAAAATATAGAACTGGCGCAATTCAACTTCTGGAATCTCTTGAATTAGATCCAAATGTTGAGATAATTCCTGTGACAAATGAACTGTATAGTGCAGCCTTTCAGTTATTCAGAAGTCGTCAAGATAAAGAATGGGGACTGGTTGACTGCATTTCATTCGTAGTCATGCAAAATCGAGGAATTGCCAATGCGTTAACTGCGGATGAACATTTTAACCAAGCAGGATTTAGAGCATTATTGAAATAATATAGCGATCGCATTGTAGATGTGCTGATAGGCGATCTAGAAAATCCCCTCATAAATATCTGCCATCGTTAGCGATAGATTTACCGAATTTAAGGCTACTGTATCCTCACTTCCAAAAACTTCCATTGTCCAACCCCCTTGCAAATCTTGCCGATAAACCTCTACTTTAATTTCATCTTGGGAAACTAAAACATATTCCTGTAAACTGCCAATCGTTTGATAGTTAACCAACTTTTCGCGGTGATCGCTTACCTCCGTACTAGGTGACAACACCTCAAAAATCACACAAGGGTAATTCACAAAATACTTATCCCGATCTTTAGGACTGCAAGTAATCAGCACATCGGGATAATAGAATATCGTCTTATTTTGATTAGCAGCCTTTAACTTGACCTTCATATCCGACATAAAAACATCGCAAGCCCCACCCCTCAATTGAGAACGTAACTGGCTTGCAATATTTAAAGTAATGATATTGTGAGCCTTGCTCCCCCCAGCCATCGCAAATACCTGACCGCCCAAATACTCATGGCGAATTTCACTCTTACACTCTGCTTCCAAATATTCCGCAACCGAAAAAATGTGAATTGGCGATCGCATAATTTTTGCGGCTAAATTGCCTTACTACTATACAGCTTTCGATTTTGCCATATCTGAAGTTTAGATTGAAGACTTTATTTGAGCGATCGCATTGTAGATGTGTTGATAGGCGATCGCATTTATGGGCGGTGAGGATGCGATCTCTCTAAAATTTTAAGCTGCGACAAGCTCATACTGCAAAGTAAGAAATTCATTAGCCTTCAAATAAGCGATCGCAAACTCACACCCATCAGAATCTGCAAACTCTATCAAATAGTCAACTCCCTGTTTATCCTGATGAATATCCACAATTGTACCCACCAAACCCACTGGCAAAGCTGAATTAAAATCATATTCTGCTTCCATCAGCGAAAGTCTATCTATAGAAATTGGTTTTAAAATAGCGATCGTATCGAGCAACTGTGGAGTTTTCATTATTTCTCTCTCTTTAAAAAAGCACTAATCAAACGCGGATCACCAGATTCTATACCAACTTCCCAAATAGTTCTCAATTCCACACCTCCTGTATTAGGGATTTCCCAATCCACTTTATATTCTTTACCAAATTTCGTATTGCTCTCCTGTACAACTTCACCTTCAACCGCCGCAATTTGAATTAATTCAACCAATTGATCGGCATTTTGAGACGTAATACCCAGTTTAGATTGAAATACTCTCGCCTTATCTTTACCCTTATCATGGTTGAAGTTTAAGCAATACCCTAAAATCTTTTGCATAGAAATTTCGGGGCGATCGCCATTTGGTAATTTCATAGGCAGGAGTAAATAGTAAATCAACTTTAGTATATCTGACTCTGAGATGATCGCTGTTTGGGTTTGGAAATAGGCGATCTGTAATAAAGATTTCAATGTCAGACAGAATCGATGAAGTTTTCAGCCAATTATCTATAACTGCGATAAAATCGTTCTAGTCGTTACCTTCATAACAAAGCATGACCGCGATCGCCATAAATCCTAATGTTTCACCACTTAAAAATTCAAATATTAAAAATTCAAATATTGATTGGCAAGCGATCGCTAATGATTTTATCGCTGTAGTCGGCGATCGCTATGTGGTGCGTACTCGTGAAGAATTACTTGCCTATGAATGCGATGGACTCACCAGTTATAAACAACAACCTGCGATCGTCGTGCTGCCCCTCACGACTGAGCAAGTATCGGAAGTTGTAAAAATATGCGATCGCTATAAGGTTGCTTTTGTGGCAAGAGGATCGGGGACAGGGTTATCGGGCGGCGCGTTGCCATTGCCAGACTCGGTGCTGATCGTTACCTCACGCATGAAAAAGATTTTAGAAGTTGATTTTGATAATCAGCGCGTAGTTGTCCAACCTGGGGTAATTAATAACTGGGTCACTCAAGCTGTTAGTGGTGCAGGATTCTACTATGCGCCCGATCCTTCGAGCCAGATCATCTGCTCCATCGGTGGCAATGTTGCCGAAAACTCAGGTGGAGTGCATTGCCTGAAATATGGAGTCACTACCAATCATGTCCTTGGCGCAAAAATCGTTTTACCCGATGGTTCAATCAAGGATATCGGTAGCAAGATTCCCGAAAGCCCAGGCTATGACCTCACAGGTATTTTTGTTGGCTCCGAAGGCACTCTCGGCATTGCCACAGAAGTAACTCTCAAGATTCTTAAATCGGCGGAATCTATTCAAGTTCTCTTGGCTGATTTCACCACAGTCGAAGCCGCAGGATCAACCGTATCTGATGTGATTCGAGCAGGAATCATTCCTGGGGGAATGGAAATCATGGATAACATGAGCATTAATGCGGTGGAAGATACCGTGGCAACCAATTGTTATCCGCGTGATGCAGCCGCGATTCTGATTATTGAGGTTGATGGATTAGAGATAGAAGTTGCCGAAAGTGCTAAACGCATCGAAGAGATTTGTTATCAAAATGGAGCGCGAAATGTGACTACAGCGATCGATCCTGAACAACGACTCAGACTTTGGAAAGGTCGGAAAGCGGCGTTTGCGGCGATGGGGCGGCTCAGTCCTGATTACTATGTGCAGGATGGGGTGATTCCAAGGACAAAGCTGACCTATGTTTTGCAGGAGATTGCGAACCTGAGCGAGAAATATGGCTATTATGTTGCCAATGTTTTCCATGCGGGTGATGGCAATCTGCATCCTTTGATTTTATACAACAATGCCGAGGCGGGGGCTTTGGAAACAGTGGAGGAACTAGGCGGCGAAATCTTGAAGCTCTGTGTGCGGGTTGGTGGAAGTATTTCGGGTGAACATGGGATTGGGGCGGATAAGAAGTGCTATATGCCTGAGATGTTTAGCGAATCTGATCTGGAGACGATGCGATGGGTTCGTGATGTGTTCGATCCTCATGGCATCGCCAATCCTACCAAGATTTTACCGACTCCGCGTACTTGCGGTGAAGGCGCTAAGCCCAATCATGATGTGAAATATAAGTTAGTAGATCGTTTTTAAAAGTACAAAAGCGCCGCTTTGCGGCGCTTTCATAGGTTTATTGTTATAGGGCTAAGTAGGTAGGCTTAATTAATTGTTAGATAGTGGAACAGGCTTCTAGCCTGTTGACGGGCAAGATGCCCGTACCACAAACATTTTATATTTAATTGCAACCAGCTATTTAATAACAATGATTAGGACATCGCCTGAATAATGTAATCAAAATAAGGCTCGGTTGTTGCTGCATCTTCTTTGCTGAGCAGATCTAGAGAGGCATTTTTTAGGCAACGTATTGCATCCGCCATGCCAGCCAAAGGTACACCAAGGGAGTTATACATTTCACGAGCGCCGATGATCCCAATTTTTTCGATTGGCTCCTTATCGCCTGCCAATACTCCATAGGTGGTGAGGCGGATGTACCATGTGAAATCTCGCAAGCATTGGCTGCGTTGTTTCTGACCAAAGGCGTTGCCGCCAGGGGCAATATAGTCAGGATGAATTCTAAATAGTTCTGTGGTCGCTTTTTTGACGATTTTATCTTCGCTTTCGGCTAAGACTGAAGCAATCCGTACTCTTTGAGCGCCAGTGGCAAGAAAATTTTGGACACTTTGCAACTCGGAAATGCTGGGATATCGCAGTTCTTCGTCGGCTTTTTCTAAAACTTGAATAACTACACTCATAATTTAAATAGGAAATTTAATATATCGCCATCTAGTCTACCAAAAGCGGTGAAAGAGCCAAGAATTTGTAATAAAAACACAAAACTTTATATCAAAATTACTACCTATAAATAAGTGAGAGCATTGCAAAGCAAGACTTTCACTTATTTATAGGGCTTTTTAGCGCAAAGCGCTCTAAATCTTAGCTTTTAATTGTTGCAGCAGCATTTTTAGCTCTAGGGTGACGCTGTAGCCGATCGCGAGATCACCATAGCGCCAGTCTTGATAGATCTGCGTGATTTGGGCGATCGCCGATGCCTGTTTCTCAGAGACGCGATCGCGGAGACTTGCCACATATTCTTGGGGCGTTTGGTGAATTGCCTTGGGTTTACCTTGTTCTGAGAGCCATTGCAACATTTGCTGATAGGTGCGTTGGGGGATCGGCATTTTTTGTAAGCGCTGCAAATTCCACCACCAGAGCGCGAATTGCCATAAAGCCCAAATGCCAATGGCTATGCCAAAGCCGATCGCTAACCCAATTCCTAAGCCAGCCCAACCCATTTCAAATAGCCAGCTAATCACACCACCTAAAAATTTCCCAATATTGTCAAATACTGTAGAGAAAAATTTATTAACGGGGCTAGGCAAAAAGTTGGCGATCCAATTCCAAAAAGTTTGCATTACACCAAAGGTGCGACTGGTTTCCACGGATGGGGGAAATAGAGGGCGATTGGGGACGGGATCGAAAGGTAGCCAGCCATACACAGGAAAGTAGACCTCAACCATTGACTGTGTGTCGATATTCTGCACTTCGTACAGCCCTGTAAAGGGGTTAAATTTGCCTGGGGCAAAACCGACTACATAGCGCGTGGGAATACCCAGCGATCGCAGCATCACCGCCAGAGTGGAGACAAAATGACTTTCTTCGCCACCGCCCTGTTCGACAAATTGCGAGACAAGATCACCGTTGGTTTGATTGCTTTTGGCGGAATCAAAATTGAGTGGTTTGATCGCATACTTTTGCTTGAGGCTTTGAGTGATCTGGACTGTTCTATCGTAGGCGTTGGTGATCGGTTGACCTTCGGCTGTTTTTAAATTTTCGAGAAAACTTAACGCCGTCTCTCGTACTTGTGGTGAAAGCCCCGTAGGTAAATTCAAATAAAACTGACGAATTAGCTTGGGATATTCTTGGGGCAGTTGCCTAAGTTGTTTGGGATTACGCTCCACCACGTTAGAAATTACTGTATAAGTTAGCTCTGGAGGTAAGGGTGATGGCGCACGCACCATATCTTCTAGATCAACATCTAACTCTTCGCTAGGAAAATAGACGCGGTTAGGAACCGCCGCCATTGGGATCAGGTTAGGGAAATTGGGAGAGGTGATGGTATAGGTCTGCACTACCTCCTGAAAGGTCGGCGGCTTAAGAGTCTTATTATTGGTGATAAATCCATAGATAGAACCTGGTAAGAAAAATTCATAACTAAAGGGACTACGGCGAATTGTGCGAATTTGCCTCGGATCGTTGCGAGAAATCCGCCATCCTCGACCCGTATATTCGTCATAAGCCATTACTCGCCAAAATAGCTCCGCCTGCGATCGCACCCGCATCATTAACTCTGGTTTGCGATTTTGATTATTTAGTTGTTTACCATTAGCAACCGTATCAATTTCAGGCGCAAACAGAGGTGGTAAAGACTCTAAGTCATCCTTCCCGCTAGTTTCGCCTGTGCCATCCCCTCCATTACCATTAGGGTTATTTTGTTGTTGTTGCTGCTGTTGCTGTTGATTCTGTTGTTGCTGTCTGGTCAAAATCCCACCACGGGGAATTTTTCTTTCCACTTGCAGATTCACACTTACAGGAAAGTTGCGTAACTGAAAACCAGGTAAACGGGGTAAAAAAGCAAAGATCGTTAAGCCTAATACCATCACGATCGCCATTAAGCCTGCTAAAGGTAACGGCGAAATCCCCATTTTTTCGGGCTGAAAGCTGATCGTCTTCACGCCCAATCGCGATCGGTGATCGAGGAGTAAAATCGGAATTCCCACCAACAAAAAGGCGATCAGCCAAATTGCGAAAAACATGGTCTGACTTAATGTGGCTGCTAAAGCCATCAGGATTAAGCCAATCACAATGGAATAGCCCAAGTCTTTACGGCGTGGTAAGTCAAAACTATGCAAAACCTGTAACTGGATTAACAGCCCTGCCAATAACAGTCTTGTTTCTTCAGCTTGGCTGACAATATCTCTGAGAAAGACCACCAACATCGCAACCATCGCGATCGCAATGAATAGTTTCACGACTATATTCCGTTTGCGCCTTGCATACCAAGCCCAGACTGCGCCGATCGCACTGAGCGGAATTGCCCAAGCACTATTACTCGTACTCGCCACTGAGTCCATTGTCCCAATGCTAATGAATACGAAAATCTGCACCAAAACTCTTAACGGAATGGAGTCTTCAACTCCCGCTACTGTAAAGTCGGAGGCTTGCCGCAATTTGTCGAAGGTACTAATCTTTTTTGCGGGTGGCTGGATTGTGTTCATGCTAATTTCGCTCAGAAAATTCTCAAGCTCGATCTCGATTTATCTAGATTTTAGGCTAAGAAATGTCAAGGAGGTGATTTGGACTCTAACATCACTAATTAAACAAAATCTGCCACAATTTGATTCCATGCTGCGACAGGATCGGGAGCCGCCGTAATTGGTCTACCAATCACCAGATAATCTGCTCCTGCCGCGATCGCCTGTTTTGGAGTCATCACCCGACTTTGATCGCCAACGGCTGATCCTGCGGGGCGCACCCCTGGGGTGACAAAACAGAAGTTGGGATTACTAGTATTAGCGAGTAGCGATCGCAAATTAGCGACTTCATGGGGAGAACAAACTGCTCCTGTCAATCCACTTGCTTGAGCTAGCAAAATCAATTTTGAGACATATTCGGAAACTGATAGCGGCACTTGCAAATCAGAGGCTAATTCGGGCGCGGCAATACTTGTCAATAGGGATACGGCGAGGAGTTGGGTTGACGAGCCTTGGACTTCGGCTTGAGCCGCTTGCATCATCGCTTTACCACCCGATGCATGAATTGTTAGGAAGTCAGCACCGTATTTAGTGGCGATACGACAGGCTGAACCGACCGTATTTGGTATGTCATGGAGTTTTAAGTCCAGAAAAATCTTTTTGTTACGATCCTTAAGTTCGCGTAAAATTGCATTACCATCACTAATAAATAGCTCTAACCCAACCTTCCAGAAACTTACTTGGGGTAAGCGATCGCATAGGGCGATCGCCTCTTGCGCGGATGGAAAGTCCAACGCCACAATTATTTTGGTTTGAATTATTTTGGTTTGAACAGCTATTTCAGGATTTGGAGTGTTTTTCATTGTCTTTTCACAATTTTCTTCGCAGATTTAACCGATACTAGTCTCTAATCCTATTACGCATTGACGTTCGGAGGAGCTATGCGCGCGGTATTAATGGCAGGCGGATCGGGTACACGATTACGTCCACTCACTTGCGATTTGCCAAAACCAATGGTATCGGTGCTAAATCGTCCGATTACTGAACATATTCTTAACTTGCTGAAGCGTCACGGCATCCGTGAAGTCATTGCGACCCTGCATTATCTGCCCGATGTGATCCGTGAACATTTTGGTGATGGCAGTGACTTTGGTGTGAATATGATGTATGTGGTTGAAGAAGATCAACCATTGGGGACATCGGGTTGTGTCAAAAATGTCGAAAGTCTCTTAGATAGTACTTTTTTGGTAATTAGTGGCGATAGCATTACCGACTTTGACCTCACCGCCGCCATCCAATATCATCGCGCTAAAAAATCTCAGGCAACTCTAATTTTGAGGCGGGTTAGCGATCCGATGGCGTTTGGCGTGGTAATTACTGATGAAGACGATCGCATTCAGAGATTTTTAGAAAAGCCCTCTACGAGTGAAATTTTCTCCGATACGGTGAATACGGGGATTTATATTCTTGAACCTAAAATTTTAAAGTTTCTACCCGCCAATGCACCCAGTGATTTTTCTAACGATTTATTTCCCCTGCTATTAGAAAAAAATGTCCCCATGTATGGCTATATCGCCAGTGGCTATTGGTGTGATATTGGCTCCTTAGAAGCTTATCGTCAAGCTCAATATGATGCCATCCGTGGGCGCGTCCATTTAGATTTGGACTATGTGCAGTTACGCACGGGGTTATGGATTGGCAAGCATACGGTAATTTCGCCGACCGTTCAGATTGAGCCGCCTGTATTGATTGGGAGTAATTGCGCCATTGGCGATCGCACTAAAATTTCGGCGGGAACGATCATCGGCGATCGCGTTACCATTGGCTCCGATTGTGATTTACAACGACCGATTATTGGCAACAGTGCCATGATTAGCGAAGAATGTCATCTCTGGGCTTGTACGATCGCTCGCAATTCGCGCATTAATCGCCGCGCCCATGTGATGGAGGGAGCCGTGGTTGGTTCCAATTCGGTGATTGGTGAAGAAGCCAGAGTTTTCCCCAATGTGCGGATTTGGCCCAGTAAGCATGTGGAGGCTGGGGCAACTTTAACTACGAATTTGATCTGGGGCGCAATGGCAGCGCGTAACTTATTTGGTCAACATGGGGTTTCGGGGCTAGCTAATATCGACATTACGCCTGAATTTGCGGTGAAATTAGGTGCAGCCTATGGGGCAACCCTCCGCCCAGATTCCCATGTGATGGTGTCACGCGATCAACGCACAATTTGCCGCATGTTAACGCGATCGCTAATTTCGGGATTGATGTCCGTGGGGATCAATGTGGAAAACCTTGAAGCGACAGCGATCCCCATTTCACGATTTATCGCTCCCAGTTTAGGCGTGGTGGGCTGTATACATGTGCGGATGCATCCCGATCGCAATGATTGCGTAATGATCGAATTCCTTGATGCTGACGGAATCAATATCAATAAATCAACGGAAAAGAAGATCGAAGGCACTTTTTTTAAAGAGGATTTTCGCCGCGCCAGAATTGAAGAAATTGGGGAAATCAGCTATCCCACTCGTGTCTTGGACTATTACAACAGCGGCTTTGCGAAAAATATTGATGTGGAAGCGATCAGATTTAGCGATTGCAAAAAAATCGTGATCGATTATGTTTATGCAGTTTCAGGCGCAGTTTTGCCAAGAATTTTAGGCAAATTTAGTACTGATGTTGTCGTTCTGAATGCCAGTCTTAATGAAGTCGCGCCGACTCCCAGCGATCGAGAACAAATGTTAGAACAGCTATCGGATGTAGTCAAAGCCGTCAGGGGCAATTTCGGTGTACAGGTCTATGCCAATGGCGAAAAATTC
This sequence comes from Pseudanabaena sp., assembly GCA_044355035.1. GTDB lineage: Bacteria > Cyanobacteriota > Cyanobacteriia > Pseudanabaenales > Pseudanabaenaceae > Pseudanabaena. The sequence continues at coordinate 5,539 of JBIKYX010000085.1, read as the reverse complement.
ATGTTAATTGATGAGTTGGGTAAACCGATTCGCGATGAAATTCTCACGGGGCTAATGATCGAAATGGTGCTGATGTCTCAAAGTGGTGGAACTATTGTGGTTCCAGTTTCAGCTTCGGGATTAGTGGAACTAATTGCCGAAAAACATGGTGGTAAAGTGATTCGGACTAAAGCCAATCCCACGGCGCTGATGGCAACTTGCCATAGTACTGAAGGTGTGGTGATGGGTGGTTCTGCCGAAATGGGGTTCATTTTTCCGCAACTCCATCCTGGTTTTGATGCGATGTTTAGCATTGCCAAAATTATGGAATGGATTACTTTACAAAAGCGATCGCTCTCACAAGTACGGACGCATCTACCCCGTTGTCATTTTCGGAAACGGACTCTGCGCTGTCCTTGGAGTATTAAAGGCACGCTCATGCGCCATCTAGTCGAATCCTACGCACAGGAAAGATTGGAAATGATTGATGGTATTAAGGTTTTTTATAGCGATCGGGATTGGGTTTTGGTGTTACCTGATGCGAGTGAGCCGCTTGTGCATATTTTTGCGAATGGATTTGATACACCGATAAGCAATGGTCAAGCATGGACAGAGGAACATATTCAGGACTTCAGCAGCCATATTGACGGCTTTTGTAAGATTCAAATTGCCTTGTCTAAGGATTCCGTTCTTTTAGACAATTAAGACTAACGTGAATTTTGAACATCTTCCCAAAAGTCTAAATTCAGTAAATCATCAAGTGATCTGCTGAATTGCCATGTTTCTGGGAAATTCGTTGTGTTATATTCTGGACGCAGTTTTTTGAGGCACTGCTGATAAACCGTATCAAGGATTTTTGAATAGTCGTTCTGCAAACTGGGAGAAGTTTCGATTAAATCCTCAATTTCAGGTCGAATATTGCGAATTGTTCTTTCCCATCCGTTGTATTCCAGTGGCATATAGACATAGAATCGTTTTATAATATGTTCGATGAGGGTGCGAATTTGTCCTTTGAGCGCATTTTTTTGAGCTTTTCCCAATGAGTCAATCTCCTCAATCAAATTACTAATATCTAGTTGTTTAAAGTCACCAGTGTGTAGACAGGCAATCGTTTCTTCTGTCCATAGCAAGAAATCACGGTCATATAAACTTGATGATTTTGTTGATATTAAAGCTTGTGCCATTTGTTCTTGACTCCTCGCTAAATTATGCGATCGCCTACTCAATGCTTTAGGGATTGTATATCTTGCTCTATTCTAAACGAATTTAATGCCTGAAGACATCTGATCACCCATTCTCTCAAATCAACCAGCGATCGCCCCTCAACACCCACAAGACTGATCGCCTATTTCCCCATCAACCAGCGATCGCCAATCACCACCCACAAAACTGATCGCCTATTTCCCCATCAACCAGCGATCGCCCCTCAACACCCAAAACCCGATCGCCTAAATCTCAATATCAAACAGCGATCGCCCCTCACCCCAATAAACATGATCGCCTATTCCCTCAAAACCAAACAGCGATCACACCCTCAACACCCAAAACCTATACCGACTGGCACATTGGCTATCTGTTGCTGTCCACATCCTTCACATTTACATCCATATCTTTCCACTCTTGTCACAATCGGCTGAATCGGTGGAATATCGATTTTGTCATACCTTTCCATTAATATTTGCATTGACGCTGCACTCTCTTTGCCGCATTCTGCACAACTTTTTACGGTTGCTTTAATGATTTGGTCTGGTGTTTCACTCAACGGACGACCTCCTCCTTCTCTACCTATGCTATTAGTTCGCTGTTGGTTATTCCCTTTCTCTTCACTTTTTACTTCAGCTTTAAATCCTCGCGCTGGCGGTAGGCTAGAGTTTTTTGACGTTTTCTTTGGTTTCTTTTCTAACTGTTTCTCTAACTTTTGTATTTTTTCCCATAGTTCTACTATCAAAGCTTCTTTCGCTTCTTCTGTTAGTTGCTTGAGATTGGGAAGTTCTTTCATCCTATTACTTTATCACTTTCTGACCTTTTTTCTGTTGATTTTTCTAGGTCGAGCAATTACAAAAAATTAGATAAAATGTTATATTAAAAGATATTGATTGGGCTAAGTTGACCTATGACCATTGCAACCGAAAGACCAATACAAAAGCAGTTACTAAGTTTTAGGGATTTTATCATCCGTTATGGTGATAGTAACCGCTACGAATTGATTGATGGAGAGGTGTTTGATTTGGAACCAACGGGCTACCATGAAGAAGTTTCAGCTTTAATTACCACAAAAGTCTGCGCCCAAATTGATGCGATCGCTTTGAATTGGTTTGTCCTTCAGAGAGGATTACTACGTCCTTCTAACTTGGGCATGACAGCATTTCGACCTGATGTTATGGTTATTGATCGCAATGAACTTGCGAAGGAACTGCTTTGGCATGATCAATCAATCCTGACGCTGGGTAGTTCGATTAAATTTGTGGTGGAAGTCGTTAGTAGCAATTGGCAAAATGATTATGCGCGTAAAATAGAAGATTACGCAATTTTGGGTATTCCTGAATATTGGATTGCGGATTATGCGGGTTTAGGTGGGACTCGACATATTGGGAAACCGAAACAACCTACTCTTTCTATTTGTACGTTAGTGAAAGGAGAGTATGAAATTCAGCAGGTTGGCGGCAATCAACTGATTAATTCTGTCACATTCCCAAATCTGAAACTGACAGCCGAACAAGTTTTAAAAGCTGGTAGATAAACTGCTTTGTACAATGTCTGCTTCGGCTAAGTCTTTATAGGAAGGTATTTTGTACCATCACTTACTTTTTGGACTTACTCCAAACTCTTGTTGGTTAAAATCTAGATATGTCAAAATTGACTAAGTTCTATTAGGAGACAGATTAAGATGACATCGATCGTAGATGTATTTGCTTATGACAAACAGGGCAAACTTGCCTTAATTGTTGAAGCAAAAGGCAGAACTCATACTTCGAGCGATTGGGCGATAAAGATGCGGCGAAATATATTGGCTCATGGATTAATGCCATTTAGCCAATATTTCATGCTTGCTCTTCCAGATAAACTATACCTTTGGAAGAATATTGATAATAATATTGATTTGATTGAGCCAACATACGAGACAAACTCCGAACCTTTGTTTCATGGCTATTTCAAAAAAGCCAATTTGAATCCTGAAGATATAGGAGGGCGATCGTTTGAATTGATCGTGACATCATGGATCAATGAGTTAGTTAATCTTGGCATTGCTGACGAACTTCCTTTAGAGCAACGCAAATTACTTGTTGATTCGGGGCTTGTAGCGGCGTTGAAAGGCGGGAGTATTGCGATCGAGCAACGGATATGATCTTTGTGTACGTTGAGACCAACTTTATTCTTGAGATGGCTTTTTCACAAGTAATATTTGTACTGTATAGGTATTTACCTTATAATTTGCAAGGTAATACATTGTTAGATTTCGCTATACGTTAAGATAAGAATTACTTACTAAAAAAGAGAGAGTAGTTTCAATGGATGAACGATTTATAGAACAATATCTTCTTAATGATCTTAATCTGAGAGAAGAAATGTGGGATAGATGTATTTTTGTATTCGATTCTAATGTACTACTAAACCTTTATATATATTCCGTGGACACAAGAAAAGAATTTCTTGAAACATTCAAACACATAAATGATAGAATTGTATTTGCTTCTCAATCAATAATAGAATTTCATAATAATCGGATTACTAACATAAAGAGGCAACAAGAAGAGTTTCAGCGAATTAGGAAAAATATAAATTCTTCGACTGCTAAAATCAAACAAGCGAATAAAGAAGCGTTGTCTTCGTTTCAAGGCATAAAGTCTCTCTTTAGGAAATTTCCATTAGACTATACTTTTCAAGAGGAAGAAAACCTCCTTAATGAATATCAAAAAAAAATTATTGAAAAACTTGAAGAGGCGCAAGAATTTTTACCTAGCTATGTGAATGATGAAATCCTAAATACTTTATCAGAATTGTTTTTACAACGTGCAAATGAATCCTTTTCCAATGATGAGATTAAGGAGTTTGAAGAAGAAGGTGAAAAACGATATAAAGCCAAAACCCCTCCTGGATATACAGATGATGACAAAGATGAGAATAAGTATGGCGATCTTATTATTTGGAAAGAAATGATAGCTATTGCAAAAAGAGAAAGCAAACCGCTCATTTTTATTACTGATGAGAGAAAAGAAGACTTATGGGAAATGAATGAGAAACTATTGTTGTTTCCAAGATTGGAGTTGATAAAAGAATTCTACTTAGAAACAAAACAATTTTTCTGGATATACTCATCAGATTATTTTCTTAAAAAAATTGCAAGATCTAACAATAAAATAGGAGAAGAGGAACTGAAAAAGGCAATAAGAGAAATCAGTGAAACACAAGAAATTCATCGTTTAGTAGGTGAATTTATTTCTGTGTGGAATACGTTTGAGAGTAGGCTTCGTCTGATGATTTACAGTGATGAAGATATTATTCAGAAGGTAAAATCTCGTTACAATAATTTGAAACTTATTCCTATACATTTCATTGCAGAACAACTCTATAACAAAGAGTTGTTAGACTCAAGAAATATGGAAGAATTTTTGTCTCTCCGACAGTTTAGAAATAAGCTAGTTCATAATGATATTGCACCAACCATCGAAGAGATAAACAATCTTATTTATCGGCTTAATGAGCTTTGCGAGAATTTAAAAATTGATGAAGATAAAGATGAAGGCTTTTCTACAACATCTAGCTAAAAAGTGCGATCGCTAATCTTGTATCGTGTGTTAACGAAATACAACGTAACCTTTTTTGTTTTAACGGAAGTAATCTATTCCGAAAAATTCCTAGTCAGTTATAATGCCAGATAAGGATATTCATTAAATTAGGATAGATGAAAGTGTCAGAATCTCTGTGGCAGAAACAAGGTGAAACTACAAGTCACAAAAATGCCTGTAAAGAATTTGGTCTTACTGAGGACGAAGTATTTCAAGGGATGAAATCAGGCAAATTACAATATCGAGAAAATTACTCTCATGGAAACCCATATTTTCGGCTACTGCGAAATGAAGTTAAATCACTAGCCCAAGAACTTCGTGGAGCCGAACAAGTAGAAAAACAAGAAAACAAACATAAGTTACAAAAGATTAACCAAGAAATAAATAGTCTTAAGAGAAAAATCGCATCTTTGGAAAAGCAGAAAATTGAATTAATTGAAAGCCAAAACTAGACAATTTATCGTTGGTTTTTCATTGTGTTTAGTTGATGTTTGCATTGATCGCAAAGACAAATAATTTTGAAGCGATCGCCTGTTGTGATTTTGCATAGAAAAATAGGCGATTGACAAATTTTATACTGTTAACTACAGTTAACATATGATTGAAGTTCGCCAGACAGAAATATTCGTAAACTGGTTTACCAACTTAAGAGAGTGTTTGAAAAGTTTTAGAGTAGGTTAAATAGGGATGGATTTAGGGCTTAAACGACGAACCATCAGATGAACCATAGCGGCAAAGAGCATCATTTCGCTAGTGGTAGACAAAAATTCATA
>JBIKYX010000159.1:0-6006 GCA_044355035.1 Pseudanabaena sp. | reverse complement strand
TACCATATTGACTTTAGCACCCGTCAATTTTTCAAATTCCCTTGCTCGGCGCTCGACTCCTACGCCAATTGGTTTATCAAAGGTAGCAACTGTGATCGTAATTCCTTCAAATCTTTGCTGTTTTGCTAGAGTTTCTATTTGATTTTCAGTTTGAGTTGTTTTAGAAGTAGGATTATTTGAACTACAACCAACTCCATTGAACAATAAAAGGCTAGTCACAAGCGAGGTAAAGATTCTACGGTAATTAGCATTGTTGCTAGCAAACATTTTTATAAGCCTATATGGTGAGTTGATTCCAGAAGTGTTGCAAGATAGCTTCAAGTTCTCAAAAAGGTATACGAAGGTTAAATTCTCACCTAAAAACAGGGCTTACTCGCTACGGAAGTGAAAATTAATTATATATCAAGGCTTACATTGAAAGACAGAGATTCAGGTGTTAAGGTGTTAAGGTGTTAAGGAAGAAGTCAAAAGGTATAGGACAACCGCACATGTTTATGAATAAATAATGAGGGACAACCTCACTTATCGCTGGTTGTTAATAGTTTCGAGCCAATTGTGTAAATCTGCCAAATTTTCAAAATCAAACAAAGCTTCACTCAATGTATCTAATAGTTCTGGCGCTAACTGATGCAATAGAACTTTAATTTCATCGGGGATGGTTCCTAGTTTGCGAGAAAGCAGTTTCAGCAAAAGTGAGCTTTTCCCCTCTTGCAAACCTTGGGCTTTACCTTCCTGAATACCTTGAGCTTTACCTTCCTGAATACCTTGAGCTTTACCTTCCTGAATACCTTCTTCGCGTGCCGTTTCGATGACACCATTCATATCTCGATAATATTTTAAGCTGTTTTCATAGGATTCTCTTTCGGCTTGAGAAAAACTAGCAATCTGGGCAACTTCAAACAGTTGCATGAATACATTTTCTTGTAATGGTAAAGGAGGCTCTTCTAAATCAGGAAGATGTTTTAGCAAAAATAACCACTTGTCAAAATGATCCTTGAGTTGATCGATATTTTTTTTGAATTTTGGTAATTCCAGATAAATAAATGTCAGCTTCTCATAGAAAACTTTACAATTTTGATCTTTTAGTTCAACGATATGTAAGAGAGTGTCATCATTTTTATCTTCTTCAAAAATAAAGTCTAAAATCCCAATGGTATAAACTGGTTCTAGCTTGTAGTTCCAATCCCCTTTTTCAGCTTGGTCTTGAATGGGGAAAGAGGCATAGTAAATGCTACGGTCTTTAAAGTAATTATGTTTGGCTTTTTGCATTTCGACAATAAATTTCTCGCCTTTTTCACTTTGACAGTAGAGATCGAAGACGGCTTTGCGATCAAGGGGCGTATTGCCGAGGTTTTCGGTGCTGCGATAGGTGAGATCTTTGACTCGATGTTGAGGCGGTAATATTACGTTGAGAAAATCTATTAACAGGTTCTTGTTTGGCTCTGTTCCAAATAGTCGTTTGAAGCCAAAGTCTGTGAGTGGGTTGATATAGCGATCGCCGCTAAGTCGTGGATAAAACATGGTTAACTATTTGTTTATGGGAACTATGGCTCAGCAGTATTTTAGCAGATCTCAAATCTTGCGATCGCCACTTCATCCTACAAACCAGCGATCGTCCCTCTTCACTCCCACAACTAATGATCGCCACTTCATCCTACAAACCAGCGATCGCCATTCACTGAGCCGCAATGTAATTGTTTAGATGGTTTAGATGTTAAGATGGGAAATATTGCTAATTTGCAAGAGGTCAGGATGGTTACACTTGCCGCAAAAAATTTAAATTTTGAAGATGTACAGCATCTATTAGGCTTCCATGAGTCTGGAGAGATGGGTGTTTTTTCTGATTATTTGGATTTGGAATCTGTTTCTGATTTTGAGCAAACAGAATTAACTGGGATTTGTACTAATTTTCGACGGTATCTCTTGTCAGGTAGAGTTTCTGAAGGACAAATTAAGTTTCTTGCTCTTGCGCCTCTGATGAATTTGACAGGTTACTATAACCGAGCGATCGAGTTACTTTTAGAAGAAAATATTCAGCGTATCGACATTCTCGAAGCGGATACTAGCATTACGGGCAGATATGATATTTTAGCTGTCAAAAAATCTGGAGTTCAAAACTTAACTAAGCTTTGGGTGCTGATAGTTGAGGCGAAGAGAGCGGGAATTGAACCTTTTACAGGCATTCCACAATTATTGACTTATGCTTATGAGTCTTTACGTTCTCAGTCTTCGGTTTGGGGGTTAGCAACAAATGGTCTGCACTTTCAGTTTATTCGCATCTGTGCAGGTGAAGTACCTATTTATCAGCTATTTCCTTCTCTATCGTTAATCGAGGCTGAATCTTCTATACAGATCCTCAAAGTTCTCAAGGCTATTTGTAAATCATAAATGTATTGGCATAAATAGCCATCCCTTCACTATTGATCTATCTCCCAAATCAACCAGCGTTCGCCCCCTCACTCCCAAAACCAACGATCGCCCCTCACCTCATCGAATCAACGATCGCAAACTCTCCCAAAAACCAGCGATCGCCCCCTCACTCCCATAAACCAATGATCGCCCCTCCCCCCCAACCAGCGATCGCCTCTTCACTCCCATCAAAGAATGATCGCCTCTCACCTCCATCAACCAGCGATCGCACCCCCACATCCCCACTCCCACACTCCCCAAACCAACGTAAAGTTTGCACAACAGCTATAATGAAATGAATTTAGTGAAATTCAAAAGGGTATGGTTATGAGTACTCCAGTTTTAGAAACGGATCTGAGCGTTCGCTCGGTAGTAAAATCAGCAGTGAATGTGTTTATAAAAAGTGAAGACAATGGCAAGGTTAGTGCTGTGGTCTTGGGATTGCCAGAATATCGCGTAGAAAGCCGTGATCGCCAATCTGCTCTTGCTGATTTACAAAAACTAGTCACAGCGAAGCTTATAGGTGCTGAGGTCGTTTCATTAGAAATCGAAATCCCTCAACCTGTAAATCCTTGGCTCCGTTTTGCAGGGATTTTTAAAGACGATCAGTCTTTTGATCGAATGCAAGAAGATATAGCTGAGTATCGTCGCGAAAAGGATGTTGAGTTAGAGAATTACTAGCACCAAATTGAGATGAAACAATCTAGGGAACAGGTTCTATGACTTTATTGATTCTTGACACCGATCACATATCTTTGTATCAGCGAGGAGATCTGAATGTCATTAATCGTCTGAGTTTGGCTGATCCAAAAAATCTAGCGGTTACGGTTATTTCGCTTGAGGAACAGATGTATGGAAGACTCAGTGAAATTAAGAAAGCTACTTCCGCTATCTCTTTGATAACTGCCTATTCAAGATTAGAAATCACTCTCGACTATTTCAAAAGTGTTCAAGTTTTGCCATTTGACCAAAATGCTCATATATCTTTTGAGAGTTTGATACGTCAGAGATTGCGAGTTGGAACTCAAGATTTACGCATTGCGGCGATCGCTTTATCTGTAAATGGGATAGTCGTAACTCGCAATCAAAAGGATTTTGGTAAAGTGCCAAATCTACAAGTAGAAAATTGGGCAGCTTAGCAATAAAAATAGAAATGCGATCGCCACTTCATTCCACAAACCAAGGAGTTTAAGCCCCTTGTTAGAGCTACTAAAACCTTCCAAGATGCTTAAGTTATTTTTTCAAGCTGCCTTAGTTGATATAGATTAATGGAACGAATTTTCAGTATTGACTATCTGTATATCAGTAATCTTATTTGGATACACTTGTATTGAAGCATAGCTCCCATCTCCCACAAAACTATTTAAATAAAGGTAAGAATCAAACTCTCCAAATAATGTATATTCTCCTGTAGGTAATCCTACCTTGAATTTTCCTTCTGCATCGCTAAGCACCCATCCTATCAAACTAGGGTGTTTTTTTGCTTGTTCCAGAGACCATTGAGGAGAAGTACTGCCATTGATCTTTCCGCGAAACACCCAAACCTTGGTACTTACTGCCTGAGAATTTCCTATCAACTTTTCATTAGTTGGCATGTGATTGCCGCTTAAAGAGGAAACTACTCCCTGAATACCTTGTTTTTGGTAATCTAGCTGATGATTAAGAACTGTTATTGGCCCAGCAAGTTTTGCTTGATCAAGCGACTTAGATTCACCTAAAGAATTCATTAATAATACCCAAATAAAAGCTCCAGCAAATAACAAGAACAAAATACGACTAGTAATATTTTTGTTGATAAATTTAAGCATGATTTCTACCATTTTGAAGATTGAACAGGTAGCTCTATCGTTTTTCACATAGCAATGGTTACGTTGAACATTTTCAAGCAGTTTAATTGTTCGCAAACGCCGAAAAGTTGTTAACACCTATTCTGCACAGCATATCTTAAACGATAAAACCAAACAGGTAAGGCATAGTACCCTACCCGTTTAGCTCTTGGACTTTAAAATAGATTAGATTGTTCCTAATACCCAATCAGATTGATTTACTAAAGAACTATCCAAAATTTTAAGGTCAAAAACGTTTCTGGCAACATTTAATGGCTTTGGCGTAGAAACTGGTTTACGGGTTGACTCTGTACTCACTACATTGCTGACCGTGGTTTGTATCAAACCTACATTCTGACTAGGAGTAGTCAAGTTGGTAGTACTAGGATTAGCTACACTGGTTACGGTCTGATAATCCAAACTTGCAAAATTATTCAGTGAGTTAGAATCAGGCAAGTTACTGGCGACAGAAATGCCAATACCTTGGTGAATATTACGTCCTGTTACAGTACTAACACCTAGACTACTAGAGGACTGAGATAATCTAGTAGCAGAGCTAGTGAGAATACTGCGGACTTGAGCATGGGTTAAGTTGGGATTAGCCCCGAGCATTAAAGCCACTACTCCTGCCACATGGGGAGCCGCCATCGAGGTTCCATTGTAACTCGCGTATCGGTTGCCCGGTAAGGTCGAATAAACATTAACCCCCGGAGCCATAACGTGGTGCATACTGCTGTTAGTTCCGGCAAGATTGGAGAAACTAGCAATTGTCCGGCTGCTATTGACGGCACCGACGGAAAAACCGTATTGGGTAGCGTAGTGTGCAGGCGTTCCGGGAGAAGCCCCCCTAGAGTTGCCAGCTGCACTAACCGTAATCACATTGCGACTAGCGGCATAGGCAAGGGCATCGCGTAAAGCCGTGGAATCAGTCCATCCCAAACTCATATTAATGACACGAGCGCCATTATCCACTGCATAGCGGATGGCTTGAGCAAGGTTGCCAGTGTTTATCCAATTATTGTTACTATTGGTGTTGGCAATTTTGAGAGCCATTATTCTGGAATTATAAGCAACACCAGTAACACCGATGCCATTGTTACTGGCGGCGATTGTACCTGCCACATGAGTGCCGTGGGTACTCAAAGCACTTTCGGGTCGGACATTGCCATTGTTACCACCAAAACCTGTAGTAAAGTTCCAGCCGTGAATATCATCCACATAGCCATTACGGTCATCATCAATGCCATTACCGGCAATTTCCCTTGTATTGCGCCAAATATTGTTGCTCAGGTCTTGGTGTAGAATGTCCACCCCATCATCAATTACAGCCACTGTAACACCTTGTCCTGTATAACCTCTTGCCCAAGCTTCAGGTGCATTTACCAAATCGTTGCCCCAGTTGTTGCCACCTAAATTTGGAACATCGGCAAAAGGCGTTGACTGACCAATTGACCTAGCTACAGCCGCCGCAGCATTAATCAGACCATAGCCGTATACGGAGTTAAAACCATTAGGTGGTGTTGGTGGAACGGGAGGAGTAGGTGGAACAACAGGTATTGCAGATAAACCGAGGTTGTAGTAAGTGGAATTACTACTATATGGATACACACGAACGTAATATGTGCCAGCAACCAATTGTTGGGCGATAAATTCTGAACTACTACCAGTTCTATTTGAGGTTCTAAGCACTGTACCTGCGCTGTTGAGCAATTGCACATCAGCATCTGCTGTCAATCCTGTAAGAGATAGATTCAGGTTGCTTGTACCGCCA
>JBIKYX010000084.1:0-18689 GCA_044355035.1 Pseudanabaena sp. | reverse complement strand
GTGAGGTCTGTGTCGTATGCTGGTCTTATCATAAATTGGGTCTCCTGTAGACCCTTTTACTTTATTCCCCCTTCACGCTTTTTCCTAGGTATACCCACCTTTTCAAACAGCCTCTTAGCTGGATTAACATTATCAGGAATTGGTTGAGCCTGTTGGGGATAGAAAATATTGATTAAGGTTTGATAGAGTTTTGAGGAGGTGATCGGTTTGTTGATATATGCCGCAAACTTGGGGGATCTAGACTTATCGATCTCAGAAGCGATCGCATTCACAAATGTCAATAGAACTAATTTGAGATCAGGAAAAATTTGGTGAATATCATTAGCCAGTTCTAACGCATCAATTTCTACGAGATTTTCATCAATTAGTACAGCATCAAAGTTGGTTGAGTGAAACAATAACATCGCGTCGGAGCCAGATTGCACGATTTGGGTGGAGATTTGCCATGCTTGGGTATACATGGCGATCGCCTGTCCGATGTTGGGATTGCTGCAAACTAGTAAAATCCGTTTCTCCTCTAGGTTTAGTTTTCTCTCTCTTAATACTGATAAATTCTCAACGATATGCTCAGCGATACTCTCATGATCAGGAGCAGCCTCTTTGATTGGATTGGCGATCGCGCTAGTCATGATCGAGAAACTAAAAGTTGAACCTTCGCCGATCGTACTATTTACGGAGATTGCGCCACCCATCAGTTCACAAAGTTGTTTACAAATTACTAGCCCTAGACCAGTTCCGCCATATTGTCGAGCGATCGAGTTATTGGCTTGGCTAAAAGATTTAAAGAGTTTGTCAAGATCTTCGCTTGCAATCCCAATACCTGTGTCACGAACTGTAAATAACAATTCGTAGATATTAGTTTGAGAATTAGTTTCAGGAGTATTTAATTGAGAATGAACTGTAATTAGGATCTCGCCTGTTTGCGTAAATTTAATCGCATTACTCACCAAATTGATTAAAATCTGGCGCAAACAGATATGGTCGCCCATGATCTCTTTTGGGACATCAGGATTGATTAATACCGATAGTTCCAGAGATTTGTCAGCGATACAAGGGGTCATCAATTCTAGAACTTGGTCTACACATTGATGAAGATTGAAAGGACGTTGTTCTAATTCAAAATGTCCTGATTCAATTCGCGAAAAATCAAGCACATGATTAACTACAGATAATAGGATTTCTCCATCTTGACGGATTGTGGCGAGATATTGCTGTTGTTCTGTCGATAAAGGGGTACTTGCCAAAATCTCGGTCATGCCAATTACGGCATTAACTGGAGTACGAAGTTCATGACTCATTACGGCAATAAATTCACTTTTAGCTTGAATGGTTACCTCACAAAGTTGAGCGGATTGTAGTTTTGCTTCAATTTTCTTGCGATCGCTAATATCTTGTAGAGTTCCATAAAGCCGAATTACTTCTCCATTAGTGTCAGATTCCGCGTGACCGATCGCTTCAAGGTATCGATAGGAATTATCAGGTTGTGGTATTCGCAATTCTCGACAGTAAGATTCTCCGTAGTTTCTAGCGCGATCCATTGCCAATTCCAAGCTTTCGCGATCATCTTGTACAAATATATGAGAAATTTCCCCATAGAAAAAGCCGTCCAAATTAGGATCAAGACCAAGAATCTTAAAATATTCATTTGACCCAATAACCTTATTCGATAAAAGATCCCACTGCCAATTGCCAAGCTTCGCCATACTTTGAGCTTCAATTAGTCTAGCTTCACTCTCTCTTAAATTTTGTTCAATTAGTTTGCGATCGCTAATATCAAAAGCCGAACCATATAAAACTTTCGTTGTTCCATCAATTGCAAAACCGAGACACGTTTTATCGCGCACCCAAATAATTTTGTTTTCGGTGGTGACAAGCCGATATTCACTGCAAAATGATGCGCCTGTTTCGATTGTTTCTCCTATTTCTTGAATTACCCGCTCGCGATCATCTGGATGGACATAATCAGCCCAACTATTAAATAATCCTGCATTCCATTCTCCACTTGTTACGCCTAAAAGTTCGTAGATTTGCGGACTAATATAGGAGAATTCAGGGGTATTCGCGATCGGCAATACATACGAAACACTAGGAATTTGTTCGAGTACAGAACGGAACTGACTAGCCCAATGCGACAAAACTTTGTGGGATAGCTTCATATCGCCGATGCGATTTAGCAAGCTGATATGGCGATTTTCCTGTTGCAAAATAATCTCTATTTGCATTACTACTTGTTGCAACATCACCACATCATCGTGATCCCATGCCACCTGAAAAGGTTCACTATTCACCGCCGAGCAGTGATGAACAGTCAGAAATCCCCATAGAGAATGCTCTTGATCGCTTTTAGTTAAAACAATCGGTACAAGTAAATAAGCCTTACCCGCAAATATTTCGGTTAAATTAACCTCACATCGAGTTACCCCTGCTGTATAAAGATCAAAAATTTCTCCCTTGGTACTTTGTATCCAAGCATATTCATCATGCAGAATATTTTCGATCTGGATCTGCGAGCAAGTATCACAATTGGGCGCGATCGCCTCAGCCACAATTTGACCGCTCATCCTGCCCACGGTGTGAGTTATTGGCGATAATTCATAGACGGAGACATGGACGGCATTGAGCAATTTGAGCAGCTTAATGACCACTGTTTCCAAGATTTTAGTAACATCCTCCGTGTGGCGCATACTCTGCAAAATTTCTGAACAAAGCTGCATCCGCGATCGCAACTTTTCGACTTCCCCACCCTGATAACTATCCACAAGCTTAACTTCCCTCATGCTTTTTGCCATACCCAAATTTATCTCCTAAAAGTTCTTAAAAAAGTTGGATTCTATAAACAAAACTTTTTTGCAAAAAAATATTTCCCCCTTAATTATTCTAACCTTAATTTCAATCGGTAAATTGTTACATGTGACTGATTTGCTAGACTTTAAAGATATAAACATCTGACTGGATAAACAATCATGCAAGATTTTAATTGGCAAAAGCTTCAGAATGGTTCCGATATTCGTGGTGTAGCGATCGCAGGAGTCCCCAACGAACCAGTAAACCTAACTCCTGAAATTGCCAAAATTTTAGGACAAGCCTTTGCTACTTGGTTAGCTCAAAAACTAGATAAACCCACAACTGATCTCCTAATTTCGGTGGGGCGTGATAGTCGTCTATCGGGTCCAGAATTAATGCAAGTGGTAATGGAAGGAATTAACTCTCTTGGCAGTGCGGTTTATGACTTTGCGATCGCTTCTACTCCTGCCATGTTTATGAGTACGATTACCGAAGGCTTTAACTGTGATGGCGCGATCATGCTTACCGCTAGCCATTTACCCTTCAACCGCAATGGTTTAAAGTTTTTCACGGCTCAAGGTGGTCTAGAGAAAAAAGATATTACCGACATTCTTAAGCTTGCTGAACAAAATCAATTTGACACTGCTTCTACTCAAGGCTCAATTCAGGGCAAAATCACAAATCATGATTTTATTGCCGTTTATGCCGATCAATTTGTCACCAAAATTCGCGCTGCGGTCAATCATCCTGAACATTACGAGCAGCCACTCAAGGGCTTAAAAATTATTGTTGATGCGGGTAATGGCGCAGGCGGATTCTATGCTAGTAAAGTCTTGGAGCCACTCGGAGCAGATATTACAGGAAGTCAATTTCTCGATCCCGATGGCACTTTCCCCAATCACGTTCCCAATCCCGAAGACAAAGCGGCGATGACTTCCATTTGTGAAGCCGTAATCAAACATCAAGCGGATTTTGGAATTATTTTTGATACCGATGTCGATCGCAGTGCGGCTGTAGATCAATTTGGTAAAGAACTTAATCGTAATCGCCTGATTGCTCTCATTTCGGCAATTGTGTTGCAAGAACATCCAAAATCAACTATTGTCACCGATTCCATTACCTCCGATGGACTTGCCAAATTCATCGAGCAGGATTTGCAGGGCGTACATCATCGCTTTAAGCGCGGTTATAAAAATGTGATTAATGAATCGATGCGCCTTAATCAATCAGGTCAAGGTTCTTGGTTAGCGATCGAGACTTCAGGACATGGGGCAATGAAAGAGAATCATTTTCTTGATGATGGTGCTTATTTGGTGAGTAAGTTGTTGATTGAGCTAGCCAAGTCCAAATTAGCAGGGAAATCGCTCACGGATTTAATTGCCAATTTACAAGAACCGATCGAAAGTGAAGAGTTTCGGATCAAGATGGGCGTGGAAGATTTTAAAGCTTTAGACGATCGCGTGATTAAGCAATTACAAGACTTTGCCGCGACACAGGCGAACTGGGAAGTGGTTGCTAATAACTATGAAGGTGTGCGAGTTTCCTGTAAATCTGAGGATGAAGATGGCTGGTTCCTGTTGCGACTCTCTCTTCATGATCCTGTGATGCCATTAAATATCGAGTCCAATGTCCAAGGTGGCGTTGCTCAGATTGCCAAAAGATTAATTAGCTTTTTCCAAGCGATCGAGTCCCTTGATATTTCCGCACTGGTGGGATAAAGGGTTAAACGATCGTCTGAAACTGATTTGTGGATGAATTTTTCTTGTTATTCACTACTTCACGGGATTTCCATTCACAAATCAACTTGCCATCAACAAATGAACTTACAAGTACTAACTGCTCATCGAAATATTTTTTTAAAGTAGGATTGTTGACCTGCATGGCTTTTTCGCTCTAATTCAAATCTTCATGTAACTATTATCAAGAAAATTAGAAATCTAAGTAGCGATCGCCATACTCTCAACCTGTGATCTTCATCACTTACTCCTATTTCTCAGCTTTAGGTGTAGCGCATGCACAACGTACACTACACCTTATTAGCCCCGACTACGTTGTGGCGATGGGGATAATCCAGGAATACCACTAGGATTTGATCTGGGACGAGAACCCTCTGGAAAAGAAACAAAGATTTTCTCATTGCCTGTTAAACCAGATTTTACTTCGGTGCGATCGCCCACGGTTACACCTGTTTCAATCGTCGTAAACACAGGAGTCTCACTCTGATCAGTCTTTACATAAACGCCCGTACTGCCCTGTTGTCGCACAATTCCCACCGTTGGCACAACTAACACATCTTTCAGTTCTCCTGCCTTAAACTCTAAGCTAGCATTCATGCCCGATCGCAATAGTTGCTTATCGCGTGAAGTGATTTCCGCTTTTACCTCAAAACTGGTGACATTTTGGTTAACGATCGCCTGTGGTGAAATCGAGACAACCCGCCCCGTGAACTTTTTATTGGGATAAGCATCAACTTGCAGCGTCACTTCTTGACCGACATTTATTTGAGCAATATTTGCCTCAGCCACATTTGCGACAACTTGATTGTTACTGGCAAGGGCAAGAATCGAAGAAGCGGTTGCCGAACTCACCGCACTGCCCGAAGTGGTCGGTGTGACAAAAGCGCCAGGATCGGCATATTTGCGAACAACCACACCATCAAACGGAGCGCGAATAATTGTGTCCTCAAATTGAGCTTGCACAGTTTGCAAAGTCCCTGCCGCCGCAATAACTTGAGCTTCAGCGCGATCAATTTCTTGAGGGCGCGATCCCGCTTGCTGTAAGGATAAGGCGGCTCTAGCTTGATTTACTTTCGCGATATTTGCTTCCATCGTTGTTCGCGATGCATCCAGATCCCTTGAAGCGATCGCCCCTTCCTTAAAGAGTTTTTGATTTTGGCTAAATACGATTTGTGACTGTTCAAGCGTAGCTTGGGCATTAGTCAAATTTGCTTCAGCTTGAGCAATATCTTGAGTGCGATTACCTGCCTGCAATAATTCCAAACTAGCCTGTGCCGCCGCCAGTTGACCATCCGCCTGTGTAATCTGTCCCAAAGTATTAGATTCATCCATATAGGCGAGAATCTGCCCCGTTTTCACAAGTTCACCTTCTTTGACCAATAAACTCTTGAGCCGTCCTGAACTTTTGGGACTGACGTTAATCGATTTTTCGGGTTGAATTGTCCCATTCGCAGTGACGATAATCGGTAAGTCTACTCGTTTTAAAGAAATTAGGCGATCGCGTTTACGAGTAGCTGAATTATTGGCAGGTGCGGTTAGTTGAGTATAGGCATAGTAACCACCGCCAGCAACCGCACAGAGGATCAACAGCATGGCAATACGCCAGCCCCAACGCCCAATAAAGCTTTTTTTGGGTGGCTCCAAGTCATCGAGATCCAACTGCTCTTGATCAGGTGTATTTAGCAATACATCAGATTCCTTGGGTTCTAGCTGTTTCTCGGTTGGCATGACAGGCTCATCAAAGGATAATGGGTTTAGACTGTTATACACGATCAAACGTTCACAACAGCTATGCAATCTAAATCCGCTCGTTTTTATGCTTTTTTATCGATCGCCGCCGCAATCTTAACGATCGCCTTGAAATTAGGAGCGTATTTATTAACGAATTCGATTGGGTTTCTATCTGATGCAATGGAATCGGGAGTGAATTTAGTTGCAGCAGTCTTTGCCGTATGGGCGCTAACCTATGCAGCCAAGCCCCCCGATGAAGAACATGTGTTTGGACATTCCAAAGCTGAATATTTTTCCAGTGGATTTGAAGGTGCTTTGATTTTAGTTGCCGCCCTTAGTATTGCGATCGCTGCAATTCCAAGGTTGATCCATCCTGAACCCCTCGAACAAGTTAGCATTGGTTTACTACTCTCGATCATTGCGTCAGCCATCAATGGCGGAGTTGCCCTGATATTGCTCAAAGCAGGAAAACGACTACATTCGATTACTTTACGCGCTGATGCTCACCATTTACTAACCGATGTCTGGACTTCCGTGGGGGTAATCCTAGGACTATTCTTAGTTTCGGTAACTGGTTGGTTAATTCTTGATCCTTTGATTGCCAT
Organism: Pseudanabaena sp.; assembly: GCA_044355035.1. Lineage (GTDB taxonomy): Bacteria > Cyanobacteriota > Cyanobacteriia > Pseudanabaenales > Pseudanabaenaceae > Pseudanabaena. Next base: position 11,833 of record JBIKYX010000084.1, on the reverse strand, counting down.
TTTAGTCGCCATCAATATTGTCTGGACAGGGGTTAAACTAATCCAAGAGAGTAGTTCGGCACTTTTAGATGCTTCCATTCCATTACAAGAAAGACAAATGATCGATGAACTTCTATCGGCTTATGATCGCCAACAAGTTCAGTTCCACGCGATTCGCACGAGAATGGCAGGTATGAGGAAGTTTGTCTCGTTCCATGTGTTAGTGCCTGGGGCTTGGACAGTCCAGCAAGGGCATGATTTATGCGAAGAAATCGAATCCAAGATCTGTCAATCTCTACCAAATATAAATGTTTTCATTCATTTAGAACCACTAGAAGACCCTAAATCTTGGACAGATCAAGATCTATAGTTGGTTTGTGGTGAATGTATCACATTGATCGATATTGCCAGAATTTAAGCCGCGTTTAAACCAATTAACCCGTTGCTGTGAACTGCCATGCGTAAAGGTGTGAGGAATGACATGACCGCCTTTAGCTTGTTTCTGTAAATAGTCATCACCAATCTGAGTCGCCGTATTCAGCGCCTTGGAAATATCCTGATCACTAATCAAGCCACGCTGCGCCGTAAAATGTCCCCAAACTCCTGCCAGACAATCCGCTTGCAGTTCCTGACGTACCGACAATTCATTAGCCTTAATTTTACTTGCGGTAGATTTTAGCTGTCTAACCTTGCCCGATGTGCCGCGCAAATTTTGAATGTGATGACCAACTTCATGGGCGATCGCATAGGCTCGCGCAAAGTCCGCATCATTGCCAGCCGTGGCTTCCAGATATTTAAAGAAACCCATATCAAGATAGACTTTGCTATCAGCAGGACAGTAAAAGGGACCCGATGAAGTTTTGGCTGACCCACAGGCGGAATTTACCGATCCGTCAAACAGAACTAATTTGGGAGCTTTGTAGTTAGTTTTCAGTTGCTGTTGAAAGATTCGTCCCCATATATCCTCGGTATCGCCCAAAACCGATTTCACAAAGGCGGCATCGCGATCGCTAGCAGGCTTTTTCACCAATCCCTGAGGGGCTGGGGCATTTTTGGGGTTGTTGCCTAGAAATCCTAAAATCTGACTGGGATCGACCTTAAAAATCAATCCTGCAATTACGGCGATCGCCATACCACCCGCGCCCAATCCGCCTAACATTCCCAATGGCGATCCACCTGAACCAGATGAACCACCTGAGCTGCCATCACGCTCATCTTCCACATTGTCGCTCTGACGCATTTCATCCCATTTCATGCTTTTTTCCTCTCGGAGTTAAATTTACTTTTACGACCCTTTTTGTCATCTTACAGCGTTTAAGATACGGTAACAGGAGTAGTTCCCCATTCACAAGATTGTTTCAACCATGTTGTCTCTTCATCTGTGAGCATCGGCGACAGCTTCTCAATCACGATCGCATAGTAGTTATTCAGCCATGCAATTTGTTCTGAATTGAGCTTATCGAGATCAATTAACTTCTTGTCAAACGGAATATAGGTTAATGATTCAAATTCATACCAAGGTGTTGGTTTCGTTGTTGGCTCAGGTGTTGGTTTCGATTCCTGTTCCTGTTTAACCTCTTTAACAAAATAGAGATTTTCCAAGCGAATACCGCCCCATTGCGGTTGATAGTAACCTGGCTCAATGCTGTTGATTGAACCAAGATCGAGGGATTGGTTGACACGCTTACTGATGCCATTGGGACCTTCATGAACATTCAGAAACACGCCCACGCCATGCCCAGTGCCATGTCCATAATCAAGTCCACTTTGCCAAAGCGAAGATCGGGCAATGCCATCAATCTGACTGCCTGTAGTTCCCTTGGGAAATCTTTGCATCGCGCAATTAATATGGGATTTGAGAACTGCGGTATAGCGATCGCGCTGTTCATCGGTGGGCTTGCCAATACTCACGGAACGAGTATCATCGGTAGTGCCACCATAAAATTGAGAACCAGAATCTAACAGCAACAGTTCGCCATTTAAGAGCTTACAACCATGATTGGGATTGCTGTAATGCACAATCGAGCCGTTCGCACCTGCACCAGCGATCGTCGGAAAACTGAGATCAAGAAATCCTTCTTGCTGTTGGTATAATCCTTCAATTCTATTGGCAACATCGCGCTCACTAATGGAATTTCCTTTGTCAATTTGCTCTTCAATCCATTTAAGCGTGAGTGTCTTTGCCCAGCTAGCTTTGAGGTTTGCTTGCTGCATTTGCGCGATTTCCACAGGATTTTTAATCGCCTTAAAAGTTTCAACAGGATGTTCTCCGTCAACTATTTTAGCGTCTACTTCCTTGAGTTGCAGATATGTGCCGTAGGTAGTTTGAGAAGGTGCGAGTAAAATGCGTTCAGCAGTTTGAGAATTAGAAACAAGCGATCGCAAAGTGGGAATATACTGCTCATACTCAAGAATCTCTACTTGTCCATCTAGAAACTGGCGCACATCGGCATCAATTCGAGAAGTATTAGTAAATAAAAAAGCCTCGGTTTTCGTAACGATCGCATAGCTAATAAAGACAGGATTACAATCCACGTCACGACCGCGCAAATTATACAACCATGCAATCTGATCCAGTTTGGTAACAGGCAAGATTGTCGCTTTCTTTTTGGCGATCGACTCACGCACCCGCTCTAGTTTTTTGGCTAAGCTCTCGCCTGTAATCCGATCTGGCAATGTGATCACAGGTTGATCGCCAAATTTGGGGATAGGTTCATTTTCTGCCCAAGGGCTTTGCGATCGCACCGCATCAACCAGATTTTCGATGATCGGCACAATTTCAATGCCACTAGGACTAAGGCGATCGCGAAAACGGCGGTATTGAGCAACGGTAATCGTAAAGGGATCGAGTCCGAGACGGAATGGTTTCGGCTCAAGTTTCTGCTCGTGTTTTTGACCTAGTTCTTCGAGAACTTCTTCCACAGTCTGATGATCTTCTAAGCCCACTTTACAAACTTTTTGGAGGTTCGGATCAATTTGGAGATCGGCTTGTTCGTAATAGCGCGAATCCACAAATACCCATGCTTGATCAGTGCTAATTAAAAAATCACCTGCGGAGCCAGTAAATCCACTAATCCATTGACGGCGTTGTTTAGCTTCGGGGAGATATTCATTGAGATGTTCATCTGCCGAAGGCACAAAATATGCGTCTAATTCGTGTTTAGCAAGTTGCGATCGCAATGCGACAAACTTTTCTCTGGATTTTTCTAAGGAAGAAGATAAAGTCATGAATTTTGTTTTTATTTGTTTTTTTTGCTTAAAAGTCTTTATACAGCCTAGAATTCATCACCAAAAACACGCTGTAAAATTCTACGATTTTCCACTTGTAAGCCCCTAATTTCGGATTGCATCTCCCTAATTTCAGATGTCATTGCCAGCATATCGGTCTGCGTTCTTGCCGTAGTCTCTGCCAACTGTCTCATAAATTGTGATAGCTCTGAAATGACTCGGTTATTATTTTCTTGCTGTAACACAATGCGATCGACCGTGTGATCGATGCGTTCATATTGTCTAGCAAGGGTTAACATAATCGACTTAACCGTATCAAGGTCATCGGCTACCCCGTCAAGAGTTAACCCATTTTCATTAGCCATGTAATTTAATACCTTCTGCTTCCACTTGATCTGTCGTCATCTTAACACGCATTAAAATCAGCAAATAAGCCGTTAGATACTAGAACTGGCTTTGCGCTGTAACTATTTACGAGATTCTTTGATTTGATCGTCAATGCGCCGTAAAACACCGTTAATAAATCGATAGCCATCCTCGCTGCTATAGCGTTTAGCTAGCTCCACCGCCTCATCGATCGCGACTTTACTTGCCACACTCATAAACATCATTTCCGCAGTAGCAATCCGTAAAATGTCTTTGTCTACTTGAGCAAGGCGATCGATTTGCCAATTAACCAAGGCGCTGCTAATCATGACATCGATTTCAGAGCGCTTAGTATTTACGGTCTTGAGAATATCGATCGCATAGTTACGCACCTCTGTACGTTGTGCAAGTACCAAAGTGACGGGAAACTCTAGCGCCGCACCAATATTATTAATGGCATTTTTGGTTAGCTCGATCGCTTCGCGCACCATTCCTTCAACGGCTTGAATATCTTGGCGAATGTCCCCAGTGCGGGTTTCGCTAGAGGATACGCGCTCTTGACCGCGTTGCAATTCGGCGCTAGCGGTTTGTAATAATTCTTTAGTTTCGTCATGTAGCGATCGCACAACTGCCGTCACAATGTCATCTAGGGTTTTGGTCTCTAGCTTTTGCGATTGACTAGGCAATTGGTTAATACTAAAAAGTGCGAGTTCGCGGGCGATGTGGCGGGGTTGCATAGGAGGAGATAAAATTAAGCCAATTGAATATCGTATCATTCTCGTTACGCATTAAAAATTATAAAAATGACTCAGACATTTACAGCGACATTGCACCACCAAGGACAAACTTTTACTGTGTCCGTTCCTGAAGACCAATCCATCCTTGATGCAGCGATCGAGCAGGGCATGGATTTACCTTGTTCTTGTTATGCAGGGGTATGTACGACTTGCGCGGCGCAAATTGTTAAGGGTGAGGTAGACCAAAGCCAAGGTATGGGGATCGGCGGCATGGGTGAAGAATTAGATGCTAAGGGCTATATTCTGTTGTGTGTATCACGACCTAAATCTGATGTGGAAATCTATACCGACAAAGAACAGGACGTTTACGCAATTCGATTTGGGTCTAGCTCATAAAAAATTATCGATAATGATCCGAAATGATTCGTGGACAGGCAAGGGGCTTAAGCCCCTTGTTTAATTAAGCTGATTTAATTAAACCGAGAGGAAAATACTACTTTGCGTCTCGATCGCTATACAACAGGAACCTACACCACAGGTGCGCCACTCTGGAAGCAACTGCTCTGGTATTTTATCGGCGCACCAATTGTGCGGAGCTACTTAATTCCATTCTCAGACTTAAAAGTAAATATTTTGCGCTGGTTTGGTGCAGAAATTGGACAGGGAGTACGCATTAAAACAGGAGTGCGGGTCAAATTCCCTTGGCGATTAATTATTAAAGATTTTGTGTGGATTGGTGAAGATGCTTGGTTAGATAATCTCGACTGGATCACGATCGAAAGCCATTGCTGTATTTCTCAAGATGTTTATCTCTGCACAGGCAACCACGACTGGAGCGATCGCGATTTTGGATTGCGGACTGCACCAATTTATCTCGAATCAGGTAGTTGGATTGCAGCACGGGCGACAGTGGCGGCGGGTGTAAGAGTTGGACAGGGCGCAATTTTAGGTTTAGGTAGCGTGGCAACGCGATCGCTAGAACCGATGACAATTTACAGTGGCAATCCTGCGATCGCGATCAAATCTCGTAAAATCAAAGAGTGATCAAACCCAAGAACTCAAGTTCTTGGCTCAAAGCTAAAGTCAGCTAAAGCAGACTAGGAAAAACCTTTAATCAACCCGTTGAAACGGGTTTAAGCTTTCAGCCCGTAATTTATTGCAGGGCTATTGCTTTGATTCTAAATTATTGAAATTATACTTATAAATTATATTTATTAAATTGTTATGACTGTTGCCAATTCTGCCCCTAGCCCCAAAATCGGACTAGCCTCTCGATTAGTAAATAGCATCTTAGCGATCGCGCCGATATTCAACATAGCCAAACAACGCGCTCGGAAAATGATGATCGAACGCGCTGAGTCGATGGGTGTACATTGGCTGCAAATTGTGGCGGATTTACAAAAACAAGATCTCGATAGCGAACTTGCCAAAGTCCAAAATCCTTATATTAAATATCCAGAATATTATCTCAAGCATTTCCATGCCTACGAAGAAGGTAATCTCGGTTGGATACCAGCGACCGAAGTGGAAGTTGCCGCCTTTGCTGTCCATTCGCGAATTTGGAATGATGACCAGCCTCCCGTCCAAGGAGATGCTCGTCTGCGTCAAAGTTATATTGATGTAGTCAAAGAGAAGATTTCCACATCCCCTCAAGATATTCTCGACATTGGTTGCAGTGTCGGTATGAGTACTTTTGTGTTGCATAGTGCTTATCCTCAAGCCAAGATCACGGGTTTAGATTTATCACCACATTTTTTGGCGATCGCTAATTACAATACCCGCACCAAGCATCCTGAGCTTCTAGAAAATCAGCAAGTGCAATGGCTCCATTCAACCGCCGAACAAACAGGATTTCCTGATAATTCCTTTGATTTTGTTTCCTGTTTTCTCATCTTCCATGAGTTACCCCAAGAAGCAAGTCGGCAAATTTTGCGAGAAATCCGTCGTATTTTGCGCCCCAATGGTTATTTCACCTTCATGGATATGAATCCCGCTTCAGATATCTATCGAAAAATGCCGCCCTATATTTTGACTCTGCTCAAGAGTACAGAACCTTATCTTGATCAATATTTTGCTTTTGATATGGAATCAGAACTAGTTGCCGCAGGATTTGATTCTCCCAGCATCACCGCTAATTCTCCTCGTCATCGCACGATAATTGCCAAGGCTGCATAATGTCATGAATATAGGCGATCACTACCAAATGGTTTCTAAGTGTGGATAATTTAGGATTTTGACATCACAAGTTACAAGCGGAATTTGATATCGTCTAGCGATCGCTACTAAAATTCTATCGGCTGGGTCTTTGTGAAATGGATCTGGTAAAAGAATACTGGCGATCGCATCTAAGAGATCCCCCTCAATCCCCCTTGAGAAAGGGGAAAGAAGAAAATTTAATTTATTCTCCCCCCTTTTTAAGGGGGGCTGGGGGGGATCTAGATGTTCTCTAAATGCTTTTGGTAATTCTTCCTGCACCGCGTAATTCCTTGAAATACCATTGAGACACTTGATCTGATTCAGCGATCTCGCTAATAACACTCACCGCGATTCCATTATGTCCATGTTCTTTACCTGAACTATGAATATATTCATGATTGCCAATATAAATACCCACATGGGTCGCTTTTATAGGTGTACCAAAGAAAATCAGATCACCGATCTGTAAATCACCTAAATCTATTGACTCAGCAAAAGCTTCCTGTTGATAAGCATCACGGGGAATCCAAATACCGACCGAGGCAAAAGCAGCTTGCATTAATCCAGAACAATCATAATTCGGCGCAACCGTCCCGCCCCAAAGATATTCATTCGGTGTTGCCATTGTTTCGCGAATGTATTTAATTACTTTAGGAAGGCGATCGCCGATTTCCAGCGCAGTCAAAACAGGCGAAAAATTAACATCGTAGTTTGCTTCATAACTTTGCTGATCGCTTAGTTCCAACTTATCTAAATCTTGGCGATCGAGTAACCCTGCATATCCATCCTCAAGTAATTGAATCTCGAAATAATTCACTTGAGCATCTTGCTCAATAGCATTAATTTGCAAATATCGCCCTCTTGCCATTTGCGTTGCTAAGCGATCGAGTTTGGGCGAGTCATAAATATTAATATCAGCTAAACTACGGTAAATCATGATCTTTTCCTTTGAAAGAGTTGGCGCATGCGCCAACTCTTTCAAACTATTAGTACGAAGTGCGGGTTGCATTATCATACTTTGCTGCTAGTATGTGTGCATTAAATTTGCAAACTAAAAAAAGTGAGCTAGCAATAACCGTGACCTTGCAGCTTCCCCCCCTACCCGAAATTCATCATCCTAAGGTTCAGTCGCTTTTTCAGAAAAGCGATCGCGAGCTGGTGTCGCTATTTCAACTGCATCCTGAAGAAGGTCAGTTCTTTGCCGCGATTTTTTGTCGCTACGGACAGGTGCTATATACCCTGATCGGAACCGCCACGCGATCGCCAGTACAATCCGACTACTTATTTGTGAAAACTTGGGAATACATCTATCACGAAATGCGAGTGTTAGATTTACGCACCACGGCTCCCCATTTATCTTTACAAAGTTGGTTGATCAACATAGCGGCAATGATGATTAACCGTGCTGAAGTTCCTCCTGTTGAAGATATTCAATATTCACTCAAAGATACACCGCCCGTATTTTGGTGCTACCTTAATCAAGCCCTAAATCAAATGGCGGGTAACTTACGTCTGATACTATTGTTATCTCAAACTTTTCAGTGGAGTCATACGCGCATCGCCGCCTACTTACATGCTGAAGGCGAAAACATCTCAGCTAGCGATGTTAAGCAGCTTCTAGTTAGCGCCTATAACGCTTTAGAATCAGCCCTTCCTGAAGATATTCGAGACATTTACCTAGCTCAAACCCCCGTTACTGTCTGAGGTAAAGATTATGCAAACCTTGAGTCCCACTATCTCGCCCACCATCACCAGAAAAGTTAACCCCAACATTAACTCCAAAGCCACTGACGCAGAGGCTTCTCTTTTGCCAGCGATCGCCCATTCTTCAGTCTTGAAAACAGCTTTGGCTGGATTAGAGTCGAGTCTGAATGATGAACTAGATCGCTATCGTCATTGGCAAGCCAATGGGCAGACCATTTCCTACCTAAATCCGTTTAGACCTCGTGCCATTTCTACGCAGTCAGTCTGGGCTTCCCCCAGTATGTCCGAAGCACTACTGCCACCCCTCGAACCTCCCGTTGATAAACAGGATCAGCGCAGTAGTCAAATGTCTGGTCAAATGTCTATTCAAATGCCTGTGATGCCACCATTGGGGAAAATATCTACAGAAATAAACGCCAATCAAGGGCTAGACCAGTCCAACAATCCAGATAATTTCAGTGACTCCAACACTGGTATTGATAACGCTTTTGCTAGCACTCAGACTTTAAATACTTATCCTAATTATGCGATCGCCAGTGATTCTCATGCTGGAAATGTATCGCCTGATAATTTTTCGGCGGGGACAAAAAATTCACAGCCTGATGATGATGAGATTTTGCAGAACTTTGCCAATGACTATGCAAATCATTATCAAAACTCGATCAATCAAGAGTCGCAAATTCCCATTCCTAGAGCGACCCTTGAAAAGAACACCTTCCGCAGTTTGATGAATCCTGTGGGGATTATTTCACTTTTATTATTACTTTTCTCTAGTGCCGCGATCGGCTATCTTTTAGTTGATCCATCGGGGGTAATGAAACTTTTCAAGACAGATAATCGACCTAAAACATCTCAATCCGACTCAAAGAGTGATGACTTAGGCAAAAATATTGATTTACAGAATCAGCAGGAGCAGAAAATTAATGATGCTTCCCTGTCTTTTGTGCCTTTTGCTAGTGACAAAAATCTCGCTAATCAAACCCTTGATAAGTTGAGTAAGAATGGTAATTCACTAAATCCTGCGATCGCTAAGAAAAATTCGCCGACAAATCCTTTGACTACAGGGACAAATTTATTCGTCCCTAATAGTACTTCTTCTAGTAATTCTTCTAGCACTCCATTACGCACAGTGCCACCAATCAATTTGTCTAACCTTGCCGTAGCTCCCTTACCACCTGCTCTAGCACCTGTGGACAGTGGTTACACCGCACCCGAAAGAAGTTATGAGGCTCCTGTAGCCCCTTCTTCCAGCAGGCGATCGTCGAGGAGTTCAGCATCACGCTCAACAGCAACTCCTAGAGCAACTTCCACCGAGTCTGCCAACACCTATACTGCTGCCCGAAGTTCTTCTCCCACAAGTTCTCCCAGTATCTCTCCCAATAATGCTTCTGGTAGTGACTATGTTGCACCGCGTAGAAACAATTCGGTAAAGTATGCGGCTCCTTTATCGGCTTCACCAATGGTTCAGCCTGAGATTGCAGCATCTACAAACAATGACAGCTATCGTGTAGTTGTCGAAAATGGCTATGGAGCAAATGCTCAACAGGTCGAGCGCGATGCTTATGTGCGTCCAAGTGATGGACAGGTACAAGTCGGCTCCTATCGAGATCCTAATGCCGCTCAACAACGAATTGAACAGTTGCGTCGTCAGGGTATTCCCGCCAAAATTGATTAACTAAGAAAGATGGGGTGTGCTTCGCGCCCTATCTTTTTTACAACTGTAAAACTTATACAATCCTTTATTCCTATGCTTAATCCTACTTATGGTGCAATTTACCATGCGATCGCCTGTGGATTATTGACCTCACTGACATGGATGGCTCTGGTGTGGATGTCTAGTAATCGTCCGATCGCTTCTGGTAAGGGTTGGGTGCAGGGTGTGGGGATTGTGGCGATCGCCAATATCTTTGTTTGGGTAGTTCTGGCTAACTTAAATTTACGTTTGATTCCTGTTTGGGCTGTGAGCTTTTTGGTCGTGAATGCGGCGATCGCCCATTTGTTATTTCCGTTTTGCGATCAGATTAAGATTCCTAGCCTTTGGGGTTTGCTGATTCACCCTATAGCGATCGCCATCATGGCAGTTTTGTTAGGTGGTGCTGTGGGACTCTTGTAACAAAAAAAGCGTGCCATGCACGCTTTTTTTGTTTATTGGATGGAAAAGTTCAAGAATATCAACATGATGCCAAAAGCTAACATCCCAACGGCAAATACTGAAAACACATTAGTAAACTGCTCTGAGAAATGCATCACTTCCGCCGCTATCACCTCTGGGGTTTTGTAGCGATCAGCCCACCAGAAATAACTTAGGGTAAATGCTACTCCGAGAAATAACATTACCAATAAAGTGAAACTAATCAAAGGGGTATACACCATATATCCTCCAAGTCGCGGTAACAATTCTAAATATTTAATTATTCAGACTACCTTAGTCTAGCCAACATCGGACGAAAGATGGTAGCGATCGCTACTGGTCAAAATCAACTAGATTTAGTTTACCTGTCTAGCTTTACAGTTGAGCAATATTTAAAGATTTGTTGCAAAATATTAAACAGGGAGTCAAAAAAAACTGATACTGACTATCCCTTGCCAGCAACATCAGTTAAGTTAAAGTTAAGCTAAAAAAGTATGTCTGATAATTGGATTGAAACTCTCAAATATGATCAAAAGGGTTTAATTCCTGCGATCGCGCAAGATTACGAAGATGGCACAATTTTGATGATGGCTTGGATGAATCGCCAAGCGCTAGAGTTAACTATAGAAACTGGGGAAGTACATTACTGGAGCCGCTCGCGTCAGGAGCTATGGCATAAGGGGGCAACTTCTGGACATATCCAAAAGCTAAAGAAAATATACTACGACTGCGATCGGGATGTGATCTTAGTCAAAATTGAGCAAATCGGTGGTATTGCTTGTCATACAGGGGAGAGAAGTTGTTTCTTCACTGAAGTTCCTCTGTCATTTTAAGTTCGTTTCTTGATCAATACTACGGACAAAGTTGAGCAGAGATGGAGCCGTAGGAGCAAAGCTTGTGGAAATTAGGGTGAGATTTAATCGAGGTAAGGTCTAAATCTAACAGGGAAATAAAGCGTTCGAGGAGATGGCGATTGAGAGCCAAACGTTTGTAACTCGCCATTGAGAAAACAAAAGGTTTGTCTGGATATGATGAAAGATGAGTTTGCCAAGCATCGAACTTAGCTAAATTTAAAGCCATCAAAGCAGAATTGAAATGAAAGTCAAGCTTAGTCAAATCACGAGCTTGGCAATCGGCTAAACCCGTAAACTGTTTAGTATCACGAAAGATGAATTCAATCTGAAAGCGAGCTTTATAGAAACAAAGAATTTCTAATGCATCAAGATTGATGTCAGTGGAAAACAACAAAGCCCCACCAAGGCGCTCAGGATTACGGCCATCTCGAATGTAAGCAAGACGGACTTTGCGTTTCATGCTTACAACCCAGACTTCGACCGTATAAAGGTAAATTTGGGGTTCAATTTCGGCAACTAAGGTCATGCGACTGAGGTCGGTCAAGTCCACTTTGACATCGTACTTGCGCTTACGACCACGGGATTTCTGTTCACCTCTGTAGACATAACGCAGATCCGCATCACAGCGTAACTTGCCA